>NZ_CP139965.1:1214050-1821076 GCF_034424375.1 Paraburkholderia kururiensis | reverse complement strand
TGCTTCAACGCGTCTTCGTCGATCTCGATGATGTGCGCCTCGATCTCCACGAGCCTGGGCTTCACGTCGAGCTGGTCGATGAGCGTCTGGTAGAGCGGCAGGCGTTGCGGCAGATCGCGCACGAGCACGGAGTTCGTGCGCGGGTCCGCGACGATGACGGGCAGGTTGTCCGTGCCGCCCATGGGTGTGGCGCCATAGCCGCTCTGCGAGGCGTTGGCACCGTATCCGCCATATGCGCCGCCGGCGCCGCCATAGCCCGGCAGCGGCGCGCCGCCGCCCCCGCCGCCATTGCCGCCGCCGCCCATGCCCGCGATGAGCCCGCCCAGCGCCGTGGGCGTGCCCGCGCCCGCCATGCCCGGCGGCAACGGCGGATTGCCGCCGCCTTCGTAGCCGCCGCCCGAGGTGCTGCCCGTCACGTCCTGCATGGGCTGCAAGCGCTGCATGGTGGGCTGCACGGCGTTGCGCTGGCCGCCCGCATCGCTACCATCCGGGCCGCCGTTGCCCTGCGGGTGGTACATCTTCGCGAGCACATTCGCCACGCCCGGCACGTTCACCGTATTGCCGTCGATCTGCACCTTGTGGTCCGCGGCCCACGCGTGGTGCAGCGGGAACACGCGCACCATCGACCCGATACGCTGCTCCGCGTTGTCGTCGAGCCGCCGTGCCACGTCGGCCACCATCTGCACGTACGCGGGCGGCCCGCTCACGAGCGCCGTGCCCTGCTCCGCGTCGAACATGATCGGAAAGCGCGGGTTGGAAATGTGCAGCTGGTCGAGCGACGCCTTCAGGTCCGACACGCGCGCGTGGTCGAGCTTGATGACCTGGCGCGTCACGCTGTTGGCGTCGCTGATGGACAGCACATTGCCGTCGTAGAACCAGACGAAGCCGAAGGTGGACGCGAGCGTATCCAGAAAGCGCTGCGGCGACATGTCGAACTGCCCCGTCACCGTGCCGTGCACGTCGCCGGAGATGGTGGCCGGCACGCCCTGCCCCGCGGTGAAGTCGCGCAGCACGTCCTTGAGATCCTTGCCTTCGACCGAAATATGAACCGCCGAATTGCGCCACCGGATGGGCGCCGCATCGGCGGTGAGCCCCGGCATCGCAGTCGCGACGAACACCGCTATCCAGACGGCGCAGACGAGTTTTTTTCTATTCATGGAGACAACGTCGTTCGTTGGGAGAGGGGACGTCTCGACCTCCACGGCCGCGCGCGCCGGGACCAGCGGCGGCGCGCAGCGTGGAGGGCCATGCCGGGCGTGGGGCGCCCGCGATGCGAAGGCGTTTAGCGTTCCAGCGTTTCCGAAGGCGCTTCGTGGAATTGCTTGCGGTAGCCGTTCACGAGCGTGGAGCGGTTCTGCACGCCCCACTTGTTCGCGGCGATAAGCACGCTGCGATCGCTCGTGAACGAGTCGCGCAGCAGTTCGGCGCGAATGCGTTCCATGCGTTGACGGCGAATCAGTTCCGTGGGCGAGAGCCCGAGGAAGTTCTTGAACGCGCTTTGCAGCGCGCGTTCCGTGACGCCCACCTCCGCGGCCACCTCGCGCACCGAGAGATCGCGGCGATCGAGGTTCTCCTGCAGATAGCGGTACGCGCGCCGGTACTTCGCGGGCAACCGTGCACCCACGTCGTCGAGTTGCGCGCCGTGGCGCGGCGCGCGATTGGCGAACGGCACGATGGCCGCCGCGTCGTCGCGCAGGCACTGCGCGCAGATCAGCGCGTAGCGGCTGTAGAACTGCATCGATTCGCGCGTGCGGCCCTGCGTCTGCCGCACCTTCGCCACGCAGTAGAGATATTCGAGCTGGCGGTGCCCCGTGGAGGCCGCATAGTCGATGCGATGCAGCGGCTCCAGCATCGTTTCGGCCAGTTGCGGCGACTCGGACGCGAGCGCGGCCAGCACGATTTCGAGCCGCGTGGTGCGCAGGTATTCGTGCAGACCCGTGTGCTGGGCCCAGTTCAGATGCGCGGTGAGCGCGTCCATCGCATTGCGGTTGCCGCGCGTGAGCGCACGCAGTTGCCGCAGATAGTCGATGCGTTCGCGCAGCAGCGGCACGCGCACGCGCAGCGCCGCCACTTCGTGCAGGTCCGCGGCTTCCGTCACTTCGCCGCTGCCCGGCGTGCGGTCGTCGGTCATGCCCGATTGCCAGTACGCGTGGTCCGAGAGCGCCGCCGCGGAGCGCAGTTCGCGCTGCACGGCGAGATCGAAACGCAGCGTCGTGATGACGTCGCGCCAGTACGAAGGCTCGCCGTTCACGGCGCCGCCCGCGGACGACGCGGCCATGGCCGCGAGTTCGTCGAGCGCTTCGGCCGCGGCACGCGACTGCCCGAGTTCGTGCAGCGCGCAGACGATGCCGAGCCGCGCCTCCATGCGTTGCAGCGGGTCGATGCCGCTCTCGTCCACCACGCGCGCAAAGCATGAAAGCGCCGTGGCGAGCCGGTGCCGGAACAGCGCCTGCCAGCCCGCGTTGCGGCACGACGCGGCACGAATGGCTTCGCGCGGCGTGCGGATCACCTTCTGCGCGCGGCGGTACTGCTCTTCGGCTTCGTCGCCGATACCGAGCGTCATCTGCATGTCCGCGTGCAGTTGCAGCAGGTACGGCATGTCGGTGCCCTGATGCGCGTCTTCGGCCCAGCGGTTGGCTTGCGCGCCCGCCGCGCCGAGATTGCCTTCGAGCACCTTGTCGAGAAAGCCCGCGGGCAGACGGCGCACGGTAAGCGCGGCGGCGAGCGGGAAATAGGGTGTCAGGAACATCGTGCACTCCTTGTTGAAGGGCCAGCCTGACAGGCGACCATGTGAGCCCAATGTATCGGAGCCCTTGGTTGACATCTTCAACAAATCTTATTGGCGCGCGCGATTTGAGAACTGTTGAGGTTCGATGCGTGACGGATGGTGACGCAGGCGCGAACGGTGCGCGTCAACGATGCTGCTGCGCCGTCGCGATGGCGCGCAACTGCTCGCCGAGGCTCGTGAGCACGAGCTGGTCTTTCACCTGGTCGACGAAGATGCCCACCAGCAAGGCCAGCATCAGCACGGTCATGGCGCCCTTCACGGGCTGGCTCAAGGTCATGAGGTCGAGCTTCTGCGCCGACTTCGACACGAAGCCGAACGCGAAGTCGATCATGAGCAGGATGAACAGCATGGGCGCGGCGAGCTTCGCGGTGGTCTGCATGAGCGTATCGGTCTGGCGCAGCACGAAGCTTTCGAAGATGTTCGCGGCCACCGGCGTATTCGAAGTCAACGGCCACCAGTGATACGACTCGTAGACCACGCCCAGCAGGAACGTCATGCCGCCCAGCGTCCAGAACGCGACGATGGCCACCTGCGAGAGCAGCGCGCCCGTGGGCGTGGACTGCTCCTCGCGCAAGGGGTTGGTGACCTGCATGTTGTTGTAGCCCGTGAGGTCGTCCACGTAGGTGCCCGCGCTTTCGGCCACCCAGAACACCGTGGAGGCCGCATAGCCGAGCACGAGTCCGATCACGGCCTCGCGCAGGCCGATTTCGATCAGATGCACGCCGGAAAGCGTGGTCATGAGCGAAGCCGGCTGACCGTACGCTACGAACGAACTGAGCAGCATCGCCACGCCGTTGCGCACCACGCCTTGCAGCACGCCGTCGGCCGTGGGCGGAAACATCGACATGATGACGAGGAGGCGCACCGAGCAGATGCCGAGCAGCGTCATGTAGCCGACGAAGGTGGTGCCCAGTTGCGGCAGTGCGTTGAAGAGGTCGTTCATGCGCGGATGGTTGGGCTTGTTTGTTCGTGCGGGCTCAGGCAGGCGTGGCGCGTGCGGCACGCGCCGCCGCGGCCAGACGTGCGAGCGCGGCTTCTTCGGCTTCCTCGTCGGCGGCGTCGCTCGCGGCTTCTTCGTCGCGGCGGCGCATCGCTGCAATGCGCTCGTTGCAGAGTTCGATGCGGCCGCGGTTGTTCGCGATGGCCCGCACCGCCGTGACGATCTCCTGCTGCTTCGCCTCGCAGGCCGCCACGAGCGCGGCGAGGTCCGCCTCGAGCACGCGCACGCGGTCGGTCACCACTTCGGCATAGCGCATGGCCGCGTTGAGATCGGCCAGCGAAAACGCGGCGCTGCCGCCCATCATCGCGCCAATGCGTGCGTGGCATTGCGCCAGCGTGTCGCGCGCCTGCTGCACTTCGGCGGCCTTGCCGTCACGCTGGGCCGCCAGCTGCGCGGCTTCTTCGCGCCGTGCCGCGAGCGCGGCGCGCAGCGTCTGCTCCAGCCGTTCGCGGCGTTCGGTGGTGCGCGTAAGGGCCGCGATGCGGCGTCGGTGCGTGGTCATGGTGCCCGGTTCGTTCCTCAGCTTGCTCGTGGCGCAACGCGTCAGCCGTTCGCCAGCGCGAAGAGCTGCGCGCCGGTCTCGTCGGGCGAAGCGAATTCGTCGGTGCCCTGCGAGAAGAACGCGCGAATCGCGTCGATCTTGCCGATGGCCTCGTCCGCCACGGGGTTGCCGCCCGGCTGGTATTCGCCGATCTGCAACAGCATCTCCACTTCGCGGTGCTTCGCCATCAATTCGCGCAGCCGCGCCGAAGCCGCCATGTACTCGCGCGGCACCACCTGAGGCATGACGCGCGAGAGGCTGCCCAGCACGTCGATGGCCGGATACTGGTTTTTCGCGGCGATTTCGCGCGAAAGAATCATGTGGCCGTCCAGAATGCCGCGCACTTCTTCGGCAATGGGATCGCTGCCCGATTCGTCTTCGGCCAGCACCGTGTAGAGCGCCGTAATCGAGCCGCGCGCGCCCATGCCCGCGCGCTCCAGCAGGCGTGGCAACTCCGCGAAGATCGAAGGCGGAAAGCCGCGTCGCGCAGGCGGCTCGCCCGCGGCGAGGCCGATCTCGCGCTGGGCGCGCGCAAAGCGCGTGAGCGAATCCATCATCAGCAGCACGCGGCAGCCTTCGTCGCGAAAGTGCTCGGCAATCGCGGTGGCCACATAGGCGGCCTTGGCGCGCTCGATGGACGAGCGGTCCGAGGTCGCGCACACCACGACGGAGCGCGCCATGCCCTCCTCGCCCAGAATCAGTTCGATGAACTCGCGCACTTCGCGGCCGCGCTCGCCGATCAGCGCGATCACCGTGACGTCGCACTGCGCGCCGCGCGCGAACATTCCGAGCAGCGTGCTCTTGCCCACACCCGCGGGCGCGAAGATGCCCATGCGCTGCCCTTCGGCGAGCGTCATCATGGCGTCCACCACGCGCACGCCGGTGGCAAGCGGCGCCTCGATCAGGCGGCGGCTCATGGGGTCCGGCGGGTCCGCGAAAATGGGACGCTCTCCGGTGGCGTCGATAGGACCGAGCCCGTCGATGGGCCGCCCGAGGCTGTCGATCACGCGCCCCAGCAACGCCGTGCCCACGGGCACGGAGAGCGGCCGGCCGAGCCCCACCACCTGGGTGGAACGCGACACGTCCGCGAGCCGCGAAAACGGCGAGAGCAGCGCGACGTCGCGCGTGAAGCCGATCACCTCGGCGTATTGCAGCAGCGCGCCGTTCGGCGCGCGCAACTCGCACAGCTCGCCGAGCGACACGTCGAGGCCGCCCACCTTCACGAGCGTGCCGATCACTTCGAGCACCTTGCCCGTGCGCGCGATGCTGCGCGTGGCGAGAATCTCCTGCTCGATGGCGTCGGTCAGGCGCTCGACGTCGAGCAGCCGGCGCGAGACCGCGGCGCGCGTGGAAGCGGTGTCGTGCGGCGTGCTCATTGCGGGCCGGGGTCATGCGCGGCACGCGCGTCGAAGTCGGGCGAGACGGCCTCTTCCAGGTCCGCACCCGCCTGTTCTTCTGACGCCCCGGACGCCTGCTGCCACGCCAGCCCGTCGATCTCGGCCGCGGAATGCTTGAGCGCGCGCGACACCGCCGAGCGCATGGCGCGCAGTTGCGTGGCGAGGCTCGCGTCCACGGCGCCGAAGTCCGATTCGCAGATGCAGCTGCCGGGCGCGAGCCGCTTGTCCGCGACCACGGAAAGCGGGAACGGCCGCCCCAGCTCGCGCCAGCGCGCGGAGAGCCGCTCGAACGCGACGCAGGCCTTGTCGTAGTCGCCGGGGCTCACGGCCACGCGCAGATACGTGGCCCCTTCGACGATGCGGTCCACGGTGGCCAGCGCGCGCTCGAACAACTGCTCCGACTGCTGCACGTGCACGATCTGCTCGACGGCGAGCGTGACGATTTCGGCGAGGCGCTCGCGCATCTTCAGTTGCGTGCGCCGCTGGTCGTCGCCCGCATCGGCCTGGCGCGCCATCCATTCGGCGAGCGCGCGTGCTTCGCCGTCGCGGTAGCCGCGCCCGGCCGCTTCGTCGTATTGAGCGCGCGCGTCCGCGAGAATGGCGGCGGCCTCGTGCTGCGCCGCGGCCACGATGGCCTGGGCCTCGGCCCGCGCCTGCCCGAGCGTCGCTTCGCGGTCGGCTGCAAGCTGCGCGTAGCCCTCTTCCAGCGACATCAGCGCGCCGAACGCGGCACGCGGCACGACGTCGCCGTGCACGCCGATGTGCACGGCGCCCTGCACGTCGGCCGGGTTGGGCAACGCGCGGTCGGATCTCAGCCAGATAACCATGCCCACTCCGGAAGCAGTTCGGGAAAGCGCGCGATCAGTTGAGGCGTGCCGAGCGGATCGGGCTCGCGCGCGGCAGCATCGAGCCACGGCACAGGCGGCAGGTCGCGCGGCAAGGCCAGGCGCAGCAGCGGGCATGGAGCGTCGGCTGGGCTTGACGAAGTGCCTGAAGTGCCGGCAAGGCCCGCGGAAAGCGTCGCGCCGCCGTTATGGTGCTCGCGGGCCATCAACGCGTAGCCTTCCAGCGCGAGCGTATCGGCGTCGAGTGCATCGAGGCCCGGCATCGCTCCGCGCGCGACGAGCCGAGCAGTGTCGGGCGCGTTCGTGGCCGTGGTGCCCGGCGGCTGCGCGAGCAGCCGATCGAGCGGCACGCCCACCCATTGCGCAAGCTGCATGCGGCTGCGTTTGTCGATGAGCCGCCGCACGTCCGCACGGCGAAACAGCAGCGCGCGCATGCGCAGCACGTTCAGACCGAGCGCGGCCGGCAAGGCGTCGAGCACCTGCGGGCCGGGTCTGAACCATGTGTCGAAGGCGGGCGGCGGCACGCGAAGCGCGCGCAGCAAGGCGCGCGAGCAGGTATCGATGGCGTTGCGGCAAGCGCTTTGGCTGTGTGCGTCGCTATCGCCCAGCGCCGCGTAGAACGTATCGAGCGCTCCCGGCGCCACATCCAACGCGCCCGCCAGCCACGACGGATGCGCCCATTGCACCGCCGTGCGCGCGTTGCGTTCCCACGCCGCGAAAGCGGCGGCAGTCCGTGCGAAAGGAAAATCTGTAGAAGCACCCATGGCGTGTGCGATATGTGCTCGTCGAATACCTGCGATACCCGCGCGATTCCGATGGTGCCGCTAGCGGCGATCGTGCCGTGCGCCGCGCCCTCAGGCCGTGGAAGACGGCCCGGCACGCCGCAGCCGCGCGAGCAGCGCGTTGAGCTTCGCGGCGAGCGCGTCGCCCTCGCGCGCCCCGCCCGCCTTGCCCGGCACGCCGCGTTTCATCCAGACGAAGAGGCCCGCGGCGCCCAACACCAGCACGAGCACGGCGCCCGCGATGATGGGCAGCGGCGAATGCGATTGCGGCAGCTTCGAAAGCTCGACCGGGTCGGCCGGCACGGCCGTCACGCTCACGGCGTCGTAGGTCAGCCCTTCCACGCTGTGCATGACGAGCGTCTTGATCTGCGGAATGAGCGCGCCCGCGTCAGAATCGGGCCGGTACTTGATGAACACCGACGCCGAAGACGGCTTGATCTGCTGCGCGAGCGGATCGTTGTTCGGCAGCACGATCTGCACACGCGCCACGATCACGCCGTCGATCTTCGACAGCGTCGACGAAAGCTCCTGCGAGAGCCCGTAGATGAAGCGCACGCGCTCTTCGGTGGGCGTGGAAACGAGCCCGTCCTTTTTGAAGAGACTGCCCAGGTCGTCGTACTTGCTGTGCGGCAGGCCGCGCGAGCGCAGCACTTCCACGGCGCGCACGATCTGGTTGCTGTCCACGTCGAGCGCCCAGGTCTTGCCGTTGTCGGGCGTCGCCTTCGAGGCGTCCACGCCCTGCTCCAGCAGCGCCACCAGCATCTCGTTCACGTCCTGTTCCGTGAGATTGCTGTACAGCTCCTTCTGACAGCCCGCCAACGCGGCGCAGAGCGCGAGCGTCGCCACGAGCGCGGCGCGGCGCGTGGTGCGCGCGATGCCGTGCCCCGGCTGCCGGACAGGTCGTGCCGCGTGGACCGTCGTTGCGTGCATGGCTACTGGTTCTTCATCAGCGTTTCGATGGCGGACTTCGACGAGTCCACCACGCCCATCTTCGCTTCCATGTCGAGTTGCGTGCTCGCCATTTCGAGCGTCATCTTCGTCGTGGCGGCCATGATCTCGTTCATCGACATCTGCGGGGCCTGCTGCGAGAACTGCACGACGTCGTTGACCGACTGCTGGATCTCCGCGTCCTGCGCGGCCACGAGCTTCGACACCACGTTGGTGTTCTCGCCGTCCGCGTGCTCGGGCTTCGCCATGCGGTGGTTCTTCATCATCGAACTGAACTTCTCGCCTTGCTGCGCGAGCGACGGGTCGCTCGCCTGCTGGGTGGCCTGCAGCGCGCTTTCCACCTGCTTTGCCGTCACCGATACGCTCATTGCTTCTCTCCCGCGGGAAGGTTGCCGTCATGCCGCCGCGTGCCACCGCGTGCGATCAGGTGCCACCGGCCGTCATCGCATGCGATGGGGCCGGGCCTGATGCCGTCCATGCCGTCGCGCGCTCGCGCCCATTCACGCCCATTCACGCGCGCAGATAGCCCTGGTAGCCCTGCTGCGCGAGCGGGTCCTGCGGCTGGCGCACGCTCTGCTGATGGCTGGCCGTCGTGGCGCTCTCTTCCTCGTCGTCGTTCAAGGTGGTGACCGACAGCGGAATTTCGAGCGGCGCGCCGTTGCGATGCTTGCGCACCGCTTCGAGCAGATCTTCACGCGCCTCCAGCGCGCGCACGAGCTTCTGCGTGTCGCGGCTCGGGTTGGCCTGCACGGCCTCGGTCGCGCTCTGGCGCCAGTTGGGGTCACCCTTCACCGAGAGGCAGAACGCGAGCAGCGCCTTCGCATACGCGAAGTGCGGCGCGTTCTCCACCACGCGCGAAAACACGCGCACGGCGTCGTCCCAGTGGCCGCGCGTCATGTGGATGATGCCCTCGAAGGTGTCGATCTCCGCCACCTTCGGACGCAGCACGCGCAAGGCGTCCAGCACGAGTTCGATGTCGTAGGGGTCCGCTTCCACTTTCGGGAAATTCGAAAGCAGCGCAGTCGAGACGGTCTCGATCAGCCCACCGACGATGTCCGGACTGCAGTTGAGATAGTTCGGCGAGGTCACGCTCATGTCGAAAGGCTCCTGCACAGGGTGAAAGAAGAGCACGATGCGGCGCGATGGGTCGAGCCACCGCCACAATGGTTCACGCCCACCAATGGTTCACGCTCACCAATGGTTCACGCCCACCAATGGTTCACGCCACAATACGCAGCGCGGTCCCACAGGAGCGGCAGCGACGCGAAGCGAGCGCAACGGGTGCGAAGCGGGTACGCAGCGGGTACAAAGCGCGGGTACACAGCTGAGCAACGGCAGGGCAACAACGAAGCCCGAGTCGCGACGGGCCGCAGCGCAACAGGCGACGGCCACGGCCGCGCAACCCGCCGTTCGCTACGGAAGCATGGTCCTGAAAAACCGCACCACGTCGGCGTTGAATCGATCATGGAACGCCGCGCGGTCGAACCCCGGCAGACTGTTGCAGAGCGCGGGCCGCATGCGGGAAAGGCGCGCATCGCACGGCGGCAGGAAGTCGTAGTGGCCTGCGTCGGCCACGAGGTGATAGTCGGGCGCGCGCGGCAAGTCGTCTCGCACCGGCTCGTCGTAATACGGATGCGGCTGATGACGATCGTCGGCGGCGCTCCAGAGCTGAACCGGCACACTAACGCCGCACAGGCCTGCGCGACCGAAGGCGAAGCCAAACGAAGGCGCGGCCACGACTGCAGCACGAATGCGCGGATCGTGCACCCATGCCCGCGCCGGCACGTCGGCCGCGAAACGGAGATCGACGCCGGCATGCCGCAGCGCCTCGCACAGGTCCTGCCCGGCGTGGACTTCGCAAAACGGGGCAATGGTGGAGAGGTCCGGTACGCCGCCCGCGGCTACCAGCACAGTGAAGCCGCCGTTGGAAAAACCGAACGCGCCGATGCGGGTGCCGTCCAGCCGTTCGTGCCCGTGCCACGTGTCGAGCATGTAATCGATCAGGCGGTGTAGCTGTTCAGGACGGCGCCAAAGTTGCAGGACGCCGCTCTGGTCGTCGACGGTGTCACCGGCGTGACTGACCGCGGCCGCGACGAAACCCGCGTGAGCCAGCGCGAGCGCGGTGTCGTAATGGCCGCCATACCAGCCCCCGCCGCCATGCGACAGCACCACCAGCGGCAGACGGTCACCGGCCAGCGGCGCATCGGGCGCGACAACCTGCGTGAGTTCGCCCACGGAATGCGACGTGGCCGGCGCATCGGTCGGATACCAGATGCCTGCTGTGAGCGGCGGCTGCGCTCCGTTCGGTATCCGGACCACTTCGAAGCCGACCTGGGCGGCCAACCCAGGCACAGGCACGGCCATCAGCCCGAGCAGGATCGCGACAACGGTGGTCCATCTCACGGTGCGCTCCGTCATGGTGAGTGCGCGAGGCGGGTGCGGGAAACCTCAGTATCGTCCGGCCACGCCCGCGCATGCTCCCCGCCCCTTCGCTTCCCCGCGAGCCGCTTCGCTTCGCCCGCACCTGCGCCGGACGCAGCCGATATCGTCGAATGTCGGCGCACATGGCGTGCGCCTGTCGGGCCTGTCGGGCCTGGCAGAGCTGCCGGCATCATGGGCGAGAGCACAAGGCAATGAGCGAGGAAAAGACCGAGAAACCCACATCGAAGCGGCTGCGCGACGCACGCCGGGACGGCCAGGTCTCGAAGAGCACGGACCTCGTCGATGCCATCGTGATGGTCGCCGTGGCCGGCACGCTGCTGCTCGCGGCGGGCGTCTTCGCGGGCGCGTTTCGCAGCATCGTCACGCTCACGCTCGATTTCGTTTCCGGCGACCACTCGCTGCCCGCGCTCGTGACGCGGCTCTACAAGATCGGCGGCGCCACCCTGCTCGTGGTCGTGCCCTGCGTTGCGGTGGCCGCAGCGGCGGGCGTGGCCGCGCTCATTCCGCAAGTGGGCTTCCAGATCGCGACCAAGCCCGTGGTGCCCAACATCCAGAACGCGAGCCCGATGGCGGGCCTGAAGCGCATCTTCTCGATGCGCACCATCATCGAACTCGTGAAGATGGTCATCAAGGCGGCCATCGTCGGCGCCGTGATGTGGCTCACGATTCGCTGGATGCTGCCGCTCATGGTGGGCTCGCTCTATCAGCCGCTGCCCGAGCTTTCCACCATGCTCTGGAGCCTGCTCGTGAAGCTCTGCCTGATCGCGGCGGCGGTGTTCGTCGTGATCGGCGCGGCCGACGTCAAGCTGCAAAGCTTCATGTTCATGCGGCGCATGCGCATGTCGAAAGACGAAGTGAAGCGCGAGTACAAGCAGCAGGAAGGCGACCCGAAGATCAAGGGCGAGCGCAAGCGGCTCGCGCGCGAATTGATGACCGCCGCGGCGCCGCAGCAGCGCGTGACGCTCGCCAACGCGATGATCGTGAACCCCACGCACTACGCGGTGGCGATCCGCTATGCGCCCGACGAGCATCCGCTGCCGCTCGTCATCGCCAAGGGCATGGACGAACAGGCCGCGCAGTTGCGGCGCTTCGCGCAGGACGCCAACGTGCCCATCATCGGCAATCCGCCGGTGGCGCGCGCGCTGTACAAGGTCGCGCTCGACGAGCCCATTCCCGAAGAACTGTTCGAAACGGTGGCCGCGATTCTGCGCTGGGTGGACGCGCTCGCCGCGAAGAAGCCTGAAACAGGCAGCGCGTTGCCGAACTGACGCTCACGGAGAAGCAGCATGTTCAAGACCCTGAAGCTGCCCGCAGGCGGCGAAATCGGCATCGCGATGCTGGTGGTGGCGATCATCTCGCTCATGATCCTGCCGCTGCCGCCCGAGCTGATCGACGTGCTGCTCGCCGTGAACATCACGATCAGCGTGACGCTCCTGATGATCACCATGTACGTGCCGAGCGTGGTGTCGCTTTCGGTGTTTCCGTCGCTGCTGCTCTTCACGACGCTCTACCGGCTCTCGCTCAACATCGCGTCCACGAAGTCGATCCTCTTGCATGCGGACGCGGGCCACATCATCGAAAGCTTCGGCGAACTCGTGGTGGGCGGCAACCTCGTGGTGGGGCTCGTGGTGTTCGTGATCATCACGACGGTGCAGTTCATCGTGATCGCGAAAGGCTCCGAGCGCGTGGCCGAAGTGGGCGCGCGGTTCACGCTGGACGCGCTGCCGGGCAAGCAGATGAGCATCGACGCCGACCTGCGTGCCAACATCATCACGCCCGAAGAAGCGCGCAGAAAACGCGCGACGCTCGCCGTGGAAAGCCAGCTGCACGGCGGCATGGACGGCGCCATGAAGTTCGTGAAGGGCGACGCCATTGCGGGGCTCATCATCACGCTCATCAACATCGTGGCCGGCATCGCGGTGGGCGTGGCGTATCACGACATGTCGGCGGGCGAGGCCGCGAACCGGTTCTCGATTCTTTCGGTGGGCGACGCGATGGTCTCGCAGATTCCGTCGCTGCTGCTCTCGGTCGCGGCCGGCATCATGATTACGCGCGTGGCCGACGAGCGCGAGGCGAAACAGCTTTCGCTCGGCGACGAGATTGGCCGTCAGTTGTCCACGAGCGCCCGCGCGCTCTACTTCGCGAGCCTGCTGCTGGTCGGTTTCGCGGCAGTGCCGGGCTTTCCGACCGCATTGTTCCTGCTGCTTTCGGGCACGCTCGCGTTCTGCGCGTGGCGCCTCGGCAAGAAGCGGCCCGCGTCGGCTTCGCATGCCACCGAGACCGTCAACGCGATGCAGCGCGCCGGCTCGAAGGTGGACGTGCCGGCCATTCTGGCGCGCCCGCCGCAGTTCGCCTGCCCGCTCGGCGTGCGCATCGCGCCGGACCTCGTGGCGCGGCTTTCCACCGCGGCGCTCGACACCTCGTTCGAAGCGGAGCGCAGCAAGCTCCAGGAGTATCTGGGTTTGCCGTTTCCCGGCATCACGATGTGGACGAGCGACGCGCTCGCACCCTCCACCTGCGAGCTGCTGATGCACGACGTGCCGTACTGCTCGTTCGAATTGCCCGCGGGCAAGGTGATGCTGCCGGAGCCGGCGAAGCTGAAAGCGGTGAATGCGAGCAGTGGTGCGGAGAGCGGCATAGCCAACGGCGCCGGCCACGTCCAGGCCGCCGCGCCGAACAATGCCGCTACGCCCAAAGGCGAACTCACCGCGGCCGAACTCGCCACGCTGCGCGAACGCGCGGAGCAACGCGCCGGTCTCGACGGCGGCCCGGGCCCTACGTACTGGATCGACGAAAAGGCGCTGCCCGCGAAGGCCCAGGCGTGGCGCGCGGAGCAGGTCATCGCGCATGCGTCGGTCGCGATGTTGCGCCGCCACGCCTCGCTGTTCCTCGGCATTCAGGAAGTGCAGTGGATTCTCGACCAGCAGAACACCGACTACCCGGGCCTCGTCGCCGAGGTGCAGAAGGTGCTGCCGCCGCAGCGCATTGCCGACGTGCTGCGCCGCCTGCTCGAAGAGCAGGTGCCTATCCGCAACATCCGCAACATTCTGGAAAGCCTGATCGTGTGGGGCGCGAAAGAGAAAGACATGCTGATGCTCACGGAGTACGTGCGCGGCGACCTCGCGCGCTTTCTCGCGCATCGCGCGGCGGGCGGCGCGCGCCAGTTGCCGGCCGTGCTGTTCGACCTGCCCGTGGAGCAGCACATCCGCCAGGCCATCAAGCAGACGCCCACCGGCAACTTCCTCGCGCTGCCGCCCGACGAGGCCAACTACCTCATCGACAAGATCCAGTCGTTCGTGGGCCAGGTGCCGCGCGAAGGCGTGGCGCTCGTCACGTCGATGGACATTCGCCGCTACGTGCGCCGCATGATCGAGGCGCGGCTCAACTGGCTCTCGGTGTATTCGTACCAGGAGCTGGGTGAACACGTCGAGCTGCAACCGCTCGGCCGCGTCACGATCTGACCGCGCATGTGATCGCGCTCACCACGCTCATGGCCCACATCGAGTCCCGACCGCTGCGCATCATTCCAGGCGACGCCGAACCGCAGCCGCTGCCTGACGATGCGCGCGCGAGGCGCTTCGACTACGCCACACTCGCCCGCCGCGTGCGCGCGCGAAAACCGCCGGGCCGCGATGCGGGCGCGTCGGGCGACACGAGCGCGGCAGAGCGCCACGACACGTCCGCGTACGGCCAGCCCACGGGCGACGACACGCAAGACGGCGCAGCCGACAACGCCGGCAGCGCACGCGGTGCCGACGCGGGCTCGCCCCTCGCGGGCCACAGCAACGCTGCGCCGCCCACGAGCGACGACCTCTTGCCCGAGCGGCTGGCGCACGTCACGCTGCCCATCGTCGATTCGATGTTCCGCACGCAGAGCCACTTCCTCGAACTGGCCACATCGCTCGCCACCGAAGTGGCCGCCTTCGCGAGCGACCAGGCCATTGGCGACGCGGGCAACTGGGAAGTGCAGATGCCGCTTGACCGCGCCATCCTGCCCGACACCACGCTGTATCTTTCGCTTTCGCGTTTCAGGCTTTCGCTTCGGTTCGATACGCCGGACGCCGATACGAAGCAGCTACTGTTGCAGCACAGTGCGCTGCTCGAGCGCGAACTGGACCAGTTGCTGCGCGCGTGGGGCACGCCGCGCGACATCGAGCTTTCGGTCTGGTGAGCGTCACGCCTTCACGTCTTGCTCGCCTTGCAGCGGCGCAACCCTCAACGCTCGACGAACGCGCCCGCCTTGTGCGGCCACACTGCATGGGCCATCTGACTGCTGAACTGCCGGCCGGCGAGCCCCACCTGGAGGCGGCGCCGCGCACGGTGCACGAGACCGGGCAGCCGGCACGTGTGCGTTATGGGGCCAATGTGCCTGGGAATGGGCCTGCGGATGGAGCCGGGAATGGGGCTCAGAATCAGCCCGACCCGGGGCGAGGCGCGACGGCCGGCGCGGACGCGCACTCAGCTTCGGACGATGCGCCGCACCGCCTGCCGCTGCGCCCCGTCGCCCACATAGCCGCGCGTGCGTCGCGCGTGCTGTGCGATGCGCGCACGCCTGTCGTGCTGCGTCATGCACTGGGCGTCGCGGACTGGCAGGCGACGGTGGAAGGCGTCGCGCCGCGCGATCTGTCCGCGCAGGCGTTGGCCGCGTCGTTCGACATGCCCGGCGTGCTCGAACTCGCACACGCCGCGGGTCCGTTGCACGTCGCGTTCGATCTCGCCGCGCATCCTGCGCTGGCCATTGCTGCGTCGCCGGCACGCGCGGCTACGTCCGCATCCGCCGACAGCGACCGCGCCCTGCGCACCGCGATTCTCGGCGTGCTGCTGGAGCCGCTGTTTCGGCGCGTGGCCGCGTTGGGGCTGGGCGACCTGCATGTCGTGCGGCTCACGCGCGGCCTGCTCGCAAGCGACGCGCAGGCGGCCTGCGTCACGTTGGCCTTGACGCTCGACGGTCGCCGCATCGTCGCGCAGATGGCGCTCACGCCGGCGCTCGTCGCAGTGCTCGAACAGGCGCACGCGGCGCATATGACGGCGCTTGCGCGCCGCGGCCTGCCGGCCATGCTGGAAGTCGGCCGCAACGCCGACGAAAGCGCGAACGTTTCGCTCGATGCCCATGCCGCGCTGCGCGCAAGGCTCGGCGAGTTGCGCGTGCCGGGCCGGCTCGTGCTGGGCGCACGCCGTCTTTCCATCGAAACGCTGCGGGCGCTCGCGCCCGGCGACGTGCTGCTGCGCGCGTTCGCGCCAAGCCTTGCACCGCTGCTTGCCGGCGCCGCGCGGGCCGCACGCAACGTGGCAACGGCAGACGGCGCTCGCCCCGCATCCGGCCAGATGCCGGCAGCGCAGCCCGCATTCGCCGACCCCACCCGCCCGAGCGACCCTCACACCGCCGGCGCCGCCCTCGCGACCGCCGCCTGGGGCACGCCTGGCCTCATCCGTCTGCACGCGCCCGCGCAATTCGACGGGCACACGCTAGTCATCACGAAGGAGCCGACCATGTCCGACGAACTGGACCCCGTGCGCGCCGACGACGCGCTCGCCGACGATCAGGCGCAGAACCCGATCGAAATCGGCGAGCTGGATCTGCCGGTCCAGTTCGAAGTGGATACCGTCGCGCTGCCGCTTTCGCAGCTCTGCGCGTTGCGGCCCGGCTACGTGCTGGAGCTGCCCACGCCCGTGGCCGACGCGCAGCTGAAGCTCGTCACGCACGGCCAGACTATCGGTTACGGCGAACTCGTCACGGTGGGCGAACACCTCGGCATCCGGATTCTGCGTATGGCGCACGGCGATGGTCCAGTTCAGTGACATCACCGGGCTGCTGCTCGTCGTCGTCGCGATCAGCCTCTTGCCCTTCGTCGCGATGGTGGTCACCTCCTACGCCAAGATCGTGGTCGTGCTGGGCCTCCTGCGCAACGCGCTCGGCGTGCAGCAGGTGCCGCCCAACATGGTGCTCAACGGCATCGCGATACTCGTGTCGCTCTACGTGATGGCGCCCGTGGGCATGCAGGCCGCACACACGCTGGAAGGCGAGCAGATTTCGGGGCAGCCGTCGCAGGCGCTCATTCAGGCATTCGGCGCGGCGCGCGAGCCGTTTCGCAGCTTCCTGCAAAAGCACGCGAACGAACGCGAGAAGCGCTTTTTCATCCGCTCCGCGAACGTGGTGTGGCCCAAGGACGCCGCCGGCAGTCTGCACGAAAACGACCTGATCGTGCTCGCGCCCGCGTTCACGCTGAGCGAACTCACGGACGCGTTCAAGATCGGCTTTCTGCTCTACATCGCGTTCATCGTGGTGGACCTCATCATCGCGAACGTGCTGCTCGCGATGGGCTTGAACCAGGTGCAGCCCACCAACGTCGCCATTCCATTCAAGCTGCTGCTGTTCGTAGTGATGGACGGATGGTCCACGCTCATTCACGGTCTCGTGCTCACCTACAAGTAGCGCAAAGCAGGAACAAGCTCATGGACGTCGATACGCTCGTTCGCTTCACCACGCAGGGCATGCTGCTCTGCATGTACGTTTCGCTGCCCATCGTGATCGTGGCCGCGGTGGTGGGCCTGGGCGTGTCGTTCCTGCAGGCCATCACGTCGATGCAGGACCAGACGCTTTCGCACGGCGTGAAGCTCGTCGCCGTGACAGTGGCCATCGTGATTGCCGCGCCGTTTTCCGCGGCCGCGATCCTGCACTTCGCCAACGAGATCATGCAGACGGCGGTGCCGCAATGACACGCATCGGCGGGCCGCCGCAGACGCCGCAACCTGCGCAAACGTCCGCGGTCAATCAGGCGCAGAACAACGCGACGCCAGCTTCGAACGACAGCGGCACGGCGCGCTTCGCGGTGCAGTATCGCGACACCACGTTCGGTTATCAGACGCAGCCGCAAGGCCCCACACGCAGCCAGTTGCGTGCGCGCAAGCTCGCGGATTCGCTCGCGCGCAAACGCCGCGCCGAACGCCGCACGCGCCGCAACGTGAGCGGCGGCTCGGACGACATCGACGACGGCGGCCACGCGCCCGAAGAGCACCGCCGCGTGACGCGCGACGGCGGCGGAGGAGGCGGCAGCGGTCAGCAGCATCATGGCGACGGCGACAGTCATGGCGAAGCGCAGGGAGACCTGCCCGCCGTGAAGAGCCGGCCCGGCGCCACGGTGCCGCCGCTCGCGCAAGGCGCGCTGCAAGGCATCGCAGCGGCGGCGCCGAACGAGCGCGCGCGAGAAAGCGCGGTGCTCGATGCCTTCAGCGATACGCTGCTCGACCTGCGTCAGCGCATGAGCGCGAGCCCTCACGCGCCGCTCGATGCGCGCATCCACGAAGCGATGCTCGATCTGCTCGCCGTGCAGCGTGCGTATGGGCCGTTCACGCCCATCACGTTGGGAGTCGCGCGGCAGCGGTTGATCGAGGCGAGCGAGCGGACGACGGGCGGCGGGCGAGCGGCGGCCACTGCGGGGCCGAGGGGCGCGAGTTCGCAGCAGACGGGCATGGGCGTGCATGCCGCGTTGGGCAGGGCCGCTTCGGGCATGACCGCTTTGGGCACGACATTACGCGCGGCGCCGGGCGTCTTGCCCGCGAGTGGTGCGGCGGTTGATGCGTCGGTTCGTGGTCCGAGTGTTGGTTCTCGCGTTGGCCCTGATGCTGGCCCTCGCGTTGGCCCGAGCGTTAGCCCTGCTGTCAGTCCCGCCGTTAGCCCCGCGATTAGCTCCCCAGCCAGTCCGCCTTCCGCCGAGCGTCCAACATCCGTCAATGGCGAGCCTGCTCAAACGCTGCTCGCCGACCGCGTCGGCCGCTTCAATCTGCTGCTCGGGCTGCTGATTTTCAGCGCGTCGCGGCCCACCACTTCCACGCGCCTCGCCCATCAGATCGACACGCTGCAATTACTGCGCGGCGGCATGCTCGCGCGTCGGCGCGGGTAAGGGCGACGGGGCATCACTGAGCAGAATCGAGCGCAACCCGGCGTGGATAGCGCGCTGTCGCCCGCGTCACGACACATGAAAAGCGGCACATGCCCCATCGATTCGCCTCGCCGCTGAGCGCTTCGCATCGCGGCCCGGCGCGCGCAATCAGGCCGCTAGAGTAGCGTCAGACGCGTGCGCCGCCGTGCACGCACTTGCCTCACGCTTACAGGGTCGGGTCCGTCCACACGATGAAACTGCTGCGTATCCTGACGGGTGTTCATGCAGGCGCCGAGCTGCGTCTGAGTCCGGGCACGCACCGTATCGGCCCGGACGACGACGCCGACATCCGCATCTCCGACTGGCGCGGCGCCGACGTGCTGCTCGCCGTCGACGCGGACGGCGTGGTGAGCGCACGGCGCCTCGTGCCGGAGACGGCCGAAGCGGTCGAGATGGAAAGCGGTGCAGCCGGCGCGAGCGTGGACGCAGCGAGCGGATTCCAGCCCGGTGGCGGCACGCTTGCAGTCAGTCCGCAGGCAAGCGGTACCACGCCCGCCGACGCGAACGCTCCCATCGACCCCGGCACCGTGTTGCTGGTCGACTTCGTGCCCATGCAGTTCGGCGAAACGGTGCTGTGCGTAGGCTGGTCCGACGCCGCGTGGCCGAGCGACCTCGATCTGCTCTCCACGCTGCTCATCAAGCCGAGCGAGGAGCGCCGCGAAGCCGAACGCTCGCGCCGCCGCAAGATTGCGGGCATCGCGCTCGCCTGCGCGATGCTGGGCGCCGTTATCGTGATCGGGTCCGTGCTGATGACGACGATGGTGAGCCGCGCCGCGCTGCCTCACGACGCGGGCGGCCTCGCGCAGCGCGTGAACGACGCCCTCGCCACCGCGCACATGAACGAACTGCACGCCCACGCGCAGGGCAACACGGTGCTCGTCACCGGTATGGTGGGCACGCCCGAGGACGACGTCGCCGTGCGCCGCCTGCTCGCGCGCTTCTCGCAGACGGCCATCTACCGGCGCTACGACGTGGCGCAGAACGACGTGCACAGCATCGAAGATTCGCTCGGCGTGCGCGGCGCGCGCGTCGCGTATGCGGGCAACGGCGCGTTCGACGTGACGGGCAGTGTCGCCAATCCCGCCGATCTCGATGCGGCCATCGCGCGCGTGCGCCACGACCTGAGCGAGAACGTGCGCGCCATTCGCAGCCACGTGACGCAGTCCGCGGAGAACCAGCCGCTGCCGCCATCGTTCTCGATGCTGATGACCTCGGACACCGTGCGCTACGCCGAAACACCGGACGGAGTGAAGCACATCTATGCCCAGCCCGATCCGCCGGACGGCGCCTCGGGCGCCGCAGCCGGAAGCGCCGACGGTGCCTCGGGCGCGGCCGCCGCGCAGGCGGACGGCGCGAGCGGCGTGCCGCCCACCGTGACGACCGGCGCCGCGACTGGCGTGATGGAACCGACACCCGGCCCCCGCGCGGCCTCCGGCGCCCCCGCAGGCACCGCATTTAGCGCCGCAGTCAGCGCCGCAACGAGCGCCGCCGCGGCAGGCACGGGCATCACGACGGGCATCGCATCGAACGCCACACCGAACCCCGCTTCCAGCACAGCCGCTGCGAGCCGCCCCACCCCGCATACCCCGTAGGAGAAACGACATGTACGAACCCCTGCAAGCCTGCGCCGCCGACTTCAACGATCTGCAGAAGACGCTGGCCGACCCGAACGGCGGCCCGCGCATCGCGGCCATTCGCGCGGCGCTGGACGCCACGGCGAAGAACATCAGCGAAACGGCGGGCGCCACGGCAACCGACCGCGACAACCTCGGCAAGCTCTATCGCGGCATGCTGGCGGCAAGCCGCATCGTCGCGCACCTGCAGGAAAAACGCGGCGCAGCGTAAGGCACGCGGCGCGGCTACCGGCGCCGCGGTGTCCGACACGCGGCGCCGGGCACGAGGCTTTTCCGGCACGGCAGCACGGCTACGCTGCTGCCGCCGTGCCGGAAGGCAATCTTGTCACTTCAACGAGGAGTAACGTTATGGCTCAAATGCTCACTGGCGCCCTTGGCAGCGCTTCCACGATGGGCGAGATGCAAGGCATCACCGACCAGATGAACCAGATGACGCTCGCATCGGCGCAAATGCAACTGCAACAGTGCATGGCGTCGTCGCTCGCGAACGTCACGAAGAGCGGCGCAAGCAACGTGAAGGACGCGTCGCGCGCAGGCTGACGGAAGGCTTAGCCTCCCGCAGCTTCGCACACTGCATCACCGGCCGGCGCGCGCCGCCTCTCGCGACGCACGCCGGCCGCTCTTCGCTTTTCTTCGCTGCGGCCTGTGAACCTGAATCCATCGGAGCGCTACGCGCAACTCGTCGAAGACCTGTGCCGCACCGTCGGACTCGCCGATGCGGCTCACGTGCTGCGCACGCGGTCCATCGAAGTGGAAGGCTTCGACGTGCGCCTCGAACACTTCGAGAACGACCTCGAAGCGCTCTACGCGAATTTCCACTACGGCGCGGTCACGGCGGGACGCACGCTCACGGTGTTCCGGCTGATGCTGGAAGCCAACCTGCTGATCTACGCGCAGGACCAGGCCCAACTGGGGCTGGATACCGACACGGGCGGCATCGTGCTCGTGCTGCGCGTGCCGATGACCCCCGACGTGGACGGCGCCGTGCTGGCGGACCTGCTCGCGCACTACGCGGAGCACGGGCGCTACTGGCGCCAGAACATCATCGAATCGACCGACGAGATGTTCGAGGGCGTGGTGGCCGGGGAATATATGTGGTTGAGGGCGTGACGGGTGCCATGCGGCGCCTGTGCAGCCGCGCTTATGCAGGCGCCGCCGTCATGCCGCCCTTGAAGCCTCCACCACCATCTCCACGCCCTTCTCGATGATCTTCGAAAGGGCCTGCCGGCAGTGCTCGCCCAGTTGCCGACGCGCCTCCGCGAGCTTGTGCAGCGCCGCCATCTCGTGCAGTCCCGCGGGCTGCTCCGTCTTGCCGGTGGCCTGAGCGCCGTCGGCCGTCGGCGTGTCTTCGTGTGGCGGCGTCAGCACCTCGTCGAGCGGCGGCGGCGGTTCGTGGGTACTCGAATGCGTGCTGTCGGTCACGGGTTTCGCCACGCTGCCCTTCGGCCGCAGCGCGAGTGCGGCGCGCTTCGCCTCGGCATCGCCGGGACTTCGTCTGCGCAGCGACGGCGCGCTACCGGGAGCCGTTACGCCGGACGGCCCCGCGGCGAAGGTCGCCTTCCTGTGCCTGCCGTGCGTCGAGCCCACCGGGTCGAGTCTTGCCAGTTCTGCCAGTTGCGCGCTGGGTACGGCTTGCGTTGACGGCGGCAGCACCGTACCCGTGAGCGTGCCGGGCGGCTTAGAACTCGCGGGCTCGGGTGTGGCGGCGCCCGGACCGATCGGTATGGCCCCGGGTGAGGAAGGGGAAACGCCGTCGAGTTTCGTCATCAGGTGGAACCTCGCTCGCTACGTTTGAAACGGGTGGGCTGTGCCCATGCGGGCCGCGCGCTCGACGCACGACCGTGCACAGCACAGAGATAACGCAGGCAGCCCGTTCGCACGCGCGGCTTCACGAAGCACTCGCCCACGGGACGAACCGCGTGACGACGTAGATGTATCCGCCTGCATGGCGCTGCATCCCACGCACACCACTGCACCTGCATGCACAGCGCCGCACCTGCCTCCATCGCGATGCACTTGCATGCACAGCGATGCAGCTGAGCGCCGGACGATGCACCTGCGCACCAAGCGATGAACCCGCCTGCACTTCGCCCCCCGCCGCCTGCATTCGCACCCCGGCGTGCCGGGCCGCCGTGCGCGCGACATACTCGAATCCCGCCCCCGGTGGAGTCCACGATGCTGCAGTTTCGTCCGCCCGAACGCTTCGAGACCGACACGCTCTTGCTGCGC
This sequence comes from Paraburkholderia kururiensis, assembly GCF_034424375.1. NCBI lineage: Bacteria > Pseudomonadati > Pseudomonadota > Betaproteobacteria > Burkholderiales > Burkholderiaceae > Paraburkholderia > Paraburkholderia kururiensis. The sequence continues at coordinate 1,798,530 of NZ_CP139965.1, read as the reverse complement.
GCGCCCGAAAGCCGCGACGCGCAGGCGCTGTTCGAAGAAATGCTCGGCGACGAAGAAACCACGCGCCACATGCGCATGCCGCGCCATCGCACGAGCGACGAGACGCTTGCCTACATCGAGGCCGTGCGTGCTGACTGGGAGAGCGGCAGTGCGTTCCGCTGGGTGATGGAGCACAAGGAAACGGGGCTGCTCGCGGGCGAGATCCAGATGCAGGCCGCGCTGCCGCGCGTGGAAGTGGGCTTCATGATCAGCCGGCCGGGGCCCGCACGCCGGCGCCGCGCGTCGCTCGACGCGCTTCGCAAGCTGCTTCACTGGACGATCGCCCAACCGCCCGTGTTTCGCCTCTTCGCGTACTGCGCCGTGGACGGCAAAGCGCACAGCGTGATGGAGCGGCTCGGCTTCACGCTGGAAGGCCGGCTCGTGAATCACGAGTGCCGGCCGAACCTTGGCCTCGCCGCCGGCGACAGCTACCTCTACGCGATGACGCGTCCCGTCGCTGCACCGCCGCAAGCCGATGCGGCCGCGGACTGGCTCGCGCGCAGCATCGATTGGGAGCCGGCCTGAGCCCCGCAGTCGGTGAGGCCGGCGCATGCATCGCAGAGAACGGCGCGCACAACGTGGCGCAGTGCAACGACGCGCACCATGCGCGGCGCATGGCGACAACTCGCTTCGCCGTGTGGGCATTCTTGCCCATCCGCCAGCAACGCAATAAGCTTGCGGCATTTTGATCGAACCCGGACGCCGTAACACGGCGGCCGGCGCACAGCGGCGCAAACCGGCGCGCAATCAGTCGCATCACCCCGAGCGCCGCGCGAGCCCGGGGCACGAACCGGACCGCCTTCACGATGGAGCCACGATGTCGTTACCACGACCTACGGGGCCGGTCTTTGCATTCAATCGTTACCGGCTGTCGCCGCACCCTCCCCGCCTCACCGCCGACGGTGTGCCCGTCGAGATCGGCGCCCGCGCGCTCGAACTGCTGTGCGCGCTCGTGGAAGCAGAGGGCCGGCCGGTTTCGCTCGCGCGCCTGGGCGAGCGCGGCTGGCCGTCGGATTCCGCGCGCGCAGGCGTCGACAACAACACCGTGCAAGCCCAGGTGTCCGCGCTGCGTCGCGCGCTCGGCACAGACCGCGATCTCGTCGTGACCGTGCCGGGCTTCGGATACCGGCTCGCGGTGCCGGTCCGGAAGATCGAACCCGACGCGGCGCAGGACGACGCGGTCACGCACGGCGCGCCGCAGCCGCCGCAGTCGCCGCATACCGCCGACGAAACGCCGCTGGCCGAGCCCGCGCACGCGCTGCGCGTGCCCACGCGCCTCACGCCGTTCGTGGGCCGCCACGCAGAACTCTCCGAATTGCTCGGCCTCGTGCCGGCCACGCGCATCGTCACGCTCGCGGGTGCACCGGGCATCGGCAAGACGCGGCTCGCGCGCGAAGTGGCGCGCAGGCTCGGAGCGCACTTTCCGGATGGCGTGCTTTCCGTCGCGTTGCCGCGCGAGGCCCAGGGCGAGGGCCTCGCCGAAACCGTGGCGCTCGGCATCGGGATAAGTGCAGGCATCGCGCCCGAGCCTGGCGCTTCCGCATTCGAACGCCTCGTCGCGGCGCTGGGCACGCGGCGCATCCTGTTGATCGTGGATTGCAGCGAGCAGTTGAGCGAGCCGGCCGGCTGGCTCGTGGATACGCTCGTGGCCGCGACGTCGGTGCACGTGATTGCGACGAGCCTCGCCCCGCTCTTTCTCGCGGGCGAGCAGGTGGTGCCGCTCGGCCCGCTGCGCACGCCGGACCGCCTCGACGTGGGGCCTGTCGACGCCCCCGAGTTCGATGCGCTGCGCCTGCTGTTCGCGCGAATCGCCACGCTGCCCGGCACACCGTTCGCGGAGCACCCCAGCGGCACGAACACCATCGGCACCAACCCCAGCGGCACGAACGCCATGGGCACAAACCCCGTCGGCACGCGCCGCAGCCGCAGCGCCATGAGCGCGCTGGCGCTCTTCGATGCGGGGCGCCTCGGCGCTGAAACGCTCGCGGCCGCCGCGCTGATCGCGAGGCGACTCGACGGCGTGCCGCTCGCGCTGGAACTCGCGGCAGCGGCCATCGCGCGGCGCACGCGAACGCGCTTCACGCTGGACGCCGCGCTCATCGCCTTCGCCCGCGCGCTGGACGACCTCATGGTGCATCGCGCGGGCGCGCTCTATGTGCCGGTGTCGCGCGCGGCACCGCTCGCCGCAGTGCTCGATCTCGCGGCAGCGGAACTGGACGACGCACCCCGCCGCTGCCTCATGCGCCTCGGCGTCTTTCCCGGCGAGTTCTCGCGTTGTTCGGCCGTGCGGCTGCTCGCGGAATGCGCGGCGCCGAACCGCGTCTTCCTCGGCAACGCCGTCGACGACCCCGTCGCCGCGCGCGCCGACGTCGACGTGGATGCGCACGTGGCGGATCTGATCGACGCCGGCTTCGTCGAACAGATCGACGACGCAACGGGCCCCACGCTGCGCCTGCCCGCGCCCGTGCGCGCCTTCGCAGTCGACGCGCTCTGGCAGAGCGGCGAATTTTCGCGCGCCGCGGCAGCGCATGCGCAATCGCTCGTGCCGCGGCTCGCGGCGCGACGCGATCGCATGGCGGACACGCGCCATGCGGTCCTGGACCGCAACGACGTGGCGGACCTGCGCAGCGCATTCGACTGGGCCATTCACGCGGACCGCTTCGATCTCGTGCTCGCGCTCGTGGAAGCGTCCGAGCCGCTCTGGCGCGCGCTCGGCCTCACGCACGAATACGTGCGCACCATTCGCGCGGCGGTGGCGCGCGCCGAAGACGCCTCGCCCCGCCGCGTGCGCGACGAGATGCGGCTGTACGCGGCCCTCGCGCGAACGCTGCCGCTCGTGCAAGCGCCGCTCGACGAAGTCGCGGCCGCGTGGCAACAGGCCTACGACCTCGCGAACGCCTGCGCGGACAACACCGGGCGCCAGCACGCGCTGATCGGGCTGATCGTGTGTTCGGCGAAGGCCGGCGAGATCGAACGCGCGGCGGATCTGCAGGCGCGATACGACGAAATCTCGCAGGGCAAGGGGCAATAGCTCGAAGCGGCGGCGCTGCCTAGAACTCCATGTCGAGTTCGTCGATATCTTCCGTCTCGGCTTTCGCGATGCCGATCCACTCCGCCACGAACGGTTGCGCGAGCACGCGCATGCAGTACTCCGCCATGTCCTTGTCGAGCTTCACGTCGTAGGTCAGAAAGCGCGTGGCGACGGGCGCATACATCGCGTCCGCCATGCCGATGTTTTCGCCGAAGAGCCACGGGCCGCCGTAACCGGCGAGGCACTCGCGCCAGATGGCGAGCACGCGTTCGATGTCGTCCTGCGCGCGCGACCAGATGCGAAAGCCCGGGAAATAGCCGCGCAGATTCATCGGCAGCGCAGAGCGCAACGCGCTGAAGCCCGAATGCATCTCGCCGCAGATGGAACGGCAATGCGCACGTGCCTTGCGCTCGCGCGGCAGCAGTCCCGCTTCGGGACGAATCTCGTTGAGGTACTCGCCGATGGCGAGCGTGTCCCATACCTTGATGCCGTCGTGTTCCAGGCACGGCACGAGAATGGACGGCGAGAGCAGCAGCAGTTCGGCGCGCGCGGCGGCGTCGATGGGCACGGTCACGGTCTCGAATTCGAGCCCCGACAGTTTCGCGAGCAGCCAGCCGCGCAGCGACCACGACGAATAGTTGTAGCTGCTGACCGTCAATGTCGTCTTCGCCGTTTTGGCCATAGGGGTCTCCGTTCCGTTCGGTGCGCGCATGCACCGCGAGCTGTCCGGCAAGGTGCCGGCCGCACTGGAACGGCACCGCACGCACCACGATGCTGCGCAAAACGAGCCGCCTGCGCGGCGAGCACGACTGCCCGCGATGGTGCAAGCACCATGCCAATCGGCATCGTGAAGACGCGGCCCCCGGACAAGAGCCAGCGCACCGCTTCAAGGGCGCTTGAAGGAACCACGACGTGGCCTTCGATCCGCAAGCAGCACACCACGGCGGCGCACGACTGGCACACGTATTGCCTTTGCACCCCATGCCTGCCTCGTCGCGCAAACGCCATGAATCTGCTTGCCTATCCGTCGTACCAAGCTCTTGCCGATCTCGCACGGCCGCTGCGTGCCTGGGCGTCGTTCGCGCACGCCGCCTGCAACGCATGGCCCGCGTTCGCGGCCACGCCGTATGGGCGCAGCTTCACCGCGCTGTGCGAACTGATCGAGGTGGCGGGCCTCACGCATCGGCGCCCGCGATTCGGCATCGACGCTATCCAGGTGGACGGCCAGCGCGTTGCCGTCGTCGAGGAAGTGACGAAGCGCACGCCGTTCGGCTCGCTGCTGCACTTTCGCAAAGAGATGGCCGCGCCGCAGCCGCGCGTGCTGATCGTCGCGCCCATGTCGGGCCACTTCGCCACGCTCTTGCGCGGCACCGTGCGCACCATGCTCGCGGACCACGACGTCTACATCACGGACTGGCACAACCCGCGCGACATCCCGCTTTCCGCGGGACGTTTCGGCTTCGACGAGTACGTCGAGCATCTGGTGTCGTTCATCCATCGCATCGGGCCGGATTCGCACCTCGTGGCCATCTGTCAGCCCACCGTCGCCGCGCTCGCCGCGGTCTCGTTGATGGCCGCCGCCGACGATCCCGCGCAACCGGCCAGCATGACGCTGATGGCCGGGCCGATCGACTGCCGTGTCAATCCCACGCGCGTGAACGATCTGGCCAACAGCAAGCCGATCGAATGGTTCGAGAAGCATCTGATCGGCGTGGTGCCGCCGGGCTTCGCGGGCGCACAGCGACGCGTGTATCCCGGCTTCGTGCAACTCACCGCGTTCATGTCGATGAACATGGAGCGGCACGCCACGTCGTTTTCCGAGCTGTATTTCGAGCGCGCGAAAGGCGATGCCGCGAAGGCCGACCAGATCCGCGCGTTCTACGACGAATACTTCGCGACCACCGACCTCACGGCGGAGTTCTATCTCGAAACCGTGGCCACGGTGTTCCAGCAATACGCGTTGCCGCGCGGCGAACTGAAGGTGGCCGGGCGCCTGGTGGAACCGGCTGCGATCCGGCGCACGGCGCTGCTCACGGTGGAAGGTGAAAAGGACGACATCTGTTCCGTGGGCCAGACGGTGGCCGCGCAGGAGCTGTGCTCGCAATTGCGCCCCTACATGAAGACGCATCACGTGCAGACCGGCGTGGGCCACTACGGCGTGTTCAACGGCCGCAAGTGGGAAACACAGATCTATCCGCTCGTGCGCGCCACCATTCACGACAACGAGCCGCGCGCGAGCCGCCTGCCTGCGCGTGCCGACGGCGTCGCGAGCGAACTCGTGAGCCTGCATGCCCTGATGGAAGCGCAAACGCTGACGAAGGCCGCGCTTGCGAAGGCGGCCGCATCGTCTTCGTCGACCTGAGCGTCGTTCGCCCCGTGGGTTCGGGTGAGCCCCGTTGCGCTACGACGTTGCCGCGGCGCTCACCCACGGCGTGGGCGCGGGCACTTCGCACGGTCCTTCCACGTCGATCGATTTGAAGTCAGCCGGGCTCACGATCTCGAGGTACTCCATGTCTTCGGAGTAATCGAACAGGTAGTGCACGATGCCGGGCGCCTGGTGCACGCAGTCGCCCGCCGCCACGAGCGTCTCCTTGTCGCCGTACATGAAGCGCGCCCAGCCCTTCAGCATGATGACGATATGGAAGTCCGCTTCGTGACGATGCCAGCCCGTGCCCTGCTCCGGCGCGTGGTTGGCCTTCACGAGCTGCGCGAGCACCTTGCCGCCCGTCGCCTGCGCAATGCCGAGATCGCGATAGAGGAAGAAGTCGCGCAGGCCTTCGCCTTCGAACGGCGTCTCGTGCGGCTTGACGTGCGAAAACCGGGTGGTGAGCGGAAAGTTCATGGCACGGCTCCCGTAGGGTAGGAGCGCGCGAATCAAGCATTTCCCGTTCCATTGCGCAGCGAAACGAAAGCGCTCGCGGAAAGGCCGAGAAAGGGTCGAGCAACCCGCGTCGATACGGGCTCGTTCCCAAAGCGTGAACACGCAATGCGCGGCACGCACCGGCACGCGCCATTCCGTTGCGGTGCACTTCGCCCTGTGAGCGCCCTTTTCGCACCATGCTGCGGCGTGTCACATTCGGCGACCATAGTGCAAGCCGGTTTCGTTTGCTGCGCCGCGACGCACCGCTTCCATGCCCGACCACAGCCGCATCAATCTGCCGCCCACGCCGGGCTTCGTCGAAGCGGCGCCGTCGCAGGCCTCGTCGCCTGCTGCCGGGGCAACGCCGGCCCCCGGCAACGCGCCCGCTCCCACGCCCAGTACCGCGCCTTCGCACCAGCTCGAAGGACCGCAGCCCGCCGTGCCGCATGGCGTGCTCGACCGGCTCAAGTCCACGATGGCGCGCAAAATGGATACGCTGCGCGCGCGTCGCTTCGACGTCAGCACGGCGGTCTATCAGCAAAGCACGCACGGCAAGACGTCAGGCCCTGAGAACTACGTGCAGGGCACGAAGCGCTACGCGACGAGCCAGCCTCCGCGTCACGCCCGCGTGGGCGGCTCGATGCTGGAGCGTACCGACGGCCTCGTGACAGGCGCCATCGGCCGCACGGTATCGAAGCCCGCGCCCGCGCCGAACGCGCAGACAGCAGGCGCCGTCGCGCCGCCGCGCGTGCCCGCCCCGCCGCCGCTCGACGCCTGCACGACACGCGCCGGCCTGCTCGATTACGTGCACGGTCAGTTCGCGTGTCCGCCCGACCGGCTGCTCGATGTGCCGGGCCTCGCGAATCGCCTCTACGCCCTCGCGCCGCAACCCGATCCGTCGACGCCCGCGAGCATGGCCGAAGCCGCGACGCGCGGCGCGTTGATTGCCCAGGCGCTGCGCCAGGCGGGCGTGACCGACGTGGATGGCGCGCATCTCGCGCTCGAACGCGTGGGCATGCTCGACTTCAACGCGCCGCACACGGCGCGCTCGACGAGCGCCGCAGACCGTGAGGCCTGGCTCGTCGCGCGCACGCTCGCGCGCTCGGGCGAAGGCTTCGCCGCACTCGACGCGTTGCGCAACGCCGTGGGCCAACCCTTCGCCGGCGACCCGCAGCGCACGGCCACGCGCGTGCTGCTGCAAGCCACGGACGCGCTCGATCCGCATCCGCCCGGCACGAACTACCCGCGCCATAGCGATCCGTCGCCCGCTACCGTCGCCGAAAGCGTAGGCCTCGCCGAAGGCGCGGCTCCGCTCGATGCCTCCGTGCCCGGCCCCGACGCGCTCGCGAAACGCGCCTTCGATGCCGCGGCCACCCATCTCGCCCACGGCCGCGATGCGCTCACGCCGGACCAGAGAGGCGCGTTCTTCGCGTGGCGCCAAGGCTTCACCACGGACGGTCGCGGCAGCGATCTTTCGCAGGCTCGCGAGCGTTTGAACAAGTTCTCCGCGAAGACGATCAACCGTGTCGGCGAAAACCGCTGGAAGACGCTGCTGCCGCGCATGTTCGCGGCGAAGCGCGCGTCGCCGCTTTCCGCGTTGAGCTTCGGCACGCAAGGTCTGCCGCGCAAGACCGTGGAGCAGGAACGCGCGGCGCTCGCCAAGGGCATGGGCGCAGCGCGTACGGCCCTCGCGCAGCACGAAGCCATGCAGCCCGCCACCGCGTTCACGCACGTGCGGCCCGCGCAGTCGCTCGTGGAACTCGCGGCGCTCGACGTGTGGCTGGAACGCGGCGGCTTCGCTCGCGGCCGCATGGACGAAGACGCGCTCGGTGCCGTGGCGCAGCGCGTGGCGCAGATGTGCGACGGCCTGACCGAAGCGGACGTGCCCTCCGCCGAAACGCTCGCGAGCGTGAAGGCAGACGCCGCGCGCTGGCAGACGATGACGCCGGAGCAGCTCGCGAAAACGAAGCCCTTCAGCAAGGTCGCGAAAGAGCGCTTCGACATCGAGCGGCTCGCCGTGTGGGGCAAAGTGGCCCACGTGAGTGCCGAATCGGACTTCTGGAACGAGGTGGACACGCTGCGCGCGCTCGCGGACCCCGCCCAGGACAAGCGCCCCGCCAACACCGTGGACGACGTGCGCGACACGCTCAAAGACGTGGTGGCGAACCTGCAGTCGGGCGCGAAACTGCGGCTCACTGATGGTGGACGCCAGGGCGTGAGCACGCGCGGCCTCAATGCCACGGTGCACGCGTTCACGCACGGCCACGGCATTCCGGTCTCGCCGCGTATCGACGTGCGCGCCTCGCGCACGCGTGAGGCCGTGGTCGAAGTGAGCCGCGCGACGCATGGCGTGGAGATGTTCGTCGGCACCGCGCACAGCCGGCAGCAGCATTACGGCGCAGGCGTGCTGGTGGGCTACGACTTCGACGTGGGCGTGACGTCGCTGCGCGCGGGCGTGGTGGCAAGCGCCATCCTGCATTCGCAGGACCTGCAGGAGCCGCGCGGCGTGTCGCTGCGCGTGGCGCGTCGCGTGAAGCCCGACGGCTCGGGCTACGACGACGACGCGATGCGCGCGAAGCTCGGCACGATCGTCGATCACGTGTTCCACGAAGCGACGCTCGAACATAACGACGGCTCCAACGGCGTGTGGAATCGCCTTGCGCAGCAGTATTTCGACGACCCCGACGTTTCCGTGAGCTGGACCGACGGCCAGCAGAAGACCACGCGCCGCGGCGTGACGGTGGATGCGACGGCCATGTTCAAGGCCGCGAGCCTCGGCGCCGATACCGAGACCGACCCCGTCACGGGCAAGCACGCGAAGCAGCTTTCGGTGAGCGTGGGGCCGACTGCGGGCGTGGGATGGGAACATTCGAAGCAATCCGTCGATTCGGTGGAACGCACGGGACGCATGCAGGTGGAACAGCACCGCGTGGGGCTCGGCTCGCGCTGGCAGTTGCGCGGCGGCTTCAAGCCGAGCTTTTCGCATCCGCTCGATCCGAACGGCCATTCGAGCATCGGCATGTTCTCGCTCGATGCGCCCGCGGGCACCATGACGCTCGGCGACAAGAACCGCTCGGCGAAGCTGCAACTGGTGCGCGAAGACGGCAAGCTGAACCATCGCGCGTGCATGCTCGACGTCGAATACCTCGACGCGAAGCACTACACCGAAGCGCTCGACGCAGGGCGGCCCGAGTTGATCGATCTCTTCGCCGCGCAAGAGGTGGCGCAGCGCAACAAGGCGGGCACGACGCACGCGCCGGACGGCACCGCACTGGACGACCCGCGCGTGGTGGCCAGCCAGCGCATCGATCAGCATCTCGCCGACGTACGCAAGAACCAGCGCCCCAACCTCACGTACATGCATCGCTTTCGCCTGCGCCAGGACGCGGCCTTGCGCATCGACGCGAACACGGCCGCGCTCGCGCAATCGGGCGGCGACGCGCGGCTGCGCGCGCAGGTGGAAGCGCGCAACGCGGAGATTCTCGGCAACCCCGATTCGTGGATGCCCATCGAACTCAAGGTGAAGGAGCGCAGCACGGATACGCGCAACGTGGGCCTCAACGTGCTCGCGCAACTGCATACGCGCACGAGCGCGACGGGCGACCGCGAGATCGTGACCGAAAACGTCTCGTTCGACGTGCTCGAAGCGTTGGACCGACGCGAGCCGCCGCAGTTGGGCGCGTAGCAAGGGCGCGTTATCGACGCGAAGAGATCGCGAAGTAGCGAACGTGCCGCGCGCGAAGCGAAGCGCGCGGTTTGCGTGGGCCGCGCGGCCTGCCTATCATCGACGGTCCCGACCGCCGTTTCGCTCGTCGCCACTGCCCCGATGAAATCACGCCTCAGCCTGTTGCCGAACTCCGTTTGCGTCGCGCTGCGCATCACCTGCGCCTCGGCGCTCGCGGTCCTATCCGCAGGCACTGCGCACGCGGCCGACTACGCCGACGGCATCTGCAAGGGCCAGGCCCACTCCGCGCAGGCCATCGCGCAGGCACGCGACTCGGGCATATCGAAAGAGGACGAACTGCAACGCATCCGCCTCGCCGCGCAGCAGATGCCCTACGACTCGCGCATGCTCGCGCTGACGGAGTTGCCGCAACTGGTGGAGGCGCTGTACGGCCAGTATGCGAACGTGCCGGCCGCGGACATGTACCCGAAGTATCTCGACTGGTGTCGTCAGCAGATCGCGAAGCAGCGCGCGCCGGGCAAATAGATCTGTGCGGGTTCATCGCGGGCTTACCGCGGGTTCATCGCGGGCTTACCGCGGGTTCATCGCGGACTCACCGCGGGTTCATCGCGGGCTTACCCCGCGCGCATCCGCACGCCGCGTCGACACTCACACCACGGTTCCCTGGACGACTCTCGGCACGGGCCGCTGCATCGGCCGCTGCCACATACCGTTCAGGTCGGGGCCGTACGGCCCTTGCTGCGGAAATCCGTGCGCGTTGTACAGGCAGCCATAGCCCGGCTGCGCAAAGCGCGGCCGGCGCGACACGGCATAGCCAATGGCGCCCGCGAGCAGCGACGACACACCGGCCGTAACGAGCGGCGCGAGCCCGAAGCCGAGCATTCCCATACCGAACGACGACCCCATCCCGAACCCGCCCGTACCCAGCGCGCCCACGCCGCCTGCCGCGAGCGCGAACATGGCATCCGACATCAGGCGGGTGCCGGTCATCGCGACAAAAGAGGCGCCGTATGACGAACCATACGATGAACCATACGGCGAGCCGTAGCGCACCGACCACGGCGCGGGCCGCACGAACGACGCGTACGGCGCACCGTAGCCGCCCTGCGGCGGCCAGCCTGTCGATACGCGCGTACGCAGCGGACGCGCGAAGCTGAAGAAGCGCGTCTTCAGCGCGCTTGCCTGCTCCCGCGCTTTGCCGATGCCGGCCTCGCCCGCGCGCTTCGTGGCTCGAAAGAACGTGCGCAGTTTCTCGTCGGTGCGGCGGATGCCATCGGGCGCACGATGGCCGCCGACGCCGCCGATGCGGGCAGCGCCGTCCGGGCCGGGCGCTGTGCCGGTCGGCCCGGTGTTGGACGCTGCGCCGATGCGCGGCGCGGTGTTCGACGCTGCGCCGACGCGCGGCGGAGGCCCCGCGAGCGCGCTCAGTACGGCGTGCCGCGCAGCGCCCGTAGCGGGCGGCGCTGGCGCGGTACGCGGCGTCGCAGCCTGCGCCGGGTCATCCGCGCCACCCGTCGCGCCCGTCGTTGTGGTGCCGCGTGGCACGCCGCCCATGCGATCGATCGTCATGAGCTCTTTCCTCCCTTTGCCTTTGCATTGCGAAGTCACGCTGTCACGAAGTTCACTGCCCCGGCGCGTACAGATCGAGCAGTTTCAGCGTCACGCCGTTGGTCCAGCCGAAGCCGTCCTGCAACGGATACTCGCCGCCTCCGCCGCCGCCCGTGCCTGCACCTTCCACCACGTACTTCTCCACGAGCTTCTGCTCAGACGCATACACGCCCTTCACGTCGGAGAGAAATCGCAGGCCGATCTGCTGCGCGGTATCCGACGCGCCATAGCGCTTCATGCCCTGAATCGCGATCCATTGCAGCGGGGCCCAACCGTTCGGCGCGTCCCATTGCTGGCCAGTGTTGTAGGTCGTCGTCACGAGACCGCCCGGTTGCACGAGCACGTTGCGCGCGGCCTGAATGGTCTTCTGCGCGCGGTCCGGCCACGCGGCGCCCGCGAAGAGCGGATACAGCATCGCCGCCGTCTGGTTGTCGCGCGGCTTGCCGAGCTGCCAATCGTAATCGCCGTAGTAACCTTTCGGATTCCATAGGTAATGGTTGATACCGATGGCCCGCTTCGCCGCGCGTCCCACGAACTCGCCCACGCAGCGGAAATCGAGCGACTCGCCGCAGCCGCGCGCAATGGTGAGCTCGAGATGGAACATCAGGCTGTTCAGGTCCACGGGCACGATGGACGTGGTGCGTATCGTGGCCAGCGTCTGGTTGTCGCCGAACCAGCGCGAGCTGAAGTCCCAGCCGCTTTCGGCCGTGGCGCGCAGATCGCGATAGACATCGCTCGCGGGGCGGCCCGTCGCCTGCTGCGCGGTCTGCACGTCTTCCAGATACGACTCGTCGCGCGGCGTATCCAGTTCGTCCCAGTAACGGTTGAGCACGGTGTGGTCGGGCATCACCACCACGTTGCGCGTGGCCGCGCCTGGCGCCGTGCCGGTCTCGCCCTGCATCCAGTACGCGTACTCCTTGCGCAGTTGCGGCAGATATTTCTGATAGACCTTGCCGCCCTCCTGGTTCGCCGCGAGTTCCACCATGTACGAAAAGAACGGCGGCTGCGAGCGGTCCAGGTAGTAGGTGCGATTGCCGTTCGGAATGTGGCCGAAGGTGTCGATCATGTAGGCGAAGTTGTCGAGCATGTCGTCGACGAGATCTTCGTGGCCCGCCTCCTGGAGCCCCAGCATCGTGAAGTACGTGTCCCAGTAGTAGCCCTCGCGAAAGCGGCCGCCCGGCACCACGTAGGGCTTCGGCAGCGGAATCAGCGAACTGTACGGCGGCGCGCTCGTGGTGGTGCGCGTGAGCGCGGGCCACAGCCAGTCGATGTGCTCGCGCAGCGTCTGGTTGGCGGGCGGCGTAATCACGGGCTCGCCCGGCGGCGTGAAGTACTGGTTCACGAAGGCCGCCAGCGAAAAGCCGGGCTGGTTCTTCTGCTGCTCGTAGGCCTGCACGATGGCGGCGGGCGCGGCGTTCGGCGTGGCATCGACGAAGGTCTTCTGGTCGGGATAGATCTGCGCCGTCTGCACGGCGACGAAGAGGTCGCCGTAGAGCTGATCCGGCGGCGGGGGCAACGGCTGGCCCACCTGCGTGTCGGCGAAGGCCACGCCCGCGGTCGTCGCCAACGCGAGCAGGCCGGCGGCCGCCAGCGTGCGGGGCATGGCGCGCATCGAAATACATTGCATGACGAACGATCGTGCTGCCGCCCTGCCCGCTGCCGTACTTCGAGGCGAAGGCTTGGTCGTGGCATCACGGCCTTCGGCTGCGATAGCGCCACGGGCGGCGATGCCCGATGGGGAATGGACGTGCGACGGGGTGCTCATGTCTCCTCCTTGCTGGATAGACAACCGGACCGGTCTCCGTCGCGTGCGCCTTGGCTTGTTGGGTTGATCGTTGGCGCGATTCGTTTGCTCGATTCGTTTGCTCGATTCGTTTGCTCGATTCGTTTGCTCGATTCGCTCGCGCGGTTCGACTGTGCGTTGCGCCTCGCGAGCATCGCACAGGCCCGGCGCGGGCCGCAATCGCGCGCGGCGCCATGCTCCGAAACGATGTGCAGCCCAGCGAAGCCAGCCGTATTTGCGGTGAGAAGAAGTGAAAAGAAGCAAGAGGCAGCAGCAAAAAACGCTCCTTCATTCGCGTGGTTCCTCGCGCGGCAACTTCGCGTGGCGAGAACATCGCAATTCGCGAATGGCCGACGAGACGAAAACCCCATAAATAAGGGCACCGCACCCTTCAGGCATGCGAAATGAATGCCGATACCACGGCGAGGCCATGGTAGGCTCGCGCTTCGCTACAATCGAAGCAGTCGACGCAAGCTCGGCGTTATCCGCGCACCCGCACCGCAACTCGCACTTCAACGCTGTTTCGACGCAGGTCATCTGGATTTCCGCGACGGGGACTTATGAACGACGACCAATCCGACTCATTGCTGTACGCCCGCTTCGGCACGACGAGCCCTTGCTGGCGGCTTTCGGGTGACAGCAACGCGCTGGAACTCACGCCCGAGACCGGGCCCGGGCCCGCCGACGTCGCCATTGCGCTTTCGGGGCACCAGGCGGCGCAGATCCGCCAGCTCACGGGCGTCACCTCTCACCTCACGCTCGACCTGCGGCTCTTCGGCGAACCGGTGCGGCTGCATCTGGTGGGCCGCAAGCTCGGTCCCAACGCATGGGCCGGCACGGCTTCGGAATGGGCCGATACCGAATCCGTGGCGCGCGATCTCGTGCACGGACTCTCGTTTGCGGAGCAGGTGGTTTCCGAGGTGAACTCGGTGGTCGTGATCGTCGACCGGGCGGGTCGCATCCAGCGTTTCAACCGCCTTGCCGAAGAACTCACCGGCATGAAAGAAGAAGACGTGGTGGGCCGCAACGTGTGGGCGCTGTTCATGTCCGAAGAAGCAGGCGCGGCGTCGAGCCAGAACATCTCCGGCTTCTTCAATCGCGGGGTCTCGTACGAAGTGGAACGATGGGTGAAGACCGTTCACGGCGACCGGCTCTTTCTCTTTCGCAACAAGTTCGTGCAAAGCGGCAGCGGCATGAACGAGCAATACCTGATCTGCTCGGGCACGGACATCACCGAAGAGCGGCGCGCCCAGACGCGGCTCACCGAACTCGCGAATACCGATTCGCTCACGGGCCTGCCGAACCGCAACGCCATTCACGAGAAGATTCGCGCAGCGATTGCCGACCGGTCCGGGGACGAGGCCGTCGGCATTCTGTTTCTCGACCTCGACAACTTCAAGCGGGTCAACGACCACTACGGCCACCTGTTCGGCGACCGGCTGTTGAAAGACGTGTCCGACGCGATTCGCGCCTGCCTCGATCCGGGCGACACGCTCGCGCGACTGGGCGGCGACGAGTTCATCGTGCTGGCCGCGCCCACGACGCAGGCCGCGCTGGAAGCCACGGCGCAGCGCATCCTCGAGCGTCTGCGGGTGCCGTTCAGCCTGGGGCTCGTCGAGGTCTATACCGGCTGCTCCATCGGCATTGCACTGTGCCCCGACCACGCGGGCACGCTGGAAACCATGGTGCGCTGCGCCGACACGGCCATGTACGTGGCGAAAGATGAAGGCAAACGCACGTGGCGCGTGTTTTCGCCGGAAATGAACCGCAAGGTGGCCGAGTACATGTGGCTCGACAACAACCTGCGCCGCGGCCTCGACGAAGGACAGCTTACGCTTTGCTATCAGCCCAAGATCGCGCTCGCCAGCGGCACCGTGCAGGCCGTGGAAGCGCTCGTGCGCTGGAATTCACCTGAACGCGGGCAGATCATGCCGGGCGAGTTCATCCGTTATGCGGAGGAGTCCGGCCTGATCGGCGCGCTCGGCCAGTGGGTGATGCGCACGGCCGCGGACCAGGCCGCCATCTGGAAAGAGCGCGGCCTGAACCTGCGCGTGGCCATCAACGTGTCGCCGCGACAGCTTGCCGATACCGACGTGGTGCGGCACTTCCGCGAGGCGCTCGAGCAGGCGAAGCTCGACCCGTGCCTCATCGACATCGAGTTGACGGAAAGCTGCCTGATCGAAGACGAAGCGGCTGCACTGGAACGCATCCAGCAGTTCCGGCAATTGGGTGCACAAGTGCATCTGGACGACTTCGGTACCGGCTACTCGTCGCTCTCCCAGCTCGGCCGCATTCCGCTCGACGTCATCAAGCTCGACCGCAGTTTCGTGCATGCCATTCACGAGAAACCGAAGTCACAGGCACTGGTGCGGTCCATGGTGGCCGTCGCACAGGAACTGAACCTCAAGGTGGTGGCCGAGGGCATCGAAACCGTGGCGGAAGAACGCTTCATGCAGGAC
This sequence comes from Paraburkholderia kururiensis, assembly GCF_034424375.1. Taxonomy (NCBI): domain Bacteria; kingdom Pseudomonadati; phylum Pseudomonadota; class Betaproteobacteria; order Burkholderiales; family Burkholderiaceae; genus Paraburkholderia; species Paraburkholderia kururiensis. The sequence goes on along the minus strand of NZ_CP139965.1, from coordinate 1,783,065 downwards.
CTGGGCGTGGACTACGTGCAGGGCTATCTCTATGCGCACGCCATGCCGGCCGCGGATTTCGAGGCATGGTTGCGGGAAAGGCAGCGGCCGAGGTTGATTGCTTGAGCGCGAGTGCAGCGGCTCTTGCCGCTGGCGCGGGTTCGCGAGTCGCCGAAGCAGACAGGCAGACTCACAGGCGCGGGACAGACCACATGCCGGGCACGGATGCACCTGGCCGACCCGCCCCGCGCCTACGGTGCCATTACTTCGGCAAGGCCGCGTTGAGCGAACTGAGGAGGCTCGTCGCGGGACTGAGCGGACTCGCGGTGCCGCTGCCCGCGTGAGACGCCGTGTTGGTCACGGTGGCCACGAGACCCGTGACCGGCGCGAGGAGACCCGTCGTGGACGGGCCCGCCGACGCACCGAGCGCGTTGGCGCTGGACGCCACCGCGGCACCCGTCGCGTTCGCACCCACGCCAAGCGCGTTGCCCGTCGCGGCAATCGCGCCGCCGAGTGCACTGCCTCCTGCTCCGAAGCCCGCTCCAAGCGCGCCCGCGCCGGCAACAGCCGCGTTCGCGCCCGATGCCGCCACGGTATTGAGCGCCGTGGCGAGCGGCGCAATGGACGCGCCGCCGCTACCCGGTGCCGGCACGGCGTTCGTCACTGCGCCGAGCGCGCTCGTGATCGGCGCAAGCGGACTGCCGCCGCTCGTGGGATTCGGCAGCGAACTGAGAATGCTCGTGATCGGCGCGATGGGGGTGCCGCCGTTGGTGACGCCACCGAGGGCACCGGTGATGGGGGCGAGCGGGTTGCCGCTGTTCGTGGGGTTCGGCAGCGAGCCGAGCACGTTCGTAATGGGCGCAAGCGGATTGCCACCGCTCGCAGGATTCGGCAGCGAACCCAGCACGCCAGTAATCGGCGCAAGCGGATTGCCAACGCTCGTCGGATTCGACAGCGAACCCAGCACGTCAGTAATCGGCGCAAGCGGATTGCCACCGCTCGCAGGATTCGGCAACGAACCCAGCACGTTCGTAATCGGCGCAAGTGGACTGCCGCCGCTCGTCGGATTCGGCAGCGAGCCCAACACGCCAGTAATCGGCGCAAGCGGATCGCCTCCACTCGCAGGACTCGGCAGCGCCCCGCCAGGCAGCCCCACGCTTACCGCGCCCGTCGGCAGCGTCAGGGTCGCGCCGACCGTGCCGCCGCCCGAGCCTGCGTTCGCGCTGCCCGCGGCGCCCAGGGTCACGTTATTGCCGTCGCCGGCGGCACCGCTACTGCCGCTGATTGCCCCGACCGGCAAGCCGGCCGTCGTTGTCTCCGCTATCGCCACACTGCTTTGTGCCATTGCCAATGCCGCCATTGCGCCAAGCGCGGTAGCCGCAAGCGTGAAGCTCTTTTTCATGTCGCCGACCTTTCTGGTGAGTACTGCGGTTGAGAAGGCGGCGTCTCTCAGCAGAAGGCGTGCCATATCAATCGGCGCGCATGAAGGCGGGACGAAAAGGTGGCGGGATCGAGGCGGGAGACCGTCACGCGGCGACATGGCACGACACCAGCGCTCGCTACGTGCCAGCCATGTGTCCCAGAACATCGCGGCTGTTACGGGCGGCGTCACGTAACGCCGCCCACAAAAACGCCCCCCGCCCGCAAGGCAAAGGCCAACTCAAAAAGACCAACGCAAAACAGACGCACAAAAAATCGAAGCCCCGCTCAGACCGCCTGCGCCATCTGCACCCGCGTCGCGGACGTGCGCCGGTTCTGCAGCGTGACGAGCCGCTCCATGAACGCGAGGTCCTTTTCTTCGATCGAAAACGCGGCGTCCACCCAGTCCTCGGTAATCTCCATCAGTTCCGCGCGCGAAAGCTGCAGCACGCGCTGCCGCGCGCGGATCATCGCGCGAATGCCATTCAGCTTGGGCCGCAGCGTATCGATGAACGTGCGCGTCGCCGTGTAGGCCTCGCCCGGCTCGAAGAGCTGATCCACGAGGCCGCGCGACGCATACCACTCGGCCGTGTGCGATTCGCCGCCGCCGATCAGTTCTTCGGCGAGCCGCATGCCGGCACGCCGCGCCACGAGCGAATAGCCGCCCATGCCCGGGAACAGGTTGAAGGCAATCTCGGGAAAGCCGAGCCGCGCGTCGTTCTGCGCGAGCAGGAAATGGTGGGCGAGCGCGGCCTCGAAGCCGCCGCCGAGCGCCGTGCCCTCCACCATCGCGATCGAGACCGCGCCCGTGTCGAAGCCGCGCGAAGCGGCGTGCACGCAGTCCACGCAGGCGCGCGCGTAGGCCATCATGTCTTCGCGCCGGCCGGTGCGAATGGCGTCGGAGAAGAAGTCGAGGTCGCCGCCCACGTTGAACATGGAAGGCACGAGCGAGCCCGTCACCCAGAAATCGATGGGAAGCCCCGAGTGACGGGCGGCGCGGGCGAGCGCGAGGATGTCGTGAACGAGTTCGAGGTTGAAGCACGGACGAGGCTGCGAACGCAGCATCATCCACATGACGTTGCGCCCTTCTTCGTAGTACGCACAGAGTTGGGAAAGATGGCCGGCATCGACGAAAGGCCGGCAGGCGTGGTGATTTTGGAGGCTCATTTTGATCGGTCCTGTTTAGGTGATTTCACGGGAGTAAAGCAATACGAGCCTAAAACAGGCATCCATTCGAAGAGGATGGCTACGTCACATAATCGGGTAGAAACCCTGATCGGCCATGAGCGCTGGCGCACAAAAGGGAGAGCCGCCCCTGATGTACGGCGTGCCTTGCCCGGGGCCGCAAGGCGGGCGATCGGCGGCCTCGCGCGAACAAGCGCTGCATGTGCCATATGCGCAAAAGGCGGCACAATCGCTTGAAACGCAATAAGGAGATATTGGTAAGCGGGCGAAAGGCGCTTTAATTATTTTTGTGCGACCTTTTCCCTTTTCGCCGATTCGCTCATTCAAAGAGAACCGGATTTATGCCAGTAGCATATTGAATTTCGCTGCGTCCGCGAATGGCGCGTGGTCCGCTTGCACAGAAAGCAAGGATCGCGATGCAGCGGGCCCGGCAGACCGCAACTTCGTCCGACCTGCCCCCCGCCGCCGCGCATTCAATCCACGCCGGCGGCCCAGCGGCGCGCCTCGTCGGCGGGCATGCCGGCCGACACCGCGGCGTCGTGGATCTGCTGCCAGGTCGCGGGATCGACGGGCACGCCGTGCGCCTCGCGTTGCGCGCGCATCTCGCGCTCCGGTTCGCCGGGCGCGTAGATGCGCTCCACGCCTGCGGCGCGCGGCGACGCCTTCACCCATTCGATGAACGCGTCGGCCTCGGCCTCCGCATTGCCGGCGTCGAATGCGTTCGGGTCCACGATCACCGAGAGCATGCAGTTCACGATGGCACTCGTCTTTTCCAGCGTGTCGGCATGCGTGGTGTAGCCGCCCGACAGCGCCCCGCCGAAAATCTCGCACATCGCCGCAAGCCCGTAACCCTTATGGCCGCTCGCCTCGCCGCCCGTCGGCATGAGCGCACCGAAGGGCGCCTCGTGCATCACCTTCGGTTCGACGGTGGGCTGGCCCGCGTGGTCGATCAGCGCGCCGCCCGGCACACGCTTGCCCTGGTTGTAGGCCACGCGCGTCTTGCCGTAGGCAATCGCGCTCGTCGCGAAATCGAGCACGAGCGGCGGCTTGCCGGTGCGCGGAAAAGCGGCGCAAAACGGATTCGTGCCGATGCGCCGGTCGATGCCGCCGAACGGCGCGACGAGCGGGTCGCCCGCCACGTTGGCAAAGTGAAACGAAACGAGGCCCGCCTGCGCGCACTGCTCCGCCCAATGTCCGATGCGGCCGATGTGATGCGCGTTGCGCAACCCTACGGCGCACACGCCGAGCTTCGCGGCACGCTCGATGCCGCGCTCCATGGCCTCGGCCGCGACCACCTGCCCGAAGCCGCGGCCGCCGTCGATGGTCAGCACCGCGCCCACGTCGCGCACGACCTGCGCGTGCAGGTTCAGCTTCAGCTCGCCCTCGCGCAGCGACGCCACGTAGCGCGGAATCATGCCCACGCCGTGCGAGTCGTGCCCCGCCAGATTCGCCGCCACCAGATGGTCGGCCACGAGGCGCGCTTCCTGCGCGGCGCTGCCCGCATGCTCCCAGATGGCGCGCACGTAGGCATGCAGGCGATCGGGCGAAATGCGTGGCGAGGCGGCGGCAGTCGCGCGGGTAGCGTCGTTCATGAACGGAATCGCTCCTGATGGCTGAGGCGGTTGGGAAAAAGAGAAGCACGGCGCGACGCCCTTCGCGGACGCCGCGCCGTGCAGGTCACGGCGCGGCGGCGATCACCTCGGCCACGGTGGCCGTCAGTTTCTTCGCGTACGGCACATGCAGGAATTCGTTCGGACCATGTGCATTCGATTTCGGGCCCAGCACGCCGCACACCATGAACTGCGAGTTCGGGAAGCCTGCCTTCAGTACGTTCATGAGCGGAATCGTGCCGCCCTGGCCGATGTAGGCGCAATCTGCACCATAGTGCTCGCGCGAGGCGTCGTTGAGTGCAGACGAGAGCCACGGCGCGAGGTCCGGCGCGCTCCAGCCGGTGGCCGCGCCCGCGTCGGGCTTGAACGTGACCTTCGCGTTGTACGGCGGATCGAGTTCGAGCAGCGACTTCAGTTGCGCCACGGCCGTAGCCGCATCGACGAGCGGCGGCAGCCGCAGCGAAAGCTTGAACGCCGTGCGCGGACGCAGCACGTTGCCTGCATCGGCGAGCGACGGCAAGCCCGCCGCGCCCGTCACCGAAAGCGAGGGACGCCACGTCGAGTTCAGCAGCGCCTCCTGCGGATCGGTCGTGGTGGGCAGCACCGGCCGGCCGTCCTGTCCGCACGCCCAGGGCACGCTCTTCCAGACGCTGTCGCCGAGAATCTTCGCGGTGGCCTCGGCCTCGCGCAGCCGTTGCGACGGAATCGCGCAATGGAATCCTTCGGGCAGCAGGTTGCCCGTGGCGGCGTCCTCGAGGCGCTCGAACAGCTGCCGCATGATGCGGAAGCTCGATGGCGCGATGCCGCCATAGCCGCCCGAGTGAATGCCTTCGTCAAGCACCTGCACTTCGAGGTCGCCGGCAACGAGTCCGCGCAGCGACGTGGTGAGCCACAGCTGGTCGTAATTGCCGGCCCCCGAATCGAGGCACACCACGAGGCCCACGTTGCCGAGCCGCTCGCGCAGCGCATCCACGTAAGGCAGCAGGTCGTAGCTGCCGGACTCCTCGCAGGTCTCGATCAGGCCGACGCAGCGCGGCCGCTCGATACCTTGCGCGTCGAGCGCGGCGAGCGCCGTGATGCTTGCGTAGATGGCGTAGCCGTCGTCGGCGCCGCCGCGGCCGTAGAGCTTGCCGTCTTCGAGCTTGGGCGTCCACGGCCCCAGGTCGTTGCGCCAGCCCGAAAACTCGGGCTGCTTGTCGAGGTGACCGTAGAGCACGATGGTGTCCGTGCTGCCCGAGCGCGTGGCCGGCGTTTCGAAGAAGATCACCGGCGTGCGGCCCGGCAGGCGCACGATTTCGAGCGTGAGGCCGCGCACCGGCTGCTTTTCGGCCCACTGCGCGGCGTCCGCCACCACGCGCTCGATGTAGCCGTGGCGCGCCCAGTCGGGATCGAATGCGGGACTCTTCGCGGGCACCGCGATGTAGTCGGTCAGCGCCGGCACGATCTCGTCGTTCCACTTGCGTTCGACGAACTCGCGCAGCGTGTCGTGATTCACCTGATGGGCTTCTTTCGTGTCGGAGATCATGATGGGCTGACCCTGCCAATGAAAACGCCCATGATAGACCGATCCGTCTGGCGGCGTGGCGCGCGCCCCGCCTGCGCGCACGGGCACGCGCAGGCCATGCCGGCCTGTGGACGCTGCACGCCGGCACCCCATTCGCGCGAGAATCGGAAGATTCCGGGTGCAGGCACTGAATGCACTGTGTGCACTGCGCTGCATGATCCAAAGGGAGGGCTATGGGAAGCAATCTGCTGGTTCAGGCAGTCGAGGTGTTGGCCGCACTGGCCCTCTATTTCATGCCATCGATTCTCGCGGACCGCCGCAAGCGCCGCGACGTGCTCACGATCGCACTCTTCAACGCCGTGATGGGCTGGACCGTATTCGGCTGGTTGCTCGCCCTCTACTGGTCGCTACAGCCGAACCCGCCGGAAAACGTGGCCGGCGAGGTCACGGAGAAACGGCGCCTGCTCAGCATGGGGCGGTTTTCGCGTGCACTCGCCGAGCGGGTCAGTGCACGCGTGACGCGCACCGCTGCACGCGACCGGGTGCAGAAATAGCCGACAGCCGGTGCATGCCGAGCGCGCTTTGCGGGTGCATGAAATAATCGGCACTCAAACGCATCTCACGTCCGCCCGCGATGAAGTGCGGGCGCCTCCCCACCGAACTTCCCCCCGCCCGACAGGAGCCCGCAGTGCCGCAAACCACCCATCTGCTCGCTTTCGCCGCCGTCGCCCTCGGCATGGCGCTCACGCCCGGACCCAACATGATCTACCTGATCTCGCGCTCCATCTGCCAGGGACGCACGGCAGGGCTGATCTCGCTTGGCGGCGTCGCACTCGGGTTCATGTTCTATATGTTGTGCGCGGCATTCGGCATCACGGCGCTGCTGCTCGCCGTGCCGTTCGCCTACGACGCCCTGCGCTTCGGCGGCGCGCTGTATCTGCTCTGGCTCGCGTGGCAGGCCCTGCGCCCCGGCGGCCGCTCGCCGTTCCAGGTGCGCGATCTGCCGGCGGACAGCCCGCGCAAGCTCTTCGCGATGGGCTTCGTCACCAACCTGCTGAATCCGAAAATCGCGGTGCTTTATCTCTCGCTGCTGCCGCAGTTCATCGATCCGCTGCACGGCAGCGTGCTCAAGCAGTCCCTCGCACTCGGCACCGTGCAGATTGCGCTCAGCATTTCGGTGAATGGCGTCGTCGCCATGACGGCCGGTTCGATCGCCGCGTTCCTCGCCGGGCGGCCAGCGTGGTTGGCGCTTCAACGCTGGCTGATGGGCACCGTGTTGATCGGCCTTGCGGCGCGCATGGCAACGGAAGCGCAGAAATGACGGGGCAGACGGCCACGTTGCCCATCCGTCCGCTCACGCCGGACGACGTGGACCTTGTGTGTCACCACCGTCACGCGATGTTCGTCGAGGCGGGCAAAGACGCCGAGAGCCTTGCACGCATGACGCCGGCGTTCCGGGCGTGGCTCGCGCCGCGCCTTGCCGACGGCTCCTACTTCGGGTTCGTGGCCATGGACGGCGAGCGCGCTGTCGCGGGCATCGGCCTGATGGAGGTGGCGTGGCCGCCCCACCCGCTGCATCCGGACCAGGACCGGCGGGGCTATGTGCTCAATGTGTATGTGGAACCGGCGTACCGGCAGCGCGGTCTTGCGCACACGTTGATGCAATGGGCCGACGAGGCGTTCAGCGCGCGCGGCCTTCGATATGCCGTGCTGCATGCAACCGACATGGGCCGGCCGCTGTACGAGAAACTGGGTTGGTCGCAGACCACTGAGATGGCGAAAGCGGTGGAGGCCGTGCGCGGCGCCTGAGCTGCGCGTCAGGTAGACGACGTAGCCGCCGTGCCGGGAGGCAGCGCCGGAGACTTCGTCGGTCGTCGCGCGGCGCTCGCCACGACGGTCACAGGCGTCCCACCGTCGCGATGCCGAAATACTGTTGCATCTGCACCGAGCCGGGCGGAATGGAGCGCGGCTCGAGCCGCACGCGGTCCTGCGCGAACATGTCCTGCCGCAACTCGCCCTGCTCGTCGAACCACTGGCACACGAGCCAGTCGCCGCTCGCGAATCCCACCGGTCCCACGTACGTCACCGTCATGCGCGGGCCGCCCGATCTGAGCGCGACCACGTCGCCGATGCCGATGTTCTGCTCCTGCTGCATGTCGATCAGGGTTGCGCTGGACATGAGAATCCCCAATGGAAAACCATGACTTGAAGCCCGTGGCGGGGTTGCATGGCGAATTTGTCTCTGCCTTTTCCGCTTTCCTGCGTGCCCGGGAGGCACGATGCGTTAAAAGGTGAGCCAAGATTAACAACGCCAATATCCGTCTGCAAGCGATTTTTATAACGATGATTTACAGGCAGATGAATATACCTGGGAAATTCCTGGGTATCAGCATAAACGGGTCCAGCCGCGTCCCGCCCGGCGCGACATGGCGCCGCAGCAGGCCGGACGGCGGCAGGTCTTACTTATTCCCGCACGAGCGTCCGTAAAACGTGCCGAAGCGCGAATGACGTCCGGACGTTCGGCATTAATCGCCAATAATCATACTGTTTTCGGGTTTGGCGATTTTTTCAGGTAATGCCATTTACGGCGCACTGCACAATTGCGCGGATATCGAAAACGTTTTTCCCGCGCTTTTTTAATCGTTATGCATTTATCTGTAAAGGAGCGGTTTACCGGTGAGCAAAGGCGCGAGGCGTTTCAGTCCGGCGGCGCCTCCCGCGGCGCGCCCGACAGCAGCGCGCTGATTTCGGCGTGGCTCACCGCATCCGCTGCGTAGGTGAACGTGCCGCGTTCGTGCATCTCGCGCGCGGCGCGCAGGAACGCGCCGTATGCCGCGCGTGCAAGCGACCCGCCCACGCTGATCCGCTTCACGCCCAGGCCCTCCAGTTCGGCGACGCTGAGCACGGCGCCCTGCAGTCCCATCAACACGTTGACGGGCCGGCCGAGCGCGCCCACTACCGTCGCAATGTCCTCGCGCGAGCGCAGGCCCGGCGCGTAGAGCACGTCGGCGCCGGCTTCCTCGTAGGCCTGAAGGCGGCGAATCGTGTCGCGCAGATCGTCGCGGCCATGCAGATGATTTTCGGCGCGCGCCGTCAAGGTGAACGGGAACGGCAAGGCGCGCGCCGCCTCGACGGCCGCGCGCACGCGCTCGACGGCGAGGTCGAACGGGTAGATGGGATCGTCGGCACGGCCGGTGGCGTCTTCGATCGAGCCGCCCACCACGCCGGCGCCGGCCGCGAGGCGAATGGTCTGCGCCGCCGTTTCGGGCGCATCGCCGAAACCGTTCTCGAGGTCGGCGCTCACGGGAAGATCCGTGGCCGCGGCAATTTCCGCGAGGTGCACCAGCATCGGGTCGCGGCCTACGGCGCTGTCGGGCACGCCGCGCGAAAACGCGTAGCCGGCGCTGCTGGTGGCGAGCGCCTTGAAGCCCGTCACGGCCAGCAGCCGTGCTGAGCCGACGTCCCAGGGATTTGGGATCACGAACGCGCCCGGCGCTTCATGCAGGGCGCGCAGGCGCCGGCCTTTTTCCGCCTGGGTGACGGAGTCGTGTGCCGATAGATGAGCGGGGCGGCTCGCGGCCCCGTCTTCCGAAGGTCCGGTTGCCTCGGTCGTCATGATGTTTGTCCTTATGAAGTGAACGCCGCCGGCGCTTGCAGCGGCACGGCGGCAGTGGCACTGCATGCAGTCATGCACTTCCGTGCACGTTGGCCACGTTTCGTACGTCGGACGCGCTCAGCCTCAGCTCTCCAGTTTTGCGTCCATCGTGATGGTGGCGTTCAGCACCTTCGAGACCGGGCAGCCCGCCTTCGCGTCCGCCGTGGCCTTCTCGAATGCCGCCTTGTCGCCGCCTGGAATCTTCACGGTCACGTCGAGATGCACGGCGGTGATGGCAAAGCCCGCGTCGGCCTTGTCGAGCGTGACGGTGGCAGTCGTGCCGATGCGCTCCGGCTTGATGCCGGCCTTGCCGAGTTCCGCGGACAACGCCATCGAAAAGCAGCCGGCGTGCGCCGCCGCAATCAGTTCCTCAGGGTTGGTGCCGATGCCGTTTTCGAAGCGCGTCGAAAACGAGTACTGGGTGTCCTCGAGGACGCCGCTATCGGTGGAAATGGAGCCCTTGCCGTCCTGCAGGCCGCCTTGCCAGACTGCCGATGCCTTGCGCTTCATCGCACTCTCCAGTGTGTGCCGCGCCGGCGGGACCCGTCTCGCGCAAGCGATGCCCGCCGCAGCGGTCGCGCCCCAAAGAAGCGGCGCGGGCATCGATCGCAGGTACGCACGCCGGCGAGCGTGGGCGCGAACCGGACTTCATCATAGGCGGTTCTTCCCGATGCCGTGTTTTCGGTGCACGCTGCAAAATCTTTCCGGTCGGTCCGGCTTCGCGGGGTCCTGCACTATTCTGCGAACGGCAGTGCGTCCTGCCCCTGGGCGCGCATCTCGAAGACGTTCAGCGTCATCGCCACCAGCGCGTAATAGCCGAGCAGGCCGACCAGGTTGATCACCGCTTCATGGCCGAAGCGCGTCACCGCCTTCGCGTAGGTGGCATCGGACACGCGCTTCGTGTCGTAGAGTTCCGACGCAAAGGCGTGGACCAGCGCGTCGTCGGGATCGTCGAACGTGGGGGTTTCCCCCCGACGCAGTGCGTCGGCAAGCGCGGGCGGCACCCCGGCCTCGAGCGCGATCGGATAGTGGATGGACCACTCCGCCTGCGCACGCCAGCGCGCCGCCGTAACCAGAATCGCGAGTTCGGAAAGCCGCAGCGGCAGCCCTGTCCGATAACGGCAAAAGGCGCCGAGCCGCTGCGCATGTTGCGCCAGCTCCGGGCTGTGGATCCAGCCCAGAAACGGGCCGTTGAGATTGCCGCGCGGGCCGGAAAGGATCTCGTCGAGCACGGTGCGCTGTGCGGGCGTCGCTCGCGAGAGATCGAATGCAGGAAGACGTTCGCTCATGAATTGGAGTGCCTCGACTGGAAAGATTGGCTTCGCCTGAACCGCGCCACGTCCCATCCGCGAGCGGCCTGCCGCTGCATCATGCGCTGCGGTTCAGCAGGTGCCGGTCGCCATGCCGCTCTTTCGCAACGCGGCTTCGACTGCATCGGCGAGGCGCTCGACGATGGTGTCGATATCGGTGGCCGTGCAGATGAACGGCGGTGCCAGCAGCACATGATCGCCGCACCGGCCATCCACCGTGCCCCCCATGGGATACACCATCAGGCCGCGCGAAAATGCCTCGCGCTTGATCGCGGCATGCAGCTTGAGTGCAGGATCGAATGGCGCTTTCGATGCACGATCGTGCACCAGTTCGACACCCACGAACAGCCCGCGCCCGCGCACGTCTCCCACGTACGGATGCGCCGCGTAACGTTCGAGCAGCCGGGCGCGCAGTTGCTCGCCTCTCGCCTGCACGTTGTCGAGCAGGCGTTCCTCCGCAATCACGCGCTGCACTTCCAGTGCCGCCGCGCAGGCCGTGGCATGACCGATATAGGTATGGCCGTGCTGAAAGTAGCCGGTGCCGCCCACGATGGTTTCGTAAATGCGCTCGCTCGCGAGCAGCGCGCCGATGGGCTGATAGCCTGCGCCGAGCCCCTTTGCGATGGTGAGCAGATCCGGCGTGACGCCGTCTTCCTCGCAGGCGAACAGATGGCCCGTGCGGCCCATGCCGCACATGATCTCGTCGAGAATCAGCAGCACACCATAGCGGTCGCACACGGCGCGGATCTTGCGGAAATAGTCGCGCACCGGCGGCACGGCGCCCGCTGTGGCGCCCACCACCGTTTCCGCGACGAAGGCCGCTACCGTTTCGGGACCGAGTTCGAGAATCTTCTCTTCGAGTTCGTCGGCAAGACGCTGCGCGTAGGCGTCGTCGGTTTCGCCGTCGCGCCGTTCGCGGTAAGCGAAGCACGGGCTCACATGGTGGGACTCGATCAGCAACGGCAGGAACGGTTCGCGCCGCCAGGCGTTGCCGCCAATTGCGAGCGCGCCCAGCGTGTTGCCGTGATAGCTCTGGCGCCGCGCAATGAAGCGGCGCCGCGCCGGCTCGCCGCGTTCCACGAAGTATTGGCGCGCGAGCTTGAGCGCGGCCTCGATGGCCTCGGAGCCGCCGGACACGAAATACACGTGCCCGAGGCCTTGCGGCGCCGCGGCAACGAGCCGGTCTGCCAGCGCTTCGGCAGCCTCGTTCGTGAAGAACGAGGTATGCGCATAAGGCAGTTGCCGCGCCTGCTGTGCGATCGCTTCGATCACACGCGGATGACTATGGCCGAGGCACGAGACGGCTGCGCCGCCGCTTGCATCGATATAACGCTTGCCCGTGGAATCGATGATCTCGATGCCCTCGCCCGCCACGGCGACGGGCAATGGCTGCTTCGGCATGCGGTGAAAGACGGTCGACATGTGGCTCCTCCAGTGCATTCGCTCACTGTTTCACAACATTTGTTGCGAAACACAGCATAGTCTACAACACCGGAAAAAGCGAACGCACCTGTAAGCCGCCCAGCAAAAAACAGCGGCCGAGCGCGGTCATACCGCGAGCGGCAGCGCCGCCGCAAAGCGCGTATGAGAGAGGAAAGCGAAAACGGATGAAGTGCGAGGAAGGGAAAGTCGAACGCGCCCCGTCAGGGTACGTAGTCGCCCTTCGCGTGCAACGAACGTTCTGCCTGTTCGAGCTGCTCGACGGCGCCCGCACCTTCCAGCGCGAGCAGATGCGCCACCAGCGATTCGGCAATCGCGGTAGCCGCGACGAGCGACGGAAAGAACGAAGGGCTTTCGTGCGAGAAGATCAGCAACTTGTCGGCATTGAGCGCGATGGGCGACACCGCGCTGTCGGTAATCGCGACCAGCTTGCTGCCCTTTTCGAGCGCTGCCTCGGCCACGCGCACCGCTTCCACCGAATACGGCGCGAAGCTGATCACGACCGTCGCGCTGTCGCGATCGATGGCCCGCAGCTGCATGTCGAGCGTGCCGGCTTCGCCCGTGAGCAACGAGACCGACGAACGGAAGAACCGGTAGCCATACACGAGCCCGAACGCCACCGCGTAGCACGACCGGTAACCGGCCACGTACACGTGGCGCGCACGACGCAGAATGCGTGCGGCCTCGAGCAAGGTGCGCTCGTTCTGCGCGGCCGTGACCTCGAGATTGTGCTGCTGCGCGACGAGCAGATCGTGGGCGAGCGAGTGTTTGGCATTGCCCGCAACGAGCGAGCGCGCACGGCTCGTGAGCGGCTCGGGCCGCGTGCGCACGCGCGCCACGAAGAGCTCGCGCATCTCGTTCCAGCCCGGAAAGCCGAGCTGCTGGGCAAGCCGCACGAGCGAGGCCGGCTGCACCTGCGCGCGATCGGCGACCTTGCGCATGGAGAGCACAGCCACTTCGTCGGGATGATCGAGCAGAAACGCCGCGCCCGTCTGGAATTGCGGGCTCAGTCCGGCAAAGCGGGCACGGATCAGAACGGCGAGCTGGTCGAAGGTATCGGGCATGCGGCAATGGCGAGGTGGCGGCGGCAACGAATGGTATCACCGGGGCATCGGGCGGCACGCAACGCAAAGTGCGTGAGCGGCGTCGGGTTGCGCCGCCCGTTCCACCGGAATACGAACGCGCCGCTAGAGCACCGCGACCACCTTCACGTCGCCCTTGTCCGCCGATGCCACGACCTTGCCGTCCATCCGCCTGAACACGATGGAGACCGAGCCCTCGCCCACCTGCAGATCACCCACCTCGATCCAGTCGATGCCCTCGGGCAGCATGGGCTGCTCGATGCGCACCTCGCGGCTCGCCGCGTCGATCGTGATGCCCAGACACGCCTCGAGCATCATGAACGGCGAGCCGGCCGCCCAGGCCTGCGGCAGACACGCGACGGGGTAAGCGGTAGGCGGCTCGCCGCGGCGGCGCGGAAAGCCGCAGAACAGCTCGGGCAGCCGCATGTCGAAGGTAACCGCCGCTTCGAAGAGCGCCTGCAGCAGCCGCACGGCCACCGCCTTGCCGCCGTAGCGCACAAGGCCGCGCGCGCAGAGCGCATTGTCGTGCGGCCACACAGACCCGTTGTGATAAGCCATCGGATTGAAACGCGGCTGGCCTGCGGCCAGCGTCCGCACGCCCCAGCCTGTGTGGAACAGCGCGGAATCGAGCGCATCCACCACCTGCTTGCCGCGCTCGGGTGAAGGCAAACCGAACGCGAGCAGATGCCCCGCATTCGATGCGAGCACGCGGCACAGTTCGCCGTGGCCATCCAGCGCAATGCCGTAGAAGCCCGACTCGGGCATCCAGTAGCGTTCCTCCACGCACGCGCGAATCTTCGCGGCGCGCGCGGCCCACGCCGCAGCTTCTGCGCCGAGGCCGCGCAACGCGGAGAAGTGCGCCATCGTGTCGAATGCCGCGGCCGCGTAGGCCTGCACCTCGACGAGCGCGATCGGCCCTTCGGGAAAGCGGCCGTCCGCATGGAACACCGAATCGTGACTGTCCTTCCAGCCCTGGTTCGCAAGGCCGCCTTCGGACTCGCGCTGATAGTCGAGCAGCCCGTAGCGATTGCGCTCGCACACGCCGGCCACCCAGTTCGCCGCGCGTTCCAGTGCGGGCCACAGTTCGTCGATCAGCGCGAGGTCGTGGGTGCGGGCCGCATACGCGCCCGCCAGCACGATGAAGAGCGGCGTGGTGTCCACGCCGCCGTAGTACTGTGCGAACGGCACTTCGCCCGTGGCCGCCATCTCGCTCTTGCGCATTTCGTGGATGATCTTGCCGACCGCCGCGTCGCGAAACGGCGAGTTCTCGCGCGCCTGGTGCTCGGCCTGAAAGCGCAGCACGCCGCGCGCGAGCGCGGGCTGCATCCACAGGCTCTGCAACGCCGTGATGACAGCGTCGCGGCCGAACGGCGTGGAGAACCATGGAATGCCCGCATACGGATACGGACCGCTCGCGAGGTCGGTCGTGAGGAGGCCCAGGTCCGCGAGCGAACGTTCGATCCATGCGTTGAAGAGCGGATTGCTGGAGCGCACGCGCGCCGTCGTGCGCCTGCGCTCGCGCATGACGAGGTGGGCATCCACCATCGCCGCGCGTACCGCGGCGCGGCCCACGCGTGGGCGTGCGGCATCGATCTGCGAGAGATGCGCTTCGCTCACGAGATGCGTGGGCTGCACGGGTCCGGCGCTCGGCGTGTCGTGCGGCGCGTCGGGCAACGCCTCCACGTGCACGGAAACCGACAGGTAGATCGACACGCAGGCCTGCGCGGGCAGCCGCACCGAATAATCGGCGCGGTCGCCGAACAGCTTGTCGGGCGCAGGCGAAAACGCAATGCGCACGCGCCGCGCCACGCGGTCGAGCCCGATATAGTCGAGCCGCACTTCGTCGTTCTCGATGCGTGCGGGCTCGATGCTGCCGCGCTTCTCGCGCTTCAGGCCACGCACTTCGAACATGTCGCGAAAGTCGCTCGCGAACGAGATGGAGAGCGGCACGACAGCATCGCTCGTGCCATAGTTGGTGAGTTCGATTGCCTCGTTGAGCACCGTGCCCGAGAGCACGCGCACGCGCTGCACGTGGATCACGCCCTCGGGCGTGCTGCTGCCGCCGAGCGGCGGCAACGGACGGTTGGTGAGATGCGCGGTGAACGCCGTGTTGTCGTTGCTGACGCTGCCCGAGAGCAGCGACGGCGCGCGTCCGCCGAAGGTGAGGCGCAGCGACGAGAGTACGCGCGTGTCGTTGACGAAGAGGCCGTCGTCGTGGCCCGTGATGTCACCCAGCGAGTCGTTGACGATAAACGTGTCGCCGGACTTCAGCACGTGCTGGGTCATGCTCGCGACATGCGCGGTCTCTGTCGGGATGAACGCGCCGTCCGCATCCTGCTGGGGAGACGGGGCGTGGTCCACGCCCCCCGCGTGCGTTACACCGCCGAGTGCTTCTGGATCCTGCATTGCATCGCTCCTGTGCCGTGTCTGCCGGATAGGCCGCGTGCACCGCGTTGAGCGGGCGCACGCCGCCGATTGTAGAGGCTTCGAGCAGGAGGAGCGATTTTGGTTCAGAGCGCAGCGTTGCTGCCGCGATTACCGCTTCGCGATCGGCTTCGCTTCGCGCGGCGTTGCACCGACGAACAGCTGGCGCGGACGGCCGATCTTCTGCTCGGGGTCGGCGATCATTTCGTTCCACTGCGCAATCCAGCCCACCGTGCGTGCCATCGCGAAGATGCAGGTGAACATCGAAGTCGGAATGCCGAGTGCGCGCTGCACGATGCCCGAATAGAAATCCACGTTCGGGTACAGCTTGCGCGACACGAAGTATTCGTCTTCCAGCGCGATCTTTTCCAGCTGCATCGCGAGCTTGAAGAGCGGGTCGTCGTGCAGGCCCAGTTCTTCGAGCACTTCGTGGCACGTCTCGCGCATCAGCTTCGCGCGCGGGTCGTAGTTCTTGTAGACGCGGTGGCCGAAGCCCATCAGCTTCACGCCCGAGTTCTTGTCCTTCACCTGACGGATGAATTCAGGGATGTTGTCGGGCGAGCCGATCTCTTCGAGCATGTTGAGCGCCGCTTCGTTGGCGCCGCCGTGCGCGGGGCCCCAGAGACATGCGATACCGGCCGCGATACACGCGAACGGATTCGCACCCGACGAACCCGCGAGACGCACGGTCGAGGTCGACGCGTTCTGCTCGTGGTCCGCATGCAGGATCAGGATGCGGTCCAGCGCGCGCACCAGCACGTCGTTGACCTTGTACTCCTCGCACGGATTCGAGAACATCATGCGCATGAAATTCGCGCTGTACGAGAGGTCATCGCGCGGATACACGAACGGCTGGCCGATGCTGTACTTGTAGGCCATCGCGACGAGCGTAGGCAGCTTCGCGATCATGCGAATGGCCGACACGTCGCGATGACGCGGGTCATTGATGTCGAGCGAGTCGTGATAGAACGCCGACAGCGCGCCCACCGCGGCCACGAGAATCGACATCGGGTGTGCGTCGCGACGGAAGCCCCGGAAAAAGAGATGCATCTGCTCGTGGACCATCGTGTGGCTCGTGACGGTCTTCACGAACTCGTCCTTCTGGGCCGGGTTGGGCAGTTCGCCCTTGAGCAGCAGGTAGCAGGTTTCGAGGAAGTCGGCGTTTTGCGCGAGGTTGTCGATCGGGTAGCCGCGGTACAGCAGTTCGCCCTTGTCCCCGTCGATGTACGTAATCGCCGAATTGCATGCCGCCGTCGACATGAAGCCCGGGTCGTACGTGAACTTGCCGGTCTGGCCGTACAGTTTGCGGATATCGATGACGTCCGGGCCCATCGTGCCCTTGTAGACGGGAAGCTCGATGGTCTGGTCGCTATCGGAAAAGCGCAGCGTGGCGTGCATGTTCGATTCGTTCATCTTCGGAGTCCTTGGTTGCCGGGGCATGAAAGACGCGGTGTGCCGTCGCGCGGGTTGCGGCGACCTGCCGCGGCTCTGGCCTCGCATTCTAAGACGAGGGGCGGGTGAAATTGACGCTGTGCAACACAACAAACCGTCTCGGGACTCGCAATACTTGAAGCAAGCTGACTGTAAGCGTGTCGTGCCTTGAAGGGGAAGCGCGCGCCGGCGCTCACACGCCGTGCTCCGGCACCCTCGCCTTTACGTCCGCGATAAATGCATCGACGTAGCGATTGAACGCCGCGGGACGCGCGAGATTCATGCCGTGCGAGGCGCCCTGCACCGTCTCGCGCCGCGCATCGGGCAGCCATGCGTGGAGCGCGTTAGCGGTGCGCCGGAACATGTCCGGGCTCTTTTCGCCATCGATCAGCAGCACGGGACAACACACGCCCGCTGCGTCCGCAGGCGTATAGGCCGGCAGCGGATCGCGAAACTGGCGGGCGAGCGTGTGGGCATTGTCCGTGGCCATGGTGCGAAACGAGGGGGTGCTTTTGGCCCAGAAGCCCGGGCGGCTTACCGAATCGACGAACAGCTGCAGCCCGGCATCGACGTGGCCGTCCTCGATCAATTGTGCGGCGCGGGCCCGCAACGCATTGACCGTTTCCGGCAGTCGCGCGGGCGCGCGGCCCTCGATCTGCAACGGGCCGCCCGGGTCCGCGAGCGTCAGCGTGCGCACGTGCTGCGCATGCCTGCGCGCGAAATGAAACGACACGCAGCCGCCGCGCGAGTGGCCCACCACGTGGGCCGGGCCGGCACCGAGGCGCTCCACGAACTGCGCCAGTTCGTCCGCGTGGCCGCGCCAGCTGAAAGGCACGGCGCTCTGCCGGTCGGCGTCGGGCCAGTAATGCGTGAGACTCACTGCCACACAGCGATAGCGGGCGGCAAGGCCGTCCAGTTGCGGTTGCCAGTAGCGGTAATCGCAGAGCGAGCCGTGCACGAACAGCAGCAGCTCGCCCGTACCGGCCTCGACGTAGGGCATGCGAAGGCCGTTCGAAAGCGGAACGAAGGACGGCGCGAGCGCGGCGCGGGCAAAAACGGGACGTTGATTCACAGGCAAGAGAAACGGGGCCGCAGTGAGTGCAGCGAACGCAGTGGATGCAGTGGATTCAGACGCCCACTGAAAACGGCCGCCGGTACGATGAAGGAACCGCGGATTGTCCCATGGCAGCCTGCGGCGCGTGCGAAGCGGTTTTCGTCGTTCGTGCTTTCGTCGTTGTGTAGAGGCTTCTGTTGCGTGTGCCTGTGCCCTTGCCGGTGCGCCGAAGGCTTATTCGAACGCGTACTCGTCCAGCACCTGGCCGGCCACGCCGGCGCCGCGCACGGCGCAGGTCAGCGGCTCGTCGGCGATTCGCACCGCCACGCCCAGTTCCGCCGCGAGGCAACGGTCCAGGTTCGCGAGCAGTGCGCCGCCGCCCGTGAGCACGATGCCGGTACTCGCGATGTCGGTGACCAGCTCGGGCGGCGCATTTTCCAGCGCGTCCTTCACGGCGCCGATCACCTGCTTGAGCGGCGACACGATCGCGTCGGCCACGTCGTGATTGCTGAGCTCGACGGTGCGCGGCAGGCCATCGTCGAGGCTGCGGCCGGTCGCGTTCATGCGCTGCCGCGGCACGTCGCGCATCGCCGAACCGATGGTCTTTTTCACGTGCTCCGCCGTGGGTTCGCCGAGCAGCACGCCGAACAGGTTGCGCACGTAACTCACGATCGCCTGGTCGAACTGGTCGCCGCCCACGCGAATCGAGCCGCTGTACGCGAGTCCGCCCAGCGCCACGACGCCGACTTCCGTGGTGCCGCCGCCAATGTCCACGACCATCGAACCGGTGGCCGACGCCACCGGCAGCCCCGCCCCCACCGCGGAAGCGAGCGACTCGCCGATCAGGTTCACCCGCCCTGCGCCCGCCGCGACGGCGGCCTCGCGGATCGCGCGGCGCTCCACGTGGGTCGCGCCCGCCGGCACGCAGATCGTGAACGATGCGCGCCGCCCGAAGAGCCGGCGCTGCTGGGCCATGTCGACGAACTGGCGAATCATGTGTTCGGCCGCGGGAAAGTCCGCAATCACGCCGTGGCGCATGGGCCGCACCGTTTCGAGGTTGACGGGGGTTCGGCCAAGCAGTTGCTTCGCTTCGCTGCCCACCGCCGCCACGCGCGCTTCGCCGGGCGCCGCGTGTTTCTGGAAGCACACCACCGAGGGCTGATTGAGCACGACGCCTTCGTCGGGCGTGTAGATGAGCGTGTTGGCCGTGCCGAGATCCACGGCCACGTCGTGGCGGAACAACCGTTTCAGGAAGGAAGGGTGCGACGTTGTTCTGGCCATGTGTAGGCTCGGCTCGTGTCGTCGACCGCCCCGCCCGGGCGATCGGGATCGTCGCCGCCCTGGCGCGCCGCGTGGTGGCGAACGCCGCGCTACATCACACGCCGGGCGGTTCCTGCTGGCCATGACGGCCTATTGGAACCGTTAACGGCGCAGGGCGCGGCAAACTTTAGCCACGCCAAAATAATTTGGCATCCCGGAATGTTTCCGCGTATTTCCGTGGGGCGCACGGAGCACGTCTCCATGCGCGCCGCCCCCTTCCTACAGGGTCGAAAAGGCACGCGCCAACGCCTCGCGGCCCAGCATGGCGCCCTGCGACGAAATGGTGTGGCCGACGCCGGGCAACGCATAGGCGCCCACGGCGAAACCGGCGTCGCTGAACGCATTCGCGGCACGTTCGAGTTCGGCGATGGGAATGACGCCGTCCTCCATGCCGTGCACGAGCGTGAGCGGCGTACGGCTGCGAGCCGTCACCGGCACGGCGAGCCGCCCCGAGTAGGCAACCACGGCCGCCGCGCCTTCATCGTGCGTCGCAGCGTGATAGAGCGACATGATGGACCCTTGCGAAAAGCCGACGAGTGCAAGCTGACCGAAATCCTGCAATGCCCAGTGCGCGAGTTCCGCACGCAACATGCGCTCGAGTGCAGGCCAGGCGGCGGCAACACGCTCACCCCGGCTGCTTTCGTCGATGTCGCGCAGGCTGAACCACTGGCGCCCACCGAAGCCGCCGTCGAACGGCTCGCTGCCGTCGAACGACGCCCACGCGATGTCCGGCGGCAGCGCACCGCGCCATGCATCGGCGAGCGGCACCAGGTCCTGGCCGTTGCTGCCTACGCCATGCAGCAGCACGACGAGCGCCCGCGCGGGCGCATCGGCAGGCGCGAGGCGCCAGCCGTGTTCGAACGATTCCCAGTTCATTGCAATCCCCTGCATGTGATTTCGCAGCATGGTCTGCCGACTCATGCCGGGCTCGTGCCCCGAACGGAGCATACCGCGCGTTTCAGTGCAGGTGCCGTCTGCAGTCGCACGCCGCCGGCGACCTGACGTGTGCCGGCGGCGGTCCCCAGCGCTGCACACCACGCCGACGCGCATTTCCGAATGCAGGTAAGCTTGCCCCGATTCGCCTCTTTCGCAGCACCTTGCCGCATTCCGCTGCACGCCGTCGCGCGTTCATTGCGCATGGGCGCGTGTCGTGTCGGCGCTTTGTGTGGGCGTTCTGTGCCGATATTGCGCGTCAACCCACGCTTCTGACCGCTGTCGAGGCCGGCTTCCTGGTTCGGCTGCGCGCCGCGTTATCGGTGCGAGCCGCCGTCCGGCCCGTCGACACATGCGGCCCGATTTCCGGAGATTTCGCTTGAACTCGCCACGGACTGCGTCTGCCACGCCGGCCACGCCTTCGCCAGCTTCCGCGCCGGCCGCCCCACCGCCGCTCGCCGGCGGCCAGCTCGTGCTCGCGACGATTGCCGTCGCGCTCGCCACGTTCATGAACGTGCTGGACACGTCGATCGCCAACGTCGCGATTCCGACCATATCCGGCGACCTCGGGGTTTCCGTCGACGAAGGCACGTGGGTCATCACGGTGTTCGCCGCCTCGAACGCGGTGTCGATTCCGCTCACCGGCTGGCTCACGCAGCGCATCGGCCAGGTAAAGCTGTTCGTGGGCGCCATTCTCATGTTCGTGGTCGCGTCGTGGCTGTGCGGCGTCGCGCCCAGCCTGCCGGTGCTGCTCGCCGCGCGCGTGCTCCAGGGCGCCGTGGCGGGACCCCTGATCCCGCTCTCGCAGGCCATCCTGCTCGGCTCCTGGCCGAAGGAAAAATCCGCGACCGCGCTCGCGCTGTGGGCCATGACGGCGACCGTCGGGCCTATCGCGGGGCCCGCGCTGGGCGGCTGGATCACGGACAACTACAGCTGGGCCTGGATCTTCTACATCAACATTCCGGTCGGCATCTTCGCCGCGGCCGTTACGTGGTCCATCTACCGCAAGCGCGAATCGCCCACGCGGCAGCCGCCTATCGACGTGGTGGGGCTCGGGCTGCTCATCACCTGGGTGGCCTCGCTGCAGATCATGCTCGACAAGGGCAAGGACCTCGACTGGTTCAATTCGCCGTTCATCGTGGGGCTGGGCGTCACGGCGCTGATCGGCTTCGCGTTCTTTCTGGTCTGGGAGCTGACGGAGGCGCACCCCATCGTCGACCTGCGGCTCTTCGCGCAGCGCAACTTCCTGGGCGGCACGGTCGCGATCTCCGTCGCGTATGCCGTGTTCTTCGGCAATCTGGTGCTGCTGCCGCAGTGGATGCAGGAGTACCTGAACTATCGTTCCGTCGATGCCGGTCTCGTCACTGCGCCGCTCGGCATTTTCGCGGTGATTCTCGCGCCCGTCATGGGACGCGTACTGCCCCGCTCGGACGCACGCATCATCGCGACGCTCGCGTTCGTCGGCTTTGCCGTCGTGTTCTACATGCGGTCGCGCTACGTGATCGAGATCGACACGTGGCATCTCGTGCTGCCCACGCTGCTGCAAGGCATTCCGATGGCCATGTTCTTCGTGCCGCTCACCGCGATCATTCTCGCGGGGCAGCCGCCGAACAAGGTGCCGGCCGCAGCCGGGCTGTCGAACTTCGTGCGCGTGTTCTGCGGGGCCATCGGCACGTCCATTTCCACCAACGCCTGGAACAACCGCACCGTGCTGCACCACGTGCGTCTCACCGAACAGGCGACCGTGGACAATCCGCTCTTTCGCCAGCAGATCGAATCCACGCAGGCGCTGCTGAACCTGAGCCGGCCGTCGGCGAATGCGCTCTTCGAGTTCACGGTGAACACGCAGGCCGCGATGATGGGCCTGAACGACATCTTCTACGTCTCGGCCATCATCTTCGTGCTGATCATTCCGTTGATCTGGATTACGCGGCCGGCAAAAGGCGGAGGCGGCGGCGGGGACGCAGCCGGGGCGCATTGAGGTGCAGCTTCTCGCCGGCTCCGTGAAGTCGCGTGCCGGCACGCGACTTCAGCGGAAATATCGTGCAGGCGTCTCGCCCAGTGCATCGCGAAACACGGCGATGAACGACGACACGTCGTTGTAGCCCACTTCGAGCGCCACCTGGGTGACGCTGGCCCCCGCGCCCAGCTTCTCGAGCGCCACGAGCAGCCGCAACTGCTGGCGCCACTGGCCGAACGTGAGTCCCGTTTCCCGGGCGAAGAGACGCGCGGCCGTGCGCGCCGTCACGCCGGCCGCTTCCGCCAGTTCATCGAGCACGCGGGAATCTGCGGGATGTGCAACGAGCATGTCAGCCACGCGCCGGATGCGTGGATCGCGCGGCAGGAAGAGCGAAAGCGGCATGACGGCAAGCTGCGGCACGCGGTCCAGGATGACCTGCACGAGCCGCGCCTCGGCACCCTCTTGCGCATAGCCCACGCCGAAGATGGCCGCGGCTTGCAGCAATTCGTCGGTCAACCGGTCGATGGCGACCACGCAGCCCTGGGCCGGCACAAATGCCATGGGCGGCACCGCGGCGGCGCCCGGCACACGCGGCGGTTCGCCTTCGGCGTAGAGGGTGTGGAGAGACAGCGGCGCGGTGGACGAGAGCCGGTGCAGCACGCCCGGCGGCACCCAGACCGCGTGCCCGGGCGGCGCCACCCAGCGCGCGGACTGCGTGTGCACGGTTAACACGCCGCTGCCCGAGCGAATCAACTGGGCACGCGGCTCCGCACGCCACGGCACTTCGCTGCTCTCATGCCGTTGTTCGAGCACGTAGACGGCGCGCACTGGCGCCGGCTGATCGCGGCTTTCCATCATGCTGTCCGTTTCCCCGGATCAGGGCGGGAACAAACCAGATTAGCACAGCGCCCACAGGACGAAACCCCGCCGCAGCGGGCGGCAGCGACTGCTGCAGTGCGGTCCCGACTACAATGCCGTCCCACATTGTCTGCACTCAATTGCCTTGCGCTACGCTGCGCCCTGCCCTCAATGCAGGTGCCGAAGCGGCCTGCACGATCCAGCATCCGACTGTATTCGCCTTCGCCCGATCTTCGTCCTCATGAACTACACCCCGATCCTCGAGCAGATTCGCCACGACGTGCAGCCGTACCTCGGCACCGGACGCGTGGCCGACTACATTCCCGAACTCGCACGCGTCTCCGGCGACCGCTTCGGCATGGCCGTCGTGACGATCGACGGCGAGGTGTTCCGCACGGGGGACGCCGACACGCGCTTTTCGATCCAGAGCATCTCCAAACTCTTTGCGTGCACGCTCGCCTTCAAGCTGCTCGGCGATGACCTGTGGCGCCGTGTGGGACGCGAACCGTCGGGCACCGCGTTCAATTCGCTGGTGCAGCTGGAAGCCGAACATGGCAAGCCCCGCAATCCGTTCATCAATGCAGGTGCACTTGTGGTGACGGATGTGCTGTGCCGCCGCTTCGTGCAGGCGGAAACGGCATTGGTCGAGTTCATCCGCCGGCTTTCGGGCGAACCCGGCATCGATTACGAGGCCCGCGTCGCGGAATCGGAGCTGCAGCACGCGCACCGCAACCGCGCGATGGCGCATTTCATGGCGAGCTTCGGCAATATGGAAATGCCGCCGGAAGCCGTCATCGAGGCGTACTGCCGCCAATGCGCGATCTCGATGAACTGCGTGGAACTGGCGCGGGCGGCGCTTTTCCTCGCCAACGGCGGCGTAGTGCCGGCCACCGGCGAACGGATCCTGGACGCCAGCTCGGCCAAGCGCCTGTCGGCCCTCATGCTCACTTGCGGGACTTACGATGCGGCCGGCGACTTCGTCTACCGCGTGGGTCTGCCGGCAAAGAGCGGTGTGGGCGGCGGCATCGTCGCCGTGCTGCCGGGCGAGATGGCGGTATGCGTGTGGTCGCCCGGGCTGGATGCGAACGGCAATTCGCTGGCCGGCGTGCAGTCGCTGGAATGGCTGACCACGCTGACGGGTCGGTCGATCTTCTGACCGTTGAGGCGTAAGCGGTTCCGGTCGATCGATTGCGCCGGGTACAGGCGTTTGCACGCGCTTCGTTCAGCAGCACGCGCCGGGCGCTCATCGCGCCGAACACCGCGGCGCCCCTGGAGCCGACCGGCCGACGGGCGGGCCAGGCCGCCAGCTTGTTGCGCCGCTTCGCCCCGTTCACGCAGAGCGCCCAAAGCCCCGCGGTTCGAGGACATTCCCGCGCTCGCTTCAACCTGCCGCGATCACGAGCGTCCCTGTCGCCACGAGCGCACCACGCCAGAGCCAGTCGAAGTTGATCCAGCCGCGGCGCAATAGGCCGAGCCCGAGATACTCGTAGGCCGCGAGCGCGACTGCCGCTGTCGTGCCGAGCGTGGCGAGCGTATGAAGCGCCGTGAACTGCAGCGAGACTTCGAGCGGATCGAGTACGCCATGCAGCGTGCCGCACGTCGGCAGCAACGCCGGCATCAGCATGAGCCCTGCGCCATGCAGCGTCGCCATCACCGCCGACCACGCCGCGAGCCCGACGAAGCCAGCCGTCATGCCCACACGCACGCGATGCCGGTGGCCATATACCTGCTGCCACGCCGCCCACGCGATCAGCGCGGCGCCCAGCATCCAGTGCAGGCGCGAGAACGGCAGCCACGCATCGAGTGCGGCCGCCGAGCTCATGAACAGCAGGATCGACGCCGCATGGCCCAGTGCGATGGGCGGCAGCGCCATCAGCAGCGCACGGCGGCTGCCGCGCTGCAGCCCGAGCGCCGTCGCGAAGAGCCAGCCCATGGCGGGATTCACGCCATGAAAAACGCCGCTGCCGATCACGGCAGCCCAGATGGCCCAGTGCGTGGCGAACAGGCCGCTCACGATGCGCCCTGCACGCTCAGGGGTAGCAGTACGAATCGGACGAACAGTCGCCGCCCTCCAGCCGGATCTGGTGCGGCCGATGCGACTTCGGCCACTCCAGCAGGAAGCGCTCGTCGAACGCGATGCCGCCGTCGGGCGCGGCGTCGAGCTTCACCATCCAGCCGTCGATGCCCTCGGGATAGAACTGCTCGTCGATCGCGCCGTAGAGCGAGTTCGTGAAGTACACGCGGCGGCCGTCGCGGCTCACCTCGACCATCTGCGGCCCGCCGTTGAGTGCGCGGCCCGGCGCGCCCGGATGCGCCGCGCGCGAAACGATGCCGCCGATGCGCACGCTACCCGCAAGGCGCGCATTCTCCGGATCGGAAACATCGTACTGGCGCAACTCGCCCGTGCCCCAGCACGCGACGTAAAGAAAGCGGTCGTCGAGCGAAAGGGCGATGTCCGTGACGAGCGGAGGCACGGCCGCGAAGCTCTTCAGCATGGGTGGGAGCCGGTCGGGTTCGGCGGGTTCGGCCGGAATCTCGATGATCTTGCGCGCGGCCCAGCGGTCGCCGTCCAGATACCACTGCCAGATCGACGCGGACAGGTCTTTCAGACTGATCACGGAGTTCACGAAGCCATAGGGCCGCGTGGGATTGTGGGCGGGGCGCAGCTCGAAGACGAGCTGGTTTTCCACGCCGAAATCGAGCACCTGTTTGTGCTGCCGCGTATGCAGGTCCCAGAAATGCAGGCGATGGCCGTACTGGCCACCCAGCAGCACCTCGGGCACCAGACCGTTTTCGAAGCTTGCCGGCAGGCCCCATTCGCTCGAAACGAGCGTGTCGTAGCCGAGATGCCACCAGCCGTCGTAGGCAAGCTGCTGCGGTCCGCGATCGATTTCCCACTGGCCGAGAATCTCGAAGCTCTCGTGGTCCATCAGGAAGATGCCGCCCGGCGCCTCGCCCTTCGCATTCGCGAGCGCGGTGACATAGATGCCCTCGGGACCGCAATGCACGGTATGCGGACGCGTGTAGCCCGCGCGTTGCGCGACGGTGTCGGGTTCGTGCACGCGCACGATCTGCGGGCGACGTGCATCGGGCTTCGTATCGACGATATGAATGCGCGACGAACGCAGCCCCGGCACGACGAGATAACGCCGCTCCGAATGCGGATGCGGCGCGTTGGGGCACAGACACGAACTACAGGCGTTCCAGCCGAAGTGATGCAGTTCATCACCGACGTTGGGCATCGGCAACCGGTGCACGATCTGGCCGAACTGCGCTGAGCCGGGATCGAGATCCACGACGTCGAGCGTGTCGGGTACGGTACGCGTGGGATCGAAGGCCGCGACGTACGCCAGCGTTTCCTTCGGAGCGTCGCCTGCCATACGGGCGGATGGATAGAACGTCGGGTCCGGCTTCCAGGTTGCCATGTCAGTCCCCTCCTCATTGAGGCCCTATGATGCACCCGCATGCCGCGCAATGCCACGCACGCGCCGCTGGTTCCGCGAACGGAAATGCCTATACGCGAAGGCGGAATGGGGCGGCGCGACGACACGGCCGACCTCGCCGTCAGACGCGCCCTTTCCACGGCACGAGGCGCCGCTCCAGCGCCCGCATTCCAAGATCGAACAGCCAGGCAATGGCGCCGATCAGCACGATGCCCATCACCACCACGTCCGTGCGCAGGAAGCTCGATGCATTGAGCACCATCTGGCCGAGCCCCGCCGTGGCCGCCACCATTTCGGCGGCGACCAGCGTGGTCCAGCCGAAGCCTGCCGCAATGCGCAGGCCGGTCAGTATCTCCGGCAGCGCCGCGGGCAACACGACGTGGCGCACGATCTGCGCGAAGCTGCCGCCCAGCGAATACGCCGCGCCGATCTGCTCGGCCGTCGCGCTGCGCACGCCGGCGCGCGCGGCCAATGCGATCGGCGCGAAACAGGCGAGATAGATGACGATGATCTTGGCCGTCTCGTCGATACCGAACCAGATCACCACGAGCGGCAGATACGCGAGCGGCGGCAGCGGCCGGTAGAACTCCAGCGGCGGATCGAGCAGCCCGCGCGCAACGCGGCTCACGCCCATCAGAATGCCGATGGGCACGGCCGTGACCGCGGCAAGCGCGAACGCGCCGAACACACGCACGGTGCTCCACGCGAGATGCGTCGAGAGCGGCAGGCCGCCTTGAATGCGGCCGTGCCACGCGTCCGCAAAAGCGCGCAGCACGGCTTCGGGCGTGGGCAGAAAAAGCGGCGGCAGCCAGCCGAGATGCGTGGCGAGCCACCATGCGAGCGCGAGTGCTGCAACGGAGGCAGCGCTCAACGCCAGCGTCGGACCTTCGCCGGGCAAACGCCATGGGGTCGAGCGTCGCCGTGCCGGCCGCAGGCGCCCGATCTTCGCAGCGCGCCGCGCCGGCACGTCGCGATCCTGCACGCGATCAGCCTGCGCCCAGGCGGCCTGCCCATGCGTGGCGAGCATCACGTCGCCCGCTCGTTCGTTCGAAGCACTCACCACGCGCCCTCCTCCTGCTTCACGCCCGCATGCAGTTCGCGCACCAGCCGCTCGCGCCACGCGATGAATTCGGCCGACGACTTCACCGCCCGCGCATCGCGCGTTTCCAGATAGCGACGTGCGAACGGAAGCGTGTAGCTGTGCGCGATACGCCCGGGCCCCGCCGTCATCACGACGAGGCGCGTCGCGAGAAAGAGCGCCTCTTCGACGCTGTGCGTGATGAAGAACACCGTCTTGTGCGTGCGGTCCCAGACGTCGAGCACCAGCTCCTGCATCGACTCGCGCGTCATGGCGTCGAGCGCGCCCATGGGTTCGTCCATCAGCAGCACGCGCGGATTGCTTGCCAGTGCGCGCGCAATGCCCACGCGCTGCTGCATCCCGCCCGAAAGCGTATAGACGCGGGCATGGGCCTGTCGGTCGAGTCCGACGAGCGCGAGCATCTCGCGCGCCCTGCGTTCGCGTTCCGCTTTCGGCACGCCCTGAAAACGCAGGCCCAACGCCACATTGTCGAGTACGTCGAGCCACGGCATCAGCGCGTATTTCTGGAACACCACGCCGCGATCCGCGCCGGGCCCGTTCACCGGCTGGCCATCGATGAGCACTTCGCCCTCGGTCGGCGTAACGAAGCCCGCGATGCAGTTGAGCAGCGTGGTCTTCCCGCACCCGGACGCGCCCAGTGCCACGACAAATTCGCCCGTCTCGATGCGCAGATCGACGTCCGCCAGCGCCATCTCACTCTCGTCTTTGCGCGGGTCACCATAGGCCACGGCGAGGCCGCGAATCTCCAGCATGCTCATGGCGTGCTCCATGAAGACGCGTTCAATGCGCCACCGCCCGTTGCACGAACTGCGGATCGACGCCGGCCGAGTAATCGGGCAACACGTTCTGGATGGTGCCTTGCGTCTTCAGGAACGCCGCCGTCGCGGCCAGCGACTTCGCCGCGCCCGACTGTGCGCCGCCGCCCAGCCACGCATTCGAAGCCTGCTCCGCGGGCGACGGAAACGCGTAGAGCGCGAGGCTTGCGGGCACTTCGTCGGCATTGGCGCCGGACTCCTTCGCCACCGCGGCCACCTGCGGCGAGGCCGCATCCCACGTGTTGCGATGGGCGCGATAGTTCTCGTCGGCGGCGGCCAGCACCTTCACGAAGCGCGTCATGAATTCGGCGTTGTCCTTCGCGAAACGCCGGTCGACCACGAAGCCGTCGAAGGTCGCCTTGCCCGTGGACTGCGCCACCTGGCCCGACGTAATCAGCACCTTGCCGCTCTTCTTCACCTTGGCGAGCACCGGGTCCCAGATGTAGGTGGCGTCGATGTCGCCGCGCTCCCACGCCGCGGCCACTTCGGGCGGACGCAGGTTGACGATCTTCACGTCGGCGGGATTCACGCCGGCGTTCTGCAGCGCGACCAGCGTATGGAAGTGCGAGGTCGACACGAACGGCACGCCGATCTTCTTGCCCTTCAGCTGCGCGAGGCTCGTTACGCCCGAACCGTTGCGCACCACCAGCGCCTCGGCGTCGTTGATGTTGTCGAGAATCCAGAAGAGCGAAATGTCCACGCCTTGCGAGAGGCCCGCCGCCACCGGGCTGGACCCCGCTTCGCCGAGTTGCACGGAGCCCGACGCAAGCGCACGAATCACGTCGGCACCGCTCGCGAGCTTGCGATACGTGACCTTGTAGCCGGTCGCCTTCTCCACTTCGCCGGTGGCCTGCGCATAGCGCCACGGCACCACCATGTCCTGGTAGGCGATCACCACTTCGCGCGTGTCGGCTTGCGCCGCGGTCGTCAGGAAAGCCGGCAAGGCAACCAGCGAAACAAGCGCACCTGCACGCAGCAGGGCACGGACAATACGGTTCATCCATTCACTCCGAAAAATAGGTACAGGCGTGCAGGCCGTCGATTATGGACGGCTGCACGCGCGGCGCTTCTAACTTATTGTCAGTTGCTAATCAGCCCGCGAGGCGCTGCTCGCGATGCCCGTCAGGAGGCCGAAGCCGCACGCACGTCGAATGCGCCGCCGGTCTGAACGCCGCCGGACGTCGTCACCGGCGTCTTGCCCGGCAGCAGCGGAAACACGAGTTCCGCGAAACGCCAGGCTTCTTCCAGATGCGGATAGCCCGAGAGCACGAAACGCGTCGCGCCGAGCGCCGCATATTCCTCGAGCCGTGCGGCCACGGTTGCGGGGTCGCCCACCAGCGCGGTGCCGGCTCCGCCGCGCACGAGGCCCACGCCCGCCCACAGGTTCGGGCTGATCTCCAGCCGGTCGCGGCGCCCGCCGTGCAGTTGCGCCATGCGTCGCTGGCCCTCCGAATCCATGCGCGCGAAATTCTGCTGCGCACGCTGGATGTCTTCGTCGCTCAGCTTGCTGATGAGTGCGTCGGCCGCGGCCCATGCTTCCTCGTTCGTCTCTCTCACGATCACGTGTAGCCGCACGCCGAAGCGCACCTCCCTTCCGCGTCGCGCAGCACGTGCCCGCACGTCCGCAAACTTCTGCGCCACGGCGTGAGGCGGCTCGCCCCAGGTCAGGTAGGTATCGACGTGTTCGGCGGCAATCTCGTGCGCAGCCGGCGACGAGCCGCCGAAGAACAGCGGCGGACGCGACGGCTCCGCGAGCGCGAGGTGATTCTTCGCCTTCTCCACGCGGATGTATTTGCCCTCGAAATCCACCTGCTCGCCCGCGAACAGCCGTCGCCACACGGTGAGGAATTCGCCCGCGTGGGCATAACGTTCGTCGTGGTCCAGAAAGATGCCGTCCGCGGCCAGCTCCGTCGCGTCGCCGCCGGGCACGACATTGAGCAGCAGACGTCCGCCCAGCGCCTCGTCGAGCGTGGCGGCTTGCCGCGCGGAAGCCGTGACGTTGCCGAGCGACGTGCGCAACGCGACAAGCAGCTTGATGCGCCGCGTGACGGGCGCGAGGCTCGCCGCCGTCACCCATGGATCGAGGCAACTGCTGCCGGTAGGAATCAGCAGGCCGTCGTAGCCGAGTTCCTCGGCGGCCACTGCGATCTGCCGCATGTAGGCGTTCGAAGGCGCACGCCCCGAATCCGATTGACCCAGATAGCGCGTATCGCCTGAAGTCGGCAAAAACCAGAATATGTCGAGACTCATGAGGGGCTCCCCGAAAGATGTTGGACGCCTCCCACACGAGGAAGCGGTTCGGAAGCCATTAGATCAGCCGCAGGTAATGCGCCCTACTAACGATGTGGAAAATGCATATTCCGCGGGGCTTCTGCGGCCGCCGTACGGGGCGAGGCGGGCTCATGCGGCGTATGGTCGCGCACTGACGGCCCGTTGCGTTCGTCGCCTTGTCGCGAAGACGCCGTCAGTCGCGCCCGGCCTTGCCGATCCACGCCGCGCTCGCCGCGTCGCTCGCGCGAAAGGCGGGGAACCTGGCGCCCAGCTCCGCAATGGTATGGATGTCGTTCTTCACGAGGTCGTCGCGTGTGATCAAGGTCGGCTTCACCACGATGCGATGACCGGGGTCCTCGCCTGCGACCAGCAGCGCCGCGGCCCGCACGGACACGGCGCCCACCACGGCCGGGTTGGTCGCGGCGGTCGCCACCCACGGGCTGTTCGGCGCGCGGATGGCTTCGATGTCCGCCGTCGAGATGTCGGCACTGTAGATGCGCAGCTTCGTGCCGAGATTGGCTTCGTCGGCGGCCAGCTTCGCGCCGCGTGCGAACTCGTCGTATGGCGCGAACACGACGCGAATCTCCGGATGCGCACGATAGGCCGCGGCCGCCTGGTTCGCGACCGACTGCGCGATCGGGTTGTCCACCGTGCCCCAACGCGCCTTTTCCTGCACGCCGGGATGCGCGCTCTTGAACGCGCGCCATACGGCATCCCGCCGGTCGAGCGGCGCGAACCCCGCCACGTACACGTAGCCCGCGGAAAACGCCGCGCCGTTGTCCTTCACGGCCTGGTCGAGCAGCAGCGTGGCCAGATCGTGGTCGCTCTGTTCGATCTGCGGCACCTTCGGGTTGGCCAGATCGACATCGAACGCAACGACCTTGATGCCCTTGTCGAGCGCGCGCTGCACCACGTCCTTCAGCGACTCGGGCAAGCCGTGATTCACGATGATCGCCGCCACGCCGAGACTGATGGCCTGCTGGATCTGCTCGCGCTGCTCGGCCGCGTCCTGGCGCCCGTCGTAAATGCGCAGGTCGATACCGAGCGCCTTCGCCTGCTTCTGCGCGCCCGCTTCATACGCCTGGAAGAAATCGCCCGTCGAGAGATAGTTGACGAGCGCGATTTTCACGCCGCCCTTGTCGAACGGCGGCGGTGCCCCGGGAATGCCGGCGGCACGCGCGCCGGCCGTCCATCCGAGCGCCGCGGCCACCACCATCCACCCTGCTGCCGCACGCCATGTCTTGCGCACCACGCGCTGAGCCAGCCCGCTTGCCATGATCGGAATCCCCTTGTTGTTCGGCGTGTTTCGTTCGATCCATTCGACTGCTCAGACCACGGGCGCCACCTGCGCCGAGCGATAGCGGGCCCCCGGATGCGGCGCGGCGAGGCGTGCGCCGCCGCCGTGCAACTTCTCGCGCAACGTGCCGCGCGCATATTCGGTCTTGTAGGCGCCACGGCGCTGCAACTCAGGTACGACGAGTTCGACGAAGTCGCTGAACGTCTCGTGCGTGAGGGCATAGGCGAGGTTGAAACCGTCCACGTCGGTTTCTTCCACCCACGATTGCAATTCGTCTGCCACCTGCGCCGGGTCGCCCACCGTCAGCGGCCCGAGGCCGCCAATGCCGCCCCACTTCGCGATCTCGCGCACGGTCCAGACGCGCGTGGGGTCCGCGCTCGACAGCGCTTCCACCGCCGACTGCACGGCGTTGCTCTCCACATAGCGCAGCGGCTCGTCGAGGTCGTACTTCGAGAGATCGATACCGGTCCATCCCGACATCAGCGCAAGCGCCCCTTCGTCGCTTGCGTAGCGGCGATAGTCGGCATGCTTCGCATGCGCTTCGGCTTCGGTGCGGCCCGTAATCACGGTGTGGAGGTTGAAGATCAGCACGTCGTGCGGATCACGCCCGAAGCGCTTCACGCGCTCGCGAATGTCCGCGACGAATGCCTTGAGCACCGCGCGCGACGGCGCCGCAATGAAGATGCATTCGGCGTGCTGCGCGGCGAAGTCTTTGCCGCGCTTCGACGCGCCGGCCTGATAGAGCACCGGCGTGCGTTGCGGCGAGGGCTCGCACAGATGAATGCCCGGCACGTCGAAAAAACGCCCGCGATGCGCGATGGGATGGACCTTCGCGGGCTCCGTAAACACGTGCCGCGCGGCATCGCGCACCACGGCATCGTCATCCCAGGAAGACTCCCAGAGCTTGTAGCAGACTTCGAGGTATTCGTCCGCCAGCGCGTAGCGTTCGTCGTGATTCGCCTGCGACGGCAGACCGACATTGCGCGCCGCGCTGTCGAGGTACGACGTGACGATGTTCCAGCCCACGCGTCCGTTAGTGAGGTGGTCGAGCGTGGACATGCGACGCGCGAACGGATACGGGTGTTCGTACGAGAGCGAGCACGTCACGCCGAAGCCGAGATGCTGCGTGACGTGGGCCATCGCGGAAACGAGCAGGATGGGATCGTTCACCGGCACCTGCGTGGCCTGGCGAATCGCAGCCTCGCCGCTGCCCTGATAGACGTCGTAGACGCCCAGCACGTCGGCAATGAAAAGGCCGTCGAACAGGCCGCGTTCGAGCAGTTGCGCGAGTTCCGTCCAATAGCCGAGTTCGCGATAGCGCCACGAAGCGTCGCGCGGATGCGCCCAGAGGCCAGGCGACTGATGCCCGACGCAGTTCATGTCGAAGGCGTTAAGGCGAATCTGTCTGGTCATGTCTTGTCCATGCACGCGGATGCGACGGCTCGCATCAATTCCATGGATGCCGCGCGGGCTTCACGCCGTTGAGGTAGTAGTTGCCGACGAGGTGGTATTTCCAGCGCACCGGATCGTGCAGCGTGTGCGTGCGCGCGTTGCGCCAGTGGCGATCGAGGTTATGCTCTTCGAGCGTGGCTTGCGTGCCGGCCAGTTCGAACAGCTTTTCGCTCGCGAGCAGCGCGATTTCGGTGGTGAGCACTTTGGCCTCGCCCACCGCGACCGAGGCACGCGCCACGTCGTCTTCCGTCGTGACACGTTGCGCGGCGATCTCGTCGAGCGTGCGCGCGGCGCGTTCGAGCAGCGCATCGGCCGCATGCAGATCGATATGGAGCCGGCCGACCTCGCGCACCGTCAACGGGTCTTCGCTCGCACGCTCGACGTTGCTGTCGATCCACGGACGCGAGCGTTCGCGCACGAAGCGCAGCGTGTCGGCGAGCGCCGCGTGTGCAATGCCCGCATCGATGGCGGCCTGAATGATCTGCGAGAGCGGACCGTTCAGCGTCGGCTCGTCCGACACGCGATGCGCGGGAAACACGTGCGACGCCGGCACACGCACGTTATCGAGCACCACCGTGCCGCTTGCGGTGGTGCGCTGGCCGAAGCCCGACCAGTCGTCGATCACCGTGAGGCCCGGCGTGCCCTTCGGGATATACGCAAGCCATCCCTTGCGGTCCTCGTCGAGCCCCAGCACGGGCACGTAATGCGCGAAGAGCGCGCCGGTCGAATAAAACTTCGTGCCGTTCACGACGTAATGGCCGTCGTCGCCGTTCCTGTCGCGCGTCACGCGGGTCTTCAGGTCGAGCACGTTTTTCGTGCCCTTTTCGGAGAAGCCGTTGCCGAAGCGCTTGCCCGCGAGAATCTCTCCGAAGAAATGGCGCTTCTGTTCATCGGTGCCCGTGAGTGCAATCACGTCGACCAGGCCGAAATGATTTTGCGGCAGCTGCCCCAGCGACGGATCCGCCGCTGCAACGATTTTCACGACCTCGACCAGCGTCTGGTACGTCGCCCCGGCTCCGCCGTACGCCTTCGGTACCGTAATAGCCCACAGTCCCGACTGCGAGAACCATTCGATTTCCTCATGCGGCAGGCGCCGCTCGCGATCCCGTTGCGCAGCCTCTTGCGCAAGACGCTCTGCAAGCGCGTGCGCAACGGCCAGCGCTTCCGCGTCGCTGCCGATCACGTGTGCGCCGTTTGCCGCTTCAGCTACGGTGCCCGCGCGCAAGGCCTCCGTTTCGTCGATTGTTGCCATCGGTCGGCTCCGCTGCAATGAGTGTCCGCAGAATTTATCAGCGCGCCGCTCGCGGCCCAAACGAAGGTTTGGAACATCGTTATTCCTTCGGATAGCCAATGATCGTTTTCACCGCAGCCGATTTGCAAATCGTCGGAGTTTGCATATCGATAGCGTCAATCGTTGGTTTCAATCGCGGCGGATCGTTGCGTAGAGTCGTTCCGGATTGCGCATTCCTTCTCTGTGGCCTTTCACTCTCGCATCCGACATCACGACATGATTCACCGCACACGCTTCTCGCCCTATTCTTCTTCGCGCCGCACCCGTGGCGCCGTCGCGCCACTTGTGCGCCTCGTCACCGCCGCCGCGCTGAGCCTGATGGTCATCGCACTGCCCGCCCATTCCGAGGGCAACGCAAGCGCCGCAAGCAGCGATAGCGCGATACCGTCGCTCAAAGGCAAGCGCATCGGCATCACCGCCATCGGCACGGACCACTACTGGGATCTGAAGGCCTACCAGGGCGCGATCGACGAGGTGAAACGGCTGGGCGGCACACCCATCGCGCTCGACGCCGGCCGCAACGACAACCGCCAGATTGCGCAGATTCAAACGCTGATCGCGCAAAAGCCCGACGCCATCATCGAGCAGTTGGGCACCGCTTCGGTGCTGGAGCCGTGGCTGCAGAAAATCCGCCAGGCCAACATACCGCTCTTCACGATCGACACCGCGTCGCCCTCCAGCCTCAACGACACCACCTCGGACAACTTCTTCATCGGCGAGCAACTCGCGCTGAAGCTCGTCAACGACATCCACGGCGAAGGCAACATCCTCGTGTTCAACGGCTTCTACGGCGTTCCGGTTTGCGCGATCCGCTACGACCAGTTGAAGGCGGTGCTCAAGTACTACCCGAAGGTCCACATCATCGAGCCCGAGTTGCGCGACGTAATTCCGAATACGGTACAGAGCGCGTATGCGCAGGTCGGCCAGTTGCTCACGAAATACCCCAAGGGACAGATTGCGGCGATCTGGGCCGCGTGGGACGTGCCGCAGGTGGGCGCCACGCAGGCCGTGGACGCGGCGCACCGCAGCGAGATCAAGACCTACGCGGTGGACGGCAGCCCCGACGTCGTTTCGCTCGTGAAAGACCCGAAATCGAGCGCGGCCGCCGTGGTCGCGCAACAGCCCGCACTGATCGGCAAGACCGCGGTGGACAACGTCGCGCGCTACCTTGCCGGCGATCGCAGCCTGCCGCCGTACACCTACGTGCCGTCCATTCTCGTCACGAAGGACAACGCCGCGCAGTTGCAGCAGGCGCTCGGCCAGATCGCCGCGAAATGAACGCTGCAAAAGGAGCACTGCGATGAACCCGCCGAAGGGCTCGCCGAACGGCACGCCCGCTCACGCGCCGGCCCTCGCGCTGCGCGGCATCGTCAAGCACTTCGACGGCGTACCGGCGCTGCGCGGCGCGTCGCTCGAGGCGGCTCCAGGCACCGTGCATGGCCTGATCGGCCAGAACGGCGCGGGCAAGTCGACGCTCATCAAGATTCTTGCGGGCATCCACACGGCAGACGCGGGGACCGTCACCGTGCACGGCGAGCAGCAGCCCGCGGGCGTTGCGCCCAGGGGCATCGCGTTCATTCACCAGGAGCGCCTGCTGCCGCCTACCTCGACCGTGGCCGAAGCGCTCGCGCTCGGCCACGAGCCCGCGTTCGGCCCGCGCGCCGCGGGCGTGCTGCGCATGCTCGATACGCGCCGGCTGAAACGGCAAGCACGCGAGGCACTGCATACGCACTTCGGCATCGACCTGCATCCCGACCGCCTGATCGGCGAACTCACCGTAGCCGAGCAACAGATCGTGCAGATCACGCGGGCACTCGCGGGCGAACCGCGGGTGCTCGTATTCGACGAACCCACCGCGGCACTCGTGGCACGCGAAGTGGATCGTCTTCTGCACACCATCGCCACGCTGCGCGCGCGTGGCCTCACCATCCTCTACGTGTCGCATTATCTGGACGAAATCGCGTCGATCTGCGATACGGTCAGCGTGCTGCGCGACGGCATCGACGTCGCCCACGTCGATGCGCGTACGACGCCCACGGAATCGCTCGTCGAGGCGATGATCGGCGCGCAGCAGATCGCACCGGCGGCAGTCTCGGCGCGTACGCCGGGCGACGTCGCGCTCGACGTGCGCGGGCTCGGCGCGCCCGGCCGTTTCGAAGACGTGTCGTTCGAGGTGCGGCGCGGGCAGATCGTCGGCGTGACGGGGTTGCTCGGCTCGGGCGGCAAAGCGGTGCTGCGCGCGCTATTCGGCCTCGAGCGCGGCACGACGGGCACCGTGAGCGTGGCGGGACGCACCGTGCGACTACGCCGCCCACCCGACGCGGTACGCAGCGGCATCGCGTTCGTGCCCGAAGACAGGCGCGCGCACGGCGTGGCGGGCTCGCTCTCCGTGCGCGAAAACACGACACTCGCCAGCCTCTCGCGCATCAGCCGCTTCGGGCTGCTCGCGAGACAGCGCGAAACGCAGCTCGTGCAACGACTCATCGCCGCGCTCGCCATCCGCACGCACAGCGCGGAAACGCCGGTACGGCAGCTATCCGGCGGCAACCAGCAGAAGGTGGCGCTGGCGCGCTGGCTCAGCCGCGAATCGACGGTCTATCTGCTCGACGAACCGACGGTCGGCGTCGACGTGGGCGCGAAGGCGGAAATCTACCGGCTGCTCGACGAACTCGTGCGCAACGGCGCCTGCGTCCTGCTGTTTTCGAGCGACCTGATCGAACTTGTGGGCGTGACCGATCGCATCCTCGTCATGAAGCGCGGCCGCATCGTGCAGGAACTCGTCTCGCACGAAACTGACACACAAACCGTTCTTGCGTGGGCAAGCGGTGCGCGCGAGACGACCCTGCAAGAACGGGAGGCGGCATGAACGTGCCGTCCTCCCCTACCCGTTCGCTGGCCGATGGGCACACGTTGCCCGGCATCGGCCCCGGACGGGCACATCGCATTCGTGCGAGGCTGCGCGACCCGCAGTTCTGGCTGCGCGGCAGCGCGCTGCTCGCGTTCGCCATCGTGGTTACGGCATTCGCGCTCACGTCGCCGCTGTTTCTCACGGTCGCCAATCTCGCCAACGTGTTGCAGCAGTCGGTGGTAATCGGGCTGCTCGGCTTCGGCCTCACGATCGTGTTGATTGCAGGCGGCCCGGACCCGATCCGCGGCGGGCTGGACCTTTCGGTCGCGGCCAACCTCGGATTGTGCGCGGCCGTCTTCGCCGTCACGCAGCGCGACGGGTATCCGGCCCTGCTGTCGGTCGCGTTGACGCTTGCCACAGGCGCGACGGTGGGCGCGTTGAACGCGGTCGCCGTCATCGCGCTACGCATCGTTCCGCTGCTCGCGACGCTGACCACGATGAACATCGCGGCGGGCTTCGAACTCGTGCTGACGCAGAACACGCCGGTCCAGGCGAACGGCACTTTGCTCGCGTATCTGCTGCGCGACGGGCCCTTCGGCGTGCCGCATCTCGCGTATGCACTGCTGCTCGCCTGCGCGGCATTCACGGTACTCGTTCACGAAACGCCCTTCGGCTTGCGCCTTGCGGCCGTGGGCGCCCATCGCGACGCCGCACGGGCGGCCGGCATCCACAGCGCGCGTTATGTCGCCGCCAGCTACGTGCTGTGCGGTATCGCTGCGGCGCTGGCCGCGCTCGCGTCGGCGGCGCTGTTGAGCGGCAGTTCGCCCGGCGCCGGCGACAATCTGCTCGCAGTCGTGGCGGCTGCCTTGCTCGGCGTGGTGTTCTCGCGCCGGCTCGTGCCCACCATTCCGGGCACGCTGTGCGCGGTGCTGTTCATCGGCGTGATCGTCAACGGGTTCCAGCTCGACAACCTCTCGAGCTATTACGTCAACGGTGTGGAAGGCGTCCTGATCCTGTTCGTCGTTGCGACGACGGCAATCGTGCGCCGCCGGCATGGCAGGAGCAGTGCATATGATTGAGCGCCTCTCGCTCGCGTCGCGCCTCGCCGGCCTGCGACGCTTCGCGCTCGTGGGGGCGCTCGTCGTCGTGATCGCTTTTTTTGCCGTGTTCGCACCGGGCTTTGCGCGTGCCGGCAACCTCGCGGACGTGCTGCTGAACAACTTCGCGCTGCTCGCCATCGCGGCGC
The DNA here is from genome assembly GCF_034424375.1 of Paraburkholderia kururiensis. Taxonomy (NCBI): domain Bacteria; kingdom Pseudomonadati; phylum Pseudomonadota; class Betaproteobacteria; order Burkholderiales; family Burkholderiaceae; genus Paraburkholderia; species Paraburkholderia kururiensis. Next base: position 1,744,139 of record NZ_CP139965.1, on the reverse strand, counting down.
TCGGCATGACGCTCGCCGTCTCGCTGGGCGCGGTCGATCTGTCGCTCGGCACATCGATCGACGTAGCCAGCCTCGTGTTCGTGCTGCTGTGTGCGCACCACGTCGATCTGTTTGCCGCGGCGCTCGGCGCCCTTGCCGCTGCGCTCGCGACGGGCGCGCTGAACGCGGTGCTGGTGGCGCGCATCGGCATCGCGCCGTTCCTCGCCACGCTCGGTACGTTGTTCATCGGGCAGACTGTTCAACAACTGGCAACGGACGGCGGACAGCCGGTCTATCTGCTCAACGTGGCCCTGCCGCCGCTCTTCGGTGCACTCGCGCACGGCAGCATCGAAGGCGTACCGGTGCCGCTGTGCATTGTCGTCGTGCTAGCACTCGCGTTGCATGTTGCGCTCGCGCATTCGGTGTTCGGCCGCCAGCTCGCAGCGCTCGGCGCGCAGCCTGGCGTGGCACGTCACGCGGGTCTGCCGGTGCCGGCTATCGTGAGCGCGGCGTTCGTTGCGAGCGCATTGCTCTATGGCGTGGTCGGACTGCTCCTGTCTTCGATGGTGAAGGCGTACGTGCCGCTCGCGGGCAATGGCTATCTGATGAATGCCATTGGCGCCACGTTCATCGGCACCACGCTTTCCACGACGCATCGTCCGAGCGTGGCGGGCACGTTGCTGGGCGTGTTGCTGCTGAGTCTCGTGGCGAACGGGCTGCTCCTGATCGGCTGGAATTTCTATTGGCAACAGGTGGCCACCGGCGCCGTGATTCTTGCCGTGCTGGCGATCAGCTTTGCGCAACGAGGCGCACGGTACGCATGACGTGCAGACGCGATGCGGCGCTGACTGCGCCTCTTGCGCCCGTCATGCATGCGCGTCGTCGCGCTTGCCCACACCGAACGTAAACGCCAGCGCGCCGACCAGCAAGGCGCCCTTGATGAAGTCCTGCATGTAGTACGGCGCATTGAGCATGGTGAGTCCGTTGAGCAGCACGCCGACGAACACGGCACCGATCACCGTGCCGAACACATTCGGCCGCTTCGCGGCGCCCACCGCATAACCCACGAGCGCGGCCGCGACGGCATCGAGCAGCAGCGAGTGCCCGGCGCTCACGTCGCCGCGCCCCACGCGGGCCGCAATCAGCACGCCGCCCAGCGCCGCGATGGCCCCCGATGCCACATAGGCCGCCACGCGATAGCGCGCGGTGGGCGCACCGGCGAGCCGCGCCGCGGTCTCGTTGCCGCCGATCGCGTAAAGCACGCGCCCCCAACGAGTCGTCTCCATCACCACGCAGGCGAGCACCGTCAACACCGCGAGCACGATCACGGGCAGCGGCACGACGTCGAGCACACGCAAGCGACCGAGCGCGAGAAACGCGGCCGGAAACACGCCGCTCGTTTCGGTGCCGTCCGGCAAGACCGTGCCGGTGGAAAGCGAACGTCCACCGGTCGGAATGAGTTGCAGCCCCGCGAGCAGAAACAGCGTGCCGAGCGTGGCGAGTTGATCCGGCACGCGCAGCCGCGTAATCAACAGCGCATTGAAAAGCCCCGCCGCCATACCGAGCGCAATACAGGCCGCCACGGCCCACCACGCGCTACCGTGCCAGACGACGAGCACGTAGCTCGCGGCCATCTGCGCCGACGCCGCGATGCTGCCCACCGACAGATCGAAGCCGCCCACGGCCAGCGTGATCGTGACGCCGATGCCGAGCAGCGCGGTAATCGAAATTGCCTGGAGAATGCTGAAGAGATTGTCGACGTTGAGAAACGCGGGTTGGGCCATCGCGAACACGACGACAAGCGCCGCGAGTGCGCACAGCATGCCGCTTTTTTCCAGCTGTCTGCGCCATGTCTGCATGCGCGACACGGGTGTGACGGCAGCGGACGGCGGGGTGGTCGGGACAGTGGCGGCCGGGTCGCCGGCGGGCAAAGGGGTCTTCATGGGCTCACAGAGCGTGGACAGGAACGGAGGGCTCGGCGTGCACGACAGGCGAGCCGCGATCGAAATGCACGATGCGGTCGGCCACCTGAAGCGCTTCATCGAGATCGCTGACGAACACGAGCGTCGCGCGCGACGATGCTTCGCTGCGCAGCAGGCGAACGATGTCGGCACGCGCGCCGGCATCGATGCCCTGGAACGGCTCGTCGAGCAGCAGCAGACGCGCGGGCTCGGCATGCCAGCGCGCCAGCGCAACCTTCTGCTGATTGCCGCCGGACAGACGCGAGGGACGGTCGCCCGCGCCACGACAGCGAATGCCGAAACGTTCGATTGCCTCTACTGCCGCCTGTCGCTCGCGCCACGTGCGGACGAAGCCGTTGCGAAACCAGCGCGACATGAACGGAAAGCCGATCGTGCCTGCGATCGTGGCGAACGGAACGCTGTCGGGAAAGAGCGTGGTGCGGCGACGATCTTCGCCGAGCATGAAAACGCCTGCGCGGATGGACTGTGCAGGCGAACGCGGCTGCCAGCGCAGGCCGTCGAGCGTGATCTCGCCGTCGCTCGCATGCGCTGCACCGAACAGCGTGCGCGCAAGGCGTGACTTGCCACTGCCCACCGGTCCGACGATGGCGACGATCTCCCCGCGTCGTACGTCGAGATCAAACGGCGCACTCGCGGGCGTGAGACGCAGACCGCGCAGGCTCAATACCGCGCGCGTGTCGGCGCTGTTGGGCGTCTCATGCGTTTCATGCAAGCGTTGCAGCGGCCGCCCGAGCATCGTTTCGAGCGCCGCGTGAAAATCGATGGGGCGTCGCGCGTCGCCTACGACGCGACCGTCGCGCAGCACCACGACGCGATCGGCGATACGCCGCAGGTCGCGTTCGCGATGCGAGACGAGCAGCGTCGCGACGCCCTCGTCGCGCAGCCGTGCGATGAGCTCGAACAGACGATCCGCTTCTCCCGCGGAAAGACTCGCGGTGGGCTCGTCGAGAATCAGCAACGCCGGATGCGTCGCCATCGCGCGCGCGATCGTCACCTGCTGCTGGGCCGCAAGCGGCAGTGTTCCGAGCGGCGCATCGAGATCGACGGCGAGCCCGATACGCGCGGCCCGGCGCGCTGCCTCGGCACGCCGGACGCGCGCGGGCACATACCAGGCGGACGAGCCGCCGCAAAGCCGGTCGAGCAGCAGATTGTCCGCGACCGGCAGGTTCGGCACGACCGCGTCCGCGATGGACTGATGCACGGTGGCGACACCGCGTCGCGCCGCATCCTGCGGCGACGACGGATCAAACGGTGCGCCGCGCAGCGCAAGCGTGCCGCGATCCGGCAGATAAACACCGCTGAGAATCTTGACGAGCGTCGACTTGCCCGCACCGTTCGCGCCCATCAAAGCGACGACTTCGCCGGCGCCGATAGAAAGATCGACGTGATCCAACGCGATGCTGGCGCCGAAGCGCTTGCCGATACCGACGACATGCAGAACGGGAAATGGCATCACGCGGCGCAAGGGCGAACAAAAGAGAACGTCGTGGCACTGCAGCTGCGTGCGCAGACTGCGGCGATATCCGCGCACCCTACCGCGCTTCGCGGCCGGCGGACAACGAACGAATGCTGATAAAGATGTGATGGGCGGCGCGGTGCAGGCGCCGTCAAGACGCTCGCTCGCGGCCGGGAAAAATGGAAAAAGCCCCCTGCCGGTCTATCGGCCATGAAGTGCCTCAAAGGTTGGATCGGGCGGCAACTTTTTGGGGGCAGTCATTTCCGCGGGCCAGGTTGTGTGCGCCCACCGCCACGAAAAACAGTTTGACAGACGCTCTTACGATATATATCTTAAGATACGTTTTACGACACTCCTAAGGAGCAACCTCATGCGTCATCATCCGTTTTCCCGGCACGGCGGCGCCCATCCGCTTCGTGACGGCTTTTCGCTTCATGCACTCTGGCACGCCATGGGCCGTCATCATCACCGCCGCGGCGGCATGTTCTGGGGCGAAGGATTCGGCGGCCCGGGCGGCTTCGGCGGCGAAGGCGACGGCTTCGGACGTGCACGAAAATTCACGTCGGAAGACCTCCAGCTGCTGCTGCTCGCCCTGCTCGCGGAACAGCCCAGCCACGGCTATGAACTCATCAAGGCACTCGATGCGCGCTCGAACGGCTTCTATAGCCCGAGCCCCGGCATGGTGTACCCGGCACTCACGTACCTGGAGGAAGTGGGTTACGTCACGGTGCAGGTGGAAGGCAACCGCAAACGCTACGAGCTGTCCGATGCCGGTCGCGTCTATCTGGCCGAGAACCGCGAACGTGCCGACCTGATGCTCGCGAAACTCACGCATATCGCTCGCAAGATGGACATCATGCGCCGCGCGTTCGCGGGCGAAGAAGCACCCGACACCACCGAAGGCGGCTGGGTACCTGAACTGGTGGAAGCGCGCCGCGCGCTCAAACATGCACTATTGCGCCGCTCCGACGCGACGCCCGACGAACAGCGCCGCATTGCCGCCATCCTCACCCGCGCCACGGCGGAAATCGAGCAAGGCGGTCAGCGCGGCGGCCAGCAGGGCGGAAATCCTGCCGACGACATCTGAACGCCAATGCACCCACTCCGGAGCGCTTCATGCAAGAGAATGCAAATCTCGACGTAGTACGTGTCCGCTATCCCCTGAAGTTCCGTTTAGTGCAGGTCGCGCGAGTGCATGCGGTCACGCCCTCGCTGGTACGCGTCACGCTGACGGGCGAGGACCTGCACGGTTTCGAGTCCGCCTCGTTCGACGACCACGTCAAGGTCTTCTTCCCGGCACCGGGCGAAACCCAACCCGCCGTACCCTCCGCTGGACCTGAAGGCATCGTCTGGCCCGAAGGCGTACCCCGGCCTGTTGCACGGGACTACACGCCGCGCCGCTTCGACCGCGCGGCTCGTGAACTCGACATCGAATTCGCGCTGCACGACGCGGGGCCGGCCTCGGCCTGGGCGGCGCAGGCGAAAGCCGGCCAATACCTCGGCATTGGCGGTCCGCGCGGGTCGATGGTGATTCCAACGGGTTTCGACTGGCACCTGCTCGTCGGCGACGAGACTGCGCTGCCCGCCGTCGCCCGCCGGCTGGAAGAACTGCCGCAAGGCGCTCGCGCGGCAGTTGTGCTGGAAGTAGCTAATCCGTCCGCACGCATCGAGTTTCGTACGGCCGCCAACGTCTACACAGTCTGGCGTTACCGCGACGAGGCATGGCGCGGTGATGCATGCGGGCTGGTGGAAGCCGTGCGCGAAACTTATCTGCCGCCCGGCACCGGCTTCGTGTGGGCGGCGGGCGAGTCGTCGGCCATTCGCGCCGTGCGCGAATATCTATGCAACGAGCGCGGCATCGACAAGAAGCGCATTCGGGCGTCGAGCTACTGGCGCCGCGGCGCGCCAGCCGTACACGAGTCGATCAACGACTGAGGGTTCAGCGGCGCCCCCTATGTATTGAATGGCCTGAGCCATGCGCGCAGATGAACGCACGGCGCCAGGCCACGACACGCAGTAAAGTTCAGGCGCGACGGCGTGCCCGCACGGCCTCGGCGAGTTCCTGCAGCACCGGCTCCGTCTGGCTCCAGCCGAGGCATGCGTCGGTAATCGACACGCCGCGCTTGAGCGGCACGCCGGGCTTGAGGTCCTGGCGCCCTTCTTCCAGGTGGCTCTCGATCATCACGCCCACAATGCGACGCTCGCCCGGAGAGAGTTGCAGCGCCAGATCGTGAGCCACGTCGCGCTGACGCAGGTGGGACTTGTTCGAGTTGGCATGCGAACAATCCACCATGACCTGCTCGGGCAGTCCTGCCGCGCGCAGCACGGTGCAGGCTTCGGCAATCGATGCGCTGTCGTAGTTCGGCCCCTTCTTGCCGCCGCGCAGAATCACGTGCGTGTCTTCGTTGCCGCGCGTTTCGAAGATCGCGGCCATGCCCATCTTCGTCATGCCCATGAACGCGTGGCTCGCGCGCGCCGCGACGATCGCGTCCGCGGCGATCTGCACGCCGCCGTCCGTGCCGTTCTTGAAGCCGATCGGGCAGCTCAGGCCGGACGCCAGTTGCCGGTGACTCTGGCTTTCCGTCGTGCGCGCGCCAATGGCGCCCCATGCGACGAGGTCCGCGATGTATTGCGGGCTCAACAGATCGAGAAACTCCGTGCCCGTGGGCAGGCCCAGCGCGTCGATGTCGAGCAGCAGCCGGCGCGCGGCACGCAGGCCTTCGTTGATACGGAAGCTGCCGTCCAGCCGCGGGTCGTTGATGTAGCCCTTCCATCCCACCGTGGTGCGCGGCTTCTCGAAGTACACACGCATCACGATCAGCAGTTCGTCGCGCAGTGCGTCGGCGCTGCGCTTCAGCGCGTGCGCGTACTCCATGGCCTGATCGTGGTCGTGAATGGAGCACGGCCCCACCACGGCGATGAGACGATCGTCGCGCCCCTTCAGCACGTTCGCAATGGCCGCGCGGCTGGCTTCCACGAGCGTCTGCGTCGCCTCCGGCACCGGCAGTTCGTCGAGCAGCAGCGCCGGCGAAATGAGCGGACGCACCGCGCCGATGCGCACGTCGTCGATGCGGGTGGTGTCCTGGGTGGCGTCGGCCACGCCGGCTTCCTGATCGTGCTGCGGGTTGTCGATGCGCGTCACGGCATGCTCCTGCGGATACGAAGAATGGTGGAAAGCCCCGGATTATCTCACCTCGCGCGCCCCAAAGCGCCTCGCCGCGGCAACGCACGCAATGCGTGCGAAAACCGCTGCGACCACGCGTCCCACCCCTTCCGGCAATTCAAGGGCCGGAGCACGCGGGCGCACCTTGCCGGGCAACCCGGTATGCAGAGACGCAAACGCAGAAACACGCCGCATGGAAAATACTCACGCGATCACGCTTCAGCAACGTCGCGTTGCTGCCGATATCAAAGCCATACAACAACCATGGATATGCGCGACGTCCGCCTTGGAACACCTGTTTCAGTGCCATGCCGCAATCCGCTTTCTGGGAGCCAGCATGTTTGTCGCCATTGGATGGGTGGTCGTGATTGCGTCCGTCATCGGCAGTTTCGTGGGCGTGGGAGGGCATCTGCCCGCGCTCGTGCAACCGTTCGAATTCCTCTGCATCTTCGGTGCCGCCGTGGGTGCGTTCGTGGTCAGCAATCCTGTCTCCACGCTTCGCAAAACCTTGAAGAGCCTGCCCGCGTGTTTCAAGGGCCCCGGCTACTCGAAGGAAAAATATCTCGAACTCATTGCGCTGCTGTACGAGCTGCTTCAGAAGGCGCGCAAGGACGGCATGATGGCGCTCGAAGCGGACGTCAATGCGCCCGAGGAAAGCGCGATTTTCCAGAAGTACTCGCACGTGCTTGAAGACCATCATCTGCTCGACTTCATCGTGGACTATCTGCGCATGATGTCCACGGGCAACGTGAACGTGCTCGAAGTGCAGGACTTGATGGACGAGGAACTTGCCACGCATCACGCCGAGTCGTCGGTTGCGGCGCAGGCCATCCAGAAGATGGCCGACGGCCTGCCCGCGTTCGGCATCGTGGCCGCGGTGATGGGCGTCGTGCACACCATGGGGTCCGTGGGTGCGCCGCCGGCGGTACTGGGCGAGATGATTGCCGGCGCGCTCGTGGGCACCTTCCTCGGCATCCTGCTTTCGTACGGCTTCATCGGTCCGGTTGCGGACCTGCTCGGTGCGCGCGGACGCGCCGAAGCGAAACCGTTTCAGTGCGTGAAGGCCGTCCTGCTCGCGTCGTTGAGCGGCTATGCCCCCGCGATTGCCGTGGAGTTCGGCCGCAAAGTCCTCTTCACCGCAGACCGCCCGAGCTTCCAGGAACTCGAAGACGCCGTGCGTGCGACGAAGTCGCCCAAAGCGGCCTGACCTGCGCGGAGTCACGCATGGCGACGAAACCTTCCGGCGGCAACAAGACCTCGCAGCGCGAAGAGCTGGCGGCCATCATCGTGCGCCGCGGGCGGCGCCACGAAGAACACGCGCATCATGGCGGGGCATGGAAGATCGCCTATGCCGACTTCGTGACGGCGATGATGGCGTTCTTCCTGCTGATGTGGCTGCTCGGCTCCACGTCGAAGTACGAAAAGCAGGGTATTGAGGATTACTTCAATACGCCGCTCTCGGTCATGCTGGGCACGAGCGACGGCTCCGGCGCCTCGCGTCCCAATGTCGTGCAAGGCGGCGGCCGCGACCTCGCGAACACGAAGCCCGGCGACGGTGCACAACAGCAGCCGCAACCCGCTGCAGCCCGTGCGGCATCGGTTGCGATGCCCACGCAGGCCGATGCGGAAAAACTCAAACAACTGAAGGCGAAGCTGTCCGCATTGATCGAGCAAAGCCCTGCGTTGCGCGCGTTCAAGGACCAGATCCGCATCTCCATTACGAACGAAGGATTGCGCATCGAGATCGTCGATTCGCAGAACCGGCCCATGTTCGCCTCGGGCAGCGCGAAACCGGAAAGCTACGCGACCACGATCCTCATGCAGATCGGTTCCGCGCTCAACGACGTGGAGAACCGCATCTCGATTGCGGGCCACACCGATGCCGTGCCCTACAGCGGCGGCACGGCCGGCTATTCGAACTGGGATCTGTCGTCGGATCGCGCGAATGCGGCACGCCGCGCGCTCGTGGCCGGCGGCATGCGCGAGGACAAGTTGCTGCAGGTGCGCGGCCTCGCGGACGTGCTGCCGCTCGATCGCAACGTGGCCGACGAACCCACCAACCGTCGCATCAGCATTCTCGTGCTCAACCACGCGGCGGAGCAGGCCTTCTTCAGCGACGGCGGACGCACGACCGTCAGCGGCGGGCAACCGTTGAGCCTGCACGGCGCGAGCGCCCCGGCAGTCAGTACCGCCGCGGTCGCGCCGGCAACGACTCAATAAGTCTCCAGATGCAGGCGGCCTTCGCGGACAGGCGCGGCCATAGCGTGACCCACGCGAGGCCGTGCTGTCCCGCGATGTCTTGCAGCGTTTGCAGGACGCCTTGCTCCATGCCCTTCAGACCGCACACGTAGAGGTAAGTGTTGGCATCCCTGAGCAGTTGCGCGACGTCGGCGGCGGGCTCGTGAAAACGCAGGCTTTCGTTGTGCTCAAGCCCGGCATCGCACCGCTCGATGCGCTCGTCGACGAATTGAAGGCGTTCGTGAAGGAACGGCTCGCGCCTCACAAATATCCGCGCGACATCCCATTCGTGGACGACCTGCCGAAGACCGCAACGGGTAAGATTCAACGGTTCAAACTGCGCGAACTGCTTTGAGGTGCGTGTTCATGTCCGTTATGTCCGATCCCACGAGCGTCCTGCCCGGCGTCGCAGATCACGCGTTCGCGGCATTGCCGGCTACCCGCTCGCACGGCCCGCTGCGTATCGAATACCGTTGGCTCAATGCGGAGCGGCGCGATGCGCCGCTCGCCGTCTTTCTGCACGAGGGACTCGGCTCGGTCGCGATGTGGAAGCAGTGGCCGCAAATGCTCTGCGATGCACTGGGTTTTCGCGGGCTGGTCTACTCGCGGCCCGGTTACGGCAAGTCCACGCCGCGTCCCGCGGAAGTCAAATGGCCCGTCGAATTCATGCACCAACAGGCGCGCGAGATTCTGCCGGAATTGCTCGACACCCTCGGCGTCGGTGCCGCGCAGCGCGAACGCATGTGGCTCGTGGGTCATAGCGATGGAGGCTCCATCGCGCTGCTTTACGCTTCGGCTTTCCCGCAGGCGCTTGCCGGTGCGATCGTTATCGCGCCGCATGTGATCGTGGAGCCGGTTTCCGTCGAAAGCATCGCGAAAGCGAAGACCGAATACGACGAAGGCAACCTGCGCGACAAGCTCGCGCGTTATCACGACGACGTGGACTCGGCCTTCTTCGGCTGGAACGATATCTGGCTCGACCCCGCGTTTCGCGCATGGAACATCACGGCGGCGCTGCCGCGCATTCGCTGCCGCCTGCTCGCCGTGCAAGGCCACGACGACGAATACGGCACCATGGAACAGATCGATGCGATCCAGCGTAGCGTCGCGCACGCACGCCTCGTGAAGCTGTCCGACTGCGGACACTCGCCCCATCGCGACGCGCCTGCTGCGTTGAATGCCGCGATCGCGGACTTCGTGCGGCACGAGCACTGACAGGAACGCGCCATGCACCCCACTACGATCATCGAAACGCCGCGTCTCGTTCTACGCCCGCATACCGTCGACGACTTCGAAGACAGCCTTGCGATGTGGTCCGACCCGCAGGTGACGCGCTATATCGGCGGCAAACCGTTCAGCCGCGAAGAAGTCTGGGCACGGCTGCTGCGTTACGTGGGGCATTGGGCGCTGCTCGGCTTCGGCTATTGGGCCGTGCGCGAGAAGGCCACCGGAAGGTTCGTGGGCGAGGCAGGCTTTGCGGACTTTCAGCGCGAGATCGACCCGCCATTCGACGGCACGCCCGAGATCGGTTGGGCACTTGCGGCATGGGCACACGGGCAAGGTTATGCGACTGAAACCGTACGCGCCGCGCTCGCATGGGCCGACGAAAAATGGCCCAACGCACAGACCGTCTGCATGATCAGCCCTGCCAATACGGCATCGATTCGCGTGGCGAGCAAGTGCGGTTATCGCGAAAGCGGCAGCGTACTTTATAAGGAGCGGCCGGTCACCGTGTACCGGCGCGCGTCCGGAGCAACCTAGAACAGCGCGGCCTCAGCGCTGCCTTCACACTCCTTCTTCCAGCACGAGCAGGTTGTCGTGTGAAAAACCCAGCGCCACAGGTTGTCCGCGTTCGGGCAACCGGCGCCCTGGGTCGTTGAACACGTCGAGCGAGAGCACGGCCTCGTTCACGCGCGCGCGAATCCGCACGACAGAGCCGAGAAAGTTCACGTCTTCCACCGTGGCTGCCAGCGTATTGCGGCCCGGCGCAGGCGCTTCGAGCACGATGGCCTCGGGACGCAACGCGAGCAGCCGCTTCTTGCCCGCATCGTCCGAGGCGAGCGCGCGCGTCGTGATGAGTTCCTGGCCGTCCACCGCCATGCGGCCCGTCGCGGGATCCACCACGTGCCCTGTGAGGATGTTGAGCGTGCCCACGAACGAGGCCACGAAGCGCGTGCGCGGAAAGTTGTAGATCTGCGCAGGCGACCCCACCTGTTCGATGCGCCCTTCGTTCATCACGACGATGCGGTCGGAGATGGAGAGCGCCTCCTCCTGGTCGTGCGTGACGAAGATCGACGTAATGCCCAATTCGCGCTGCAACGTGCGAATGTCTTCGCGCAATGAGATGCGGATTTTCGCGTCCAGTGCCGAAAGCGGTTCGTCGAGCAGCAGCACTTCGGGCTTGCCGGCCAGCGCGCGGGCCAGCGCCACGCGCTGCTGCTGACCGCCCGAAAGTTGCCACGGGTAGCGCGCGGTGAGTGCGGGCAGCTTGATGAGCTGAAGCATCTCGTCCACGCGGCGGCGAATTTCATCGCCCGACTTGCCCGCCACACGCAACCCGAAGCCGATGTTCTCGGCCACGGTCATGTTCGGAAAAAGCGCGTACGACTGGAACACCATGCCCACGTTGCGCTGGCGCGTGCGCACGTGCGTCACGTCGCGACCGCCGATGCGAATCGTGCCGCGCGTGGGCGTCTCGAAGCCCGCGATCATGCGCAGCACCGTCGTCTTGCCGCAGCCCGACGGCCCGAGGAACGTGACGAACTCGCCGCGTTCGATCTGCATGTCGAACTGATGCAGCGCCGTGTTGGTGCCGAAGGTCTTGTGCAGGTTTTCGATTTCGAGAAATGCCATGACTCGTTGCCTTGCTGGATCGGTTGCGTTGCGGCGTCAATGGCCGGGTGCGCTTGCGGCGCGCGCCGAGCCGAACACCTGGATCAGGCCCATGGACGCCCACGTCACGACGAACGCGATGATGGCGAGCGCCGACGGTTCATACGCACGGTTCGCGCCGATCAACTGCAGATACGGACCGAACGCGGGCCGGTCGAGCAGGCTCGCAATCGTGAACTCGCCCATCACCACGGCGAACGTGAGGAACGCGCCGGAGAGAATGCCCGAGCGGATGTTGGGCAGGATCACGCGAAAGAGAATGGTGGGCCAGCCCGCGCCCAGGCACTCGGCGGCTTCGGTGAGCGACCGTACGTCCACGGCGCGCAGGCCGGTATCCACTGCGCGATACATGTAGGGCAGCGCAAGCGTCACGTAACCGCATACAAGCAGCAGGTCGGTGGCGCGTTCGTTGCCCGTGAGCGGCAAGATCGAACTGCTGTTGTAGATGCGCAGATAGCCGAACACGATCACGATGGCCGGCACCACGAGCGGCAACAGCGTGATGAACTCCACGACGGGCCGCAGCTTCGGCAGACGCAGCCGCACCCAGTACGCCGTCGGCACCACCAGCAGAATGCCCACCACGATGGTGAGCAGCGCCATCAGAATGGAATAGCCGAACGAGGCCTGAAAACGCGGATCGGCCAGCACCACGCGATACGCGTCGAGGCTATAGGTATCGCGCCGCATCCGCAGGCTGAATTCGAAGGTTGCGATGAGCGGCACGAGAAAGTACACGGCGCCGACGATCATCGCCGTCCATGCGCCTACGCGCGATTGCGTCTTCATCGGCGCCCCCTTTCTGCGCGTGAACGCAACCAGATATAGCCGCCGTTCGAAAGACCGGTGACGAGAATCATGCCGAGCGCGAGTGCATACCCGAGGTTCTGGTTATGCAGCACGTCCCCGCGAATCTGCGCATAGAGCAGGATGGTCACGATGTTGAGCGAGCTGCCTGTGAGCGCGTAAGCCGTGGCCACGGCACCAAACGAATTCGCGAAGAGCAGCAGCGTGGCGCCGAGCACGCTGGGCCACAGCACGGGCAGCGCGACGTAACGCCAGTACTGCCAGGCGGTGCCGCCCAGCGAATCGCAGGCCTCGCGCCATTCGCGTTTCAGGCCGTCGAGCGCGGGCGTGACGATCAGCACCATCAGCGGAATCTGGAAATACAGGTACGTGAGCGTGAGCCCCCAGAAACTCAGGATGCTGAAGCCCGTGGCGTACAGATTGATGCCCACGTATTTCTTGAGCAGAAACGTGACGAGACCCACGCGGCCCAGCGTGCAGATGAACGCGAACGCGAGCGGCACGCCGGCGAAGTTCGACGCGACGCCGGAAAACGTCATGAGCGTAGGCCGAATCCAGCGCGGCAGCTTGCCGTGCACCGCGGCCCACGCGAGCAGCGAGCCGAGCACGGCCCCGCCCGCGGCCGACGCCGCGCTGACCTTGAAGCTGATCCAGTAGGCGTCGAGCACGCCTTCCTGAAACAGCTGCCTGAAATTGTCGAGCGTGAAATGGCCCTGCGCGTCCTGGAACGCACCGACCATGAGAAACGCGGTCGGCAGAATCAGAAACAGCACGGCAAAGACGAAAAACGGCACTACGCCGATCCAGCCCAGCAGCCCCGAGGCCTGTGCCGGACCGACCTGCGGCGCCGGCGCAGGCACGCCCGGAACGACGAGTTCCGGCGACCCCGGGCCGAGATCCTGTGAAGCAGCCATCAATGTTCCCCGAGAAGGCGGCCCCGCGTGTGCGGCGCCGCCTGGTCGCAACGTCGGTTACTCCGGTTACTTCACGTTGGCGCCGACAGCCGCGTCCCACTGCTTCGTGATCGTGTCCTTGTACGCGTCCTGTTCGGCGAGCGTCGGGAACACCGCAGCCTTATAGGCGGCAGCCGGCGGCAGCTTGTCGAGCAGCGCCTGCGGTACCTTCTTCGCCGCCACCAGTTCGTTGTAGCGGATGGGGTGGCAGTAACCCGTGAGCCAGCCGATCTGGCCTTCGTCGGAGTACAGGTACTCCATCCACAGCTTCGCGGCGTTCGGGTGCGGCGCGTAGGCGCTGATGGCCTGCACGTAGACGCCGGCCACGACGCCCGTCTTCGGCACCACGACGTGCACCTTCGGATTGCCCTTGAGCGTGTCGCGGTCAGCCAGCGCGTTGTAGTCCCAGCGCACGATGATGGGCGTAGTGCCCTGCGCGAGCGAGGCCGCCTTGCCGATCACCGGCACGAAGTTGCCGCTCTTGTTCAGGTCGGCGAAGAATTTGAGGCCGGCCTTGTCGGCGGCGGCCACGTTGCCCTTCGTCTGCGAGAGGCCCGCCGCGAACACGGCCTGAATGGCCTGGTTCGCCGTACGCGGATCGCCCGCGAGCGAAACGGCATTGCGATAGTCGGGCTTGAGCAGATCGCTCCAGTCGGCCGGCACCTTGTCGATCATGTCGCCGTTCACTTCGAACGAGAGGACGCCGTAATAGTCGCCGTACCAGTAGCCTTCGGCGTCCTTCGCCGAATCGGGAATCGACTTCCACGTGGACACCTTGTACGGCTGCAGGAGGCCCGCGGCCTTCGCCGTAGGACCGAAGGAGAGGCCCACGTCGATCACGTCCGGCGCCTGCGGTCCCTTGTTGCCCTTGTTGGCCTTGATGGCTTCGACCTCGTCGCCCGAGCCGGCATCCGGGTTCAGCTCGTTGATCTTGATGCCGTACTTCGCCTGGAAGGCGCTGATCATGGCGCCGTAGCCGCACCAGTCATGGGGCAAGGCGATCACCGTCAGTTGCCCTTCCTGTTTCGCTGCGGCGACGAGCGCGTCGGGCGGCGCAGCCCATACCTGCGTCATGCCCGTGGCCGCAACCAGTGCGGCGGCCGCTACAGCCGACATCGAAACAAAACGGCTTGACCTCGTGCGGTTCATGGTGTTTCCCATCCTCTGCCGAAATTGCTGCGTTATGAAAAATTGCAGAAAGACCGCAGGCGGCTCCCCTCGCCGCGTCTGCGCGTCTCCGCCCGCCTGGTGTTCTGTCAGGACGTTGCGGGCGGCGCGCCCGATGGTAGCGGCGGAATGCGTCAAATTCGTGTCACGCAGGGACAAATGCGCGATGCACAGAGGTCGTGCTCACAGCACGGTGCCCGGTGTGAGCGAAGGCTAATTTCAAATGCACAAATATGCAAGTCCACAAAAAAATACAACGAAAAAACGCGGCTCGTACAGGTAAGCTACGCGTGCTGCGGCCCGCTGTTCGCCGCCCCACTTCAAGACAGAGTACCCACCCAATGTGGCAGGAAGACCGTCATCAGAGAATTCGCACGCTGCTCTCCACGCTGCACCGCGTTTCGACGGAACGCATCATGGCGGAGCTGGGCGTTTCGCGCGAAACCGTGCGGCGCGATCTGCTCGACCTCGAAGCCATGGGCGAGCTGCGCCGCGTGCATGGCGGCGCAGTGCGCCCCGCTGACGAAGCGCCCATCGACGAGCGCGCCCATACGCGCGTGAAAGCGAAGAGCGCCGTGGTGAAGGCGGCGACGGGCATCGTAGCGAGCGGGCAGACGCTCTTCGTGGATGCGGGCACCACGACGTCGCTGCTCGCCGAGCAATTGGCGAAGCTCGCCAACCTGACGGTGGTCACCAACTCGATCGACGTGGCGCTCAAGATGCGCGGCGCAAGCGGCGAGGCCGAAGCACCCAATGAAGTGATTTTGCTGGGCGGGTCCATCAGCAATCGTGCCGCTGCCACCATGGGGGCCGCCACCGTGCTCGATATTCACCGCTTTCGCGCAGACCTCGCCCTGCTCTCGCCCGTGGGCATCGACGCGCGGCACGGCGCGACCAACTACGATCAGGGCGAAGCGGACGTGGCCCGTGCCATGGTGGCCAATGCGGACCGCGTGGTCGTGCTCGCCGACTACAGCAAGATCGGCCAGCGCAGCCGCATTACGTGGTGCCCGCTCGAAAGAATCGACCTGCTCATCACGAACGCAAAAGCCGCGGAGGCAGCGGGCTTTGCGTCGTTGAAGCGAAAGTTGAGGCGCGTGCTGCTGGCCTAGTGTCTGAACCCGGCGCCTACGTTTCGCCCAGGTCCGCAAGCGGATGCACGTCGCGGCGCCACGGCGACGAAATGAAGTGACGCACGCGTTCGGGCCGAACTTCGACAAGCGTGGCCGGTGCCCAGCGCGGGCGCCGGTCCTTGTCCACCAGATGCGCGCGCACACCTTCGCAGAAGTCGCCGTCTTCGATAGCGCGCGTCACGATGCCCAGCTCCATGCGAAAGCACTCGGCCAGCGTCATCTGCCGTCCGCGCAGCAGCGCCTCGCGCGTCACGTAGAGCATGGTGGGCGAATGCGTCGTCAACGCGTCGTAGGTCGCTTGCAGCCACTGGCGTATTTCGCGCGGTGCCTCGCGCGCCAGGTCCTGCTTCAGTGTGGCGACGATGCGGTCCACGCCCGAACGCCGGTCGAAGTGCCGCAGGATCGACTGCGTGTACGGCGTGAGCGCCGCGTGCGGAACGATGTTGCAAGGCGGCTCGAACACCCGCCGCAGCGCATGAAGCAAGTCGCCGTCGTGCGGCATGCGCTGTAGCCTCTCTTCGAACGAGGCGAGCCATTCCGCAGGCACGCAGAGATCGGCCAGTTGCAGGCGCAACGCATCGGCGCCCGAAAGCGTCGCGCCCGTGAGGCCCACGTACAGTTCCATCTCCGCCGGCATCACGGCGAGAAAGCGCGTAGCGCCCACGTCGGGCAGAAAACCGATGCGCGTTTCCGGCATCGCGAGCTTCGAGCGGTCCGTGACGATGCGCAAACACGCGCCCTGCCCGAGTCCCATGCCCCCGCCCATGACGATGCCGTCGAGCAACGCGACCACGGGCTTCGCAAACGTGTGGATCGCGTAGTCGAGCCGGTATTCGTCGATGAAAAACTGCTGCCATGCGGCGCTGGTGTCGGCATCGCGTTGCCTCGCGAGCGCATACAACGCGCGCACGTCGCCGCCCGCGCAGAAGCCCTTTTCGCCCGCGCCCCGCAGCACGACGGCAACGATCGCGTCGTCGTTGCGGCAACGCTCCAGCAGCGCGGCGAGTTCGCGAACCATCGCATGCGAGAGCGCATTGATGGCGGCCGGCCGGTTCAATGTGATCACCGCGACGCGATTCACCACGCGCAACGCCACCTCGGGTTCAGCGTCAGGTGCGCAATTCAAAGGACTCGTGGCCTGCACCGAAGCCTCGCGAAGTGCGCTCATCGTGCCGTCTCCGCTGTACTGTCCCTCACGCCGCTCCAGCGCGGCTTGCGCTTTTCGAGAAACGCATTCACGCCCTCGCGTTGATCGGGATGATCGAACAGGTCGACGAAGCGCTCGCGTTCCACGGCCAGCGCCGCCGCGCGCGGCACGCCGTTGCGCGCCTGGTGGATCAGCTGCTTGCTGAACGTGACAGCCTGCGGACTCAGCGTCGTAACGCGCGTGCCCATCGCCAATGCCGCTTCGCGCGCCGCGCCCGTTTCCACCACCTCTTCCACGAGACCGATACGCAACGCGGTCTGCGCGTCCACGCGTTCGCCCGTGAGGATCATTCGCTTCGCCCAGCCTTCGCCCACGAGCCACGGCAACGTCTGCGTGCCGCAGCCGCAGCACAGCAGACCCACCGCGGTCTCAGGCACGGCGAGTTGCGCATGCTGTTCGGCGATGCGCACGTCGCAGGCCAGCGCGCATTCCAGTCCGCCGCCCATCGCATAGCCGTTGATCGCCGCAATCACGACGGGTCGCGCGTTCTGCAATGCTTCGAATGCCGCGCCGAAACGCGCGGCCGCTTCGTGTGCCACGTGCCTGTCGCCGTCGGCGAACGTGTTGAGGTCGGCGCCCGCGCTGAAGAAGCGCGGGCCATCGCCCGTGATGACGAGCGCACGTACGCGTTCGTCGGCATTCAGCGCTTCCACGGTTCGCTGCAATTGCAGCAGGCCTTCAGGCGTGAACGCGTTCGCAGGCGGGCGCTTCAACGTAACGAGCGCGACGGCACCGTCGTGGACGTAATCGAGCTCGATCATCACGCGTCCTCGCCGGTGCGATACAGCTTGATGATGGACGAGAAGTCGAGCCGCCCTTCGCCGCGGCTGCTCATCGTCTGATAAAGCTGCTGTGCGAGCGCCCCCAGATACACCGGTTGATGCGCCGAACGCGCGGCGTCCGTGGCGAGGCCCAGGTCCTTGAGCATGAGGTCCGTGCCAAAGCCGCCCGTGTAGCCGCGCGACGCGGGCGCGGTTTCAATCACGCCGGGAAACGGGTTGTACGTGTCCGAACTCCAGCAGCGCCCCGTCGACGTATTGATGATGCCCGCGAGCACCCCGGTATCGATGCCGAGCGCCGCGCCTAGCGACATGGCCTCCGCCACGCCCGCCATGGTGATGCCGAGCAGCAGGTTGTTGCAGATCTTCGCGACCTGCCCCGTGCCCGTGTCGCCGCAATGCACGAGGTTCTTGCCCATCGCCGACAAGACGGGACGCACGGCTTCGAACGCGGCGGCGCTGCCGCCCACCATGAAGGTCAGCGTGCCCGCAGCGGCGCCGCCTGTGCCGCCCGAGACCGGCGCATCCACGAACGGGTTGCCGTGCTCCGCGGCGAGCGCCGCGAACGCCTTCGCGCTTTGCGGATCGATCGTGCTCGAATCGATGATCGTCACGCCCTTCGCAATGCCGGCCAGAACGCCGTCCTTTCCCGCGAGCACTTCGCGCACATGTGCGGCGGCGGGCAGCATCGTGATCACGCATTCCACATCCGTAGCTGCGAGCTTCGGCGACGCCGCCGCCTTCGCGCCCGCATCCACGAGCGACTGCACCGCCTGCGCGTTGAGGTCGAACACGTTGAGCGCGTGCCCCGCTTTCAGCAGATTGCGCGCCATGGGCGCGCCCATGTTGCCGAGCCCGATAAAGCCTGTTTTCATGGCCTTTTCTCCTGTTTGCGGTTCAGCGCAGGCTGATGGTGGTGTTCACGCCGTCGCTCGTGGTGGCGTCGTCGAACCAGCGCGCGGTCACGGTCTTGGTCTGCGTGTAGAACTGCACCACCTGCTTGCCGTAAGGGCCGAGGTCGCCCAGCTTCGAGCCGCGCGAACCTGTGAAGCTGAAGAACGGCACGGGCACCGGAATGGGAATGTTGATGCCCACCTGCCCCACGTCGATTTCGCTCTGAAATTTGCGCGCCGCCGCCCCACTCTGCGTGAAGAGGCCCACGCCGTTGCCGAACGGATTGCTGTTCACCAACGCGATGGCCTCGTCGAGCGTGGGTACCGTCATGACGAGCAACACCGGGCCGAAGATCTCGTTGCGGTAGATGTCCATGCTCGTCGTGACGTTTGAGAAGACCGTTGGGCCGATGAAGTTGCCGTCTTCGTAGCCCTTCACGCGCACGCCGCGCCCATCGAGCACAAGCGCTGCGCCCTGCTTCACGCCCGATTCGATCAGGCCCAGAACACGCGCCTTCGCCGCACGCGACACAACAGGCCCAACGTCCGTGCCCGGTTCGTGGCCCGCGTTCACCTTCAACGCCCTGGCCTTTTCCACGAGATCGGGCAGCCAGTCTTTCGCCGCGCCTACGAGCACGGCCACCGAGGTCGCCATGCAGCGCTGACCCGCCGCGCCGAACGCAGCGCCCACGAGCGCGTTGATCGACTGCTCGCGATTCGCATCGGGCAGCACCACGGCGTGATTCTTCGCGCCCATCATGGACTGCACGCGCTTGCCGTGTTCGCTGCCGAGGCGATAGACGTGCGTGCCCACCGCCGTGGAGCCGACGAACGAAATCGCCTTCACGAGTTCGTGCGTGCAGAGCGCATCGACCACTTCCTTGCCGCCGTGCACGACATTGAGCACGCCCGGCGGCACGCCCGCTTCGAGCGCGAGCTCGACGAGTTGCATGGTGGAGAGCGGGTCCTGTTCCGAGGGCTTCAACACGAACGTGTTGCCGCAGACGAGCGCCATCGGGAACATCCAGAGCGGAATCATCGCCGGGAAGTTGAACGGCGTAATGCCCGCGCACACGCCGAGCGGCTGGCGCAGCGTGTAGGTGTCCACCGTGCCCGCCACGTTTTCGAGGAACTCGCCCTGTTGCAGCGTGCCGACCGAGCACGCGTGCTCCACCACTTCGAGCCCGCGGAAGATGTCGCCTTCGGCATCGGGCAGCGTCTTGCCCTGCTCCGCCGTCAGCGTCTTCGCGATGCGCGGCATGTGCTCGCGAATCAGCGCCTGGTACTTGAGCATGATGCGCATGCGCGCACCCACCGGCGTGTTTTTCCATGTGGCAAACGCGGCGTGCGCGGCGCGAATGGCGGCGTCCACTTCGTCCGTCGTCGCGAACGGCACGCGTGCCAGCACATCCTGCGTGGCCGGATTCACCACGTCGCGCCATTCGGTGGTTTTCGAGTCGACGAACTCGCCGCCGATTAGCAGTTTGACGGCGGGCGGTGCATCGGATGACGAAGCAAGCGAAGCGGAAGATGCGGAAGGAACGGCGCTCATGCGGTGTCTCCTGTGCGAGAGTGGTCGCCGCGCATCGACTCGCATGCGGCGGCGCCTGAAGATGAAACGATGTGAAGTCGTGACGAAGCCGCGCGAGCACGGCCGTGCGCCGCTTCGTCAAGCATCAACGCAGATCGGGAAAGTCTTCTTCCCAGTACTCGCCGGGCAGGCGTTCTGGTTCGGCGGGTCGCTCCTGCTCGCGGCGCCGCAGCTCCACGCGGCGGATCTTGCCGGAGATGGTCTTCGGCAGATCGCTGAACTGCAGGCGACGAATCCGCTTGTACGGTGCGAGTTTTTCGCGCGAGAAGCGAAATACGCTGCGCGCCAGTTCGGGCCCCGCCTCGAAGCCCTGGCGCACAGTGACGAACGCCTTGGGCACGGAAAGGCGCAACGGGTCAACGCTCGGCACCACAGCCGCCTCGGCAATCGCCTCGTGCTCGATCAGCACGCTTTCGAGTTCGAACGGGCTCAACCGGTAATCCGACGACTTGAACACGTCGTCGGCGCGGCCCACGTAGACGTAGTAGCCATCGTCGCGGCGCAGTGCCACGTCGGACGTGTGGTAGTAGCCGTTGCGCATCGCGTGGTCCGTCGCGTTCGCGTTGTTTGCGTAGCCCGTCATGAGACCGAGCGGACGCTGCGCAAACGGCAATGCGGGCAGCGCGATTTCGCCTTCGCTCACGGGCTGATCGTCGGCATCGACGAGTTCCACCTTATAGCCCGGCAGCGGACGGCCCATGGACCCCGGCACCACGGGCTGCCCCGGCGAATTGCCGATCTGGCAGGTGGTTTCGGTTTGCCCATAACCGTCGCGGATCGTGATGTTCCAGGCGCGGCGCACGCGCTCGATGATCTCGGGATTGAGCGGCTCGCCCGCGCCCACGATCTCGCGCAGCTTCACGTCGTACGACGCGAGCGGCTCCTGCACGAGCATGCGCCACACGGTTGGCGGCGCGCAGAGCGTCGTCACGTTGAAACGCACGAGCACCTCGAGCGTTTCGCGCGGCACGAAGCGCGCGTAGTTGTAGACGAACACGCACGCCTGCGCATTCCACGGCGCAAAAAAGCAGCTCCACGCATGCTTGGCCCAGCCCGGCGAACTGATGTTCCAGTGCACGTCGCCCGGCATGAGGCCGATCCAGTACATCGTGGAAAGATGCCCCACGGGGTAGCTCTGATGCGTGTGTTCGACAAGCTTCGGCTTGGACGTGGTGCCCGACGTGAAATAGAGCAGCAGCGGGTCGGTCGCGCGCGTGGGGCCGTCTGGCACGAAATGCGGCGAGGCCTCCCCGGCATCGGCCAGATCGAGCCAGCCTTCGCGCCGCGCACCCACGGCAATGCGCTTCACGCTCGCGTCGATCGAATCGAACTTGGCAAGCTCCGCGCCGTCCACGACCACGTATTGCGCGCCGCCCAGCTGCACGCGGTCGCGCACGTCGTCGGACGAAAGCTGCGTGGTGGCGGGCAGCACCACGGCGCCCAGCTTCATGGCTGCGAGCATCACGTCCCACAGCTCCACGCGATTGGGCAGCATCAGCAGCAGACGGTCGCCGCGCCCCACACCCACGCCGCGCAGATAGTTCGCCATGCGCGAAGAGCGCTCCGACATCTGCGCATACGAGAGCTTGAGGCCCTCGCTGTGCGGGTCGTCGACGATCCACAACGCCGGCTGGTGATTGCCGCGCGCGACGACGTCGAAGTAGTCGAGCGCCCAGTTGAATGCGTCCATCGCCGGCCATGCGAACTCGCGATACGCGCGGTCGTAATCGGTGCGATGGCGCAACAGCAGATCGCGCGCCTCGATAAACTGCTTCGCTGCAGCTCCGTCGTTCATCGTCGTCTCCTGATCGGCGCGAATGTGCGCTCTGTGCCGCTTATTGTGCGCCCGCGTGGGGTCGTTTAGGGTGGCTAAGGTCTATTTTGAGGCCTTTTTTCAAGGCTCTTTCTTCTATACGTGGCGCGCGATCACCATTCGCTGCACCTCACTCGTGCCTTCGTAGATCTGCGTGATGCGCGCGTCGCGATAGTGACGCTCCACCGGATAGTCGGCGAGATAACCGTAACCGCCGTGAATCTGCAGCGCCTTCGAACACACCTCTTCGGCCAGTTCGGACGCATAGAGTTTCGCCTGCGACGCCTCCGAAAGACACGGTTTGCCGGCCGTGCGCAAGCGTGCCGCGTGATGCACGAGCAACCGCGCGGCGTTGAGGCGCGTGGCCATGTCCGCGAGCATGTTGGCGATGGTCTGATGCTCGCGCAACGCCTTGCCGAACTGGATGCGCTCGCTCGCGTAGGCACGGGCCGCGTCGAATGCGGCGCGTGCAATGCCCACGGCCTGCGCCGCGATGCCGATACGCCCGCCCTCCAGATTCGCGAGCGCGATCTTGAGCCCCTCGCCACGCTCGCCCAGCAGGTTCGCCTGCGGCACCGCACAATCGTCGAGCGAAACGGGACACGTGTCCGATGCGCGAATGCCCAGCTTGTGCTCCGGGCGGCCCACGTTGAACCCCGGCGTGCGGGTGGGCACGATGAAGGCCGAGATGCCGCGCTTGCCGAGGTCCGGGTCCGTCACCGCGAACACGATGGCCACGCTCGCGCGCGCACCGTTCGTGACGAACTGCTTGCTGCCGTTGAGCACCCACTGGCCGTCGCGCAACACGGCGCGCGTGCGCAGGTTGTTGGCTTCGGAACCCGCCTGCGGCTCGGTCAGGCAAAACGCGCCGATGGTGCGTCCCGTGGCCAGATCGTGCAGGTAGCGGTCTTTCTGCGCCGGCGTGCCGAAATTCAGGATGGGCCCGCAGCCCACCGAGTTGTGCACGCTCATCATCGTGGCGCACGCGGCGCAGCCGGCGGCGATCTCTTCGAGCGCGAGCGCATACGCCACGTAGTCGGTGTACGAGCCGCCCCATTCCGCAGGCACCATCATGCCGAGCAGGCCCAGTTCGCCCATCTGCTCGACCACCTCGTCGGGCAACGCGCCGTCGCGATCCCATTGCGCCGCGTGAGGCGCGAGACGTTCGGCAGCGAATTCGCGCGCGGCGTCGCGGATCATGCGTTGCTCGTCGGTATAGAAATCGTCCATCGGCTGGCTCCTGTCTGTTCGATGCCGGTGCGGCGTGCTTGATGCCACGCCGGATGCCACGCTGAATGCCGCGCATGCGCGAACATGGCGCGCGCTGTGCCGGCGCTTTAAACTGTCTCGCCCTCGCGCGGGCCGCCGTGTTCGCGCCGTGGCGCCGCTTGATGTGGTTCCGGTTGGGAAGGAGTGTAGGCACGCGCGTGCGCCGCTTCGATGCCCGCTTCGATCAATCGGCGTGAGCGGATTTGCCATGCCGCGGGCGCCCGGCGCGCCCATGCAGACCTTGACCCGAAGACGATGAAGAAAAACGAAAAAGGCACGATCTCGATGAGCCTCGTGGAGGAAACGCTGGCGCTCGCGCGCGCACGCGGACTCGACGTGCTGCCGCTCGTCGCGGCCGCCGGGATCGCCCCGCAGATGCTGGCGTCGCCGAAGAGCCGCGTGTCGTCGGCGCAGTACGGCGCGCTGTGGGTGGGCATTGCGCGTGCGCTCGACGACGAGTTCTTCGGCCAGGACGCGCATCCCATGCGTTACGGCAGCTTCATCGCGATGACGCACGCGGCGCTCACGGCGAGCACGGGCAAGCAGGCGTTGCAGCGCGCGGTGAACTTCATGCGGCTCGTGCTCGACGACCTCGCGGTGCGCGTGGAGCCCGACGCGGCCCGCGTGCGTCTCGTTTTCGCGCACCGGCCCGGCACCGCGGAGCCGAAGATGTTCGCGTATGCCACGTGGTTCATCATGGTCTATGGGCTCGTCTGCTGGCTCGTGGGCCGGCGCATTCCGCTTCTGTGCGCGCGCTTTCGCTGCGCGGCGCCGCCCGCCGAGCACGAGTACCGCCTGATGTTCTGCGACGACATGGCGTTCTGCCAGGAGGCGTCGTACGTCGACCTTTCGCCTGCGTTTCTCGAATTGCCCGTGATCCAGACGGCGCGCTCGGTCAAGACGTTTCTGCGCGACGCGCCGGGCAGCTTCGTCGTGAAGTATCGCAATCCGGGGTCGTTTGCCGCGCGCGTGCGCAAGACGCTGCGCGCGTTGCCCATGTCCGCGTGGCCCGACGCCGGGTCCATGGCCGAGCGCCTCAACGTGGCCGAAGCCACGCTGCGCCGGCGCCTCAAGCAGGAAGGCCATACCTATCAGTCCATCAAGGACGACCTGCGCCGCGACATCGCCATCGGCGAACTGCAGGACACGTCGCGCACGATCGCGGACATTGCCGCCGCCGTGGGCTTCGCGGAACCGAGCGCCTTTCACCGCGCGTTTCGCAAATGGACCGGCATGCGGCCCACGGATTACCGGCTGGCACGCACGCAACGCGCCGAATCGGACTAAGCTTTAGAACGTCATCCCTTTTCCGGCCGGCGCCGCCAAAAACGCGTGCCGGCCGCCAGCGATGCGCACGCTGCCCGTCTCTTCGCGCCGTTCGCCGCGCCTCGCGCATGAAGCGCGCGGGGCCGCTTTCCGGTGTTTCCTGCGTGTCGAGCATCTGTCACGCTGCGTTGGGTTCGCGCTATGTGTGCTGGCTGCGCCCTTCGCGCGGCTCGCGCGCATTGCGTCGTCGCGCCGCACGCCGCGGCTCGCCCGGCTCCTCTACGGGTTTTCACTCACGGCGCCATTGTTGATCGGTGCCCCTGCGAATGCGGCCATCGATACGAACGTCGCTGCGGCCACAGCACCCGCGCCTGTCGTCGTGATTCCCGTGGCCGGCGCCATCGGCCCGGCCAGTGCGGACTTCATCGTGCGCGGGCTCGCCCGCGCCGCGCACGACCACGCCCAGCTCGCCGTCATTCAGCTCGACACGCCGGGCGGCCTCGACACATCGATGCGGCAGATCATCAAGGCGATCCTCGCCTCGCCCGTGCCCGTTGCCACCTTCATCGCGCCCGGCGGCGCACGCGCGGCGAGCGCGGGCACCTACATCGTCTACGCGAGCCACATTGCGGCCATGGCGCCCGGCACCAACCTGGGCGCGGCCACACCCATCCAGATCGGCATGGGCGTCACCGAGCCGCAGCGCCAGCCTCCGAGCGACGCGAAACAGCCGCTCGCCACCGACGAACGCGCAACCGAAACACGCAAGCAGGTTCACGACGCAGCCGCCTACATCCGCGGGCTCGCCCAGCTGCGTGGGCGCAACGCCGACTGGGCCGAGCGCGCAGTACGCGAAGCGGTGAGCCTTTCCGCGAACGAGGCGCTCGCGCAAAAAGTAGTCGACGTCACCGCGCGCGACGTGCCCGAGCTGCTACGCGTACTGAACGGCCGTCGCGTGCCCACGGCCACGGGCGAGGTCACGCTGGCCACGGCAAACGCGCCTCTGCTTACGCTCGCGCCCGACTGGCGCAGCCGTTTCCTCTCCGTCATCACGGACCCGAACGTCGCCCTCATCCTGCTCATGATCGGCATGTACGGGCTCTTCTTCGAGTTCGCGAACCCCGGCTTCGTGCTGCCGGGCGTGGCCGGGGCCATCAGCCTGCTGGTGGGGCTCTTCGCGTTGCAACTGCTGCCCATCAACTACGTGGGCCTCGGGCTCATTTTTCTGGGGCTCGCGTTCCTGATTGCCGAAGCCTTTCTGCCGACGTTCGGCACGCTCGGCTTCGGCGGCATCGTGGCCTTCGTCATCGGCGCGCTGATGTTGATGGACACCGAGGCGCCCGGCTTCGGCATTCCGTTGCCCATGATCGCCGCGCTCACCGCGTTCAGCGTGCTCTTCGTCTTCACGGTATCGAGCGTCGCGCTCAAGGCGCGGCGACGGCCCGTGGTGACGGGTTCGGAAGCATTGATCGGCAGCGTCGGCGTGGTGCTGGACGAGGGCCTCGCAACGAAGGACATGGACGGGACGGGAGCGGCGGCCGAAGGCTGGGCGCGCATTCATGGCGAGCGCTGGCGCGTGCGCTGCACCGAACCGCTTGCCGCGGGAAGCGAAGTGCGCGTGACGGGCCGCCAGGGACTCATGCTCACGGTGGAGCCTGCGCGCGAAGCGTCGCACACGGCGGGACCATCGCCGTCACCGGGCAGGAACACGGGTGTCGGGTCCATGCAAGCCAGCGCGCACGCGCAGGCACCGACATCGGCACCCCATGCATCGCCTCTACAACAAGGAGAACGTTCATGATGGGATTCACCTTCGGCTTCGGCAGCATCCTGATCGTGCTGCTGATCCTGCTCGTTGCTTCGTCGATACGCATCTTCCGCGAGTACGAACGCGGCGTCGTATTCCTGCTCGGGCGCTTCTGGAAAGTGAAGGGACCGGGGCTCGTGCTGATCGTCCCCGTCGTGCAGCAGGTCGTGAAGATCGACCTGCGCACCGTCGTGTTCGACGTGCCGCCGCAGGACGTCATTACGCGCGACAACGTGTCCGTGAAGGTCAACGCGGTGGTCTACTTTCGCGTGGTGGACCCCGAACGCGCCGTGATTCAGGTGGCGCGCTACTTCGAGGCGACCAGTCAGCTTTCGCAGACCATTCTGCGCGCCGTGCTCGGCAAGCACGAACTGGACGAACTGCTGGCGGAACGCGAGCAGTTGAACGCGGACATCCAGAAGGTGCTCGACGCGCAAACGGACGCGTGGGGCATCAAAGTATCCAACGTCGAGATCAAGCACGTGGACATCAACGAAACGATGATCCGCGCCATCGCACGCCAGGCGGAGGCGGAGCGCGAACGCCGCGCCAAGGTGATTCATGCCGAAGGCGAATTGCAGGCTTCCGAAAAGCTGCTGCAAGCCGCACAGATGCTCGCGCAGCAACCGCAGGCCATGCAGCTGCGCTATCTGCAGACGCTCACCACCATCGCCGCGGACAAGAATTCGACCATCGTATTTCCCCTGCCCATCGACGTGCTGCAGCACGTGCTGGACCGCTGGGGCCCGAGGCCGCCGCAAGGCTGAGCGGGCCCGCGTTCAAGGCGGCACTCACGGCCGTGTTGCGCGCGTTGCCAACATATCCCGCACGCCGCACGCAATCCTGATTACAATGCCGCCCGTGACAGGGCGGCGCGCGCCGCCGCGCATGCGGCCGGCCGCAACGGCCGTGCCCGGCCAGGCGTTCCGGCTGGCTGACGCACGCCGCACGACACGTTCGCATGGCCACATCAAGCATCCACGAAACCCATCCAAGAGGCCTTTCTTCATGGACTCCATCAAGCGCTATTTCGGCTTCGACGAAGCGGGCACCACCCTGCGCACCGAATTGCTCGCGGGCTTCACGACCTTCCTCACGATGGCCTACATCATCTTCGTGAACCCGGCGATTCTGGGCGACGCGGGTATGCCGAAAGAGTCCGTGTTCGTGGCCACCTGCCTCGTGGCGGCGCTCGCTTCGCTCGTGATGGGCCTCTACGCGAACTACCCCATCGCGCTCGCGCCCGGCATGGGCCTCAATGCGTACTTCGCCTACACGGTGGTGAAGGGCATGGGCTTCACGTGGCAGGCCGCGCTGGGCGCCGTGTTCATCTCGGGTTGCCTCTTCATGATCGTCACGCTGATCCGCGTGCGCGAGGTGATCGTCAATGGCATTCCCCATTCCATACGCGTGGCGATTACGGGCGGCATCGGCCTCTTCCTCGCCATCATTTCGCTGAAGACCTCGGGCGTCGTGGTGGGCAACCCGGCCACGCTGGTAGCGCTCGGCGACCTGCACAACCCGCATGTGGTGCTCGCGATCATCGGCTTCTTCGTGATCGTGACGCTCGACTTCCTGCGTGTGCGCGGCGCGATCCTGATCGGCATCGTGGGCGTCACGGTGCTTAGCTTCTTCTTCGGCGGCAACCAGTTCCACGGCGTGTTCTCCGCACCGCCCTCCATTTCGCCCACGCTCTTTCAGCTCGATATTCGCGGCGCGCTTTCGTCGGGCATCCTGAACGTGATTCTCGTGTTCTTCCTCGTCGAGCTCTTCGATGCAACGGGCACGCTGATGGGTGTCGCGAATCGTGCGGGCCTGCTCGTGCACGGCAAGATGCACCGCCTGAACCGCGCGTTGCTCGCGGACAGCACCGCGATTCTCGCCGGATCCGTGCTCGGCACGTCGTCCACCACGGCGTATATCGAAAGCGCTTCGGGCGTGCAGGCCGGCGGCCGCACGGGCATGACGGCCATCACGGTGGCCGTGCTGTTTCTCGCATGCCTCTTCGTGGCACCGCTGGCGGGCGTCGTGCCGGGTTACGCGACCGCGCCTGCGCTGCTCTACGTGTCGTGCCTGATGCTGCGCGAAATGGTGGAACTGCCCTGGGAAGATGCGACGGAAGCCGTGCCGGCCTCGCTCACAGCGCTGCTCATGCCCTTCACATACTCGATCGCCAACGGCGTGGCGTTCGGCTTCATCTCGTACGCAGGGCTCAAGCTGCTGACGGGCCAGGCGCGGCAGGTCAAGCTGGTGGTGTGGATCATCGCCGCGGTGTTCCTGTTCCGCTTTTTCTATCTTGGAGCGGAGTAGCCGACCGGCGTGTACCGAAGCGCGCGCGATAAACGGAAGCACCCCAAGGGGTGCTTCTTTTTTTTGCCGCACGGCATTCGGGCAACAGGCAACGGCGCTGCAACGCCGATCAGGACGGCCGCACGTTCGCCTCGTAAAACCGCACGTAGCCGCTGCGCAGCACGGCGCACCGCCCACGCGTTTCGGAGAGCAGCCGGCGCGTGGCCGCCTCGATGCGTTCGCGGTGCGCGTCGAAGGCGCCCAGCATGTCCTCGGCACGCGTGGACTCTGCACCAAAGTGATCTTCCAGCGCCTCGGCCGTAATCACGCATTCCAGCCGCTCGCCATCCACCATCGCAGCAAACGCCAGCGTGAGTTCAGGCCCGCAATACTCAGGAGGTTCTTTCGGGAAAATGATCTGCATGGTGAGGTCGCCTTCGATTCACGGGTCATCGGGGCTGCGCGCATGCGCCTTCAAGACCGGGCGACAGACGGACGCCCGTCGCTCGATCCATTCACTTTAGACGAGTTGCAGCAACCCGCAAGTTTTGCGTGATGGCCTGGCGAAAGGCCTCGGTGGCCCACCGGAGCCATGCCGGGAACGTGCACTGCACGGGCGATGCAATCGAATGCAGCTTCGGTGCGGGCACCCTGTCGCACGCCCGAACCAGGGCATACCCCGACGCGCCACGGCGCCCAGCGGGGCCGTGCGCGGCGACCCGTCCTGTAAGATGAACGC
Source organism: Paraburkholderia kururiensis (assembly GCF_034424375.1). Taxonomy (NCBI): domain Bacteria; kingdom Pseudomonadati; phylum Pseudomonadota; class Betaproteobacteria; order Burkholderiales; family Burkholderiaceae; genus Paraburkholderia; species Paraburkholderia kururiensis. The sequence continues at coordinate 1,714,716 of NZ_CP139965.1, read as the reverse complement.
TGACCTGCGCGCGCCTTTGCCGCACCGACATTGCGCGGTGCAGCACGCGAGACCGGACGCAGCCATGCACTTCGCTGCCGCGCGCCGCACGAACTGGAGACACGCAGTGACACAACCTTTCGCGATATCGGCCCGCCGTACCGACGTCATCGCGCAGGCGCACGCGCGTTCGCGCGAAGTCGGCCTGCATACCGGCGAAACGCCCGACTTCCAGCCCCTTGCGCCGCTCGCGCTGCGCGAGTTGATCGAGCGTAATCAGTCGCTCTATGCGCATGCACTGCCGGTCATGGAAACGCTGCATGCGCAGATCGTCGACACGCAAAGCATGGTGCTGCTCACGGACCGCCACGGCGTGATCCTGCACAGCCTCGGCGACAACGACTTCATCGAGAAAGCCCGGCGCGTCGCGCTCTGCCCCGGCGTTTCGTGGGCCGAAAGCGACCGCGGCACGAATGCGATCGGCACGGCGCTCGTGGACGGGCAGCCCACCATCGTCCACGGTGGCGAGCACTTCCTGCGCGCCAACCACATCCTCACCTGCTCCTGCACGCCCATCGTGGACCCGTTCGGCGAGGCCATCGGCGCACTGGACGTGAGCGGCGACACGCGCGGCGCCCACAAGCACACGCTGGCACTCGTGCGGATGTCGGCGCAGATGATCGAGAACCACCTGTTCGCCAACCAGTTCGCCGACGCCGTGCGCGTGCGCTTTCATGCGCACGCCGAATTCATCGGCACCCTGTATGAAGGGCTGGCCGCGTTCACGCCGGACGGCACGCTGCTTTCCGCGAACCGCAGCGCCCTGTTCCAGCTGGGCCAGCCGCTCGCGGCGCTGCAGCGGCAGCCGTTTGCCGCCCTGTTCGGCGTGCCGTTTCCGGTGCTGCTCCAGCACGCGGCGCAGGCGCCCGGCGCCTGCCTCACGTTGACGCTGCCGAGCGGCGTGCGCGTGATCGCGCGCGGCGAGTTTGCCGTGCCACGCGCAACGGCGACGGCACCGCGCGTCGTCTCGCGCGAGGCCGCGGTGCGGCCCGTTGCATCCGCGGCGCAGGGCACGCCGGGTGGCCCAGCGGTAACACTCGCCTCGCTCGACACGGGCGACGCCCGCATGGCCGATGTCCTGCGCCGCGTCGAAAAGGTGCGGGGACGCGACATTCCGGTGCTGGTGCTCGGCCGCACCGGCACGGGCAAGGAATGGCTGGCCCGCGCCATCCACCAGGATTCGCCGCGCGCGGACGGCCCGTTCGTCGCGGTGAACTGCGCGTCGCTGCCGGACACGTTGATCGAAGCCGAGCTGTTCGGCTACGAAGACGGCGCGTTCACGGGCGCGAAGAAGCGCGGCAACACCGGCAAGATCGTGCAGGCCGACGGCGGCACTTTATTTCTCGATGAAATCGGCGACATGCCGCTCGCCCAACAGGTACGCCTGATGCGCGTTCTGCAGGAACGCACCGTCGTGCCGCTCGGCGGCACCCGCGCGGTGCCCGTGGACCTGCGCATCGTCTGCGCCACGCACCGCAATCTGCGCGAGATGATCGCGGCGGGCACGTTCCGAGAAGACCTCTATTACCGGATCAACGGCCTTGCCGTGACGCTGCCGGCCCTGCGCGAACGCACGGATCTGCCGGTGCTCGTCACCCGCATCCTGGAAAACCAGTGCACTCACCCGCATGCACCGAAACGCGTCAGTGCAGATGTACTGGACTGCTTCGCACGCTGCCGCTGGCCCGGCAACCTGCGCCAGCTCGCCAACGTGCTGCGCACGGCGAGCATCATGGCCGAGGGCGAAGACGCGATCGGCCTCGAGCACCTGCCCGAAGACTTCTTCGAGGACTGCGAGCCTGCGACCCTCGCCGTTGCGGACCCCCTTCACGCTGCGCCCGCCGCCGAGGTCCGCGCGGCGAACGATCAGGCGCATCAGGCATTGGCGTCCGGACGTCTGCAGGACTGGCAGGCGGCGCTCGTCGAAGCCACGCTGGCGCGGCTGGGCGGGAACGTGTCGGCGGCGGCACGCGAACTCGGGCTCGCAAGAAATACGGTCTACCGGCATCTGCGCAAGCGCACGGCCCACTGAAGCGGCGGCCACGTGCAGCGCTCGTTGGGGCGCGCGCTGCACGTACGAAGCCGTACGAGGCCGCACGCAGCGGGGCCGGCCCCGCACGCCCGGACGAGGCAAGGCCACGTGCAGGCAGGGGCAAGGCAGCACAGGGCGCAGGGCCCAAGCCGCCCGGCCGCAAATCAGCCCGAACGCCGACAGCGCCGACGCAGAGGGGCACCACCGCATACACGCAGTTCCGGGCGTGAAGCGACAGCCTGGTCAAACGGAAACCATGCCACGCCCCGGCACGGCACGGCACGGCACGGCACGGCACCGTAGCAGCGGGTTTGCCGCACGTGCGTTAAGCTTGCGCCCGAACCTGCCCGAACCCAAGCCATGGCCTCCCGACACGAACTCAAGCGCTATCGCCGGAACCTCGCCGACGAACTCGACAGCGCCGCCGTCTACGAAACCCTTGCCCAGGTCGAAAAAGACCCCGCGCGCCGCAGCGTGTTCGAACAGCTCGCGGCCTCCGAGCGCGAGCACGCGCAGGTCTGGTCCGACAAGCTGCGGGCCAACGGCGTGCGCGTGCGGGCGCATCGGCACAGCATCAAGACGCACCTGATGCGCACGCTCACCCGCACGTTCGGCCCGGCCTTCGTGTTGCCGACGCTGGCCGCCGCGGAGTACGCCGACCGCAACAAGTACGCGCACCAGCCCGGCGCCGAAAAGCTCTCGGCAGAAGAACAGCACCACGCCGACGTCGTGCGCGCCGTGGTGGACGGTCAGAACGCGGAGGGCATGTCGAAGGGCGCGCAGATTGCGGCCGCCGAGTCGTGGCACAAAGGCGTGACCTCCGGCAACGATCTGCGCGCCGCCGTGCTGGGCGCCAACGACGGCCTCGTCTCGAACTTCTGCCTCATCATGGGCGTGGCCGGCGCAGGCGCGGCGAACCGCACGATCCTGCTCACCGGCCTCGCCGGCCTGATCGCGGGTGCGTGTTCGATGGCGCTCGGCGAATGGCTGTCCGTCACGAACGCGCGCGAACTGGCGCGCACGCAGATCGCGAAGGAGTCCGACGAAATCGAGCAGACGCCCGACGCCGAACGGCACGAACTCGCGCTGATCTACCAGGCCAAGGGCGTGGACGCCGACGAAGCCCGCCGCGTGGCCGCGCAGATCATGCGCGACAAGGACAAGGCGCTCGATACGCTCACGCGCGAAGAACTCGGGCTCGACCCTGCGGAACTGGGCGGCAATCCGTGGACGGCGGCGGGCGTCTCGTTTTGCCTCTTTTCGCTGGGCGCCATCTTTCCGGCCATGCCTTTCCTGTGGGCGCACGGCATGTCGGCCATCGTGCAATGCGTGGCGCTGGCGGGCTTCGGGCTCGCCGCCGTGGGCGTGTTCACTTCGCTGTTCAACGGACGCGGCGCGCTCTTTTCGGCGGGTCGCCAGATCGTGATCGGGCTGATTGCAGCCGCCTTCACGTTCGGCGCGGGGCGGCTGCTCGGCGTGTCGATTTCGTGACCGGATTTCGTGAGCAGGCCAGGCGTAATTGAACAGCAACGACGTGAAGCACCGCATGAATCCGCATGACACCGACGGCGCCACAAGCGGAGCCCCAAAAAGCGCAAACGCAAACGAAAGCGCGCCCGCTCCTGCCGATCGAACAGACGAGCATCGCGACGCGGCCGTCCCACACGTTCGCGTGGAACCGCTCGGCCGCGTCTTCGAGGCGCCGGACACGCTCACCGTGCTCGAAGCCGCCGGCTTCGCGAATCTGCGGCTGCCGCGTTCGTGCCGCAACGGCACGTGCCGCACGTGCCTGTGCCGCGTGATCGAAGGCAAGGTGCGCCATACGATCGAATGGCCGGGTCTTTCGGCCGAAGAGAAGGCCGAAGGCTACATCCTGCCTTGCGTGGCCGTTGCAGAGACCGATCTCGTGATCGAGGCGCCCGGCGCCGTGGACCTCGATGCGAGCCCACCCGGCAAGCGAAACGAAAACGGGCGCTAGCGCCGGCGCGCGTCGTTGCCGCTTTCCGTCTAACGCCGTTCAGAAGCGGCGCGGCCCGCGAACAAAGTCCGCTGCCCTATCGCGACGGCCCGCGCCTGGGCACCTCCCCCCACGTTCAACGACCCAAGGCGCCGCCCACTTCCGCCGGTCGCCTGCGCGACCCCGTCCCGGCTGTTTGGTACAGCCATGCTGTTCTTTGCGACAGGCGTGTTCAAACGCCGACGACATGCGTCATCGTTACGCTGCTCGCCGCGATGCCGCCGGTCCTCCGGCCGAACCGGCAATCACCGGACAAGAGGAGTCGAATGAACAGCGAGGGCCTCACGAATGCCTGCGTGCATTTCGCTCGAAGCATCATGGTCGGCGTACTGGGTCTGCTGCCCTTCGCGCCCATCCAGGCGCAGCCAGTCGCAACGCCGACAGCCACAGCCAGAACCATCGTCGACGGTCTGCAATTTCCCGAAGGCACGGTGTTTGTCGGCACGACGCTCTATTTCGTCGACTACGGCCGGTCGGAAGTGCTGCGCATCGTCGGCGGCGAGGCGCAGCGCGTATGGCAACGCGACGGTTGCGGCGCGAACGGTCTCGCTCCGAGCGGCGATGGCCTGCTGGTGGCGTGCTACGACAGCGGCGCCATTGTCGAGATCACCACGGACGGGCGAACCCTCCGCGAGATAAATACCGACGACGCCGGCAACCCGCTCATCCACCCGAACGACCTGACGGCGGACCACCACGGCGGCGTGTACTTCACGGCATCGGGCTCGGCCGATACGCCCGGCAAGGTGTTCTACCGCGATACCGCGCATCACGTGCGCGAGGTAGCGACCGGCATCCGCTATGCCAACGGCGTGGCCGTGTCCCCTGACAACGGCACGCTCTACGTGGCGGAGAGCGACGCGGCACGCGTTCTCGCGTTCACCATCCGCGGCTCCGCACAACTCTCGCATCGCCGCCTGTTCGCGGCGCAAACCGCGTTCGGCCCGCTCGCGGCCAACACGCGGTTCACACCCGACGGCGTACGCACCGACGCCCACGGCAACGTATTCGTCGCGCAATACGATGGCGGCGGCTTTGCCGTCTTCGCCGCCGACGGCCGACTGCGCGAAGCCGTGCGACTCCCGCTCGCCCATCATTCGAATCTTGCGATCGCGCCGGACGGCAGGTCAGTATTCGTCACCGCAATACCGGACGAAGCCGACGGCGCGAAGCGCGGCGCATTGCTGCAAGTCCCGAATCCGGTCGGCCCGTGAGCGCAGCGCGACCGCACTGCGCAATGGACCGCCGCTGTCGTCAATGTCCCATCAAAGGAGTTCGCATCATGAATCGGAATGGCTTCAGGTCTGCCGTTTTTTCGCTGCTCGTCGCCGCGCTTCCCGCGACATACGCGCAAACCGCGGCAGCGGCCCAGCACTTCACCGACGGCGATCAGCAGGAAATCAGAACGCTCTTCCTGCGCCAGGCCCATGCCGCGACCACGCACGACCTCACGGAGTTCGCGAGCGTCTTCGTCTCTTCTTCGCCGGGCGAATCCGATCCCGTGGCACTCGTCGCGCGTCCCTACCGCATCTGGGGCAGAACCGCCTTGCTGGATCACTTCCGCGAGACCTTCAAGGGCGTCTGGAAATTCGAACCGGAGACCGGCAACATCAAGATACTTCCCCTCAGCGACGACGTCGCGCAGCTCTACGCGCCCGCCCTGATCACGTCCGGAAAGTCGCCGGCCTCCGCCACGACGGGCCGATTCCTCATGTACGAAGTGGCGCTTCGTACCGGCATGGGCTGGCGCATCTCTTCGATTGTTCCCGTGCCTGCGGAGTAGAGGGCCGCATAGTCGCTAGTCGGATTCGGCGTGCGGCGTGGAATGAACGTCCTCGAACACGCCCACCCACCGGCACATTCGCGGGCGCCTGATTTTTTTCCGTTTGTCTCCCGACTATTGACGTGCGATAAAGCGCGGATCGCATCACGGTCCGCGCGCACGCTCATGACCTTCATTCGCCTGCGCGTGGCCCCAACAGCAACAGGAGCAACGACCATGGCCACGCTCGAAGCGTTCCGTGCGGTGCTAGACGACCAGCGCACGCCCGAGATCATCCGCAATCACATCATCGATTCGCTGCAGTACGCCCTGCGCAACTACGGCCAGGTCTTCACCGCGCGTGAAGTGGAATGGCTGCGCGAGTGGGACGACGCGCGCATTCCGCTCGCCGCCTCGAACGAACTGAAAAAGCGCATGCCCGAGACGACGAGCTGACCGACGGCACCTCGCGGCCCATCCCCGCGCGCGACGCATCATCGTGCCGCGCGCTTCCCGCTTCCCCTCTTTTCGCTGCATCCGGTGCCTCTCACGGCAACGGAACGCACGTCCTCCTGCTTCATCCCGCTCCCCGTTTTCCCCGCGCTTCACGCAGCACCGTTCATGTTTCGAGGCAACCGGCCCTGCAGGCGCTCGCCTGCACTTCACTGCAACGCATCGCACCGCAGGAGTGCCTCTCGCCGGTGCCGCGCACTGCTGCGGTGCAATATCCGGTTCCGGGCCGATATGCGCGAACCCTTATGGAATAAGGCTCTGAGGGGTTTCGTGCAAGATGGCACGGCCGTTGCATAGCGATGCGCGTCCCCTGCAACGGCGCAGGGCGGCATGAGCCCACACGCGACGCAGCACGCAGGCGCGCGGCTCATCCAGAAACACTTCGGTCGGGCAATGGCGTTCGACGTTCGTCGCAACCGGTGCAGCGCGTTCAACAGTCTGAACACGCACACGGCGAGCGATCCAACGACGGAACTCACATGGACCGCAGCTTCTGGCGCAATGGCCACACCCCCACGCTCCTCTCGGCGTTCCTGTACTTCGATCTGAGCTTCATGGTCTGGTATCTGCTCGGACCGCTGCAGATCCAGATCGCTCAAACCCTCGCACTCTCCACGCAGCAACGCGCGCTGATGGTCGCCACGCCGATTCTGGCGGGCGCGATTCTGCGCGTGTTCATGGGCCTGCTCGCGGACCGCATCGGCGCGAAGCGCGCAGGTCTGCTGGGCCAGGCTATCGTGATCGCGACGCTCGTGGGCGCCTGGCAGATCGGCGTGCATTCGCTCGGTCAGGCGCTCTTCCTCGGCGTGCTGCTCGGCGTGGCGGGCGCGTCGTTCGCCGTCGCGTTGCCGCTCGCCTCGCGCTGGTATCCGCCGCATCAGCAAGGCACGGCGATGGGCATTGCCGGTGCGGGCAACTCCGGCACGGTGCTCGCGGCCCTCTTCGCGCCCGCGCTCGCCGTGGCGTTCGGCTGGCAGAACGTGTTCGGCATCGCGTGCATTCCCGTCGCCGCCGTGCTGATCTACTACACGGCCTTCGCGAAAGACGCGCCGGGCGTGGTCGTGAAGAAGCGACTGGGCGACTACGCGCGCATGCTCGGCAACCGCGACTCGTGGTGGTTCATGTTCTTCTACTCGCTCACGTTCGGCGGCTTCTCCGGCTTCGCGAGCGCCCTGCCCGGCTACTTCCACGACCAGTTCGCCTTCGACCCGAAGATCGCCGGCTGGGCTGCGGCCGCGTGCGTGTTCGCGGGCTCGGTCATGCGCCCCATCGGCGGACTGATGGCCGACCGCATCGGCGGCACGCGTTCGCTGCTCACGGTGTTCGCATCCGTCGCCGTGCTGATCGGCACGGCGGGCTTCAATGTGGGCGGCCCGCTGCCCACGGTGCTGCTGTTCATCGCCGCGATGCTGTGCCTCGGCGCCGGCAACGGCGCGGTGTTCCAGCTCGTGCCGCAGCGCTTCGGGAAGGACATCGGCGTGATGACAGGCCTGATCGGCATGGCGGGCGGCGTGGGCGGCTTCGCGCTCGCCGCGAGCCTCGGCACCATCAAGCAGGCCACCGGTTCCTACTCCGCGGGCCTCTGGCTCTTCGCGTGCCTTGCCGCACTCGGCTGGGCCGGCATGAGCAACGTGAAGCACCGCTGGCGCAACGCGTGGTCGGTGGCCGCCGCGCGCGTCTGATGCAGGCCTCATACACATAGACACGCAGTGGAGTGCATGCGCCTCGATACGCGGCACCTGCACTCCGCCGCTGCACCCCATTGCATTCCGTCAAGCATCGAGCCGTTCCACCCGCTCTACCCGCACTCGCAGGAGATTCAGCATGAACAAGCCCCGACTCGTCGTGATCGGCAACGGCATGGCCGGTATCCGCACGCTCGAAGAGCTGCTTGCGATCGCCCCCGACCAGTACGACATCACGGTGTTCGGCGCGGAGCCGCATCCGAACTACAACCGTATCCTGCTTTCGCCTGTGCTCGCGGGCGAGCAGACGTTCAAGGACATCGTGCTCAACCCGCTCGAATGGTATGCGGAGCAAGGCATTCGCCTGCATCTGGGCAAGACCGTCGAGCGCATCGATCGCGTGCGCCGCGTCGTGCTGGCGGACGACGGCACCGAAGCGCCGTATGACCGCCTGCTGATCGCAACGGGTTCCGTGCCGTTCATCCTGCCGGTGCCGGGCAACACGCTCGAAGGCGTGATCACCTATCGCGACATTCACGACACGCAGGCCATGATCGACGCCGCCGAAGTGAAGCAGCGCGCGGTGGTGATCGGCGGCGGCCTGCTGGGGCTGGAGGCCGCCAACGGCCTCAAGCTGCGCGGCATGGACGTGACCGTGGTGCATCTGGCCGACACGCTGCTCGAACGCCAGCTCGACGCCACCGCAGGCAAGCTGCTGCAACGTTCGCTGGAAGCGCGCGGCTTGCAGTTCATGCTCTCGAAGGCCACTACGGAGATTCTCGGCAACGAAGCGGGCCACGTGAGCGGCGTGAAGTTCAAGGACGGCGAAACGATTGACGCCGACCTCGTCGTGATGGCCGCCGGCATTCGGCCCAACACGACGCTGGCCGAATCGTGCGGCCTGCACTGCCATCGCGGCATCGTGGTGAACGACACGCTGCAAACCTACGACCCGCGCATCTACGCCGTGGGCGAATGCGTGAGCCATCGCGGCATCGCCTACGGTCTCGTCGCGCCGCTCTTCGAGCAGGCGAAGGTCTGCGCGAACCATCTCGCGTTGATGGGCATCGGCAGCTACAAGGGCTCGGTGCTGTCGACCAAGCTGAAGGTGACGGGCATCGACCTCTTCTCCGCCGGCGAATTCAACGGCGGCGACGGCTGCGAGGAAATCGTGCTCTCCGACCCCGCGGGCGGCGTCTACAAGAAGCTCGTCATCAAGGACGATCAACTGGTGGGCGCGTGCCTTTACGGCGACACGGCGGACGGCGCCTGGTACTTCAAGCTGCTGCGCGAGGGCCGCAAGCTGGGCGAGTTGCGCGACCACATCATGTTCGGCGAATCGAGCGTGGGCGATGCGGGCGTGCAAGGCCAGAGCCGCGCCAGCGCGATGGCGGACAGCGACGAAGTGTGCGGCTGCAACGGCGTGTGCAAGGGCACCATCGTCAAGGCGATCACCGAAAAGGGCCTCTTCACCGTGGACGACGTGAAGAAGCACACCAAGGCCGCGAGTTCGTGTGGCTCGTGCACGGGCCTCGTCGAGCAGATTCTGATGAACACGGTGGGCACGAACTTCCAGGAAACGCCGAAGACGAAGGCCGTCTGCGGCTGCACCGACCACAACCACGGCGAAGTGCGCAAGGCAATTCGCGAGCACCGCCTGCTCACGCACCGCCAGGTCTACGATTTCCTCGAATGGCGCACGCCCAACGGCTGCGCCACGTGCCGCCCCGCCATCAACTACTACCTGATCTCCACCTGGCCGCGCGATGCCGTGGACGATCCGCAAAGCCGCTTCGTGAACGAACGCGTCCACGCGAACATCCAGAAGGACAACACGTTCTCCGTGGTGCCGCAGATGAAGGGCGGCGTGACGAACCCGAGCGAACTGCGCCGCATCGCCGACGTCGCCGAGAAATACAACGTGCCGATGGTCAAGGTAACGGGCGGCCAGCGTATCGACCTGCTCGGCGTGCGCAAGGAAGACCTGCCGAACGTGTGGCGCGACCTCGGCATGAAGTCGGGCCACGCGTACGGCAAGTCGATCCGCACCGTGAAGACCTGCGTGGGCAGCGAGTTCTGCCGCTTCGGTACGCAAAACAGCACGCAGATGGGCATCGATCTCGAAACGATGCTTGCCAACATGTGGTCGCCGCACAAGGTGAAGCTCGCGGTCTCCGGTTGCCCGCGCAACTGCGCCGAGGCCGGCATCAAGGACGTCGGCGTAATTGCCGTGGATAGCGGCTGGGAACTCTACGTGGGCGGCAACGGCGGCATTCGCACCGAAGTGGCGCAGTTCCTCGTCAAGGTGAAGAACGCCGAGGAAGTGAAGGAGTACACGGGCGCATTCCTGCAGCTCTATCGCGAAGAGGCGTATTACCTCGACCGCACGGTGCACTACATCGCGCGCGTGGGTCTGGACTACGTGAAGAAGAAAGTGGTGGAAGACGAAGCGAGCCGCAAGGCGCTCTACGAGCGGCTGCTGTATTCGCTGGAAGGCTTGCCCGATCCGTGGGAAGCGCGCATCGGCGGCGCCCGCAAGCACGAATACATTCCGCTCAAGGTGGTTGCTTGAGCAGCACCATGAGCCCCACCACGAGCAGCGCAATGACGTACAAGGAACACACGATGGAAATCCAGATCATGGCGCGCGAAGCAAGCGAACACGGCCAGCGGAACGGCCCGGCATGGACGCCCGTCTGCCGCGTCGAAGACATTCCGCCACTGGGCAGCCGCGTGCTGCAACGCGATGAAAGCCTGGGCGGCAACATCGCCCTCTTTCGCACCGCGAGCGACAAGGTCTTCGCGCTGCGCGACCGCTGCCCGCACAAAGGCGGCGCGCTGTCCGAAGGCATCGTGCACGGCGAAACGGTGACGTGCCCGCTGCACGCATGGAACATCGACCTTGCGAGCGGCGAAGCACGCGCGCCGGACGAAGGCTGCGCGGGACGCTTTCCGGTGAAGGTGGACGCAGACGGGCTCGTGCATGTCGATCTCGGCCGCGCCTGAGCGCGTACACGTCATGAAGACCGTCACCCGTTCCACCTGCTGCTACTGCGGCGTCGGCTGCGGCGTGCTCATCGAGTCGGAAGGCGGCCGCATCACGGGCGTGCAAGGCGACCCCGAGCATCCCGCCAATTTCGGCAAGCTCTGCACGAAGGGGCTCTCGCTCGCGCTCACGGCGCAAAGCGAAACGGGCCGCGCGCTCGTGCCCGAAATGCGCGAGCATCGCTCCGAAGCGCGCCGTCAGGTCAGTTGGGACGTGGCGCTCGACACCGTGGCCGAGCGCTTCGCGCACGTGGTGGAACGGCATGGCCCGGACGCCGTGGCGTTCTACGTCTCGGGCCAGTTGCTCACCGAGGACTACTACGTCTTCAACAAGCTCGCGAAGGGGTTGATCGGCACCAACAACATCGATACGAACTCGCGGCTTTGCATGTCGAGCGCCGTGAGCGCCTACAAGATGGCGCTGGGTGCGGACGGTCCGCCCACCTGCTACGAAGACCTCGAAGCGGCGCGCACGGTGCTCTTCGCGGGCAGCAACATGGCGTGGGCGCACCCCGTGCTGTTTCGGCGGCTCGAAGCGGCGAAGGCCGCGAACCCGGCGATCCGCTGGATCGTCGTCGACCCGCGCCGCACCGACACGGCGGCGTCGGCCGACCTGCATCTCGCCATCCAGCCCGGCACCGACGTCGCGCTCTTCAACGGCATGCTGCATCACCTCATCTGGGAAGGGTTGATCGACCGCGCGTACATCGAGCGCCATACCGAAGGCTTCGCCGCGTTGAAGGCGATGGTGCGCGAGTACACGCCGCGCGTGGCCGCGGGCCTGTGCGGCATCCGCGAAGAAGACCTCATGCAGGCCGCCGAATGGTTCGGCGCGAGCGAGGCCGCGCTCTCGCTCTATTGCATGGGCCTCAACCAGTCGAGCCACGGCACCGACAAGAACCTCGCCCTCATCAACCTGCATCTGGCCACGGCGCAGATCGGCCGGCCCGGCGCCGGTCCGTTCTCGCTGACGGGCCAGCCCAACGCGATGGGCGGCCGCGAAGTGGGCGGCATGGCGACCATGCTCGCGGCGCATCGCGAGATCGGCAACGCGGCGCATCGCGAGGAAGTGGCGCGGCTGTGGGGCGTGCCCTCCGTGCCCGCCACGCCGGGGCTGCCCGCCGTCGAGCTGTTCGAGGCCGTGCGCAGCGGCAAGATCAAGGCCGTGTGGATCGTCTGCACGAACCCCGTGCATTCCATGCCCGACATCGCGAAGGTGCGCGAAGCGCTCGCCAAGGCGGAGTTCGTCGTCGTGCAGGACGCATTCACGCAGACCGACACGGTGCCCTTCGCCGACGTGCTGCTGCCCGCGGCCACGTGGGGCGAGAAGTCGGGCACGGTGACGAATTCGGAGCGGCGCATCTCGCGCGTGCGGGCCGCCGTGCCCGCGGCGGGCGAAGCGAAGCCCGACTGGTGGATCGCCGATCAGGTGGCGCAACGCATGGAGCAACGCCTCGCGAACAGACGTGAAGCACGGGGCGCGAACGCCTCGCCGCTCTTCGGTTTCGCCTCGCCCGAAGCGGCGTTCGACGAGCATCGCCGGCTCACGGTGGGGCGCGATCTCGACATCGGCGGATTGAGCTACGCGGTGCTCGAAGACGAGGGGCCGCAGCAATGGCCGTTTCCGGCGGGCCGCACGCAAGGCGCCGCGCGCCGCTACACCGACGGCGTGTTCGCCACCGCCGACGGCCGCGCGCGTTTTCATGCGCCGCGCTACCAGCCCGTGGCCGAGCCCACGGACGCGCGCTTCCCGTTCCGGCTCATCACGGGCCGGTTGCGCGACCAATGGCACGGCATGAGCCGTACGGGCCGCGTCGCCAGACTGCTCGCGCACGCGCCCGAGGCCGCCGTCAACCTCTCGCCCGCCGACGCCGCGCGGCGCGGCTTCGCGGAAGGCGATCTCGTGCGCGTGAAGAGTCGTCGCGGCAGCCTCGTGCTGCCCGTGCAGCTCTCGGAAGACGTGACGTCCGGCACCGTCTTCGTGCCGATGCACTGGAACGGCCAGTTCATTTCGAGCGGCGGCATCAACGAGGCCACCATCGGCGCCACCGATCCGCATTCGCGCCAGCCCGAACTCAAGCACGCCGCGGTGCGCATCGAAGCCGCGCCGCTGCCCTGGCGGCTCGTGGCCGCGCGGCGCGGCAACGTGCTCGCGTTGCAGGCGGCGCTTCAGCCGCTGCTCGCCGCGTGCGCGTACGCGTCCATCCGCATCGAGGCCGACGACGTGATCGTGCTGCGCGCCGCGCACACGGCGGCGCCCGCTTTTGCCTCGCCTTCCGGGGAGAGCGCTGAAACGCCCGCGACGTGGCTCGACCGTCTGCATGCCGCGCTCGATCTGCCCGCGGGCGAAGACGTGCTCGAATACCGCGATGCGCGGCGCGGCCTCGACAAGCGCGTGCTGTGGCGCGACAACGTGATCGACGGTTTCGTGCTGGCGGGCGACGCAACGGGCGGCGACGCGCTGCTGGCGCGGCTCGTGGATGCCCAACCGTGGACCGGCCCGCGCTTTGCCGTCTTCAGCGCGCAGCGCGAAAACGCCGCGCCGCGCGACCCGATGGTGTGCACCTGCATGCAGGTGCCGCGCTCGCGCATCGAAGCGGCCATCGGGCGCGGCGCCACGGTGGTCGAGTTGAAGGCAACGCTGGGCTGCGGCACGGTGTGCGGGTCGTGCGTGCCGGAATTGAAGCGGCTGTGCGAAAAGCCCGCGGCAACGGCCGTGCCTTCCAGCGACACACAGCACGCAGCCGCATGGCAAACGCCGCCACGCGCCGGGCTGCGCTAAACTCGCCTCCACCATGCTGCGTGTACTGCTCGTTACCGACACCGAAAAGCCCATCGGCGATCTGCGCGACGCGCTCGCGCGGCTCGGCTACGAGATGCTGCCCGCCACCGCGACCCCGCAGGCGCTGCACCACGTGGTCGCCACGGAACGGCCGGACGTCATCATCATCGACACCGAATCGCCTTCGCGCGACACGCTCGAACAGCTCGCCGTCATGAACGCCACGGCACCGCGGCCCGTGCTGATGTTCAGCAACGACGGGAACCAGCAGTTGATTCGCGACGCCGTGGGCGCGGGCGTGACGGCCTATCTCGTGGAAGGACTCGCGAGCGAGCGCATCGCGCCCATTCTCGAAGTCGCGCTCGCGCGCTTCGCCCAGGAGGCGCAGTTGCGCGAGCGCCTCGCGCAGGCCGAAACCGAACTGGCGGAGCGCAAGTTGATCGACCGCGCCAAACGTCTCTTGATGGATCGCCGCAAGATGACCGAGCACGCCGCCTACGCCACGCTCAGAAAGCGCGCGATGGACCAGGGCGTGAAGATGGCCGAGGCGGCGCGCCAGATCGTCGATGCAGACGGCCTGCCGACATGACGGAACCGCAATGAACGAACCCTCCTCCCTCGCCGCGAACGCGAAGCCACGCGCGGCGGGCGCGCCCGAAAAGACGCATCTGCGGCTGGGCTACGTCGCGCTCACCGACGCGGCGCCGCTCGTGGCCGCGAAGATGCTCGAATTCGGCCACGCCTATGGCCTCACGCTCGAACTGTGCCGGCAGCCTTCGTGGGCCGCCGTGCGCGACAAGCTGCTGTGCGGCGAACTCGATGCAGCGCATGCGCTCTACGGCCTCGCCTATGGTGTGCAACTGGGCATCGGCGGCCCGCAGGCCGACATGGCGGTGCTGATGGTGCTCAACCGCAACGGCCAGGCCATCACGCTGTCGAACCGCCTGGCCGACGCCCTCGACGAGCACCGCACGCTGCACGATGCGCTCGCCACGCTGGGCCGCAAGCCCGTCTTCGCACAGACGTTTCCTACCGGCACGCATGCGATGTGGCTGTACTACTGGCTCGCGTCGGAGCGTGTGCATCCGTTGCGCGATATCGAAAGCGTGGTGATTCCGCCGCCGCAGATGGGCGATGCGCTCACGGCGGGGCAACTCGACGGCTTCTGCGCCGGCGAGCCGTGGAACGCGGCGGCGCAGGCGCGTCATGCGGGACGTACCGTACTTTTCACGAGCGAAATCTGGCCCGACCATCCGGAGAAAGTGCTCGCGGCAACGCGTGAATTCGTGACGCGCCATCCGCGTACGGCACGCGCGCTCGTGCAGACCATGCTCGATGCGTGCCGCTGGCTCGACGACCCAGGGCATCGCGACGACACGGCTCAATGGCTCGCACAGCCGGAGTTCATCGGCGTGCCGCACGAACTGATTGCGCCGCGCCTTGCGGCCGTGCTGCCCGACGACGTGCGCGAAGGCGTCTACGGCAAGCGCCTGCCCGTGCGCTTCTTCGACGGCGGCAACGTGAACTATCCGCGTCCGTCGGACGGTGCGTGGTTTCTTACGCAATACCGGCGCTGGGGGCTGATCGATACGGTGGACTATCTGGCGGTGGCGGCTGCGATCAACCAGACCGCGCTTTATCGCGAAGCAGCGGCGGCCATGCAGATCGCCGTGCCCTCGCACGACGCGTCACCGGTACTGGTGGACGGCCGGCTCTGGGACGACAGCGATCTGGAGGCGTACGCGCAGGGGTTCGATATTCACGTTTGAGCGCGCAATTTCGGACGTATAGCCGGACGTATAGCGTGTGAGGCACACGGCATCGCAGCCGTGCGCCTCCGCTACAGACTCAATGTGCCGCGATTCAATGTGCCGCGATTCAATGTGCGGAGATATAAGCCTTCACTGCAGGCAAACCGTCTTTGCCGTCGAACGTCTTCACGCCCGCCAGCCACTGGTCGAGTACTTTCGGATTCGCCTTCAGCCACTCGAGCGCGGCCTTGTTCGCGTCTTCCTTGTTCATGATGGGCATCATCACGCGGTTCTCGATCGTCGTGGTGAACTGCAGGTTCGACACGAGCTTCGCCGCGTTCGGGCAGCGCGCCGCGTAGTCGGGCGGCGTGGCCGTGAAGACCTTCGCTTCGCCGTAGTTCGGGCCGAATACGTCGTCGCCGCCCGCAAGGTAATCGATCTTCATCTGCACGTTCATGGGGTGCGGCTCCCAGCCGAGGAACACGATCCATTGCTTGTCGCGAATGGCGCGGTTCACTTCCACGAGCATGCCCGCCTCGCTCGATTCCACGAGCTTGAACTTGCCGAGCCCGAACTGGTTGCCGTCGATCATCTTCTTGATGAGCGCGTTGCCGTCGTTGCCGGGCTCGATGCCGTAGATCTTGCCGTTGAGCTTGTCCGCGAATTTCTGGATGTCCGCGAACGACTTCAGCCCGCCGTTATAGACGTAGTCCGGCACGGCCAGCGTGTATTTCGCGCCCGTGAGGTTCGGCGTGGCGAGCACCTTGATCGTGCCGGCCTTCACGAACGGCGTGATGATGGGGTCCATGGTGGGCGACCAGTAGCCGAGAAACACGTCGATCTGCTTGCTCTTGATGCCCGCAAACGTGATGGGCACCGACGCGATGGTCTTCGTCGGGTGGTAGCCGAGCCCCTCGAACACCGTCGACGCGAGGCCCGTGGTGGCCGCGATGTCGGTCCAGCCCACGTCCGCAAAGCGCACGTTTCGGCAGGCGGCGGGCTCGGCCGCGTGAACCATCGTGACGGCTGCGGCGAGTGCCCCGGCGGCAGCAAACAGCTTGAGTTTCATTGTGATTCTCCTCGGGTGATCGATTGGTCTGTCGTGAAATCGGTTATTGGGCTGGTATTGATGTCTCAGCTTGCCAGCCGCCGTTCGGCGCTCGGCGCGTGGCCGAATTGCGCGCGATAGGCCTTGCTGAAGTGGCACGGCGAGTGAAAGCCGCACACGGTGGTCACGCGCGCAATGGTGGCGTCGGTGGTGCGCAGCAGGTCGCGCGCGCGTTTGAGGCGCAACGACAGGTAGTAATGCGTGGGCGACACGTTCAGATACACCTTGAACATGCGCTGCAAATGCCGCGTGGAAAGCTGCACGAGCCGCGCGAGTTCTTCGAGCGAAAGCGGCTCTTCGATGTTGGCTTCCATGAGCCGCACCACTTCGACCAGCTCCGCGCGCGAGAAGCCCACGCGTGCGTCGACGGGAATGGGCTGCGGGTCGCTCGCGCTGCGAATGCGCTCCAGGATGAACTGCTCCGAGACCTGCGCGGCAAGCCGCTGCCCGAGGCGCGCTTCCACGAGGTTCAGCATGAGGTCGAGCGGCGCGGTGCCGCCCGTGCAGGTGAGCCGGTCGCGATCGATCACGAAGAGTTCGTCGGCGAAATGCACGCGCGGAAATTCCTTGTGCAGCGCCGAGAGGTCTTCCCAATGCACCGTGCAGCGGTAATCGTCGAGCAGGCCCGCGGCCATCAGTGCATAGGCACCGGTGCAGAAACCGCCGAGCGGCACGTCGCTTTCGGCTACTTCACGCAGCAGCGTGGTCACGTTCGTGTTCACCGCGTTGCGGATCTGCGTGCCGCCGCAAACGATCAGCACGTCCGGCATGCCCGTCTCTTCGATGGTGCGCGTGGGCCGCACGCTGATGCCGTTGCTCGATCGCACCGGCACGCCGTCGGGCGTAATCACGGACCAGCGGTAGTGCTGCTCGCGGCTCACATAGTTCGCCATGCGAAGCACTTCCACCGCGCTCGTGAACGCGATCATGGAAAAGCTGGGCAGCGTGAGAAAACCGAAATGCGCAGCGCGCGACAACGGCGCGGTACGGGTGGCCAGCTCCATCACTGCGGTCGTCACGTCGCTCTCCTCGGGCACGTACAGGCACGGGTTGGGCCACGCGCCGCACGGAAGGGTGCGGCGCGCTTGTCTGCTGGAACGATCTTCTATTGCGAAATGGCTGGGGTGGGCGGGCCAGGCGGGCCGGGTGCCGCCTGCCGGCGTTCAGCTCTGCGCGGCCATCGGCGGCTCGCGGCGCACACGCATCACGTTACGCAGGCCGGCGAAGCGCGGCGCGGGTGCGGAGCCCGGCGTGCGGCCGAAGCTTTCCGTGATGCGGTCGAGAATGATGGCGAGCAGCACCACCGAGAGCCCGCTCTCGAAGCCGAGCCCGATGTCGAGACGCTGAATGCTCGCGAGCACGTCGTTGCCGAGGCCGCCCGCGCCCACCATCGAAGCGATGATCACCATGGAAAGCGCCATCATGATGGTCTGGTTGACGCCCTGCATGATGGAGGGCAGCGCGCTCGGGAATTGCACCTTGTAGAGCAGTTGCCACGGCGTGCAGCCGAACGCCTGGCCCGCTTCCACGATCTCGCGGTTCACGTGGCGAATGCCGAGGCTCGTGAGGCGCACCGCAGGCGGCATCGCGAAAATGACCGTGGAGAGAATGCCCGGCACGCGGCCCAGACCGAACAGCATTGCGGCCGGAATGAGGTAGACGAAGGCCGGCATGGTCTGCATCAGATCGAGCACGGGGCGCACCACGAGGGCGACGTGCCGGTTCTTCGCGGTCCAGATGCCGAGCGGAACGCCGAACACGAGACTGATGAGCGTGGACGACAGCGTGAGGCCCAGCGTCACGACCGTCTGATCCCAGAAGCCCGTGGCATAGATCAGCAACAGCGACAGCGTGACGAAGATGGCGAAGCGCCAGCCCACGCGCCACAGGCCGATGCCGATGAAGAAGGCCATCATCGCCCACATCGGCACGGCCTGCAGGCCGTGTTCGATCAGCGCGGCGAAGCTCTCGATGCCCTTGCCGATAGCGTCGAACGTGCTGGCGTCGTGGTCGAGCAGATAGTGGACGGAGTCGTCCACCCAGCGGCCAAGCGGAATGATCTCAGACATGGGAACCTCGACTGCGCGTGAGCACCTTCAACACAACGGACTGATTGACGGAGCCGCAATAGCAGCCCTCGTCGTCGACCACGGGGAGCGCCGTGGCGCTCGCGCACACGCGCGAGACGACCTGTTCGAGCGACGCGCCGCGCGAAATGGGTTCGAGCTGACGCAGCGCGGGGGTCGCGGCACCCAGCGCGTCGCGCGTGACGAAACCGCGAATCTTGCGCGACTCGTCGAGCACGAACGCGTAGTCCGCGCTGCCGTTGAGCGACTCGGCCACGCTCGACGCATCGAGATTGCGCACGAGCGGCACCGCGTTGGTCTGCATGAGATCGCCCGCGGTGAGATAGCGGCTTGTGTCCACGCCTTCGAAGAACGCGCGTACGTAGTCGTCGGCGGGCTGGCTGATGATTTCCTGCGGCGTGCCGATCTGCACCACGCGGCCGCCTTCCATGATGGCGATGCGGTTGCCGATGCGCAGCGCCTCTTCGAGATCGTGCGAAACGAACAGGATGGTGCGCCGCTGCTCCTTTTGCAGTTGCAGCAGCACGTTCTGCATTTCCTTGCGCTTGAGCGGATCGAGCGCGGAGAACGCTTCGTCCATGATCATCAGCGACGGATTCACGGCGAGCGCGCGGGCGAGGCCCACGCGCTGCTGCATGCCGCCCGACAGCTCCGAAGGCAGCTTCTGCGCGAAAGCGGCAAGGCCCACCTGCTCGAGCACCTCGAGCGCGCGCTTTTCGCGTTCCTTGCGCGACACGCCGGCCACTTCCAGACCGAACGACGCGTTGGCAAGCACGGTGCGCTGCGGCATGAGCGCGAACGACTGGAACACCATGCTCATGTCGGTGCGGCGCAGCGCGATGAGCTCCGAGCGGCGCACGGCGGCCACGTCGCGGCCGTCGATCAGCACCTTGCCCGCGGTCGGCTCCACGAGCCGGTTGATGAGACGGATCAGCGTGGACTTGCCGGAACCCGACAGGCCCATCAGCACGAAAATCTCGCCTTCCGGCACCTCGAACGAGACGTCCTGCACGCCGACCACCTGACCGGTCTTCGCGAAGATCTCGTCCTTCGTGGCACCGCCCGAGAGCATGTCGAGCGCGAGTTTCGGATTGTTGCCGAAGACCTTGTACAGCCCTTCGACCACGACTTTTGGGGAATTCATCGAATTCATCTCCTCGTCGGGCAGGCGTCGGCCCGCTCACAGTGTGCATACATGGTTGCCAGAAAAAACCCCTGTGGGCCGACGATTTACGACAAACGCTTGCGCAAATGCGACACATGCGTAAAGCGAATAGCCGTGCGGCCCGGCGCAAAGGCTTGCCAGGCAAGGCTCCGGCGGCTCTGCGCCGAACGCGGCGCGCGGCCGCCGCGCGAGCGGCGCGATGGCGGCCAATGTCGGAAATTGTCGGATCGGCGTCCGATTGGGGACACCGGCGGGCAGGCTGGATAGAGGGATGGGGGCAGGGTTGTCCCTGGTCTGTCAGATCCACCTGGCCTGCGCGGCATCGCGGTTGCCCCACCGCCCCCTGCCCCGCACACGAAAACTACCACTCAATGCCCGGCGGTCCATGAAACCCCGCGACATAGTTTTCGCATGGTTTTTAACGCAGCCGATGGCTACATTGCCGCTCATGGGACGCGAACGGTGCCGCGCGCTATGCAGCAAACGGCCCGTTACGCCAGTCCATGAGCCGGCACGCTACGACACGACACGTGCCGCCCGCATCGATTTATCGTAGTCCGTCAGGTCGACATCATGCTCTCTACCCAGTCATTCACGCTTCTCGGTCTTGCCGTTTCCGGGGTCGTGGTCAGCGCCTCGCTCGTCGAGGCATGCGTGCTCAGCGCGCGGAAACGGCACACCGATACGCCGTTCGACTGGCACGAATTCGCGCTCTCGCTCGCGGACCTGGTGGGCCGCAAGCTGCTCGCGCTGTTGCCTGTGCCGCTCACCACGGCGGTCTTCAACGTCGTATGGCATTACCGCATTCATACGCTGGCGCTCGACAGCGCCCTCGCGGTGCTGCTGCTCTTCCTCCTCCAGGAGTTCTGCTACTACTGGTACCACCGCGCGTCGCATCGCATCCGCTTCCTTTGGGCCACGCACGCGGTGCACCATTCGCCGAACCAGCTCACGCTTTCCACCGCGTTCCGGCTTGGCTGGACCGGCCGGCTCACGGGCGCCGCGCTGTTCTTCACGCCGCTCGTGTGGCTTGGCGTGCGGCCCGAAGTCGTGTTGGCAACGCTCACGCTCAACCTGCTCTATCAGTTCTGGCTGCACACCACGTGGATACCAAAGCTCGGCTGGCTGGAGTACGTGTTCAACACGCCGTCCGCGCATCGCGTGCATCACGCGTCGAACCTGGCGTATCTGGATGCCAACTACGGTGGCGTGCTGATCGTGTTCGACCGCCTGTTCGGCACCTATGTGGAAGAACGCGCGGAGGAGCCGTGCCGCTACGGGCTGGTTACGCCCACGCGCTCGCACAACCCGTTCGTCGTGGAACTCGAACATTGGGCGAGCCTCGCACGCGACATCGCGTCGGCAAAGGAAGGGGGTACGGCGATGAACTATCTGCTGCGCCCGCCCGGCTGGAGACCAGGCGGTGCGAGCGAAACGACGGAAGATCTGCGCCGGCGTGCCGGCATGAAAGCGGGCATGAAAACAACTGCGGCGGCCGGCGCGGATTGAGCGGCGCGTGCGTCTACACGGGGTCGCGAGAGCGCGTGGCCGCAACCACCACGCGCTGAGAAGCCCCGCGATCAGAAGTTGTAGTTGTCGATGTTGGCCGCGTCGAACGTGGTGGGCGGCCCGAGAATGACCTCGCCGCTCTTGCCGATGGTCCGCTTGCCGAGCTTGCCCGCTTCGAACGATTCGCCCTCCTTACCAGTGATCGTGCCCGAAGCCAGGTTCGCCGCGGCATAGGCGGCGAGGTAGCCGAGTTGACCCGGATCCCACAACTGGAAGGCCTTCACGGTGCCGTTCTTCACGAACGCGCGCATCTGGTTCGGGGTGCCGAGGCCCGTTACCGCCACCTTGCCCTTGCTCGACGACGACGAGATGTAGCGCGCCGCCGCGGCAATGCCCACCGACGTGGGCGCGACGATGGCCTTGAGGTTCGGGTACGCCTGAAGCAGCCCCTGGGTCTCCACGAACGACTTCTGGTCGTCGTCGTTGCCGTAGGCGATCTTCACGAGCTTCATCTTCGCGTACTCGGGCTTCTTCAGTTCCTCCTGCATCCACTTGATCCACGTGTTCTGGTTCGTCGCGTTCGGCGTGGCCGAGAGGATCGCGAACTCGCCCTCCCCGCCCATCAATTTCGCGACGAGTTGAATCTGCCCGCGCCCGATGCTCTCCGCGTTCGCCTGGTTCACGAACACCGTGCGGCCTTCGGGCGCCGTATCCGAATCGAACGTGACCACCTTGATGCCCTGAGACATGGCGCGTTTCAGATACGGGACGAGCGCGTTCGCGTCGTTGGCTGCAATCACGATGGCGTCCTGATGCTGCGTGGTGAGCGTGTTGATGTACTGCACCTGCGACGACGCGCCCGCGTCCGACGGACCCACCACCTTGCCGTCGCCCTTGAACTCCTTGATGGCGGCCATGCCGCCGTCGTCGGCAATGACCTCATACGGGTTGTTGATCTGCTTCGGCACGAACGCGATCTTGAGCCCTTCCTTGATGCCGGCAGCGCTGGCCAGCGCGCTGGTTCCGAGAAGCGCCGCGCAAAGCAACGCGGCACCGGCCTGACGTAACGATCTCGACATGAAGCGTCTCCTTTATTGACCGGACGGGTGTCCGGCGTTGTTGATGTTTCTGTGCGGCACGTCGTGTTGCGGCGGCGTATTGAAGCTGCGCATTGAGGCGGCGCATCGCCTCTCTTCAGATAAGCCCTTCAATTCGAGCGCGCGAGCAGCCGCTTGTCGCGCATCGCCCGCATCCGTGCGGCAAGATTCGGCACGAGCACCGATGCGAGCAGCAGTGCGCCCGTCACGATGGTGAGCGTTTCGCTCGATACGTCGACGAGCGTCAGCGCATTGCGCAGCACGCCTACGATCAAAAGCGAGAGCAGCACGCCGTACATCGATCCGCGTCCGCCGAAGATGCTCACGCCGCCGAACAGCACGGCCGCGATCACGGCAAGCTCGAAGCCTTCGCCGTTGTCGCCGCGCGCGCTCGTGAAGCGCAGCGTGTAGACCACGCCCGCGAGCGCGCTCATGGCGCCGGAGAGCACGAAGAGGCGCAGCCGGATTGTCGCGACGTCGATACCCGAAAACGCCGCCGCGGTGGCATTCGCGCCGATGGCGAAGAGGCTGCGGCCGAACGCGGTGGCCTGCAACAGCACCGTGAACAGCACGGCCGCGACGATCACGATCAGAAACGGCAGCGGAATGAACGTGCCGCCCAGCGTGTTCATGCCGAACAGCGTCCACGCCGGCGGAAAATCGGCCACGGCCTGGTCGCCCAGCAGCACGTAGGCGAGCCCGCGAAAGAGCGCGAGCGTGCCGATCGTCACCGCCAGCGAAGGCAGGTTCAGCTTCACGATGACGAGCCCGTTGAAGAGCCCCGCGAGTGCGCCGAACACGATGACGAGTGCGACTACCGCCGGCATCGGCAACCCCATGTGCCAGAGCACGCCCATCAGTGCACTCGATGCGCCGAGCACGGACGCCACGGAAAGATCGATCTCGGCAGCCACGATGATGAGCGTCATCGGCAACGCCATCAGCGCCACTTCGGTCAGGTCCGCCAGCACGTTGCTGAGATTCGCGCCGGAGAGAAACACCGGCGACAGCACACGCCCCAGCACGAGGCACAGTACGAGAATCACGGCGAGCAGCGTTTCCCAACTCAGCGGAACGGCGCGGCTGCGCGTGAGCAATGCAGAGTCGGGCTTGACCCCGGGCTTAGCCATGATCGCGTTTCCTCATCATGCGTTTGGCGACGGAACGGGCGAGCAGCGTATCCGCGGCGATGGCGGTCACGATCAACGCGCCTTCGATGGCCTGCTCCCAGAACGGCGAGACGTGCAGCACGACGAGCGCAATGCTGATCACGCCCAGCACGAGCGCGCCGAGCGTGGCACCGAGTATCGTGCCCACCCCGCCCGTAATCGCGACGCTGCCCACCACGGCGGCGGCCACGACCTGAAGCTCGATGCCCTTCGCGGTGCTGGCGTCCACCGTGCCGAAGCGTGCGAGCCACAGCGCGCCGGCGAGTCCCGCAATGCTTCCCGAGATCAGGAAGCCCGTCATCACGCGCCGCTCCACGTTCACGCCGGCAAGGCGCGCGGCCTCGGGGTTCGAGCCGATCGCGTAGTACTCGCGGCCGGGGCGGAACTGCTTGAGATACACGGCAAGCGCGAGCAACACGAGCGCGGAGAGCAACACCAGCGTGGGCAATCCGAATACGGCACCCGTGGCGAGCCGCGAGAACGCGTCCGGCAGACTCGTGGCGTTGATCTGTCCGCCGTGCACCCACGCGTAGTCCGCGCCGCGAAAAATGTAGAGCGTGGAAAGCGTGGCAACGAGCGAAGGAACGCGCCCCACCGCAATGAGCAACGCGTTGATGGCGCCGCCCACGAAGCCGATGCCGAGCCCCGCCGCGAGCGCAACGACCACCGGCATGTGCGGAAAAGCCACGTAGAGGCTGCCCACCGCATACGCGCTGATGCCGACCACCGACCCCACCGAGAGATCGATATGACGCATCAGGATCACGACGGTCATGCCTGCCGTAAGCAGCGCCACAATGGAGACGTTGAGCAGTACGTCGCGCAGATTCTGCAGATTGAGGAACTGCGGCCGCGCCAGCGCCGTGCCGACAATCAGCAGCACGAGCACGATGAAGAGCGTGGTCTCGCGGCTCTTCGCGAGCATGCCGACGATGCCGCCGGGCGCACTGCGGCCGGCAATCGCAGCGGTCGTGCCTTCGGTCTGCGGCAGCGCGTGGCTGTGCGTAGTCGAGTGGCGCATCATGCGGCCCGCCCCAGATGAATGTCGCGCTCGCCCAGCGCCGCGCTCATGATCCGCTCTTCGGTTGCTTCCGCACGCGCGATGGCGGCCGTGATGCGCCCTTCGTGCATCACGAGCACACGGTCGGCCATGCCCAACACTTCGGGCAGTTCGCTCGAAATCATGAGCACCGCCATGCCCTCGCGCACGAGTTCGGCGAGCGCGCCGTACACCTCGGCCTTCGCGCCCACGTCGATGCCGCGCGTGGGTTCGTCGATGATGAGCACGCGCGGCCCCGTAGCGAGCCACTTGCCAAGCACCACCTTCTGCTGGTTGCCGCCCGAGAGCGTGCCCACTGGTGCGTTGAGGTCGCCGGCCTTGAGTTGCAGCCGCTTGCCCCACTGGCTCGCGAGTTGCACCTCGCGGCCCGCCGATATCAGGCCGTGGCGCACGAGCCGCCCAAGCACGGTCATCGATGCGTTGCGCGCAATGCTCAGTTCCAGCGCGAGTCCCTGCTGCCGGCGGTCTTCAGGTACGAGCGCGAGGCCCGCCTTCACGGCCGCCGCGGGCCGGCCCGGCGCGAGCGGCTTGCCCGCAATGCGAATCTCGCCGGCATCGAGCGGATCGATGCCGAAGATCGCACGCGCCACCTCACTGCGCCCTGCGCCCACGAGGCCCGCGAGCGCCACGATCTCGCCTGCGCGCACCTCGAACGAAATGTCCTTGAACACGCCGATACGCGTAAGCCCGCGCACCGCGAGCAGCACCTCGCCAGGCGTCACGTCGGCCTTCGGATAGAAGCTCTCCAGATCGCGGCCCACCATCTTCGCGACGATCGCGCCGGTGGAAAGTTCGCTGGTGGGCGCGTCGAACACCTTTTCGCCGTCGCGCATGATGGTGACGTGCTGCGTGAGCGCGAACACCTCTTCGAGCCGGTGCGTGATGAACAGAATGGCCACGTCACGCTCGCGCAGCTTGCGCACGATGGCGAAAAGCCGTTCGACTTCGGGCAAGGAAAGCGCGGCAGTGGGTTCGTCCATGATGAGCACGCTCGCGTTCAGCGAGAGCGCCTTGGCGATCTCCACCACCTGCTGGTCCGCAATGGAAAGTCCGCGCACGAGCCGTTCGGCCGTGAGTTCGACGCCGAGCGACGCGAGCAGCGCATCCACTTCGCGATGCATGGCGCCGTAGTCGATACGCCCCAGGCGATCCACGGGCTGGCGCCCCATGTAGATGTTCTCGGCAATCGAGAGATCGAAAAATAGTGTGGGTTCCTGATAGATCACTGCGATGCCGGCATCGCGCGCTTCGCCGGGGCTCGCAAAGCGGCGCGCGGTGCCGTCCATGCGCAGCTCGCCGCCGTCGGGCTGATGCACGCCCGCGAGAATCTTGACGAGCGTCGATTTGCCCGCGCCGTTCTCGCCGAGCAGCGCGTGCACTTCGCCGGGCCACAGCACGAGGCTGCCGTCGATCAGCGCGCGCACGCGGCCGAACGACTTGCTCGCGTGGCGCAGCTCGAGGCGCGGCACGCCGCGGTCATGTGCTTTCGTCTCCAAACCGTGTCTCCGTGTTGGGGCCGCCGTGTTGCTGTCGTGTTATGTGCGGCCCGGGTGTGCTGCTCAGATCCGGTAGAACTGCTCCGCGTTGGTGCGAAAGAGCGCGGCCTGCTCGCTATCGCTCGCACCGCTCACGATGTCCGCATACGCATGCCACAACGCACCATATGAACCGAACAACCGGTCCACCGGAAAATTCGAGGCGAACATGGCGCGCTCCACGCCGAACGTGTCGAGCGTTTGCAGCACATACGGGCGCAGGCTTTCCACGGTCCATGCGTGATCGAACATCGCCAGGCCGCTGATCTTCACGGCCACGTTCTGGCACGCCGCCAGCGCGCGCATGCCTTCGCGCCAGGCGCGATAGCCGGCCACGCTGTTGCGGTCCACGAACATGCCCGCATGATTCACGATGATCCGGATGTCGGGATGCGCCCGCGCAAGGGCCGCGGCCTCTTCCATCTGTGACGGATACAGTTGCAGATCGAACGAGAGCCCGTACTTAGCGAGCAACGCGAAGTGGCGACGCCAGGTGTCGTCGCGCAGGTAGTGGCGTCCCACGTAGTCGTAGAGCGGATTCCCGTGCACGTTGAGAATCTGCCGGATGCCGCGCGTGTTGGCGAACGCGGCGTGGGCGGCGAGAATCTCCGGTGCGTCAGGCCGGCTCAAATCCGCGGCGGCCACGATGCCGTTGGGCCAGCCGCCGCCCGCGCTCGCCTTCTGTTCGCGCGAACCGTCTGCGAGCGATTGCAGCCAGCGCGTTTCCTCCACCGGGTCCGCAGGGTCGTGATTCGCCTCGACGTGCACGACCTTCAGCACGTCGACATCGCCGGCCTCGCTCGCATCGCGCACAAGGTCCGCCACGACGTAGTTGTGCGCGAGTTCACGCGCGTCGCCTACGAACGAAACGCCCGGTTTCGCGAGCCACGGGTAATGGTGCGTGTCGATGTTCCAGAAGTGAACGTGCGGATCGACGACCTGCAAGGTCTGCGGCATGGCGCTCTCCGTTGGCCGGTTCAGGGCAGATGGAACAGCGGTTCGAGCGACTTTTGCAGCGGCGCGCCGTCGGGCGCGGTCTGCATGATGTCGGCCATGTAATCCCACCATTTGCGCATGATGGCGAGTTGCGGAAGCTCGTTCATGGTGTGGCCGGCGCGGCGCTTGAGCACGGCGAAGAGATAGTGCGTGCTGTCGTCGAAGAAGATCCAGTAGTCGCTGATGCCGGTTTCACGCAGTGCGTCGGCCAGCGCGGGCCAGATCTCGCGATGGCGACGCTCGTACTCGTCGCGTTGACCCGGGTTGAGCACCATCCGGAAGGCGATTGTCTCCATGCTCCGTTTCTCCTCGCGTGCGGGTTTTGGCGGGCCCGGCGCCGTATTTGAAGCGACTATAATTCGTGCACCGATAGCCAACCAATCCGTTGTTGGGATCGGTCGATCCACAAACCGAATCGCACATGGCCATGAACCCTCAGGCAGTGGCAGTCGCGCTCGTCAACCGGCTCAAATTCAAACACCTTGCACTGCTCGTCGCACTCGACGACGCACGCAACGTCCATCAGGCCGCCGAGTCCATCAACGTGGCGCAACCCAGCGCCAGCCGCATGCTGAGCGACATCGAAGAGGCCTTCGGCTTTCGTCTCTTCGAACGCAGCGCGCGCGGCATCGAACCCACGGCGCTCGGCACCGTGACGCTCGCCTACGCGCGGCGCGCGCTCGCGGAACTCACGCGCTTTGCCGAAGACCTCGACGTGAAGCGCAAGGGCGGGCACGGGCAGCTCACGGTGGGCGCCATCATGGGCGCGGCCCCCGACGTGCTGGCCATGGCCGTGGCCGCGCTGAAAACCGAACGGCCGCTCCTCAACGTGCGCATTCTGGGCGAGACCAGCGACCAGCTCGTGCAGCTGCTGCATCGCCGCGAAGTGGATCTCGCCTTGGGGCGTCTCACCACGCCGCTGCAACACAACGACTTCCATTTCGAACCGCTTGCGCGCGAACCGCTGCTGCTCGTGGTGCGCGCGCGCCATCCGCTTGCGCGCAACACGAGCGTGACGCTGCAGGAACTGGTGGACTGGCCCTGGGTCGCGCAGCCCATCACGAGTCCGGCACGCGTGCTGTTCGAAGAAGAGCTTGCGCGTGCGGGGCTCGCCACGCCGGTGAATCTGACCGAATGTGCGTCCGTGTTCGCCACGCTTCAACTGCTCGAAAAATACGATGCGGTTGCGATGCTGCCGGAATCGGTGGTGCGCGACCACATGCGCGGCAAGCTGCTCGTGGCCCTGCCGCTCGAAATCGGCAAGAGCCTGCCGGGCTTCGGCGTGCTCACGCGCAAAAACGAGCCGCTCGCCGAACCGGCCGAACACTTCGTGAGCCTGCTGCGCCGCTTCTCGCAGCCGCTTGCCGAGGCACGCGCGGGCAGCCATTCCGCTGCTTCTGCCGCAGACGGCTACGAAGCGGCCGCGGCGCCTGGCGCATCTTCGCTGCCGGTTCATCGAACGTTCACTGCAGGTTGACGAAGAGGCCGCCGTCCACGAGCAACGCGGCGCCGGTCACATAACGCGCGCGGTCCGAGGCGAGAAACACCACGCAGTCGGCCACGTCCTCCGGCGTGCCGAGGCGCCCCAGCGGAATGCGCTTTTCGAAGTACGCGCGCTTCGTCTCGTCGGCAAGATCTTCCGCGTTCAGGTCCGTTGCAATGGTGCCGGGCATGACGGAATTGCATCGGATTCCGAACGGACCCAGTGCGATGGCGCACGACTGCATTAGCGAATGCACGCCGGCCTTGGTGGGCGTGTAATGCGTCTGCATGCCGCCGCCCACGAGCGCGCTGATGGAACTGGTGGCGACAATGGCGCCGCCCGTGCCCTGCTCCTTCATCTGCCGTGCCACGGCCTGCGTCACGTAGAACGCGCCGTTCAGGTTCACGCCCACGGTGCGTTCCAGCACCGAAGGCGGCATGTCGAGGAACGCATGGAACGGGCAGATGCCGGCATTGCTCGCGAGCACGTCCACCTTGCCGAACGACTCCACGGTATGGCGCACGAGATCGATGCCCGTTTGCGGCGCGGCCACGTTCCCTTCGATGGCAATTGCGCGGCGGCCCAGTTTTTCGATCTCGGCCACCACTTCCGAGACGGCCGTGCGGCGGCCGTATGAAGCGTCGTTGTCGCCCCAGTAGTTGATCGCGACATCGGCGCCTTCGCGCGCACTGGCTATCGCAATCGCACGGCCGATGCCGCGCGAACCGCCGGTGACGATCACCACCTTGTCCTTGAGCAGCACGTTGTTCTCCTTACGGGGATGGGCATTTCAGGCCCTATCTGAAGGCCTCATTGCAATGCACTTCGACACACCCGTCAATGCGTATGCGGCCGTTCGAGCGCGCATTCCGGATTCAGCCGCACGCCGAACCCCGGCGTGTCGGGCACCTTCATGCGGCCGTTCACGGGCACGGGTTCGTCGAGCAGGAGCGGCGTGAACATCGGCACCACCTGATCGGCCTTCGGCGCCATCATCAGGAACTCGGAGAACGGCGAGTTGTGGCGCGTCACGACGAAGTGATAGCTGTACACGGACGACCCGTGCGGCACCACCATCACATTGTGCGCGTCCGCCAATGCCGAAATCTTGATGAGTTCCGTGATGCCGCCGCACCAGCCCACGTCGGGCTGGATCAGGTCGCAGCAGCCCATTTCGAGCAGCATGCGAAAGCCCCAGCGCGTCGCCTCGTGCTCGCCCGTGGAGACGAGCATGCCGCGCGGCACGTTGCGGCGCAGTTCCGCGTAGCCCCAGTAGTCGTCGGGCGGCAGGCATTCCTCGATCCATTTGAGACCGTATTCGTGCGCGGCCTGCGCGAGGCGCGTGGCGTAGCGCACGTCGAGACTCATCCAGCAGTCGTACATCAGCCAGAAATCGTCGCCCACGCGGTTACGCATTTCTGCGAGCTTCTCGATGTTCTGCCGCAATCCCTCCTCGCCTTCCGCGGGGCCATGCTGCAACGGCAGCTTGCCGCCGATAAAGCCCATCTGCTTCGCAAGGTCCGGGCGCGCGCCCGTGGCGTAGAACACGAGTTCGTCGCGCACGGGGCCGCCCAGCAGTTGATAGACGGGCTCTTCGCGCACCTTCGCGAGCAGGTCCCACAGCGCGAGATCCACGCCCGAGATCGTATTGAGCACCACGCCCTTGCGGCCGTAGTAAAGCGTGGCGTAGTACATCTGATCCCACATCTTCTCGATGTCGGTCACAAGCTGGCCTTCCAGAAAACGCGCGAGGTGCTTTTCGACGATGAACGCGCCAATCTCGCCGCCCGTCGTCACGCCGAAGCCGACCGTGCCGTCGCTCGCCTCGATCTCCACCACGAGCGTGCCGAGCACGTTGATGCCGAACGACTGCCGGCTCTGCCGGTACTCGGGATAGCGCGCCATCGGCGTGGCGATGTGATCGTCGATCCAGTGCCCGTCGCCCTGGTCGTGATAATCGGCGCCGCCGCCGCGAACGATGAAGGCACGCACATGCTTGATGGTGGGCATGGCCATGGGTAATCGCTCCCTTTGCTTGATGAGCGTGCTCGACGAGCCCGCTGGATTGAATCAGCGCGCGCGGTGTGCACGCGGCTCGAAGGTATCGGCGCTGGGCGCGGCTTCGCGCGGCACCCGCGTGCCGACCAGCAGCGCCGCAACGAGGCTCGCCGCGCCGAGCATGGCAAGACCTGCGGCTGCGCCGCTCGTGGCCGTACCCGTTGCCGCGAGGTGCTGGACCAGCGCACGCAGACTGGGCGCGATGAAGCCGCCCAGGCTGCCCAGCGAATTGATGAGCGCGATGCCGCCGGCCGCTGCCGCGCCCGTGAGATAGCGCGTCGGAAACGTCCAGAAAAGCGGCTGGGCAGCAATAAAGCCGCTCGCGGCACAGCACAGTGCGAGAAGCGCGAGCAACGGGCTTTGCGTCATGCCCGAAAGCGCAATGCCGAGTCCCGCAAGAACGAGCAGCATGACGGCCCACGCGCGATGCGTGCCGGTGCGATCGGCATGGCGCGGCACGCACCACGTCACCGCGAGTGCGCACAGCCACGGTACCGCTGTCACGAGCCCCACCTTCAGACCCACGCGCGTACCGAGCAACGATGCCACCTGTTGCGGCAAAAAGAAGATCACGCCATACACGCTCACCTGGATCAACGCGTAGATGGCGGCGAAGAGCAGCACGCGTGCATTGAACAGCGCATCGATCACCTGCTGTGGACCGTGCGCGGCGGCATGGCGCGCGTCGCGCTCCACGGCTTCCGTCAGCACGCGGCGCTCGGCGTCGTCGAGCCAGCGCGCGTTGGCGGGCTTGTTGTCGAGATACCAGAACGCCCACACGCCTACCGCTGAGGCAAGCCCGCCTTCGATCAGAAACAGCCACTGCCACCCCGCGAGTCCGAACAGGCCGTGCATGTCGAGCAACAGCCCCGAGAGCGGACCGCCGAAAATAAACGCGAGCGGCGCGCCGAAATAGAAGACGCCAATGGCACGGCCGCGGGCCGCCTGCGGAAACCAGTGCGTGAGGTAATAGATGATGCCGGGAAAGAAACCCGCCTCGGCCACGCCCAGCAAAAAGCGCAGCACGTAGAACGACCCAGGTGTGCTCGCCAGACACATGGCGCTCGAGACAAGGCCCCACGTCACCATGATGCGGCACATCCATGCGCGGGCGCCCACGCGATGCAGCAGCAGATTGCCTGGCACTTCGAACAACGCGTAGCCCGCGAAAAACACGCCCGCGCCAAACGCGAACGCTGCGTCGGACAGGCCCGTATCGTGTTGCAGCGCCTTCTGCGCGAAGCCGATATTCGCGCGGTCGAGAAACGCCAGCACGTACATGAGCAGCAAGAACGGCAGCAGACGGCGCATCGCCTTGCTCACGATGCGATCTACGGAAGGCATTGAAGTCGTCGGGTTCATCTTGTTTCCCCTGGGACGTCCGATTCGCGACGCAGCCCGTCAGTACGTGGCGCGGCCACCCGACAGATCGAATACGGAACCCGTGCTGAACGCGCAGTCTTCCGACGAGAGCCAGACGATCAACGAGGCCGCTTCTTCCGGCATCAGGAAGCGATTCATCGGAATCTTCGAGAGCATGTAGTCGATGTGCTGCTGCGACATCGAATTGAATATCTCCGTCTTCGCCGCCGCGGGCGTCACGGCATTCACCAGAATGTTCTTCGTCGCGAGTTCCTTGCCGAGCGACTTCGTGAGGCCGATGAGGCCCGCTTTCGATGCGCTGTAGTGCGAGGCGTTCGGGTTGCCCTCCTTGCCCGCCACCGACGCGATGTTCACGATGCGGCCATAGCCTTGTTTCAACATGTGGGGCACCACGGCGCGGCACGTCAGATAAGGGCCGATCAGATTCACGTCGATGACGCGGCGCCACACCTCGGGCTCCAGTTCCCACGTCACGCCATTGCCGCCCGTAATGCCGGCGCAGTTGATGAGTACGTGAATGCCGCCATGCGTCTGCACCGTCTGCTGCGTCGCGGCGTCGACAGAACGCTCGTCGGTCAGTTCGACGGTAACGGCCGATACGGTGCCCAGCTCGGAGAGTTCGCGACGGCTGCTTTCGAGGCGATCGGCGTCGATGTCCCACAGCGCGACCGCCGCACCCGAACGCAGCGCGCGCTCCGCGACGGCATAACCGATGCCGCGCGCGCCGCCCGTAATCACCATGACCCGGCCGTTCAAGTCGATCTGATTCATTGCTCCTCCAATAGGGCGGCACGTGGGACGTGCGCGGATGTCTCGTTCGTTTTTGGCCGGCCGCGTGAAGGCACGGAGGTCCATCACGGCCGCGTTGCAGAGCACTATAGGCGAGCGGTGATAGCCGAACAATCCGGAAGCGGCATAGGGTGATAGCAAAGATGGATCGCACGCAGGTTGGACGGCATGCGCCGGATCATCGACAATCCGGTCTGGCGCAAGAGCGAAACGGACATTCGCTCGTGCCGGGATCTCGCCCACGCGCCACCCACCCCACTCGAAGAACAGACGAACGCCCATGATCGAGCGTCACAGCGCGTTAGCGCTTCGTAAAGTAACGGCCGTGATGGTGAGCTTGGGCGCGAGCCTCGGCGCATGGCATGCGGAGGCGGCCGGCTTGCCCGCCGCCGTCGTCGCGCAATTGCCGGCCGGTTACGTGCCGATGGTGTATCACGCGGGCCCGCGCATCGAAGGCGGGCAGCAAAGCCTGCTCGTCGTGGCTCACCGGCCCGACGACTCGGCAGACCAGCCGTCACCGCGTCCCCTCTTTATCTTCGAGGAACAGGCGGGCGGCCAATACCGGCTCTCGGCGCGCAACGATACGGTCGTATTGCGGGCCAACGAAGGCGGTCAGTGCGATCCGTTCGAAGACGGCTACGACGGGCTCGCGGTCAAGGGCCGCTACTTCACGGTGCAGAACGCCGTGGCGTGCGGCGCGCATTGGACCGACTTCATCACGTTCCGCTACGACGCCGCACAACGGGCGTGGCTTTTCGACAGCGACATCTTCACGTCGTCCGATCCGCTCAACGGCACGCCGGACAAAACCGACATGACCCGTGCAAATCGCGCGAAGCCGGTCACGTTCGACGCCTGGCGTCCCGCTCGCTGAGACGGCGCGGCTGAGGTCATGCAATGAGAGACAACATTGCCGTGCTGAAACGAAGCACGCTCGCCACGTTCCTGTGCCTCGCTTTACTCGCGGGCCGTGCAGCGGCGGAACAAACGCGGGAGCCCCCGGGGCCCGTCATGATGGTCCACTTCGACTATTACCCGAAGGACCGCGCGCGAATCCACGCGCTGGAACAGCGACTCGCGACGGCAATCAAGCGTGCGGGCGCAGGCGAGCTTGGCGAGACCGAGTTGCACGCCGACGGCAACGACGGCTATCTGTATCTGTATGGGCCGGATGCGGACAGACTCTATGCCGTGACGCGGCCCATTCTGAGATCGTCCCCGCTGATGGCAGGCGCCGAAGTCACGACGCACTACGGAGCGCGCGCGCAAACGTTCGGCCTGAACGATCACCGCGCGCCCTAAAAAGGGCATGGCGAATGTCGCCATGCCGTAAATCACACCTTCTTGACGAACTCCGATTTCAGGCTCATCGCGCCGAAGCCGTCGATCTTGCAATCGATATCGTGGTCGCTGTCCACGAGCCGGATGTTCTTCACCTTGGTGCCCATCTTGATCACGCCACCCGAACCCTTCAGTTTCAGGTCTTTGATGACGGTGACGGTATCGCCGTCCTGCAAGACGTTTCCTGCGGAATCGCGATAAACGCGCGCGGCCGTTTCGGCGGATGCGGCAGAGGCAGCCGCTTCTGCGGACCATTCGTGTGCGCATTCCGGGCAGATATAGACGCCCCCGTCTTCATACGTGAACTCGGAATGGCATTTTGGACAGGGCGGTAACGTACTCATATGTAATCCTTGGTACCTGACAAAATCGATGAAAAGCGCGCCAGTATAGCGCCCCGCACTGCCCCGATTCGATCCTGTCGTCTGATGATCGACTGTCGATAACGAACCGCGGGTTATCGAACAGGGCCTCGCGACCTAAGATGCCTCTATGGTTTGGCACATCAAGAAAGGGAGCATCGCCATGCACATTCAGACCAGCGGCACGACCATTCACGTAAAACAACAGGGCGACGGCGACCTCGCGCTCGTGTTTCTCCACTATTGGGGCGGCTCGTCTCGCACGTGGGATGGCGTCGCCTGCGAACTGAAGCGCCGCTACAGGATCATCGCAACGGACCATCGCGGCTGGGGCGAGTCAGGCGCGCCCGAGCACGGCTACGCGCTCGCCGATCTCGCCAACGACGCGGAGGAAGTGATCGAAGCGTTGAGCCCGAGCCGCTATGTCGTGGTGGGTCATTCGATGGGCGGCAAGGTCGCGCAATTGCTGGCATCGCGTCGGCCCGCGGGGCTACAGGGGCTCGTGCTGGTGGCGCCGTCCCCGCCTTCGCCGATGGCGCTTGCCGATGAACAGCGCGCCGCGATGACTGCGGCGTACGACTCGCGCGAATCGATCGAGTGGGTACTGGACCATGTGCTCACGGCGAAGCCGCTTGCGCCTGAGCTTCGCGAACAGGTCATCGCGGATAGTCTGCGCGGCGCGCCGCAGGCCAAGGCCGCGTGGCCCAACGCCGCGATGCTGGAAGACATCACCGCCAATGTCGCTTCCATCGACGTGCCGGTGCTCGTCATTGCAGGCGAGCGCGACCAGGTGGATCGCGTCGAGACATTGCAGCACGAATTGCTGCCGCGCCTTCACGGTGCGCGTCTACATGTATTGCCGGACACGGGGCACCTGTCACCGCTCGAAGCACCGTATGAACTGGCGAGCGTGATTGAAGCATTCGTTCGCGAGCGGTGACGGCGATCCGGACTTCACGGCGCGAACCGCGAGCGTAGCGATTCAACGCGGCTTCATGCCAGGCCCGCTCAGGCGTCTACGAGCCAACCCGAGCCGCGCTGCCGCGCGAGCGCTTCGGGGCCGCCTTGCGCGGCCGCGCGCCGCGATCCCAGGGCGGCTCGTCCCCGAATGCCGCCACGAGATGATCGATCAGGCTTCGAACCTTCAGCGGCATGTGGCGCGCGCTCGGATAAACCGCCTGAATCGCCAGTTCGGTCGTCCTGTATTCGGGCAGCAACGCAACCAGGTGCCCCTCTGCAATCTGTTCTCCGAACACGAATGTCGGACCATAGACGATGCCTGCGCCGGCAAGCGCCGCGTCGAGCAGCATCTGCGTATTGTTTGCCGCCATCCGGCAAGGGCCATCGATGACGTGCGTACGGCCCTTTGCATCCACCAGCGTCCAGTCTCCGACGGAAACGGCCTCGCTGAACGTGAGGCGGGGCGCCTGCCGCAAGTCGCGCGGCGTACGCGGCGTACCGTGTCGCTCGAGATACGCCGGTGACGCACAGATCACCATGCGACACGGCGCGAGGCGCCGCGCAACGAGTCCCGAATCGGGCAGGCGTCCAATTCGTATCGCCACGTCGACGCCCGCTTCGAGCAGGTCGACATAGCGGTCGCTCAGCGACACTTCGACGTTGACGTGCGGATGCGCTTCCAGATAGCGCGCCAGCACCTTGCCAAGATGCATTGCGCCGAACGTGACAGGAGCGGCAATCCGCAGCACGCCGCGTGTCGTTCCTTGCGCGTCGCTGGCTTCGCGGTTGGCCTCGTCCCAGGCGTGCAGAATCTGTTTGCAGCGCTCGTAATAGCGCGCACCGATATCCGTGAGACTCAGGCGGCGCGTGGTGCGCTGGAGCAGCCTCGCGCTGAGTTCCGACTCGACGGCACTCACGTACTTGCCCGCCATCGCGGCGGACAAACCAAAGCGCCGCGCGGCCGCGGCAAGGCTGCCTTCCTCGACCGCGGCGACGAACACTCCCAGGGCAGTCAGCCGGTCCATTCGTTCCTCGATTCGATCGTATCGTGACGGGAGCCGTGAGCATAAACCAGTCGCTGCATGGGACAAAGACGTAAAGGGCTCAAGGGACGGCGTCAATAGCTGCGCGGCGTCAGCAGTTCCGACAGGCCCACACGGTGTAACATCTCGGCCCTCAACCGGTCGAGCACGGCAAAGCCTACGTCGGCACCGTCTTGCGTCGGGTCCACGTGCACGCGGAACGGACGCTGACCAAACGGCGCGTTCACGATATCGACCAGCGCCTGTGCGACGAGCGCTGCGGCGGCGTGCGGCGGCACGATCGCGGCAAAGGCCTTCTGGATACGCTCGCCCAACCCGGCGTTCGGCCCGGCCTCATACGCTTCGAGCACCTGCTCATCCGCGGGACGGCCCGCATGGGCGAAGTGATTCGTGCCGGACGTGAAGGCACCGGGCACCACGATGGAGGTCTCGATACCCCAGCTCGACAGCTCACGCGCATATTGAACCGCGATGGAATCCATCGCAGCCTTCGCGGCGAAATAAGGCGCGAGATACGGCGGCGTGCCGCCCGCCGAACTGCTGCTCGACACCCATGCAAGCAGGCCGCGCCTCTGCTTGCGCATCTGCGGCAGCACCGCCCGGTTCACGCGCTGCGTACCCAGCACGTTGATGTCGTAAAGCTCGGCGTATTGCTCCGGCGTGAACGCTTCCGCG
Organism: Paraburkholderia kururiensis; assembly: GCF_034424375.1. NCBI lineage: Bacteria > Pseudomonadati > Pseudomonadota > Betaproteobacteria > Burkholderiales > Burkholderiaceae > Paraburkholderia > Paraburkholderia kururiensis. Next base: position 1,677,270 of record NZ_CP139965.1, on the reverse strand, counting down.
GGTCCGAACGCCATGTGGCCCGCGTTATGAACCATGACGTCGATACGGCCGTGTTCGCGAATCACGTGTGCAATGCCCGCGTCCACGGAAGCCTGCGACAGCACATCGAGTTCGACGGTGCGCAGATCGACGCCATGTTCCGAGGAAAACCGCGCCATCTGCGCGACGACCGGCGCGTTGCGCCCCGCTGTGTCGCGCATCGACGCGTAGACAGTGTGGCCGGCTTTTGCCAGCGCTTCGGCACCCAGGCGGCCAAAGCCGCTCGACGCACCGGTCACTACGATGACGTGTTGCATGTCGACTCCTTTGATTGCGATGGGTTCGATTGAGGGGACCAGGTTGCGCGTCACACAATGCCGCCGTTCACGCGCAGCGTTTGGCCGTCGATCCAGTCGGCCGCGCTGCTCACCAGAAACGCCACCACAGACGAGATGTCCTCGGGCTGCCCCAGACGTTCGAGCGGCGGCATTTTGGCGAGCCGTTCCACCTGCTCGGGCGTCTTGTCCTTGAGAAAGAGTTCGGTGGCCGTGGGCCCCGGCGCCACCGCGTTCACGGTGATGTTGCGGCCACGCAGTTCCTTCGCGAAGATGTTCGTCATCGTCTCCACCGCGGCCTTTGTGGCGGCGTAGACGGAGTAGCCCGGCGTCGCGAGTTCCTTGATGCTGCTGCCGAAATTCACGATGCGCCCGCCGCTGCGCAGCTTCTTCGCTGCCACACGCAACGTGTTGAACGTTCCCTTCAGGTTGATGGCAACGAGCCGGTCGAACAGCGTGTCGTCGGTATCGACCAGCGGCACGAGGCCCGGCTGCATGATGCCGGCGTTGTTCACGACGATATCGACGCCGCCGAACAGCGTGATGGCCTGATCGAACATCGCCGCCACCTGGGCCGGCACAGCGACGTCGGCCTGAACCGCCGCGGCGCGACCGCCCGCGGCTTCGATTTCCGCGACGACCGCTTGTGCGTCGGCCGCACGGCCCGCGTAATTCACGACGACGGCGATGCCGTCCGCGGCGAGACGCCTGGCAATGGCCGCGCCGATGCCGCGCGAGGCGCCGGTGACGATCGCCACTTTCGATGCGTGGTGCACTGTGTTTGCGTTGGCTTGCGTGCTCATGGTGACGCTCCTTTCGAGTAGGGGGTGAGGCGATGGGTCCATCATCGTCCCGGCCTACCTCTAACGGAAGTCGCATAGCCGGCATATCGCTTATACTCCGCGCGTATGAGCATCTTCGACGACCTCACCCTGCTGCGTACCTTCGTCGCCATCGTGGAGAGCGGCAGTCTCTCCGCGGCGGCGCGCAAGCTGCATCTGACCCAGCCCACCTTGAGCCGTCAGTTGCGCGCGCTCGAAGACCTGTGCGGCGCCGCGCTGCTACGCCGCGACACGCACCGCATGAGCCTCACCGACATGGGTCATCAATTCCTCGCGGACGCACAGGCGCTGCTGGCGCTGGCAGAGGAATCTGAACAGCGGCTGCGCAACGACCAAAGCGAGTTGAGCGGCAATATCCGCATGTTTTCGACCATCGACTTCGGTCAGTCGGCGGTGAGCCGGCTGATCAGCAGCTTCATCCAGGCGCATCCGGGCGTGCGCATCGAACTGGGCTATTCGAATCGCCCGCTGCACATGATCGAGGAAGGCTGCGACGTGGGCATTCTCGCGGGCACGCTCGCCGACGACCGCGTGGTGGCTCGCCCGCTCGGCGAGATCGCGCGATATGTCGTCGCGTCGCCGTCGTTTCTGAAGGATCACAAGATTCGCGGCACGCCGGAATCGCTCGGCAAGCTGCCGTGGATCGCGCTGTCCAGCCGGCAGTTCGGCGGTTCGCGAGACGTCACGCTGCACTCGGGCAATGCAACGCACACGCTGCCAATCGAGCCCGTGTTCGTGACCGAGGGCGTGACGAGCATTCGCGAGTCGGTACGCATGGGACTGGGCATTGCAGTACTGCCGGAATGGTTGGTCGAGGAAGACCTGATATCGGGGCGCCTCGTGCGAATCGTGCCGAAGTGGCACGCAAAGCCCCTGCCCGCACAGATCATTTTCCCGGTGCAACGCCGGCTGCCGTTTCGCGTGCGGGCGTTTATCGAATTTGCTACGGAATATATGCGGACGGTTTTGAAGCCGACGGGCAACAAGCGGTAGCGTGGCGAATTCCGGCGCGGCGACTCGCCGATGCGCGCTACGCAGCGTGCGAACTCACGCGCGCGTCATTCGCCGCAAGCGCATCGCGTGCAACCGCTGGCTGAGCCCCTTGAACACGCTGCGCTCGTGCGGGTCGCCGAAATGCAGCAGCACGGTGCAGCGAACACGGGAAGGCGCGCAGGCCTGGTTCGCATGCAGCGAACGCATACCCCAGAAGAAGTACAGATTCCCCGGCGTCAACGTGACGACCTTCGCCGACAGCGCTTTCTGGACAAACGCTAAACGCCACATGGGCGCGAGCAGTTTCTCGATCAATAGCTTTTCGAAAATGTTGACGACTGGTGATCGCCTTGCGTTGCGCAAGTTCGGAAACATCACGAGGTGGCCCGGCGGCTCGCCCGGGTCGCACGGAATCAATACCGGCAGCAGGATGGAAACGACGTACGAGTCGTAGTGGAAGTTGCACGAGTGACGCCGCCCCTGCGTGCCGGCCAGCACGCGCATGACGGGCAAGATCCGGTCACTGGGCGGCGGCACGCCCATCTTGAGCATATAAAGCTGGCGTAACAGGGCGAGCAGCTCGACGTCGTCGAAAAGCGGGCCGAGGCAGGTATTGACGCACCACGCTGCGCCGTTGAGGGCGAAGTATTTGAAGCCGTCGTGTTCGATCAGTTCGGATACCGTGCGGCGCAGCGTTGCCAGTACGGACGCCGGCACGATGTCGTTCAGTACGCCGAACCCGGATTCGTCCATCGACACGGCGAGCGCGCGAGCGCTCTGCGCACTAATGGGGGCGAAGTCGCCACGCTCAGGGTATTCATCTAACGCGGTCATCGCAGTTCTCGTCTGTTGTTTTGAATATCGGCCCACCCGCCATACGAAGCACACTAAAGGGAAAATCTGTCGTATTCCGTTCGCCCGCGTACAGTAATCGAAATAATCAGATTGCTTAAAAACGCATTAAAAGCGCTTTAAAGCCGTCATGCCGGATAAATAAAACCCCTGTCCCGATTGATTCAGGTCAACGGCAACGGCGCACGCGTGGCATAGGTTCCGATAGCGCAGAACGAACCAGCCACCACCACGCACGGGGAAGCGAACATGAACAGGCGTACCTTTTTCCTCGGCGCAGGCGGTGGCGTGGTGCTGGCCGCCGGCGCGACCGCCTGGATGTCGTCTACAGGATCGATGGCCGATTACGACGCCTACGCTGAAAGCCTGCGTACAGCGCCCGCTGTGCCGCCCAGCATGCGCGACGTCATTCGCTACGCCACGCTTGCCGCCAACAGCCACAACACGCAGCCCTGGCGGTTTCGCATCGGCAACCGGTTCATCGAGATTGCGCCGGATGTCTCGCGCCGAACGCCCGCGGTCGACCCCGACGATCATCATCTGTTCGTGAGCCTCGGCTGCGCGGCAGAAAACCTCGCTATCGCGGCGACCTCGCTGGGATGGCCCGGGGAACTCCAGATCGCGCCGGACGGAAACCTCATACGCTATGCCTTCGTCAACGGACCGACGATCGCGAGTCCGCTCTACGCAGCCATTCCGAAACGGCAATCCACGCGCGCCGAATACGACCGACGCTCCGTTCCCGCCGCGCACCTTGCGCTCCTGAAACACACGGCCGATACCGCCGGCGTTCACCTGGCTATCCTGACTAATCGCGCGGATATCGACAGACTCAAGGAACAGGTGGTTGCCGCCAACAGCATTCAAATGGCGGACATGGCGTTCATGCGGGAGCTGAAGCAGTGGGTCCGGTTCAATCCACGCAGCGCGATGACGTCAGGCGATGGCCTGTTTTCGGCCACAAGTGGCAACCCGGCGCTGCCGGACGCCATTGGACGGTTCGCGTTCGAGCGTTTTTTCAATGCGCGCAGCGAAAGCGACAGGTGCGCACGTCAGGTCGATTCTTCATCCGGCGTCGCGGTATTTGCCGGCGACCGCGAAGACAAGGCGCACTGGATCATGGTGGGCCGCGCCTGCCAGCGCTTCGCGTTGACTGCGACGAGCCTCGGCATCAAGGTGGCCTTCATCAATCAGCCCGTTGAAGTGGCGCGGTTCCGTGCTGACCTGGCAGGTCTTGTCGGAATAGCGGGGCGGCGGCCCGACATCGTCCTGCGCTTCGGCTATGGGGCGACGCTGCCGCTCTCTCTCCGCCGGCCCGTGGAAGCGGTGCTGACTCGATAACGCGAGGGATCTAAAGCGGCCGGCGCAGCGGCATCACGCAAGGTGGCGTGAAGGCACGCCGGCCGCGTGTGAGACGTGCGCGAGCGAACCTCACGCCCCGCTCACCACCTCGATACGCAACGCCTCGCCACCCGCCACGATCGCCAGCAACCGGTCCACGTTCGGATGCGCGCCTGGCCGCTTGCGTGCGTCGTCGGTGTGTTCGGCGAATACGGCCAGTCCGTGCTGCGCGGCCCCGGCGTCCAGCGTGCCGAACGTCGCTTGCAGGTAGTGGTAGACGGCAAGCGATCCCTGCTTGCCGGGCACGTTGTCGATGCTGGCCACCACCGCGCCGTTGCCGTCGATCAGATCGATGCGCGCGATGCCTTCAATGCCCGGCAGGCGGGCGAGGTTGTCCTTGAATACGTTGCCTGGTTGAATCACTGACTACACTCCGTGGGTCTGGAAACTGAAAAGGAAGCGGAGAACATCGAACCGCGGCGTCTCACTGCGCCGCGCGCGGCGCCAGCGCCCGCAGCACGTCGCGCCAGCTCACGATGCCGACTGGCCGCAACCCGTCGCGCACGATGGGAATGCACGACACGCCCTTGTCGAGAAATATCTCGACGGCCGCTGAAACGTCCGCATCCGGCGGCAGCGTAACGGGCTTCCTGCCCATGATCTGGTGCACGCGCCGGTTCAGCGTCGCCACGTCGCGCGGCGCTTCCACCACGCTGTCGATGAACGGGCTCAGCGCGCGCAGCAGGTCGCGGTCGGAGACGACGCCCTGCAATTCGCCGTCTTCCACCACGAGCAGGTGATGAAATTTGGCCGAATCGAAGATGTGTTTGACGGTCGCGAGGGTGTCGTCGAAGCTCACCATCACGACGCGTGTGGTCATGATTTCCCTGATTTCCATGAATGGTCCCCTGTGCCGCCGATGCTCGCCGCGCCTCTCGCCGTGCGGGCGCATCGCGATGGCGCGAATAATAGCGCGTTCCGGGCCGGCTCAAACAGGCCGCGTTCCAGAAAAGAACGCGCGGCGGGATGTCGATTCCCGCCCGGCTCGTTCGTCGTCCATGAGAAGCGGCTGATCGAATCCGTCGATGCCGCGCTCCCTGAACCCGACACGGTGAACCGCCATGCCCCTGGAACTCTACGCCCACCCTTTTTCTTCTTATAGTCAGAAGGTGCTGATCGCGCTCTACGAGAACGGCACGCCCTTCGAATGGCGCCCGCTCGGGCCCGAGCATCCCGAGAACGGTCACGCGCTCGCCAGGCTATGGCCCATGCGGCGCTTTCCGCTGCTCGTGGACGGCGAGCGCGTGGTGACGGAAGCCACCATCGTCGTCGAGTATCTGCAGCTCAACTATCCGGGCCCGGTCCGGCTCTTGCCCGACAATCCGCATGAGGCGCTGGAAGTGCGCAGCATGGACCGCTTCTTCGACAACTACGTTTCCACGCCGCAGCAGAAGATCGTCCACGACAGCATGCGGCCCGAGGCGGAACGCGATGCGCGCGGCGTGGCGGATGCGCGCGCGATGCTCGAAACGGCTTACGCCTGGCTCGACAAGCTCATGGCCAGACGCGAATGGGCGGCGGGCGACGCGTTCAGCCTCGCGGATTGCGGCGCGGCGCCGTTCCTCTTCTACGCCGACTGGACGCATCGCATCGATGCGACGTTCGCGAACGTGATTGCCTACCGGAAGCGGCTGCTCGCGCGGCCCTCGTTTGCGCGCGCCGTGGACGAGGCGCGGCCGTACCGGCCGCTGTTTCCGCTTGGGGCGCCGGACCGCGATTGAAGGAAGAGAGAACGACGCGGCCGCCACGCGAGAGGAAACGAACGCGGGCGGCCACCGCAACTGGAGTGCCAGGAAGGCGGAAATCCAGAACGCGGCAAAACGACAATCAACGCCGGTTCGACCCCGACACCACGTCGATCCACACGGCGAGCACGAGGATGGTGCCCTTCACGATCATCTGCCAGTACGCGTCGACGTCGAGCATCGACATGCCGTTGTCGAGGCTCGCCATCACGAGCGCGCCGATCAGCGCGCCATAGACGGTACCCGAGCCGCCTCGCATCGACGTGCCGCCGATGAAGCACGCCGCGATCGCATCCAGTTCGCCCATCGAGCCCGCCGACGGCGACCCGGCCGCGAGGCGCGCGGTGTTGATGATGCCGCCGAACGCGCACATCAGGCCCATCAACGCGAAGATGGCGAGCTTGACGCGGTCGGTGTTCACGCCCGACAGACGCGTGGCTTCGAGGTTCGAGCCCACCGCATAGATGCGCCGGCCGAACACGGTCTGCGTGGCGATCCACGTGAAGATGCCGAGCAGCGCGAGCAGCAGCAGCACCGGCACCGGAATGCCGCCGTACTGGTCGAGCATGGCGACGAACGCGAGCAGCACGGCACCCGCTGCGATCACCTTCGTCACGTCCTGCCACATCGGCACCACGGCAAGCTGATAGTGCTGCCGATTGCGCCGGTTGCGCACCGTGAGCAGCGCCACCACGACGAACAGCACGACCGCGAGCGTGTCGCCCACCACGCGCGGCAGGTAGCCCTGGCCGATGAACACGAGGTTGTCGGACACCGGCGCGATGGTGGACCCGCCCGTGATGCCGAGCAGAATGCCGCGATACGCGAGCATGCCGCCCAGCCCCACGATGAACGACGGCACGCGCCGCCATGTGGACCACCAGCCGTTGAACATGCCCACCAGCACGCCGAGCACCATCACGGCGGGCACGGTCGCGGCCACGGGCCAGTGGTGGTTGACGTCGAGAATCGCGGCCACGCCGCCCAGGAGACCGAGCAGCGACCCGACAGAAAGATCGATCTCGCCCGCGATGATGACGAACACCATGCCGCACGCGAGCATGCCCGTAATCGACATCTGCCGCAGCAGGTTCGACACGTTGCGCGGCGTGACGAACGCACCATGCGTGAGCACCGAGAAGAAGATCCAGATGGCCGCCACCGCGAGCAGCAGCGCGAGCACCTTGTAGCGCGCGAACAGTTGCTTGACGCGTTCGGCGCCGTACGGCGACGGCGCAGGCGATGAAGTGAGGTCGGGAGTCATGCTGCACTCGCTCCGGTATGAGTGATGAACGGACCGGCGCCGGCCGTTTCAGCGGGGCGCCGCGCGGGCTGAATGGCCGCGGTGAGAATGCGTTCCTGCGTGAGGCCGTCGTTGACGAAGTCGCCGCGCAACTCGCCTTCGCCGATCACGAGCACGCGGTCGCTGATGCCGAGCACTTCGGGCAACTCCGACGACACCATCACGATGGCCATGCCGCGCTTCGCGAGTTCGAAGATGAGCCGGTAGATCTCGTACTTCGCGCCCACGTCCACGCCGCGCGTGGGCTCGTCGAGAATCAGCACCTTCGGCTCGGTCATCAGCATTTTCGTGAGCACGGCCTTTTGCTGGTTGCCGCCGGAAAGGCTCGCAATGGAAAGCATCGGGTGCGCCGTGCGGATCGACAGGCGCCGGATCTGCGCGTGGATGGCGTCGAGTTCGGCCGCGGCGTCGATACGTCCGCGCTTCGAAAAGCGCTCCAGCACCGCGAGCGTGATGTTGTGGCCCACACCGAGCGCAGGCACGATGCCGTGACGCTTGCGGTCCTCGGGCACCATTGCAATGCCGGCGCGAATGGCGTCGAGCGGCGCGCGCACCTTGAGCGGCTTGCCTTCCAGCATCACGGTGGCACTGCTCGTGCCCGGATACGCGCCGAACACGGCCTGCATGAGTTCGGTGCGCCCCGCGCCCACCAGACCCGCCACGCCCAGAATCTCGCCACGCCGCACCGCGAACGACACGTCGTCCACGCGTTTTCTGCGCGGGTTCGTCACGTCGAAGCACGTGACGTTGCGCGCTTCGAACACGACCTCGCCCACGGTGTGTTCTTCACGCGGAAAGAGCTGCGTGATCTCGCGGCCCACCATCATCTGGATAATGCGTTCAGTGGTGAGCGTGCTCATGGGCGCCGTGCCCACGTGCCGGCCGTCGCGGATCACCGTGATCGTGTCGCACACGGCCTCCACTTCGTCGAGCTTGTGCGAGATGTAGACGCACGCCACGCCGCGCCGTTTCAGGTCGCGCACGATGTCGAGCAGAATGCGCGTTTCCGATGCCGTGAGCGACGACGACGGCTCGTCGAGAATCAGCAGCTTCGCGCGCTTGTTGAGCGCCTTCGCGATCTCGATCAACTGCTGGTGGCCGCCGCCGTAGTTCATGACGGGCTGCGCCACGTTGATGCCTTCGATGTTGAGGCTGCGCAGCAGTTCGTCGGCCCGTTGATACATGGCCGCGTAGTTCATGCGGCCGCCGGGCAGCGTGATTTCGTTGCCCAGAAAAATGTTCTCGGCCACCGAAAGCTCGGGCACGAGCATGAGTTCCTGGTGAATGATGACGATGCCCGCGTGCTCCGTATCGCGCACGTTCGCGGCTTTGAGCGGCTTGCCTTCCCAGAGGATCTCGCCTTCCCATGTGCCGTGCGGATACACGCCCGAAAGCACTTTCATCAGCGTCGATTTGCCGGCGCCGTTCTCGCCGCACAGGCCCACGCATTCGCCGGCATGCACGGTGAGGTCGATGCCCGACAGCGCCTTGACGCCCGAAAAAGCCTTGACGATGCCGCGCATCGTCAGCAGTGGTTGCTCCATTCGCTTTTGCCTCACTGAGGGGATACGACAGCAGCATCAGGCTCGCAGCAGGCGCGCGAAGGCGGCCCGCTGCGAGTGCCTGCCCCCTGCCCGCTTATTGGCTCGCGAGTTGTGCCTGCGTGTAGAAGCCGTCCTTCACCACCACATCCACGTTGCTCTTCGTGAGCAGCGTGGGTTGCAGCAGGACCGTGTCCACCTTCTTCTTGCCGTTGTCGTATTGCGCGTTGTACGCGGGCTTTTCGCCCTTCGCGAGCTGCACGGCGAGCTTCGCGGCTTCGCCCGCAATCAGCTTGAGCGGCTTGTAGACCGTCATGGTCTGCGTGCCCGCGATCACGCGCTTCACGGCGGCGAGGTCCGCGTCCTGGCCCGAGACGGGCACCTTGCCCGCCAGGTGCTGCGCGGCCAGTGCCTGGATCGCGCCGCCCGCGGTGCCGTCGTTCGAGGCCACCACGGCGTCGATCTTGTTGTTGTTCGCCGTCAGCGCGTCTTCCATGATGCGCAGCGCAGTGGACGCGCTCCACTCCGGTACCCACTGCTGACCCACCACCTTGATGTCGCCGCGGTCGATGGCGGGCTTCAACACCTTGAGCTGCCCTTCGCGCAGCATCTTCGCGTTGTTGTCGGTGGGGGCGCCGCCCAGCAGGAAGTAGTTGCCCTTCGGCTTCGCGTTATAGACCCCCTGCGCCTGCAGTTCGCCCACCTTCTCGTTGTCGAACGAGATGTAGGCGTCCACGTCGGCATCCAGAATCAGGCGGTCGTACGACACCACCTTGATGCCCGCTTTCTTCGCTTCGGCCACCACGTTGCCGAGCGTCTTCGAATTGAACGGCACGATGACGATCACATCGACGCCGCGCGAGATCAGGTTTTCGATCTGCGAAATCTGGCGCTCTTCGCTGGCATCCGCGGACTGCACGGAGACGGTTGCGCCCAGCTTCTGCGCGGCGGCCACGAAGTAGTCGCGGTCGCGCGACCAGCGCTCCACACGCAGGTCGTCGATGCAGAAGCCGATTTCGGGATGGTCCTTGCTCGCATGCGCAAGCGGTGCGACAAGCGAGAGGCTCGCGGCCATGGCGGTGCATAGCAGCGAAGCCAGAACGGAACGACGGGTAGCACGCAGTACGGGTTTCATGTCTCACTCCTGTTTATGGTCGTTGATGTAATGCCGTCTTGCGACGCCGCGCGGCCCTTCGCGCGACGCGTTACTGCTTCTCTTCTGCTGCCTTGGTGCCGGCTTCCTTGCAGCGTTTTTTCCGCCAGATACCGCTAGGCCGATGCGGCGAACACCGGTTCCAGCGCGCGATACAGCGCCCGGAACACCGGCCGGCGCGTATCGCCATACCAGGCGTGGCGGCCCGCGTCGGGCTCACGCACGGCGGTGACAGGCGGCGTGGGGCACACCGCTTCGAGCGATGCGCCCGGCTCCACGGCAAGATGCGCAAGACGCGCCGCGCCCAGCGCCGGGCCCACTTCGCCGCCCGCACGCAGCGTGAGCGTGCGACCCGCGATGTCGGCGAGCATCTGCGTCCAGTACGGGCTGCGCGAGCCGCCGCCCACGAGCGTGATCTCGTCGGGCACGAGGCCCGCCGCATGCAGCGCATCCATGCCGTCGAGCAGCGCGAACCCGACGCCTTCCAGTGTGGCGTTGGCGAGGTCGGCGCGGCTCGTGTCGGGCGTCATGCCGTGATACACGCCACGCGCGTTCACGTTGTTCCAGGGCGTGCGTTCGCCGCTCAGATACGGCAGGAACCAGGGGCGCGCGCGGCTCGCCTGTGCTTCGGCATCGACGAGTAGCGCCGCCACGTCGGCGTAGCCCGTCAGGCGCGCGCAGAAATCGAGGCAACCCGCCGCGTTGAGCATCACGGACATGAGGTGCCACGTGCGCGGCAACGCATGACAGAAGCTGTGCACGGCCGAGGCGGGGTTCGCGAGAAAGCCGTCCGACACCGCGAAGTAGACGCCCGAGGTGCCGAGCGAGAGCATGGCCTGCCCCGGCTTCACGATGCCCACGCCCACCGCGCCCGCGGCGTTGTCACCGCCGCCCGCCGCCACCGGCACTTCGCGAAGGCCCCACGCGCGCGCAAGGTCGGGCGTGAGCGTGCCCGTCACGCAATTGCCTTCGAACACATCCGGCATCTGCTCGCGCGAAAGTCCGCACGCAGCGAGCAACACGTCGCTGTAATCGCGCTTCGCCACGTCGAGCCAGAGCGTGCCCGCCGCATCGGAAGGGTCGGTCGCAAAGCCGCCCGTGAGGCGATAGCGCAGATAGTCCTTCGGCAACAGCACTTTGGCGATACGCGCGAAGCAATCGGGCTCGTGCTTGCGCACCCACAGCAGCTTGGGCGCCGTGAAGCCCGGCATGGCGAGATTGCCCGCGATCTGATGCAACTGCGGCACCGCGGCTTCGAGTTCGACGCATTCGGTATCCGAGCGGCCGTCGTTCCAGAGAATGGCGGGGCGCAGCACCTCGCCGTTCGCATCGAGCAACGTGGCGCCGTGCATCTGGCCCGTGAGCCCGATGGCTTCGACGCCGGAGCGTTCGATACCGGCCGCATGCGCCTGTGCGAGCAGGTCTTCCATCGCGGCCGTGGTGGCGGTCCACCAGTCGTGCGGCGACTGCTCGGACCAGCGCGGGTGCGGTCGCGACACGGCGAGCGCATGCGTCGCCGTGCAACGCACGTGCCCTTCGCGATCGAGCAGCACGACCTTTACGCCCGACGTGCCGAGATCGATGCCGATGAACATGGTGTCTCGCCCTGTGTCTTGTTTTGCCGCGCGAGTCCCGCGCAGGGTGCGTGAATCGCGCGCAGATAACCTGCGGATAATCCGCGGGTCAGCTCAACGCACGCCGTAGATGGCCTGGTTCACGATGTTCTCGAGCTGCTCCTGGCGCCCGCTCGCGTGCACGGGGTGAATGCCGCGCTGCTGCGCCTCGGCGGCGAGGCTTTGCAGCGTGTAGCCGCCCGAGAGAATCTTGCGGCCGAACTCCGTGTCCCAGCCCGCGTAGCGCTGCTGCCTGAACTGTTCGAGCCGGTCGTTTTCGACGAGCGCCGCGGCGCGTTCCAGCGCGAGGGCGAGCAGGTCGATGGCGCCCACGTGGCCGTGAAAGAGGTCTTCGGCGTCCACGCTCTGGCGGCGCACCTTCGAATCGAAGTTCATGCCGCCCGTGGTGAATCCGCCATGGCGCAGGATCTCGTAGAACGCGAGCGTCATTTCTTCCACGCTGTTCGGGAACTGATCCGTGTCCCAGCCGTTCTGCGGATCGCCGCGGTTCGCATCCACGCTGCCGAAGATGCCGAGCGCGAACGCCATCGCAATTTCGTGATGGAACGAGTGGCCCGCGAGCGTGGCGTGATTCGCCTCGATGTTCACGCGAATTTCGTTCTGCAATCCGTACTGTGTGAGGAAGCCGTGCACCGTGGCCACGTCGTAGTCGTACTGATGCTTGGTGGGCTCCTGCGGCTTCGGCTCGATCAGCAGCGTGCCCTTGAAGCCGATGCGATGCTTGTGCTCCACCACCATGTTGAGAAAGCGCGCGAACTGCTCGCGCTCGCGCACGAGGTCGGTGTTGAGCAGCGTGTCGTAGCCTTCGCGACCGCCCCACAGCACGTAGTTGTCGCCGCCCAGTTTGTGCGTGGCGTCGAGCGCGTGGCTCACCTGGGTCGCGGCATACGCGAACATCTCGGGGTTCGGATTCGTCGCGGCGCCCGCGGCATAGCGCGGGTGCGAAAACAGGTTGGCCGTGCCCCACAGCAGTTTCATGCCGCTGTCCTGCTGCTTGTGCGCGAGGTAGTCCGTCATGCGCGCGAAGTTTTCCACGTAGTCGCGAATGCTGTCGCCTTCGGGCGCGACGTCGGTGTCGTGGAACGTGTAGTACGGCACGCCGAGCTTCGTGAAGAACTCGAAGGCATGGTCGGCCTTCTGCTGCGCGCGCTCCATGGCGTCGCCCGGCTGCTGCCACGGGCGATGAAACGTGCCCTGCCCGAAGATGTCGACGCCGGGCCACACGAAGGTATGCCAGTAGCAGACGGCGATGCGCAGATGCTCTTCCATCGTCTTGCCGAGCACGCGCTTTTCGCGGTTGTAATGCCGATAGGCGAGCGTGCTCTCGGACTGCGGACCTTCGTAACGGACGGGAGGGATGTGCTCGAAGTAGGACATGGTGTCTCCATTGTCATGTTGCGCCGCAGCGGTTACAGCATGTGCGGCACGGCGCGCGTCGAGCATGAAGGGGACATGCTGCGGCCGCCGTTGGATAAGGTGCGGCCATGCTGCCAGCGCAGACCTGCCGCCGACAATTGCGAAATTTCACAGCGCCCGTGATGTTTCCCGCCAAACGTCATCGCGAAGTTCGGCACGAACGCACGAGGCGCCTAAAATAGCCAGACGCTTAAAACCGCCGGACGCTTCGCTTGATCCCTTCCGTGCAAAGGGCGCGCAACGGATCAGCCGAAGCCGCAAACCGGCCAAAGACAGGAGACAAGGGTGAGCCGCGCGCTTTGCTTGACCTCGCGCCGCGCCCATCCGCCACCATGCCGAGCACGATCCGACAACCCACGCCCCAGAAGACGCACCGCATCGCGCTGCTGTTCAATGCGAACAAGGTGTACGACCGCGAGATCATCACGGGCATTGGCGACTATCTGCGCTCCACGCGCGTGGCGTGGGATCTCTTTCTGGAGGAGGACTTCCGCTGTCGCCTTGCGGGCATCGAGCACTTCGACGGCGACGGCATCATCGCGGACTTCGACGACCCCGCCGTTTGCGAAGTGCTCGCGGAGTGCACGCTGCCGCTCGTCGCAGTGGGCTCGTCCTATGAAGACCCGGCGCAGTACCCGCCGAACCTGCCGTACATCGCCACCGACAACGCCAAGCTGATCTCGCTCGCGTTCAATCATCTGCTGGGCGCGGGGTTGCAGCATATGGCCTGCTACAGCCTGCCCGAGTCGCCCACCAACCGCTGGGCGCAGCAGCGCGAACTCGCTTTCGAGCGGCTCGCGCAGGCCGAAGGCATGGAAGCGGAAATCTATCGCGGCCTCGCCACGAGCGCGCCCGACTGGAACCACGCCACCGAGCAACTGGCCGCGTGGCTCGAAAGCCTGCCGAAGCCGGTGGGCATTCTGGCCGTCACGGACGCCCGCGCGCGGCACCTGCTCCAGGCGTGTCTGATCGCGGGCATTCCGGTGCCCGAGGAAGTGGCCATCATCGGCATCGACAACGATCCGCTCACGCGCACATTGACGCGCATCCAGCTTTCGTCCGTGATTCAGGGCACCGAGGAAATGGGCCGCACCGCGGCGCACCTGCTGCACAAGATGCTGCACGGCGCGCGCTTTCCGGGACACCGCGTGCTCGTGCCGCCCGTGGGCATCAACGTGCTCGAATCGACGAAGTACCAGCCGCTCGCGAGCCAGTACGTGAAGCGCGCGCGCCACTTCATCCGGCAGTACGCGTGCCAGGGCATTCGCACCGAACAGGTGGCCGACCACGTGGGCGTGTCGCGCTCTTCGCTGGAGGAATATTTTCGGCGCGAGATGCAGTGCACGGTGCACCAGGAGATACTGCGCTACAAGCTCGACGCGGCGAAGGCGATGCTCGTGAAGGGCGATGCATCGAGCGCGGAAGTGGCGGTGCGTTGCGGGTTCACGTCGCTGCAGTACATGTATGCCGTGTTCCGCCGCGAGCTGGGCTGCACGCCGCGCGAGTATCAGGAACGCGCGAGGTCGGCGGTGGCGCCGTAGCCGTTCAGCGCGCTTGCAACCCACCGCCCGTATCCGTCTTATCCGAATCCGCAGACTCCATGATCCGAACCGCGCAACTGACTTCCGAACCCTGGGGCACGCTGCCCGACGGCGAGCCGGTCACGCTCTTCACGCTGCGCAACGCGCACGGCATGAAGGTGGCCATCAGCGACCTGGGCGCCACGCTCGTCTCGTGGCACGTACCCGACCGTACCGGCCGCCTCGGCGACATCCTGCTCGGCCACGACACGCCCGCCGACTATCTCGCGAGCGGCGCGTACATGGGCGGGCTCGTGGGCCGCTGGGCCAACCGCATCGCCCACGCGCGCTTCACGCTGGACGGCATCGAATACGCGCTCGACCGCAACGAGGGCAACAACCTGCTGCACGGCGGCTCGCACGGCTTTCATCGGGCCATGTGGGACGTGACGGAAGACAGCGACGCGCTCGTCATGCGCCTCGATTCGCCCGAAGGCGACGCCGGCTTTCCGGGCAACGTGAGCGTGCAGGTGCGCTACACGTTCGACGACGACGGCACGCTCACCATCGACTACGAGGCGCTCACCGACGCGCCCACGCCGCTCAACCTCACGAGCCACGGCTACTTCAACCTGACGGGCCAGCCCGGCACGGACATTCGCGGCCACGTCATGACCATCGACGCCGACGCGTTCTTCGAAGTGGACGCGGAGCTGATTCCCATCGAGCGCGCCGACGTCGCGGGCAACGCGTTCGACTTCCGCCACAGCGCGCCGCTGGGCGCGCGGCTCGACTGGCCGCATGCGCAGCTGGCCCGCGCGGGCGGCTTCGACCACTGCTACATCCTGCGCGAACCCGCGGGTGCCGATGCCGGCAACGCGAACGCCTTCACGGTGCGCGAGGTGGCGCGCGCCTACGACCCCGGCAGCGGACGCGAACTCGTCGTGTCCACCAACGAGCGCGGGCTGCAGTTCTATACGGGCAACTATCTGGAAGGCGAGCCGGGGCGCAACGGCACGGTGTATCGGCGCCACGCCGGCCTGTGCCTCGAGGCCGCCGCGTTTCCGAACGAGATCAACATGGACAGCCGCGAACGCGTCGTGCTGCGGCCCGGCGAAACGTACCGGCAGACCACCTGTTATCGCGTGGGCGTAGTGGACTGACGCTCAACGTCCCGCGCCGGCGGACCAGGCGGATTCCGCGTCGGCTTCCGAGATCGCCGGCCCCTGGCCCGCGCCCCACCCGTCCTTCTTGCGCTTGCGCTTCGCGTCGTACATCGCGGCATCGGCGAGGCGCAGTACGGCGTCGATGTCTGTGGCGTCGTCAGGAACGGTCGCCATGCCGATGCTTGCGCCCACCTGCGCCGTGATGCCCGGCGCAAGCTCGAACGGCTTCGCGATCTCGCGCGCCATCGCGTGGGCGAACTGGAGCGCGCCGTCCTTGCCCGAGTACGCGGCGCCGTCGTCGAGAATCACGAATTCGTCGCCGCCAAGGCGCGCCACCAGTGCATGCTTGCCCACCAGCGCGCGCAGCCGTTCGGCCACCTGCGCGAGCAGCGTGTCGCCGGCTTCGTGGCCGTAGGCGTCGTTGACGGGCTTGAAGCCGTCGAGGTCCAGATACAGCAGCACCATGCCCGGGCGCATGCGGGCGCCCGTCCCCCAGCCGTTGCGCGCGGCGTGAAAGAGACCGGTGCGGTTGAGCAGGCCCGTGAGCCCGTCGTGACGCGCGCGCCGGTCGTTTTCGCGCTCGGCCTTCATGGTGGTGATAAGCATGGCGTTGAGGCGCCGCGCCGCCGCGCTCATCGCGAAGAGGTAGAACGGAATCTGCACGAGCGTGAGCAGCAGCACCTTCTGGCCCGCGAGCAGCGCGCCGATGCAGCACGGCCCGAGCGAGAGGAAGATCATGACGGCCACGAGGCGCGGCGCCGCGAAGTTGCGAAAGCAGATGCCGCCCACCATGGCGGCCGCGGAAAGGAACGACAGCGTGGCGGCCACCCAGTCGCCGCTGATCGCGCTCACGAACGCGCCGTAGCCCACGGTCGCACCCCAGAGCGGCGCGAGGCTGATGTAGAAGTCGGTGGGCGTGGGTTTGCCTTGCCTTGCGCGCTGCCGCGCGATCACGAGCACGGCCCAGCGCGTCGTGCACACGACGATTTCAGCGGCGAGCCACAGGCGGAACAGGACGGTGGGATGGCGCGCGGCGAGCGCCCAGGCCACGGCGATGGTGTTGAACACGCCGCCGAAGAAAATGGGCATCGTGCCGAACAGCGTGCCGACCAGTTCGACGCGGATGTCGCGCGGCGTCTCCTGCCCCGTCTCGGTCAGCCACCTCGCCAGCCGGCCTCGCGGCAGCGTGTAAGTTTCGTTCGCGTTCTTCACCTGAGCTTCACCTGATGCACCCTGATGCGATGGCGCGACGTCCTGCCGTCGTCCCGCTGCGGTTGGGGAAAGCCGGTGGTCCACTGACGACGCAGAAGCACAGGCCAGCGTGCCGCCGATACGCGGGAGGGCCTACGCTTCACGCTCGATCCCGGTGTCGGCAAGCGCCGTGGCCAGGGGTGTAGCGCAACTCCATATCGGCACGGCGCGGCAGAACTTTAGGCGAAGTTGGCGTAGGACGCAAACCGGCCCGCGCGAGGACACGGAGCGCCCTGCCGCTCGTAGTGCGCACGTTGCTGTCGCTTCGTCCTTCAGGTCGTCGTCCTTCAGGTCGTCGTCCCTCAGTTCGGCGCGCCGAAGGCGGCCGGCTGCTCCATGGGCGCTTCGTGCAGGCAGACGCGGTCGCGCCCGCCGAGCTTCGCCGCGTACAGCGCGCGGTCCGCGCGCGTGGTCAGGCGGTCCAGCGTCTCGCCCTGTTCGCGCAACGCGAGCCCGCCGCTGATGCTGTAACGGCACGGGCCGGCCTCCGTGCTCACCGCGTGCCGGCTCGCTTCGCTGCGCAGACGTTCGGCCACGCGCAGGGCGTCCGGAAGCGCCGTGCGCGGCAGCAGGATGGCGAACTCTTCGCCGCCCAGCCGCGCGAGCGCATCGTCGCGGCGCAGATGAACGCGCGTAAGCGCCGCGAACTCGCGCAGCACGGTGTCGCCCACGGCATGGCCGAAGGTGTCGTTGATTGCCTTGAAGCGGTCCAGATCGACGATCAGGAGCGACAGCGGCACGCCGTGCTGGTCCGCCTCGGCGAAACGCCGGCGCGCCATTGCCTGGAAGCCCGTTCGCGACAGCGCGCCCGTGAGGAAGTCGTGGTTCACGGCCTTGCGCGCATCGGCGAGCAGCGCGTCGTGCACCATCAGCATCGCGCACATCGACATCACCGGCATGATGGCGGCGCCCACGCACAGCAGGATGACGTTGACGTTGGTAGTGAACATGAGCGGGCTCGACACGCCCGGCAGCGTGCTGAAGTAGAGCCCGCGCGCGAGTTCGCAGAGCCCGAAGACGGTGGCGAGCGAGGCGGCGGCCACGTACGGATAGCGGGCGCGGTCGGCGCCACGGTTGCGCGCCACGAGAACGGCGGTCGCAAAGCAGATGGCGGCGGCGAAGAACGTGGCGATCATCACGCGCGCCGGGATACTGTCCACGACGTAGCGCCAGTACGCCAGCGCGGGAATGTTCGCGAGCGTGAGGAGCAGCAGCCACGGCCAATGCACGGAGCGGCCCAGAAACCGCGCGAAGCCGGCGTACAGCATCGAACCGGCCAACGCCACGAGGAAGTTGGCCACCACGACGGAAATCCCATCCGGAATGTGGCCGCGGGCGAGCAGCAGCGGCAATGCGGCCGTGAGCACGACGTTCGCGCCAAACCATTCGAGCACGCCCGGCACACCCGAGCGCAACAGCGAGCCGAGCAACACGAGCATCAGCAGGCCGAAAAGCGCGGTGGTGGCGAGAGCGACTGAAACGGCGGCCATAGCGGGAAACAGACAAAAGGCAGATGCCGGCCTGCACATGCAGGAATCCCCTGAAGTTTACGGCTTTTGGCGAGCAAACTTGAGGCGGGGTCGCGCGCGGGCGCGCCGCCACGGTGACGTGCGGGCAATGCCTGGCGGGCTCGGCAAAAAAAACGCCGGCAGCGCCGGCGTAAAGAATTCTGACCCGGGGTGGTCAGTATTCCGAGGAAACATTCCGAAGAACGTTGATGACACGATACCCTGCCGGGTCCCTGGGCAATACCTCGAAGTAGCGGGGTTCTCTGGCCGATTTCGCCCTTTCGGCGGCGGACTGTGCGGTGCCGGACGGTGAGGGGCTGGTCAGACGATTAGGGGTTCGTATGGCGACGGGTTGGCCGGATCAATGCCCCGGCAGCGCTCTACCGCCGGCCCACGGCGGCCGCGAGCCACTCGCCCATCTGGCCGAGCCGCATCTGCTCGCGTCTTGCGAGCAAGGCGTAGGCGTCGCGCAGCGCATCGATGGCGGGTTGCGGCTGGCAGAGGCGCGCAAGCGCCCGTTCGCCGCCGTCCGGGTCCGTGCAGCGCGCGAACCAGCCGGGAAACCCGCCTTCGGTCAGCAGCCGGTCGATGCGCGCGTCCATCGAAAGACCGAACACCGGCACGCGGCTCGCAATCGCCACCACGGCCGCGTGGTAGCGCGTCGTCACCACGCGCGCGGCATGGGCCACGGTGCCCGCGACGTCGTCCAGCGTCGCGGTGCCCCGCGCCATGATCGGCACGTCGAAGGGCACGCGCGCCGCGATGTCCTCGCAGGCGGCCCGGTCGAGCCGCTCCATGGCCACCAGCACGGGCGGAAAGCCTTGCTTGCGAAAGCGTTCGGCCAGTCCGGCGAAGCGTTCGACATAGGCGTCGTACGCCGCCTCCCGCGCGTCGTCCCACGTGTGGAAGTGAAACGGGCCGTAGCGCAGCGGGGAGCTTGCGCGCTGGGTGTCGAGCGCCTTCGCCCGCGCCACGTCCGCGGTGACGGGCCACCAGAACGGATTGTTCGGACACAGCGCCACATAGTTCGCCGGCAACGCCGCCACGCGCGCGGTGCGCACCGGCGTCCAGCTCCAGGCGCAGTCCGCGCCCGGCAGCGAGGCGATGTCGAGCGACGCCAGATGCTCGCGCGCCGCGTCGTTGCGGCAGAAGATGTGCGCGCCTGTTGCCGCCGCCCGCGCGAAGCGGGCCAGGGCGTCCGTCATCTCGCCGCTGTCGATGCCCCATGCCACGCCTCTGACCTGCGCATCGCCGTTCGCTGCGCCGGGCACCCCCGCCGCCCCGGCCGGCCCCACCGCCCCCGCCGCGCTCGCCAGCGCGACGCCGCCGATCAGCATGCCCGAGAGCGAGTCCGAGAATTTCGACGTGTAGGTGGACCCTTCCACGTTGAGCACGAGGTCGTAGTCGGGTATGGCGGCGGCGAACGCATCGGGCACGTAGGGCAACTGCACGGGCATGCGCGGGGTGGCGGCCAGCACCGGGTGATCGAAGAGATCGCCCAGTGCAAAGAGTTCGATCCTCAAGCCCTCGTCGCGCTCGCCGCGCTCGCCGAACAGACGTTGCAGGTGGCGGATGGTTTGGATGGTCCGCAGATCCGCGCCCGTGTTGCCCGCGCCCGCGTAGCTCAACAGCAGCACGCGCAGCGCGCGGCCGGTGCGCGGTCGCGGGGGACAAGGCCGACGGCGGGCGGCCTCGATGCGCTCCAGCATGTCGTCCAGAAATACCGCGTCGGGGTCCGGCGCGTTGACATAGCGTTGCAGCGCGGCCATGGACCGCGTGGCGTCGTCGGCGAGAAACGAACTGAGCGTGGCCGTCATGCGGGCTCGTGGCTAGGCAAGGTTGAGCATCTTCCAGAACGCCGCGGCGGGGTCGTCGGAATGGGCCGGATCGTTTGGGCCTTGCGAGGTCGCGTGGTTGGCCGGCGAGTCCGGCTGTGAGTTCGGCTGTGAGTTCGGCTGTGAGTTCGGCTGTGAAGCGGACTGTGAAGCGGGCTGCTGTGGAGCGCCCTGCGCAGCAGGCCGTTGACCGGCCAACGACGCGTCGGCATCCGCAGCCCCAGCCGCGCCCTCCCCGCCCGCCGCTTCGCGTGCAAGCTTCGCTTCCATGATTCGGCGCGCGCGCACGGCGCCCTTGTCGATGGGCAGCATCGCCGGCCGCATCGACCAGAAGTCGCAATCGCCAATCGCACGCTGCTGCGCTTCCAGCATCGGCAGGTCTTCGTTCCTGAAGGGCTCCATGATTCCTTCGATCGCTTGATCGACGATCGCCTGACCCTCTTCGCCCATTTCGCGCGGCAGCCCGAACGAGAAGAAGTAGTGCGTGGTCGCGGCCGTTTCCGGCGTGAGCCAGTGGGCCGACGGCGAGACCCGCGCGTTTTCCGGTGGCGCGCCCGTTTCGTTGAGGCCCACCGCGATGGCGAGCAGCCCCGGCGCGTTCCAGCGCACGTCGAACCAGCGGTCGACGCTCGCGCCCTCCGCTACGCCGAACGAGCGCGCCATGAATGGCTGCACGATCTCGCGGTGCGCTTCGCGCCTGACCCAGACGGTCTCGTCGTCGCTCGCGAACTGGACGTTGCCGCGCGCCATGGCGTCGCTGCCTAGCGTACCGGGGTGCAGGAACTGGAAATGACTGAGGTCGAGCAGGTTGTCGACGCTCAGCTGATAGTGCGCCTGCGTGCGCAGATAGCCTTCGCTCGTGTAGCGATGTGCCGGATCCAGAAAGCTGAAGTCGGGCAGCGCGCTCGCCTCGGCGCGCGCGGGGTCGCCCGGCCAGATCCAGAGCGCGCCGTAGCGCTCGCGCAGCGGGTAGCTGCGCACCTTCGCGCCCGCGGGCACGCGCCCGTCGCCGTGCGGATTGAGCGTGCATTCGCCCGCCGCGCCGAAGCGCAGCCCGTGATACGGACACTCGATCGAACCGTCCACGCACCGCCCGCGCGAAAGCGGGGCGAAGCGATGCGGGCAGCGGTCGTCGAGCGCAACGGGCGCGCCGCCGGCATCGCGAAAGAACACGATGGGCTGCTCGAGCAGCGTGCGCGCAAGGGGCGCGTCCGGTTTCACCTCGCTGCTGAAAGCGGCCACGTACCAGGCGTTGCGAAGGAATGGCATCGGCTTGTATCGGCAAAAGACGGGATGCTCCCGATGGTACGAACGCGTCCGCTCGGGCATTCTGAAAAAAGCTCAACAGCGCGCGGGCCGTTGCGTTTGGCGAGCCGCCATTGCGCATCGGCGCACCAGCAGGCATGACGCCTTTTCGGAGGCGGCGTTTTCGGATGTCCCTTTTTGCGCGGTTGCGAACCAGGTTGCGAACCGGGCCGCAAACCAGGCCACGAAGGCCGGACGCGAAGCGCGAGACGGGGGCAGCGCAAAAAACCTGCGTGCTATGCTGTTGCAGCGCTACCCCGTGGCGTCACCGGCTGTTGCATGACGGCGAAGCACGCGGACAGCAACATCGGCAATCGAGGCGAACGCCGCAACGATTCCCCAGGGCAAGCGGCCTTCGCGGCCATTGCCAGGGTGAAGCAGCCAGCGGCAGCACGCCCCCATCTGGACACCATGGACTACCGGCATCTTCAGAACCGCAAGAGCATGCATGCACGCATCGTGCAGGAGCTCGGCATCGAAATCGTCAGCGGCAAGCTCAAACCCGGCGAACGGCTGCCCGCCGAACCGATGCTCTGCGAGACCTATGGCGTGAGCCGGCCCGTGCTGCGCGAAGCCACGCGCGTACTGGTGGCGAAGGGGCTGGTGGTGTCGAAGCCGCGCGTGGGCAGCATAGTGCGGCCGCGCGAAGAGTGGCACATGCTTGACCCGGACGTGCTCTACTGGACCATCAGCAGCGTGCCGGAAAGCGCGTTCTTCCATTCGCTGCTGGCCGTGCGACGCATCATCGAGCCGGCCGCCGCGGCGCTCGCCGCCACGGCCGCCACGGAAGAAGACCTCAAGCGCATCGGCTCCGCCTTCGAACGCATGGAGCACGCGCCCACGGCGGGCGACCTGCTCGCGCCCGACCTCGAATTTCATCGCGCCATCATGGCGGCCACGCACAACGACATGCTGGCCTACATCGGCAACATGCTGTCGCTCGCGTTATCGGAGTCCATCAAGCTGACGAGCCGCCACCCGGATACGCATGCGCTTTCGCTGCCGCGTCACAAGGCGATTCTCACGGCGCTGCAAAACCGCGACCCGCTCGGCGCGCGCCATGCAAGCCTCGTGCAGCTCGAAAACGCCCGCGCGGATGCCGACAGCGTGCTCGGCCCGGTCCACATCTAGTGCGAATGGCGGGGCACTTCCGCCCCGCGGCACCCCACGAGGAAATCGAAGTCGCAGCCTTCGTCGGCCTGCAGAACGTGCTCGACGTAGAGCTTGCGGTAGCCGCTCGTATCCGCGGGCAGCGTCTGTTGCGCCGCTTTCCATTGCGCGAGGCGCGCGGCCATGTCGGCGTCCGTGATGTCGAGATGCAGGCGGCCGGTCTCGCAGTCCAGTTCGATCCAGTCGCCGTCGCGCACGACGGCAAGCGGGCCGCCCGCACGTGCTTCCGGCGCCACGTGCAATACCACGGTGCCGTACGCGGTGCCGCTCATGCGCGCATCCGAAATGCGCACCATGTCTTTCACGCCTTCGCGCAAGAGCTTCGGCGGCAGGCCCATGTTGCCGACCTCGGCCATGCCGGGGTACCCCTTCGGACCGCAGTTCTTCATGACGAGCACGGAAGTCGCGTCCACGTCGAGCGCCGGGTCGGCGATGCGAGCCTTGTAGTCCTCCAGGTTTTCGAACACCACGGCGCGGCCGCGATGCTTGAGCAGTTCGGGCGTGGCCGCCGAGGGCTTCAGTACCGCGCCGTTCGGCGCGAGATTGCCGCGCAGCACGCACAGGCCGCCGTCCGCGACGAGCGGGTTGTCGAGCGGTCGAATCACTTCGTCGTTGTAGTTCGGCGCCGCGCGCACGTTGTCCCACAGCGTCTTGCCGTTCGCGGTAAGCGCGTCGGGATGCGGCAGGAGTCCCGCTTCGCCCATGCGCCTCAGCACGGCCGGTAGGCCGCCCGCGTAATAGAACTCTTCCATCAGAAAACGCCCTGACGGTTGCAGGTCGACGAGGGTGGGCGTGTGGCGGCCGATGCGCGTCCAGTCGTCCAGTTCGAGCGGCACGCCCACGCGGCCCGCTATCGCCTTCAAGTGAATGGCCGCGTTGGTGGAACCGCCAATCGCCGCGTTCACACGAATCGCGTTTTCGAACGCGGCGCGCGTGAGCAGCTTCGAGAGTCGCAGATCGTCCCACACCATCTCGACGATGCGCATGCCCGAGAGATGCGCCATCACGTAGCGGCGCGCGTCCACAGCCGGAATGGCGGCGTTGTGCGGCAGCGTGACACCGAGCGCCTCGGCCATGCACGCCATCGTGGACGCCGTGCCCATCGTGTTGCACGTGCCCGCCGAGCGCGACATGCCCGCCTCCGCGGACATGAATTCGTCGAGCGAAATGCGCCCCGCCTTCACGGCCTCGCTCAACTGCCAGACGACGGTGCCCGAGCCGATGTCGTGACCTTCGTGCTTGCCGTTGAGCATCGGTCCACCCGTGACGAGAATGGCCGGCACGTCGCAGCTCGCCGCGCCCATCAGCAGCGCGGGCGTGGTCTTGTCGCAGCCGGCGAGCAGCACGACGGCGTCGATCGGATTGCCGCGAATCGACTCCTCCACGTCCATGCTCGCGAGGTTGCGCGTGAACATCGCCGTGGGCCGCAGATTCGATTCACCGTTCGAAAAGACCGGGAACTCCACCGGGAAACCGCCGGCCTCGTAAATGCCGCGCTTCACGTGCTCCGCGAGTTTGCGGAAATGCGCGTTGCACGGCGTGAGTTCCGACCACGTATTGCAGATGCCGATGATCGGCTTGCCTGCGAATTCGTGGTCCGGAATGCCCTGGTTTTTCATCCAGCTGCGGTACATGAAGCCGTTTTTGTCGGCGCTGCCGAACCATTCGGCCGAACGCAGCTTGCGGGTTTGGTCTGTCATGGAATAGGTCCGTTTTTCCGATGCTGCATTGCGGGGCGCAAATGGTGGGACGATCGCAGTTAATCGCTGTCCTTATCAACAAATAGCATGACTATTTATTCGCGCTAGGTGGGGAAAACACGGATCACGTGCGGCTGTTTCGGTGAATATAGTATGTCTATTAATCGTCCTGGCCATGCCACATTTCGGGACGAAAAAGAGAAAGAAGCAGAAGAAAAAACGCCGGAGAAAAGCGCAGAACAAAGCCGGAATCCGGCAGGCAATCACGCAGCACACCACGCAAGACCCGAGCAACACCCAGGGCAACAACGAAGCAACTGGCAACACAGCAGTCACAGCAGGGCCTGCAGGAACCGGTGCTTGCCGCTGTCGGGCACATAGACCCGACTCAGGACGCGAACGGCGGTGCCGGATACCAACGACACGAACCGGAGACACACCCCATGGAACCCACGAAACGCATGACGCTTCGCGTGCTGCTTGCCGCCGCATTCGCGCTGACCGCCGTCACCAGCCATGCGGACGAGAAAAAGATCACGCTCGGCTTTGCGCAGGTCGGCGCCGAGAGCGCATGGCGTACCGCCAACACGGTCTCGATCAAGAGCGCCGCGAAGGAAGCGGGCATCAACCTGAAGTTCTCGGATGCCCAGCAGAAGCAGGAAAACCAGATCAAGGCGATTCGCTCGTACATCGCGCAAAAGGTGGACGTGATCGCGTTTTCGCCGGTGGTGGAATCGGGCTGGGAGCCGGTGCTGACCGAAGCGAAAGCGGCCGGCATTCCGGTGATCCTCACCGACCGCTCCATCGACGTGAAAGACCAGTCGCTCTACACCACGATGATCGGCTCGGACTTCCTCGAAGAAGGCCGGCGCGCAGGCAAGTGGCTGGAAGACCGTTATCGCAACGATGCCGGTCCCATCAACATCGTCGAGCTGCAGGGCACGGTGGGCTCCGCGCCCGCGAACGACCGCCACGCGGGCCTGATGGAAGTGATCAAGAACGATCCGAAGTTCAAGATCATCGCGTCGCAGAGCGGCGACTTCACGCTGGCCGGCGGCAAGCAGGTCATGGAAGCGTTCGTGAAGACCTACGGCAAGCAGATGAACGTGGTCTACGCGCATAACGACGACATGGCGCTGGGCGCGATCCAGGCCATGGAAGAAGCCGGCATGAAGCCGGGCAAGGACGTGAGCGTCGTGTCCTTCGACGCCACGCACGGCGGCTTCCAGGCCATGGTGGCGGGCAAGATCAACGTGGACGTGGAATGCAGCCCGCTGCTCGGACCGCAGCTCATGACCGCGGTGAAGGACCTCGTGGCCGGCAAGCAGTTGCCCAAGCGCATCGTGACGAACGAAACGGTGTTCCCGCAGAGCGTCGCGGCGCAGATCATGCCGCAGCGCAAGTACTAAGCCACGGCACCCCTATGGCGGCTCACGCGATACTCGAGACGACGGGCGTCAGCAAGTCCTTTCCGGGCGTGCGGGCGCTCAACCAGGTCGACTTCCGGCTCTTTCCCGGCGAGATCCACACGTTGATGGGCCAGAACGGCGCCGGCAAATCGACGCTCATCAACGTGCTCACCGGCGTGCATGCCCACGACGCCGGCGAGATCCGGCTGGACGGCAAGCCCGTGAGTTTCGCGACGCCGCTCGAAGCGGAAGCGGCCGGCATTCGCACGCTCTACCAGGAAATCAACCTGTGCCCCAACCTCTCGGTAGCGGAGAACGTGTTTGCCGGCCGCCAGCCGAAACGGCGCGGCGCGATCGACTGGAAGACCATCAACGCGCGCGCCGCCGACGCGCTGGCTGCCCTCAACGTCACGCTCGACGTGACGCGTTCGCTGGACGCGTATCCCGTCGCCGTGCAGCAGATGGTGGCCATCGCGCGCGCCGTGTCCGTAGACGCGCGCGTGCTGATTCTCGACGAACCCACTTCGAGTCTCGACGACAGCGAGGTGGCGCGTCTCTTCGCGGTGCTGCGCAAGCTGCGCGAGTCGGGCATCGCGATCCTGTTCGTCACACACTTTCTGGAACAGACCTACGCCGTGTCGGACCGCATCACCGTGATGCGCAACGGCGAACGCGAAGGCGAATACCTCGCGAAAGACCTGCCCATGACGCAGCTCGTCGCGAAGATGGTGGGTCATGAAGGCATGAGCGAGCGGCTGGAGCGCGACGTGGCCGAAAGAAAAGCGGCGCCCACGGGCGACGCGCGGCCTTTCGTGGAAATGCGCGGCGTGTCGCGACGCGGGCTCATGAATCCCGTGGATCTCGACATCGCGCAAGGCCAGATCGTCGGGCTCGCGGGGCTGCTCGGCTCGGGCCGTACCGAAACGGCGCGGCTGCTGTTCGGCGCGGAGAAGGCCGACGGCGGCGAAGTGAGCATCGGCGGACGCCGTGTGAAGCTGCGCTCGCCGCACGACGCGGTGCGCCACGGCATTGGCTATTGCCCCGAAGACCGCAAGAAGGAAGGCATCATCGCGGACCTGCCGCTGCGCGAGAACATCGTGCTCGCGTTGCAGGCGCGGCGCGGCTGGTGGCGCGTCATTGGCCGCGCGAAGCAGCGCGAGATGGCGGACCGCTACATCAAGCTGCTCGGCATCAAGGCGCGCGACGCCGAACAACCCATTGGTCTGCTGTCGGGCGGCAACCAGCAAAAGGCGCTGCTCGCGCGCTGGCTCGCCACCGAACCGAAGATGCTGATCCTCGACGAACCCACGCGCGGCATCGACGTGGCCGCGAAATTCGAAATCATGGACCGCGTGCTGTCGTTCTGCGCGAAGGGGCTCGCCATTCTGTTCATCTCGTCGGAAGTAAGCGAGGTGGTGCGCGTGAGCGACCGCATCGCCGTGCTGCGCGACCGTCGCAAGGTGGCCGAGGTCACGTCCGACGCAGCCTCCGAAGATCACGTCTACCGGCTCATTGCGGGAGGCGAACGATGAAACTCGTCAGAACGGCGCTCGCGCATCCGCTCGTGTGGCCGGTGGTCACGCTCGTGCTGCTCACGCTGCTCGATCTCGCGCACAACAGCGCGTTTCTTTCCATCCGTATGCTGGACGGTCACCTGTTCGGCGCGCCCATCGACATTCTCAATCGCGCGGCGCCGCTCGTGATCGTGTCGCTCGGCACGACGCTCGTGATCGCGACGCGCGGCATCGACATCTCGGTGGGCGCAGTCGTGGCAATTGCAGGCGCCGCAGCGGCAACGGTGCTTGCGGACGACCCGTCGCAAGTCGGACTCGCGCTTGCCGCAGCGCTCGGCACCGGCATCGCGGCCGGCGTGTGGAACGGGCTGCTCGTTGCGTTCGTGGGCATGCAGCCCATCATCGCCACGCTGATCCTGATGGTGGCGGGCCGCGGCATCGCGCAATTGCTCACAGGCGGCCAGATCATTCCGATCGGCGCGCCGGGCTACCTCGTTCTTGGCGACGGCTACCTCGCGAGCGTGCCGTGTTCGGTGTGGATCGCGCTGGCCGCCATCGCGGCGACGGCGCTGCTCGTGAACCGCACGGCGCTCGGGCTCTTCATTCGCGCCATCGGCATCAATCCGGTTGCGACGCGTCTGGCAGGCCTGCGCTCGGCCTCCATCGTGTTCGGCGTCTATGTGTTCTGCGGCGTGGCTTCCGCGGTGGCGGGCATTCTCGCCAGTTCGAACGTGCGCAGCGCGGACGGCAACAACGCGGGCCTGCTGCTCGAACTCGACGCGATTCTCGCCGTGACGCTGGGCGGCACGTCGCTCGCGGGCGGGCGCTTCAGCCTGGCGGGCACGGTGCTGGGCGCGCTCATCATCCAGACGCTCACGTACACGACCTACTCCATCGGCGTGCCGCCCGAAGCCACGCTCGTCGTGAAGGCCGCCGTCGTGCTCGTGGTGAGCGTGATCCAGTCGGCCACCATCCGCGCGCTGCTCGCGCGCCATCTCCAACGTGTCCTGCCTTCCGCGCGGACCCGGCCTATCGTCGAGGCATCCGAATGAGCGCCCTCCCTTCCGGCCAGCGCCGCCCGCTGCGCGAGCGCTGGCTGCGTCCGCTGATCGACCCGCGCACGCTGCCCATCGCCGTCACCGTCATGCTGTTCGCCGTGCTGTTCGGCTTCGGGTCGGTGATGTACACGGGCTTCTTCTCGCTGCAGGTGCTGCTCGGCCTGCTCGTGGACAACTCGTTTTTGCTCATCATCGCGATCGGCATGACGTTCGTGATCGTGTCGGGCGGCATCGACCTTTCCGTGGGCGCCGTGCTCGCGCTCACCACGATTCTCTGCGCGGTGGGGTCCGAGCGGCTGCACTGGCCGGTGTGGGCCATCGTGGCCGTGGTGCTCGCGTTCGGCGCGCTCTACGGCGCCGCGATGGGCGCGCTGATCCACTTCCTCAAGCTGCAACCGTTCATCGTGACGCTGGCGGGCATGTTCCTCGCACGCGGCACGTGCTTTCTCATCACGACGCAGTCCATCACGATCAACGACCCGGCCTTTCACGCCATTGCGGGCTTCAGCGTGCGTGCCGGCAGCGGGTCGCTGAACGCGGGCGCGCTGGTCGCGATCGTCACGCTCTTCGTCGCCATCTATATCGCGCACTACACGCGCTTCGGGCGCAACGTCTACGCGGTGGGCGGCAACGAACGTTCGGCGCTGCTGATGGGCCTGCCCGTGGCACGCACGAAGGTGCTCGTCTATGCGTTCAGCGGTTTTTGCTCCGCGCTGGGCGGGCTCGTGTTCACGCTCTACGTGCTCTCGGGCTACGGCTTGCAGGGCCAGGGCATGGAGCTGGACGCGATTGCGGCCACGGTGATTGGCGGCACGCTGCTGACGGGCGGCGTGGGCTACGTGATCGGGTCCGTGTTCGGCGTGGGCATTCTGGGCACCATCCAGACGCTCATCACCTTCGACGGCACGCTCAGTTCGTGGTGGACGCGCATCGTGATCGGCGCCCTGCTCTGCGCGTTCTGCCTGCTGCAACGCGTGATCGAACGGCAGGCGACGCGCCGCAAGTCGGACGGCACGGGTGCCGGCGCGGGCGCGAAGGCGAGCCGCAAGCGGCGCACGGAGCCCGACGGCGGCGCGCTGGCGACCCAAGGCGGGACGGGGGAGCAGTTGGCGGGTTAGGGTTCGGTTCACGCGGTTCGGTTCACGCGGTTCGGTCCACCTCCAATCAGGGCGGCCGCGTTGAATGCGGCGCACCGAAAGCGCTCGCCGTTCATGACGGCTCCAGCCGCAGCAGGAGCCACCATGTGCGCCACGCCAGCAACACGATGTGCAGCGCAAGACCCATCGAAAACACCACGATCAGACACACGGCGGTCTTGCGCGAATCGTAGTGCAGCGCCGCCAGGCGCTCGTGCAAAACGAGCGACACTGCCTCGCGCGCGATGGCGAGCGCATCCGGCACGAACACCAGCGCCACGCACACCGAGAGCACCATGAGCGGCACGACGCGGGCGCGCAGCACCATCCTCACCTGATGCCGCCGCGGCCCCGCGTCGACGGCGCGCGCCGGCACGGGCATTTCCAGCGCCCGCGCGATCTCGGGATACCACAAGCCATACAGCACGGTGACAGCCGCGGTCAGGAGCGACGCGGCGGCAAGCAGGTCGGTCATGCGGGCGGTTCTCCTTTGGGCTGCGGTGGACGTTCCGGCGTGCTGCATGCCGCTGGCTTCATCCGTTGCCCAGATGATCGGTCTGCGGCGGCAGGCCGAGCAGCTTGCACAGTTGCTCGTAGCTCGACGGCCGGATGTCGTAGGTCGACACGCTGCCGCGCCGGCGCGTGACCGGCGTGAGCGTGCCGTCGGCGGCGGCGAGCAGCTTGTTCAGCTCGTCCACGATGTTCGTGTTGTTGAGCACCATGGTGTAGACGCCGCCCTCGCGGTCGTAGGCAAGATTCGTCATGGCCGCCGCCATCGTGGCGCGCAGCGCCTCCTGCAACTGATACTGATATTTCGAGAGCACCGAGCGGATCAACCGCCGGCTTTCCGCCGACGTGGTCTGGAACAGCGCGGAAACGAACTGCTCGTCGGGAATGCGGCCCGCGAGCGCAATCGAAATCAGCAGATACAGCCGGTATTCGAGCATGTCGCTGCCGCGCTTGAGCACCTTCTGTCCGCGGTACATGGAAAGGTATTCGCTCAGCGCGGCTTCGGCATGCCGGCCCAGCACACCGGGCAACGCGGCGGCGTCGCAGCCGAGAATGCGGGCCAGTTCCTGCTCCCCTTGCTGGTCGAGCTGGTCGGGCGGAATCGTCACCGTGATCTGCATGGGCGGCCTCACCTGCTGGAACTTCCAGCTTGCGGTTTATGGAAAATCCTGTATAAATGTACAGTATGCTGCGCGCCGCCGGTTCACATCGAACCAGTATTTTTCAGAGAGAATTTCTGCCGGAAACGGAAGGCCATGGGAGTGCCATGGGTGCGATGGAAACAGGGGTTCACGCTATGCGCAACGGCCATGCCGCGCACGGCTCACGCGACGCCGCGTGTGACGAAGCGCAGCGCGTGCCGCATGGCGCGGCGGCCCACGCGCATCCCATGCCCGAGGTGGCGGCGTTCGTCGCCCAGTTGAGGCAGGCATTCGGCGACGCGGTCATCGAAGAAGCCATCCATCGCGGCAAGGCCGGCGAGCCGGCCTTTTTCGCGGCGGAAAACGGTCGGACGGTCGGCACGCGGGCGCCGGCCTCCTCGCAGGCGTGGACGGTGAACGCCGCGGTACACGACCGGCATTACTGCCCAGGCTGCGACGGTTCGTGTGTGGGAACCGGCGCGCATTGCCGCCGCCCCTGAAGAGGCAACAACGGGCGCTACGGCTACACGGAGAAACAACGTGCGATTCATTCTGACCGGCGCGGTGCTGTGCGCCCTGCTGTTCGACTTCAGCTTGCCGGCGCTGGCCGGCGAGCACTATGTGGAGACGTGGAACCCGCCCGAAGCGCGGCAGCGCCCGCACAAGCCGGCGGCTGGCGCACGCAAGGCGCCGCGCCAGAAGCGCGCGCAGAACACCGACCACACCACGGCGCGCAAGGTCGCAGACCCAGCAGCCGCGGGCTCGGGCAGTGCCGCAGGGACCGGGAACGGAACAGGCGCAGGCCGTACGAAACGGCCGCTCGATCTCGATCACGACATCCCGCGCAAGATCGGGCCGGACGGAAACGTCATGCGGGTTTGAACCCGCAATGGCGCCGCGTCCACGTCGCGCTGCGCTACGGCTGCGCGCTCGCCACATAAAAAAAAGCTCCGGCGCCTTTCGGCGGCCGGAGCGCAGTCCCATGTCAAGGAGTGTCATCAAAAGAGGAGACGGCTTCATCGTAGCCAGTCTCCGCTCGCGTCCACAACCAATGCTTTCGCATATGCTTATCGCGACGCTCGCGGGCCTTCTCTCGCGCTCTCTCGTCCTTCTCTTCCCTCCCTGCCATCCCCCTGCCGCCTCATATCGTTAGAACGAAAAGTCGGTTCGCGCGGCTACCCTCGGTCACTAAGATGGCGGTTCAGGCTCAAGGCCTGCCTTGATTTCGGCTTCGTGCTTCCCCTGTCCGGCCCTCGCCGTCGCGTGTTCCCCACGCGCAGCGAGCGCACCGGCTTCCGCTAACGAAGGAGCATTGCGTTGACCCTTTTAGATTCTTCCCGCCAGCCGCTCATCGTGGGCATTGGCGGCACGACGCGCGCCGCGTCGTCCACGGAGCGCGCGCTCGGCTTTGCGCTGCGCGGCGCGGAAAGCGCCGGCGCACGCACACAACTCTTCGGTGGCGAGTTCCTGCACCGGTTGCCGCACTACGCGCCTGAAAGCGCCGAGCGCACGGACGAGCAGCGCGAACTGATCGAAGCCGTACGCGCCGCCGACGCGCTCGTGATCGCCACGCCCGGCTATCACGGCGGCGTCTCGGGCCTCGTGAAGAACGCGCTGGATACGCTCGAAGAACTGCGCAACGACGAACGGCCCTATCTCGACGGACGCGCCGTCGGCTGCATCGTGACGGCCTATGGCTGGCAGGCAGCAGGTTCGGTGCTGACCTCGCTGCGCTCCATCGTCCATGCGCTGCGCGGCTGGCCTACGCCGTTCGGCGCCGGCATCAACACGCTCGAGACGCGCTTCGACACGCCGCACACGTGCTCGGACCCGAAGGTGGTCGATCAGCTTGCGACAGTGGGCAAACAGGCCGCGCAATTCGCCCTCGCGTTCAACGCGGGGCGCGCCGAAGCAGAGGAAGAGGCGGTCGCATCGGCGGCGCATCGCAGTGCGCGGCTGCTGAGCCTTGCCGGTTGATCCCATGCCGCGGGCGACGGGCGGCGTCCTCTCGCTCGCCCATGCGCGCTCGCGCACGCGAACCAGGCGTTCATCCGCGTCTCTCCCGTCCCTCATGAGCGTTCCACGCCGCCGTTGATTTGCTTGCGAAGAAAGATTGGTTCCTCTGCCTCATGGCGTGCCGTAGGCTGTTCCCAAGCCATCCGATGAAGCAACCTTGCACGCGAGAACCATGAACCGGGCTATCCAATACAAGGGCTACGCGGTCACGCCAATTGCCCAGCGTCTGCCGAACGGCCTCTTCGCCGCCGGCCTCACCATCCAGCGCGTCGCCCTCGAACGTGTCGGCACGGCAATCGCCGCGGCCAACGAAAGCGACGCGCGCTCGTTCGACGCCCTCGACTACTTCTTCGACGAGGAACACGCCCTCGCCTATGCGTCCCGCTGGGGCCGCATGTGGATCGACAACCGCAAACGCGCACCGTAGCCGGAGCACCGCGCCGCGCATTGCCGCCGTCACGGCGCCGCTGCGAGGGGTGTGACAGAATAGGCGGCATTCCCGCCGCCTGCTCTCGCGCTCCATGTCCGATACCCTGTCGCATGTTGCAGAAGACCACGCCGACACGGCGTTCCGCCACTGGACGTTCGATACGCCCGGTCCCGTGCGCATCGGCTCCGGGGAACATCGGCGCATGTTCTGCCGGATGTTGCTCGACACCCACCACCCGTACAAGCCCGCCGTCATCGACTGGCCGCCGCTCGCGCCCGACGCGCTTGCGCGCCTCACGTCGCTGCCCATCTGGGACATGGCCGTGCAGACCGAGGGCCGCGCCTCGGTTCGCGTAAGGACCTACGCGGCCAGCATCCGCGAGCCGCTCCTCGCCGAAGCGCTCACGCTCGACGCCGCCGAGGAAGCCCGCCACAAGGTCGTGCTCTCGAAGCTCGTGCAGGCCTACGGCATCGCGCTCGCGCCCGAGCCCGACTACATCGAGCCACGCGACCCCGAATGGGCCTGGATGCTCACGGGCTACAGCGAGTGCATCGACAGCTTTTTCGCCTTCGGGCTCTTTCGCGCCGCGCGGGAATCGGGCTACTTTCCCGAGCCGCTCGTCGAAACCTTCGAGCCCGTGATCCAGGAAGAAGCGCGCCACATTCTCTTCTTCGTCAACTGGGCCGCCTGGTACCGCCGCAATCTGCCGTGGTGGCGGCGCCCGTGGCACGCGCTGCGCGTGGCCGCGATCTGGATCGCGCTGGTGCGCGAACGGCTTGCCATCGCGCGCGGCATCGACGCCGACGGCGGCGTGCACGACTCCAACTTTCTTGCAGCCAATCGCGGCACGCTCAACGCGACGCTCACGCCGAAGGCGCTCTTCGAAATGTGCCTCGAAGAAAACGAACGGCGCATGAGCGGCTACGACGCGAGGCTGCTGCGTCCTTCGGTGATGCCCGCCGTCGCGCGCTTCGCGCTGCGTTTTCTCAAACGATGACGGACCTGCCGAGGGAGCCCCGCCCATGACGTGGAGCGTC
The DNA here is from genome assembly GCF_034424375.1 of Paraburkholderia kururiensis. Lineage (NCBI taxonomy): Bacteria > Pseudomonadati > Pseudomonadota > Betaproteobacteria > Burkholderiales > Burkholderiaceae > Paraburkholderia > Paraburkholderia kururiensis. Next base: position 1,642,870 of record NZ_CP139965.1, on the reverse strand, counting down.
GACACACAACTCGCATTGACCGCGGTACAAGCTGTGCAAGCCATCCAGGCAGGCCACCTGAAGGCAACGGATTACGTCGCGACGCTGCTCGCGCGGGCGCAGGCACTCTCGAATCTCAATGCGCTGACCGAACTCGACGTGGAGGGCGCGCTGGCCGACGCCCGCCGCATCGATGCCATGACGCCCGAGGCGCGCGCCCTGCTGCCGCTCGCGGGCTTGCCTGTCGTCATCAAGGACAACATCAGTACGCGGCAGCTCTGCACGACGGCCGGCACGCCCGCGCTCGCCGGCTTCAAGGCCGCAGACGACGCGCCCTCGGCGAAGCGCCTCTTCGACGCGGGCGCCATCATGCTCGGCAAGGCCAACATGCACGAACTGGCGCTCGGCATTACCAGCACCAACCTGAGCCCGCACGCCGGCCCCGTGCGCAATCCGTACGACCCGGGCCTGATACCCGGCGGATCTTCGGGCGGCACCGCGGCCGCCATCGCTGCGCGCATCGTGCCGGCCGGGCTCGGCAGCGATACCGGCGGCTCCACGCGCATTCCGGCCGCGTTGACGGGCATCGCGGGCTTCCGGCCCTCGGTGGGCGACGGCGGGGCCGCACGCCGCTATCACGATCCGCAAGCCGTGGTGCCCATCTCGCACACGCGCGACACCGTGGGCCCGATGGCGCGCACCGTGGCCGACATCGCGCTACTCGACAGCGTCGTCACGGGCGACGCGACACTGCCCGACGTGTCGCTCGCAACGCTCAGAATCGGCCTGCCCGCGCCGCTGTGGGACGGCCTCGAACGCGCGCTGGAGACCACGGCGCGCGCCGCGCTCGCGCGGCTGGAAGCCGCTGGCGTGACGTTCGTGGAAGTGGACATGGCCGACCTGCTCACGCTCGACGAACGCACGGGCGGCCCCGTTGCGCTCCATGAAGCAGGCGACGACGTGCGCGACTGGCTCGTCGCCAACCACGCGCCCGTGCAAACCGTGGCCGCGCTCGCGGCCCGCATCGCGAGCCCGGACGTGCGCCGCGCCTACGACGCGATACTCGACGGCGGCTGGCGCGACGCGTACCACGAGGCGATTACCGTGTGGCGGCCGAAGCTCCAGCAGCACTATGCCGAGACCTTCGCAAATCACCGGCTCGACGCCCTGCTCTTTCCCACTACGATGCTCGCCGCCGTGCCGCTCGACGAAGTGAACGGCTCGTCGAGCGTCTCCATCGACGGCGGCCCGCCCCTGCACGAGATGAACACCTACCTGCGCAATACCGATCCCGCGAGCAACGCCGGCGTGCCCGGACTCTCGCTGCCGGCCGGCCTCACGTCCGCGAAACTGCCGGTGGGGCTGGAACTGGACGGACCGCTCGGCAGCGACCGCCGGTTGCTTGCCATCGGCATGGCGTTCGAACAGGTTCTCGGCCCACTGCCCGCGCCGGTGCTATGAGCCGCGCGCCCCTTGCCCGATACGCGCCGCGCGCGCAGAACTCGCGCGCCCTCCCGATCGCATTCGCCGCGCTGGCCACAGGCCTCGCCGTGCTGGCGAGCACGGCCTGCACGCACCTGGCGGCCGTCGATTCGAACGCGCTCTGGAAGATCGTAGGCGGCCAGTGCGTGCCGGCCGCGCAGGCGTCGCAACCGCCGGGGCCGTGCACGAAGGTGGATTTGCAGGCGCGCTACGCGCTGCTCAAGGACATCAACGGCGCCGCGCAATACCTGCTGATTCCGACCGATCGCGTGGCGGGCATCGAAAGCCCCGACATTCTCTACGCCGGCTCGCCCGAGTACTGGGCCGACGCATGGAACGCGCGGCACTACGTCGAAACGCGCGTGAAGCGCACGCTCGCCGCGGACCAGATCGGACTCGAAATCAACTCGGCCCACCGGCGGTCACAGAACCAGTTGCATATCCACATCGACTGCATGCGGCCCGACGTCACGCGCGCGCTCGCGACCCACCGAACCGATTCGCCGAATACCTGGCGCGAGATGACGCTGGACGGCAACCGCTACCGCGTGATGCGCGTGACGAGCCTGAAAGACGCGAGCAATCCGTTTCGCGTGGTGGCGCGCAGCCTGCCCGAGGGGCAGGCCATGGACACGCAGACGATCCTCGTGACCGGCGCGGGTTCGGGCGCGGATGCGACTGACGGGTGGATTGTGCTGAACAGCAGCCTGGATGGCGACGACGGGACGGGGACGGCGGAAGGGCTGCTCGATCATGCCTGCAAGGTGGCGAACACGGCAGGGTAACGGCTGTACAGCATGGATGGAACGGCGGCGCCGCCTTCCTCGAACAGCGGGAGCGATCCGAATGAAAAAAGCGCGTTGCTTCGAAAGGCCGGCGGTCCATCGCATTGGGCCATGGCGGCGCCCTACCCGCGTGCTGCCATGGCGCCGGCTGATGCTCGCGGCCGTGTTCATGGCGGGCAGTCACGCCGTCTGTGCGGGCGAGCTGGTTTCCGTGAAGAGCCGCGATGTCACTCAAAACGTCTACATCGATTCGACGTCGGCCTCGCCTGCCTGGATCGTCGTACTGTTCGCGGGCGCCGATGGCGCCGTCGCGCTCGCGGACAACGGACCGACCAGTATGCGGGGAAATTTCGTGGTGCGAACTGCGGCCTACTGGACGAAGGCCGGCGATGCCGCGGTCGTGTTCGACGCGCCATCGGACCACGCCGAAGGCATGGACGACGCATTCCGGTTGAGCGACGCGGCAAGCCAGGACGTTGCCGCCGTCGTCGGCGAGCTGAAAAGACGTTACCCCTCCGCGAAAGTTGCACTGGTCGGGACGAGCCGCGGGACCATTACGGTGGGCAACGTGCTGCTACGCCAACCGGACCTCGCGGACGCCTTCGTGCTGACGTCGCCGATTTCGGTCGCCGTTCGCGGCGAGCCGGGTTTGTCGGGCGTCGCGTGGCCTCGAAACAAGGCGCGCGTGCTGGTGGTATCGAACGAACACGACGGTTGTGTTGCCTCGCCGTTCAGCGCCGCGAAACGCATGGCCGCCGACAATAATTTCGATTTCATCGCCGTATCGAGCACCATGGGCGGAGGCAACAAGCGCGCAGAATGTGGCGCGCAATCGCCGCACGGATACCTGGGAATTGAAGCGAAGGTGCTCGAGGCTATCGATGGATGGCTGAATGGGCGTGGGGTGGAGTGAGGGGGTGTCGGGGCGGGGATGGTTTTTGTCGATCAGTTGGTGACACCCACTTGTCTGGTTGATGGGACGCTGGGGGGTGCGCTGTAGTTTGTTGGCGGCCGAGGCTGTGTGAAAGCTCCCGCCGAACGCACCGCCTGACAAACTCGGCTCGCCAGATCGCCGCATACGGACTTCGAAGCGGTTCGGGAGGGGTAAAGCGACACCCGAAAACCGGGTGCTTTCGCGTTTTCACACAGCCTCAGCCAGAAGCGGCCGTTCCGATCAGTTTGCCAACGTCCGCTAACGATGACTGAGCCGACTCACTCGCGGCGAGCTGCGTGATCAACCGATTCGAAGTATTAGCCCGCCGTAATGTAATCAGACACCTTGCCGTTGCCCAAGGGAACAGCTATGTTACGGTACAGAAATATACTCGAAACAGCGACGGAGCCAAGTGCAACTCATGACTCACAAAGCACTCCAGCAAGTCTTTCAACGTGTCGACTTGTCTAAAGACGATTCGGACTTCACTTACTTTTTCGACTTGCTCTTGGCAGCTGAAGCGCTGGCTAAGACTGTGACGCTTGGAATGGTATCCGCGATCTCAGAAGATAAGGAGCGCAATAAATACCGAGTTGAGCACGCTCTAGCCCGCGCCGACGGAATGGGCGACTGGGGGCGCGCAATTGAGGATGTACTCACGGGACTTGCTTCGCAGTATCTGGTGACAAGCGCCCATCCCGAGCAAAGTGAACTTACTAAACTTTGTCGCGAAGGTGACTGGCAATACCAAAGCGTATCGGCGATGAAATGCGCACTCGATGAATTAGGTATCGAGTCGGAAGATATGCCCGTTAAGTCAGACATGAAACGTTGGTTTCGCTTGCTCTCAACACTCCGAAACAAAACGCGGGCCCATGGCGCAACAAAATCATCTAGCGTCGGCCAATCTGCTGAATATCTAAGAAAAAGCTTGGAATCATTTTCAGAAAACTTTTCGTTGTTTAAACGTTCGTGGGCCTATCTTCATCGAAATCTATCCGGAAAATATAGGGTTTCTTCTATAGCTGGCGATCCTTCGCCGTTTGAGTATTTAAAGAAAGAATCCACGCACGTATTACAAAACGGCATCTACATTTACTGGGATTGCCCTCGACTTGTTTCACTAGCTGAAAGTGATCCGGAGTTGACAGATTTTTATTTTGCCAATGGAAGTTTTTCAGGAAAAAAATACGAATTATTATCTTATTTCACCGACAACAAGCGGTATGGTGACACGCAAGCATTTTCGATTCCGCCTGGGACCCTTCCAGCCAGCGAGACAGATGGGCGTTGGGAATTAATTCCACGTGGAAATTGCTTCTCTAATGCGCCTGAGTCACTTTCCGATTATATCGATCGCAATGAACTGGAGACAGAGCTTCTCTCGTTATTACTTGACGATAAGCGACCAATAATTACGCTCAGGGGTAGGGGGGGCATCGGAAAAACGTCACTTGCGCTTCGCGTACTGGAAGACATATATCTGGACCATCGTTATATGACGGTTGTATGGCTAAGCGCCCGAGACGTTGACTTGCATATGAGTGGGCCGAAACCGGTTCGACCGAATGTAGTTAGTCCCGAAGACATGAGCCGACTTTACGCGAGGCTTGTACTCTCCGAGGACACCAGAGCTACAAAAGGCTTCAATGCACGGCAGTTCCTAGAGGAGCAGCTGCAAAAGTGCGACTCCGGCCCCTGCCTATTTGTTTTTGATAATTTTGAGACCACACAAAATCCGTTGGAGGTATTTACCTGGATCGATACTTATATCAGATTGCCAAACAAAGCATTGCTGACAACCAGGCTTCGGGATTTCAAGGGCGATTACCCAGTCGATGTTAATGGCATGAATCGCGATGAATCGATTAAATTGATTAATCAAGCTTCCGTGCAACTTGGAGTAACTCGCCACCTAACGCCTTCTTATGTCGAAGATTTAATTACGCAGTCCGAAGGGCATCCGTATGTTATCAAAATTTTGCTGGGCGAGGTTGCCAAAACAGGTGTGGCCGGGAATATCCCAAGGCTTGTTGCGGGCAGCGACGAAATATTAACGGCCCTTTTCGAAAGGACGTACGCATCACTTACTCCCTGCGCGCAGCGTGCCTTTTTAACACTATCGGCGTGGAATTCTTTGGTTCCTCGACTTGCGCTAGAAGCTGTTTTAATACGCTCTACTGGAGAGCGGCAACAAGTCGAAAGTGGAATTGACGCGTTGCTTAATTATTCTTTAGTGGAAGCTCATATTGCACCCGCAGATAATCAGGAATTTCTTTCACTTCCACTTGTCGCCAGCATCTTTGGAAAGAAGAAGCTCAATATAAATCCTCAAAAACCATCCATCTTATCTGATTCGGAAATTCTGCAAATGCTAGGTCCGATTCGGCGGGATGGCATGCAATTGGGGCTTGCAAAACGAGTCGAACGTTTTGTGGCGGCAATTGCGAAGCGCTGCGAATCGGGCGATTCTTACGAAAATTACGAAACGATTATCGAGATGATCTGCCGAAATTATCCGGCGGGTTGGCTTCTACTAGCTCGTTGGCACTTAGAGCTAGGTTCAGAAGACGGTCTACAGAAAGCCAAATCAGAGTTGGTGCGCTTTTTAGAGAACGAGCCGGATGAGACTCACGTCGCTGACGCCTGGCGTACGTTAGCCTTCGTGTGTCATCGCCTGGGCGACACTTTGGGAGAGGTTCATGCGTTTGTTGAGCGTGCGCAGCTTTCAGAAGTTCCATTTTACGACGTTTCGAATACTGCGAATCGACTGAATCAATTTTTAAGAGATCGAGGATTGGAGATCGATACTTACGAAAAGCAAGCGCTCGCTCAGCGGCTCGCCATGGTAATGGAAAATCGACAAGAGGAGGCTGACGCAAACGATTTTTCTCGAATGGCGTGGCTCGCGATACACCAAGGCCTCGAAGGCGACGCCCAAAAATATACCTTGGCTGGCCTAGAAAAAGATCCTGAAAATTATCATTGTCGAAAGCTCGCGGGCCGCCTCGGCTTGTTAGATTAGGAACTCTCGCTTTCGAGGAGAGCTTGTGACGGCAATTCCGGCTTCGTACTTTTATAGCGAGCCCGCCACCCGACCGCTGGTCGTCCTGGTAAGCCGGGTAGCAAGCGAACCCCACGGACACGGCATCAGCCGAAACAGCACGATTTCAGTTCTTATTCAAGGCATTTTGAGATTGCTGGAATACCACTTATTTCGTGGGGCTTAACAGCCGTTTACGGACGCACAGAAAACCCGCGGACCGGCAGTGAGTAGTTGGCGATCGCTCACGAGCGGCCGCTTCACGTACGAACAGGGGACGCTCCCCGACGCAGCGTGATCGACCGCTCAGGGTCGAAAACGGCTCCGCCCCCCCCATTCATCGTGCCCCACCTCCCGTATAGTCTAAAAACCTCGCCCCACTAACACGAAGGCCCTATGACGCACCCATTGTCCAGCCTGCGCACCCTCGGGGCCCTTCTGAAAATCCGCAAATCGCGAACCGGCAGCGCCGACGCGGCCAGCCGCAGCAACCCAACCCCATCCGAGTCCACACCGCTCACCACACAAGACGCCCGCCGTGTCGTATCCACCAGCCGCTACGTGATGATGCACGTCACGGTGGACCCGCAGCACGCCACGCCCTTGCGCAAGGCGCTGATTCGCGACTGCTGCGATCAGCCCTGGACGCTGCGTCTCACGTCGCTGCACGCCACCGGCCGCGTGCGGCTGTCGCTGTATCTGCCGAAGTCCGCGGTGAGCGGCGCGATGTTGCGCGTCGCGCATCTCGCGCCGACGGCCGAAATCGGTCGGCTGCTCGAAATTCCGGCCGCGCCCACCGACGCCTGGCAGGACCTCGTCCACGGCGACGCGCGGGCGCGCGCCGAACCGGTCGCGGAGTCATCCGGCAGAGAATTCGCGCAAGCGGGCGCCACGCTCGCGCGGCTACTCTCGCCTGCGCGCGTGCTGCTTGATCTCGACATCGCCGATCGCGAAACGCTGTTCGCACGGCTCGGCGAACTGGCCGAACACAAGGCGGGGCTGCCCGCGGATACGGTCACGGCGGCGCTCGCCGCGCGTGAGGCAATGGGGTCCACCGGTCTGGGTCAGGGTGTGGCCGTACCGCATGGGCAGGTCAAAGGGTTGCGCGAAGCCGTGGCGCTCTACGCGCGGCTCGCCACGCCTATCGCGTTCGATGCGCCGGACGCGAAGCCCGTGCGCGACGTCGTGATGCTGCTCGTGCCCGAGTGGGCGACGAGCACGCATCTGCATCTGCTCGCTGACGTCGCGCAGCGCTTTTGCGATCAGCGCTTTCGGGCGCAGCTCCACGCGTGCGCCGACCCGACAGCGGTGTGCCGGCTCTTCGCCGGCGCATATGAACAACGGTCGGGAACGAAGCCCGCATCGACGTCGCCGCAAACCGAAACGAACGAACGCGGCAGCGCCGACGCATCGGCTCAGCGGGACGCAGCAGTGCTCGGCTCGCCGGTTGTCGTTCCGCTTCCACCCAACCGCCGCGGCAGCGACAGCAACAGCGGCGACCGCAGCGACGCCTGAACGCTGCGCGGCACGCGGCGTAAGCGCCGAATGTGTACAGCGCTTACGCCGTACGCCGCTTCACGTGTCCGACCATTGCTTCGGGCACGGTGGCAATCAGCGTATGAATGGCGAAGTCGAGATCGTCGGGCGAGATGTCGAGTTGCACGCGCACGCCGACACGCGTGCCGTCATGCACGGCTTGCGTATGCGCGACGTAGGCGCCCAGTGCAGAATGAAGCAGCGCCGCGAGTCGCTCGCGCGTCGACGCGGCGTTCGCGCAATCGAGCGTAACGGGCAGCAGGACGCGGGAAGAAGGAAACGGGATGACGTTGTTGCGCGGGGCGCGGGGTTCGTTGCGGTCTGCACCGCCGCCGAAAGCCCGGGCCGGTTGAATCGGAGCCATTGTGTTCTGCGAGGTTGCTCTGCCAGTGGATATGGCTCGAGCATAGTCTTCGTGGAGTAAACAAAACACAAAAATACCGCATCTGGCCGAAAAGAGTGGGCGAACGCGGCAATCGGGCACGGTGCAAACGTGCCCGTGAAACGGCGAGGTCGTGACTAGGCGCTCAGTTCGTTGAGCACGTTTAGCTCGGCAGGCGGCGCCATCAACCGCTCCACGTAGGTGCACGCGGACATGGGCCGGCTGAAGAAGTAGCCCTGCTGCTTGTCGCAGCCGATCGATCGGAGGAATAGCGCCTGTTCGCGCGTTTCCACGCCTTCGGCGGTCACGGTCATACCGAGCGAATGCGCCATCGCCACGACGGCGCTCGTGATGGCCACCGAATCGCGATGATCGGGCAGGCCGTTCACGAACGAACGGTCGATCTTGAGGTTGTGCAGCGGAAAGCGCTTCAGATACGAGAGCGACGAGTAGCCCGTGCCGAAGTCGTCCACGCTGATGTGCACGCCCATGTCCGTGAGCGCCTTCAGCATGGGCAGCACGGTCTCGCTGTCGCGCATCAACAGGCCTTCGGTAATTTCCAGTTCGAGCGCGCTGGGCGCGAGGCCCGTGCGCGTCAACGTCTGCGCGACGTGCTCGACGAGGCCGTCGTTGAACTGGCGCGGCGAGAGATTCACGGCCACCACGAGGTCCGGCGCGAGCGTGCGCCGCCATTCCGCAGCCTGCGCGCAGGCCCGTTCGATCACCCAGCGCCCCATCGGCACGATGAGCCCCGTGTCTTCGGCTACGGGGATGAATTCGGCCGGCGTCACCGCACCCAGTTCCGGATCGTTGAGCCGCAGCAGCGCCTCGGCGCCCGCAGTGCGACTGCATCGCCCGTCGACGATGGGTTGGTAGACGAGGCTCAAATCGCCCGCCGCCATCGCGCGCCGCAGTGCGCGCTCGATCGTGAAGCGGCGTTGCAGGTGCCGGTTCAACTGCTCCGTGAAGAACTGGAATTGATTGCGGCCATGCTGTTTCGCGTGATACATCGCGGCGTCGGCGTTGCGCATCAGCGTGGTCGCATCGCGGCCGTGTTCGGGATAGAGGCTGATACCGACGGAGGCGCCCAGGTAGTACTCGTTGCCCGCCACCGCGAAGGGCACGGCCACGGTGTCCACCACGCGGCGCGCGAGCCGCGCGAGCGACTCCGCGCCGCCGTGATCGGTCACGAGCATCACGAACTCGTCGCCGCCCACGCGCGCGAGCGTGTCCTCCGCGCGCGAGCATGCGGCAAGCCGCTGCGCAACGCTGCAGAGCAACGCGTCGCCCGCATCGTGGCCCGCGGTGTCGTTGACTTTCTTGAAGCCGTCCAGATCGATGAAGATCACCGCCGCGTGATCGGGCTGGGCGGCCTTCGTCGACGCGGCCAGTGAATCGGCCGCGCCTGCGGGATCGAACATCTCGCGCATGCGGTCGGCAAGATACGCGCGGTTGTAGAGCCCCGTGAGCGAGTCGCGCGTGGCGAGATACCGAAGCTGCTGCTGGGCCGCGCGCACGGGGCCGATGTCGTTGAACGAGATCAGCACCGCGCTGGGTTCGCTCTCGCCCGGCTTGATGATGGGCACGACGTTCTCGGTAATCCACACTGTGTCGCCGTCCGCGAGATCGAGCGAAAGCGTGAGGCCCAGAAGCGGCTTGCCGCTCGCGATCACCTGGCGCGTGGGCTGGTCCGCTTCCTCCAGCACGCTTCCGTCTTCGCGGCACGCGCGCAGGATGACGCTGTCGATCTGGCGTCCCACCAGATTGCCGCTTGCATGCAGCATGCGATGCGCGCTGGGATTGCAGGCAATGACCTCGCCGGCGGGCGTCTGCACCACGATGCCTTCGTTGAGATGGTTGACGACGAGCCGGTGGTATTCCTCGCTCTGCGCGAGCCGCTGCGCCATGGCGTCCTGATGGACGGCAAGGCCTACGCTGCTGCTGATGTCGCGCAGGATCGCCTCTTCCTGCGCAGTGGGCCCGCGCGGCGTGCGGTAGTAGACGCCGAATGCGCCCAGCACCTTGCCCGACTCGTCTTCGAAAGGCACGGACCAGCATGCGCGCAAACCATGCGGCAAGGCCAGTGCCTTGAACGGCGCCCACAGCGGATCGGTCGCGATGTCCTCGACGATCACCATGCGCCGCTCGAACATGGCCGTGCCGCACGACCCCACGTCGGGTCCGATGGCGAGCCCTTCGATCGCGTTGCTGTAGTCCTTCGGCAACGATGGCGCGGCACCCACCACGAGACGCCCTTCGGCGTCGAGCAGCAGGATCGAGCATCGCGCCTCGTGGCCGAGCAATGCCTCGGCGCGGCGGCACACCTCCTCGAGCAACGCCGGCAACGGCGTGTTGCGCGTGATGAGGCGCAACACCGTCTGCTCGGAGGCGAGCACTTCTTCGGCAAGAGCCGAACCGTAGCGGGCTTTGCCGGCCCCTGACCCCATGTCCTTGTCTGCGTTCATTGGACGCTTCATATTGGATGGCTCCCATGTCCATTAACGGCAGAATCCCGGCATGGTTGAGTCGGGCTTACACGGATGGTCTCCGCGTCACGGCGATAGTTCGGCGAAATGCGCGCAAAGCGTGTGAAGTATAGGCACTCCGGCTGACAGGCGTTAGCGTCGGTCGTTACGTCCGCGCGATGCCCACACACGGTGCACGCTGCCATCGCTTATTCGTACGACCATACGGTTTTCGCGAGCGATGCCGCGCGCAGCGTTTCGCCGCACGCTCGCGCATGCATCGTGCGGGCGTCGTGCCGGCATGAAGCGCCTCTTGCGCGCCTATCGTGCCCACCATCGCGATGGCAGCCACGCGTGCGCAATGCTACGCTGCACGCTCTTCCATTCAGCTGCATGCGTGCGCCATGACCTCTTCAAGACAAGCCCGATTCGACGACATCGCCGCCACGCTCGGCTATTGCTTCGATGGCGAAATCAAGATAGGCGGACACTACGTGCCGGTCGTGCGCAACGACAACGAGGTCTATGTTTCAGGGCAGATTCCGCGTGTGGAGAACACGGTCGTCGTGACGGGACGCGCAGGCGCCGACGTCTCGCTCGCGGATGCACAGCGCGCCGCGCAGGTCTGCGTCATGCGCGCGCTGGCATTGCTCGCGCGCGAAGCCGGATCGCTCGATCGCATTCGCCGCGTGCTGCGCATCACCGTCTATGTGCAATGCACAGCGGATTTCACGCAGCAAAGCGAAGTGGCCGACGGCGCATCTGACGTGCTGCACGCCGTGTTGGGCGACGCAGGGCGACATACGCGGACGTCGGTAGGCGTGTATCAGCTGCCGAAGAACGCGACCGTGGAGCTGGATCTGGTCGCGGTGGTGGACGGCGGCGGCGACCCGCGCTGAAGGCGATTCAGCGCTGCGCTGAAGGCTCTCGCGTGGCCTGTGCCGTGTTCAACGGCGCGCGCGGTTTCGTGGCATCATCGCCAGACCCCAAACGGAGAAAGGAGGCAGGCCATGGCGACGTACATCGTGTTCACGCGCGAAAGCACGCAGGATCAGGGCGAACTCGACACCTACATGAAGAAGGTGGGCGAGACGTTCAAGGGCCATCCGATCAAGGTGCTGGCGGCATACGGTCCGCAACAGGTGCTTGAAGGCGATGCGCCCGAAGGCGTGGTGATCGTCGAATTCCCCGATACGCAGGCGGCGCGCGCGTGGTACGACAGCCCGGCCTATCAGGAGGTCGCCCAGCATCGCTTCAAGGGTTCGCGCTATCGCGCAGTGCTCGTGGAAGGCGTGAAGGGATAAGCGGTCAGGCAGGCATGCGAGGGCGTGGATGAAAAACCGGCGCGGCCCTCGCACTTCGAACCACATCGATACGTCAGCGCACCGTGGCTTCGCAGAAGCCGTAGAAGTGTGCCGCTGTGCTGCACAGCACCGCACGACGTTCCGCTTCCTCGCTGAAAAGCCGCTGCGCCATGCCGAAGGTCGCGTCGAAGCTCGCGGATGCTTCGAACTGCGTGTGCGGCCAGTCGCTGCCCCACATGAGCCGCTCTACCGTCGCGGCTTCTTTCAAGAGAGACAGCGCCTCGCGCGCGAACGCTTCGCCCGAATCGCCCACGCTGTTGCGGTACGCGGCGGACACCTTGACCCACACCTGCCGGCTTCGCGTCATATCGAGCAATCGACGGAATGCGGGATCTCCCACACCCAGCCCGGGTGCCGGCCGGCCGAAATGATCGACCACCACCTCCACGCCGCGCTCCAGTAGCGGCGCAACGATTCTCTCGATACGTGCCGCTTCCGCATGCACCTCGACATGCCAGCCCAGTTCGCGAACGTGCGCGAGCGTGGCGGGCGCGATGTGCGTCGAAAGCGGCGCGTCGGGCAGGCCGATGAGGTTCAGCCGAATGCCGACGACACCTGCCTCCGCCATTGCAGCGAGCGTATCGAAGCGGCAGTCAGGCTCGATCACGGCAACGCCGCGAAGCCGCTGAGGTTCGCTTCGCAATGCGGCCAACAGATAGCTGCAATCCGTGCCGAGAAAACTGGGCTGCACGAGCACGCCGTGCGATACGCCGCAGCGGTCGAGCTGCGCGAGATACGCCGCGAGCGGCGCGTCGTAGTCGGGCACATACCGGCGTTGCGCGGCAAGCGGCAGGCCGCGTTCGAACACGTGCGCATGCGCGTCGATAGCGGTCACGGCAGACGGTTCGCGTGCGCACGGTACTGCGTCACCGCAAACCGAAGCCGCACCGGACGTTACGATCATCAAGGTTCCTCCACTCCACATGCTTTTGGCGTCGCTGCACGACGCGCGCTGCTCCGGCGAGGCGCTCAGTGACGATGCGCCTGCGAAAACCGATGCGCCCCTTCTGCTTCCGTCACCGCTTCGTCGGTCGAGCCGGCGGACAGACCGCCCAGCGTGCGGCCTCGCGTTTCAGGCAGCATCAGCACCGAGACGACGACGATCGAATAAGCCAGCGCGGCGTCGATGCCGATGGCCGTGCCGAGCGTCATGTTCGCCGACATGTGGCCCACCAGCACGGGAAAGCCCGCCGACACCACGCGGCCGAAGTTATAGCAAAAGCCCACCCCCGTGCCGCGAATGCCGCGCGGATACAACTCGTTGAAGAGCGCACCCATGCTCGCTGGAATGCCGGCCGCGAAGAAGCCCAACGGGAAGCCGAGCACGAGCATGGCTGCGTTGCTGAGCGGCATGAACAGATAGATGACCACCGTGACGACGCAGCAGATCGCAAACGCCAGAATCGTCGTGCGCCGGCCAATGCGGTCGAGCAACTGCGCGCACGCAAGACAGCCCACGAAGAACGCGACGATGACCACTGCCAGATACGCGCCGGTACCCAGCACCGAGAGATGGCGTTCCGTCTTCAGATACGTGGGCAGCCACGTCATGAGCGCGTAGTAGCCGCCATGTGCACCGACGCCGAGCAACGCACCGATCAGCGTCATGCGAAGCACCTGCGGCGAGAAGATGCCGAATACTGCATCCAGTGCCGGTTCATCCGCTGATGCATCGGCATTGCGTACGCCCTGGCCGGTGTATTTCAATGCAGCCGCGTCGGGTTCCTGCACGCCGCGCCTCACATAGACGATCAGCAGTGCAGGCAGGATGCCGAGCGCGAACATGGCGCGCCATGCCGTGGCCGCCGGCAGGATGGAAAACATCAAGGCATAGAGCAGCACCGCGGCGCCCCAGCCCACTGCCCACGCGCTCTGCACGCTGCCCATTGCCTTGCCGCGATGTTCGGCGCGAATGGTTTCCGCCATGAGCACGGCACCCGCGGCCCACTCGCCGCCAAATCCGAAACCTTGCAGCGTCTTCAGCACGAGAAACTGCGGATAGTTCTGCGCGAACGCACACAGAAACGTGAAGACGGCGAAGAAGGCCACCGTCCACTGCAGCGTCTTCACGCGGCCCAGACGATCCGAGAGCATGCCCGCGATCCATCCACCCAGCGCCGACGCCACCAGCGTCGCGCCGCTCACGAGCCCAGCCTCCGTGCGGCTGATCGACCATTGGGCGATGATCGCCGGAATCACGAGGCTGAACATCTGCACGTCGAGTGCATCCAGCGCCCAGCCGCCGAAGCATGCCCAGAAGGTGCGCCGCTCGTTGCCGGATATTTCTCTGAACCAACCGGACATGGCTGTCTCCTGTGTCCTGAATTCCGCTACGGGAATCGTTTGATCGTTGTGGTGGGGTTGCATTTCAGTGCAGCGCATTCGCGTGCACTGAAGCGCACCGAAGCGTCTTGCACGCGCTAGCGAATCTCGGCCTGATAGATGAACTCGCTTGCCGGTCCACGGGAACGCCGCCATTCCAGCGGCTGCCGGTCGTATCCATACGCGAGCCGCTCGATCACGACGGCCGGCGTGCCGGGTTCGATGCGCAGCAGACGCGCATGCAGCGGCCCGATGGCTTCCACCGTGAGCGTCTCCGTGGCCGACGCGATGATCTGATTGCACTGCGCTTCATAGACCGGATAAAGCAGATCGCCGATCTGCTCCAGTTCGAGCTGCATGAACGCGGCAAAGCGGTCGAACGGCAGCCAGATTTCTTCGACCAGCATCGGCACGTCGTCGATCAGCCGCAGTCGCGACATCTGGATCGCTTTGCTGCCGTTCGGAATCTGCAAGGTGGCGGCCACCGCCGACGGCGCTTCGACCACTTCGCGCCGCAGGATGCGGCTCTCGGGAATGCGCCGTTCACCCTGCCGCGTCTGGAAGCGGAAGAACCGGAACAGCGAGCTGTCGAAACTGGCGCGACGCACGAACGTGCCGCGGCCCTGGAAGCGCTCGAGCAGACCTTCCGCCACGAGCAGATCCACCGCCTTGCGCACGGTGCCGACGGCGACGTCGTACTGCTTTGCCAGTGCCTGTTCGGTAGGAATGGCCTCGCCCGGGCGCCAATGGTGGGCGGCGATCAGCGCCACGAGTTCGTCGCGCACTTGCTGGTAACGAGGAAGCCGGTCGTCCGCATGCATCATGGTTCTCCTGAATTCATATATATGTTTGCATGAATCGTTCGCAGCATGCATAGGGAGTAACCCCACCGCTCAGCCTTCTCCAATATGGACGGGTTTATACCCATTGGCTCCCGTACCGATTCAGCTAATCATATATATGAATTTCAATTCCGGAGACCTGCTGTGACCCATTCCGTCCCATCCGAGCAGGCCGTCATGAAAAAGACTGCACGCCGGCTGATGCCGCTGCTCGTGGTCATGTTCCTGATCGCCTTTATCGACCGGCAGAACGTCGGCTTCGCGAAACTGCAGATGGTGCACGCGCTCGGCATGACCGAAACCGCGTATGGCCTTGGCGCCTCGTTGTTCTTCATCGGCTATCTGCTGTTCGAGGTGCCCAGCACGCTGGCGCTTCACCGCTTCGGCGCTCGGCTCTGGCTCGCGCGCATCATGGCGACCTGGGGTGTCATCACGGTCGCGATGGCCTTCACGCATTCCACGACGCTCTTCTATGTATTCCGGTTCGCGCTCGGCGTGGCCGAGGCCGGCTTCTATCCGGGCGTGATCTTCTATTTGACGTTGTGGTTTCCGCAGAGCCAGCGCACCCGCATGCTCGGCTTCTTCACGCTCGGCAGCGCGCTTGCCAACATGCTGGGCTCGCTCGCAGGGGGACTGCTGCTGTCGCTGGACGGCCACCTCGGCTTCGCCGGGTGGCAATGGGTTTTCATGGCGACGGGCGTACCTGCCGTCATCGTCGCGCTGGTTGCACTGCGGTTCCTGCCCGAATCCGTGGAACGCGCACGCTTTCTTTCTGAGGAAGAGAAGCAGGTCGTGCTCGCCGCACTCAAACGCGAGGCGCCCGCCAACACGGTGTCCGGGCATCCGTGGCGCGCGTTCATCGACTGGCGCGTGCTGATGTTCGCCGGCGCCTACATGCTGATGTCGACGTCGCTCTATGGCGTCACGTACTGGCTGCCCACGCTGCTGAAGAGCGGCGGCATCGCGTCGTCTGTGAACGGGCTCTTGAACATGATTCCGTGGGCGCTGGGCGCTCTGCTGCTGCTCTGGCTGCCTGCGAGGCTGAAGCGCGAAGGTGTGGTGCTCAAGGCAATGGCCATCGTGGCGGGCATCGGAGTGATCGGCTTCGCCCTGAGCCTCGTGCTGCCCGGCCTGCCGCTGCGCTTCGCTGCACTCGTGCTGGGCGGCGCATGCATTCCGCTGCTCTACCCGTGCTTCTGGTCGCTGCCGCCGCGCTTTTTCAGCGGCGCACGGGCCGCGGCGAGCATCGCCGCCATCAACTCCATCGGCAATCTTGGCGGCTTCTTCGCCCAGAACCTGATGCCCTACGTGGGCAAGGTGGCCGGCAACACCGGCGCACCGATGCTCGTGCCCGTGGTGTGCCTCACGCTTCTCGGCGCCGGCATGCTGGTGGCCAGCGCCTCCAGCGGACGGCGCGAGCGGATGAGCGTCCCGGCCGGCCAATAACCCGCGAGCGGGAACCGTCTGGCCGCGATCGGCAAACGCGTGACGGTTCCTGCATCGACGCCGTGCGGCCAGGTGCACTGGCTTGCCGCTTCGGCGCGTCAGTGCAGTCGGTGCATCTTCGCGGCGTGTGTTGCATGCGCGCAAGTGCGTGCGGCTACGTCGTCGCTACCAGAAACGACTCGCCGGTGGAAGGCCGCAGCCCATCGCTTCGACCACTGAAATAGCGCGCCGCGATGTCTTCCGTGGACACATAGCGGGCCTCGCGGAAACCGCTTGCACGCGCCAGCTCGAGTATTTCCTCCGGACGGAAAAAGCTCAGGAACGGGGTGCCGGCCGCGCGTGCCCGCTCATACACCATCTCATGCTGGGCGCGCTCGGCGGGGTCGATGAGATCGAGCGGCAAGAGGAACGTCATGGCGAAGGTCGAACCCGGCGCAAGCCCCGCGATCTGCCGCAACATGGCAGCAACCGCGTCGCGCGTGAGATACATCGACCCCCCCGTCGACGCGACGATGGCGGGCCGCCGGGCGTCGAAGCCCGCCGCGGCGATGCGCTCCCACCACGACGCGCCGGCCTCGAAATCCACGGGCACGAGCCGCAGCCACACAGGCACACCGAAGCCGAGTTCTTCCAGACGCTGCCGCTTCCATGCCTGAGCGCCCGGCTGATCGACTTCGAACACCGTCATGCGCGAGGCAATCTCGGGGCGACGCTGCGCGAAGGTGTCGAGCCCCGCGCCGAGCAGGACGTATTGCGTCACGCCCCGCCCGGCCTGTTCGGCGACGAGGTCTTCCACAAAACGCGCCCGCCCGACGATGGACGCCCGATAGCCTCGCGTGCCCTGCGGATGCATGTCCGGCCGTTCGCGCCAGTTCCCGTCCGGGTGAGCCAGTTGCAGCCCGACTTCATCCTCGATGACGTGCGGCGGTGCGTCCACCTCGACGTGCATCGCGCGCCATAACGCGACCCGCACGGCCGTGCTGTCCGGCGCCACAGTCTGCCTGTCATGCATGATCGTTCTCCTCCAGCGAATGAGTCTCTTATCTCGTCGGGCCTGTTGTTGCGCCGTAGTGTAGCGACCGGCACTGTGAGGCATTGGGGCCGGCATTCGCCTGCCGCGCTACGTCTGCGCACTGAATCCGCCCGCAATCAACCTGAACTGTGGTGCAGATTGCCCGCCATTTCCTTCACCATTCGGCACACCCGTTCGACACGCCACTTCTTCCACCCCGGCGGTTCGGCATGCGAACGCATTGCGCCGGACATGCAAGATTTTGCCCCCGCTATAATGCCGGTCCACACCACTTCACTTGCGCCGATGAGCCGACCGTCTTACGCACTGCTTTTCATGCTGGGGATTTGCCTGCACGCCGGTGCCGAAGAGCCCGTGCGTGCGCATGCCCTCGCCAGTGATGCAGCAGCGGCGTCGGCGACGATTGCGGAGAGCCGCGATGCAGCGGCCAGCATGCCGCTGGCATCGGCCGCGAGTGCCGCGGCCTCGGATGCCGGCCTCGCGGCAGGATCCGCAACGGGTCCCGTGGCAGCCCAGATGCACAAGATTTCCGCCATGCTGACGGAGAAGTTCGGCCTTGCGCGCGAGAAGGCTCAGCGCATCTCGTCGGCGGTCATGGCGTCGGCCGAGAAGTATTCGCTGCCGCCGGCACTCGTGCTGGCCATCATCTCGATCGAATCGCGCTTCAAGGAAACGGCACGCGGCGCGCACGGCGCAACGGGCCTCATGCAGGTGGTGCCGGCGGCGCACAGGCAGCTCGTCAAGAACATGGACCTCACCGAGGCCTCGGACAACATCGAAGCCGGCTCGGCCATCCTGCACGGGTATCTGCAGTCCGCGCGCGGCGACGTGGGCGCCGCGCTGAAGAGCTACGGTGGCTCGTCGGCCTACGCGCGCAAGGTGAGCCTGCGCGCGAAGGATTTCGACGTGACCCCTGCCGCAAGCGCCACGGACAGGGCGCAGTAAGTCCGTCCGCCTCGCGCTCCCGAATCGGGCGTCGTTCCACTCGCCTTTTCATTACCTGGATATGGCCGTCTGGCCGCGATAGATCACCGTCGCCATCGGCCGGATTCAGCAGGGTCACGGCTGCGCGCCACGGTCAGCGCTTTCGCGAGCCAGACAGGCGCAGACAAACCATTGCGCCGCAGGAAGACCGCGGCTGCGTCGCCCATCCGCACACCCCGCCGGAAATCCGCAAGCACGACGCCTTCATACTGGGCCGCTGGACGACGAGCGCTACGATGGCTCGTTGCCGTTGTCCGAACGCTCCTTGCTCCATCTAGCCAGCGTGCGGGGCGAAACGCCGAAGTGTCGGGCGACGTTTTTCAGCGACGGTTTCGTGCCGTCGGCCGCCGGCTGCAACGCATTCACCGCCCGCTCCCTGCCGCCGGGAACGAGCCATGCCGGCAACGTTTCCTTCCTGAAAAACTCCGGCGCGCGGGCGTGCGGCGAGATGGTTTCATCGGGGTCGAACGCGAACGCCCGGCTCGCCGGATCGTATGCGCGCTCGTAGATGCTTTGCAGGCACCCCTCGCACACGTGCGCCGTGGGCGCGAAATACGCGATGCCCTGCACGTCCTCTCGGTCGTCCGCCCAACGCAGCGCCTGCTGTTCGGCATGGTGCGCCGTGGTCTCGTCCAGCTTGTCGTAGCGCGAGCGCGGAAAGCTGGGCGCGTCGGCGCCCTTTTGCATCGGCACCACGACGTGGCCCGCCACTAGCGGCTTCACCTGCTCGTCGCTCAGCAGATCGAGCGCGGCCTTGCTGTTGCCCGCCATCCCCAGGCGGTAGCTGCCATCCGCGTGCTTGAAGACGAACGGCAGAAGCGTCGTGTTGGCCGCAAGGCCGCGGTCTCGAAGCACCTTGCGCAACGCCACGCGGGTATCGTCGGCCTGGCTGCGCAACGCGTCGAACGCAGGGCGTTCTTCGGTGCGAACCCCACACAGCAGCTTTCCTTGCACTGGTGCAGCGTCGGGTGGCGACAAAGCCGGAACCGCCGATTCTTCGGGCTTGACGCGAAAGCGCGCGCCATTCCAGGTTGCCGTCCGGGTAGGCGTGGCGTGCGCCTCTCGGGACTCACCGGGCACAACGGCGGCCGCCGCCTGCGAAACGTCGTCCGAAGGCAAGCGCGACCGCTTCTGTGCAAGCGCGGTCAAGTCGGCCGGCAACGCGGGAACGGACGGCGCGCCCGGCGTAGCCAGGGCTTCCGGCGATTCGACCAGCGCGGCAGGATCGGGAACGAAGGCCCCATACCGCGACAAGCCGCTCCGAATACTGTCGGCCATGGGATTCTCCAATTCTCCGGCGCGAAGGAAAAGGAACCCCAGCGTAGCAGCATGCCTGCGGCGCGGACCGGCATCGCGAAGACATGGCCGGGCATGCGAAGCCCGCCGCGAAACTCATGGATTGCACCGTCGCGCCGAACGCCGTGAGGCAAACGCCCCACAAGCCGCAACGGCGCACCAACAAAAAAGGGGCGCCTCAGCGCCCCTTCCCTGTCTGCCCGCACACGCCCCAAGCGGGCGCAGCAACTTACTTCGTGTCGTCCTTGATCTGCGGCAGCGCCGACGCTTCACCCGCAGCGAGCAGTCCGACCTGCGAATAGATGCGCAGCTTGTCGCGCGTGTCCTTGATGTCGAGGTTGCGCATGGTCAGCTGGCCGATGCGGTCGCGCGGCGAGAACGTGGACGCCACCTTCTCCATCGAGAGGCGTTCGGGCTGGTACGTCAGATTCGGCGAACGCGTGCTGAGGATCGAGTAATCGTTGCCGCGACGCAGTTCGATGGTCACTTCGCCCGTGATGGCGCGCGCCACCCAGCGTTGCGCCGTTTCGCGCAGCATGATGGCCTGCGGATCGAACCAGCGACCCTGATACAGCAGGCGGCCCAGGCGGCGGCCGTGATCGCGGTACTGCTCGATGGTGTCTTCGTTGTGGATCCCGGTGACGAGCCGCTCGTACGCGATGTAGAGCAGCGCGAGACCCGGGGCTTCGTAGATGCCGCGGCTCTTCGCCTCGATGATGCGGTTTTCGATCTGGTCGCTCATGCCGAGACCGTGACGGCCGCCAATGCGGTTGGCCTCGAGCAGCAGTTCCACGGCGTCGGTGTAGGTCACGCCGTTGAGCGCCACGGGCTGGCCTTCCTCGAAGCGCACCGTGATCTCTTCCTTCGCGATCTGCACGTCGTCGCGCCAGAACGGCACGCCCATGATCGGGTTCACGATCTTGATGCCGCTTTCGAGGCTCTCCAGGTCCTTCGCTTCGTGCGTGGCGCCCAGCAGGTTCGAATCCGTCGAATAGGCCTTTTCCGCCGACATCTTGTATTCGAAGCCCGAGCGGCGCATGAACTCCGACATTTCCGCGCGGCCGCCCAGTTCGTCGATGAACTGCTGGTCGAGCCACGGCTTGTAGATCTTCAGGTCCGGATTCACGAGCAGGCCGTAGCGGTAGAAGCGCTCGATGTCGTTGCCCTTGTACGTGCTGCCGTCGCCCCAGATGTTGACGCCGTCTTCCTTCATCGCCGCGACCAGCATGGTGCCCGTCACGGCGCGGCCGATCGGCGTGGTGTTGAAGTAGGTGACGCCCGCGGTCGAGATATGGAATGCCCCACATTGCAGCGCTGCGATGCCCTCGGCGACGAGCTGGGTGCGGCAGTCGATCAGCCGCGCGCCTTCGGCACCGTACTGGATTGCGCGCTTCGGGATCGAGTCGTAGTCGTCCTCGTCGGGCTGGCCCAGGTTCGCGGTATACGCGAACGGCACGGCGCCCTTGAGCCGCATCCAGTGCAGTGCCGCGCTGGTGTCGAGGCCGCCGGAGAACGCGATGCCGACCTTCTGCCCGGCCGGGAGACTTTCGAGAATTGTGGTCATACGGATAACCGCTGGAGTCTGGAAGAGGGGAAATGTGCAAGTATCCGCTGTGCAGCGGTTCCCGGCAAGGTTCGACAGGTTGGCGAAAGGAAATTGGGCGGGGCGACGGCACGCGCACCGTCCCGCGCGTTATGGCATCGCCCCTGTGTTTACCCGAATACCGGAGGGCGCCGCGCTGCGCGCCGCCCCCAAATCGGGCGAGGTCCGACCACTGCCGGTCCGTGCCACCTCGTCAGCCAGTTGCCCGCGCACGAAGTCGATATGCCCCTGCATCGCCGTGCGTGCCTCCTCCGGGCGCCCCGAGCAGATCGCCTCGCAGAGCGTGCGGTGCTGTTGCAGCAGCATCGCGGACAGATCCTCGCCCTGCTCGCGCAAGCCCGTGCCGTGAATCGTGATGTGCTCGCGCAGCACGCTCAACACGCTCGTATGCAGATGCAGGAACATCGCGTTGTGCGAGGCGAGCGCGATGGCCTCGTGCAGCCGCGTGTCGGCGCTCGCCTCGCCCGCCTTGTCGTCCGTGGCGCGGCTGCGTTCGAGTTCGGCCAGTTCCGCGCGAATGCGCGCAACGTCCTCCGGCGTCGCGCGCAGTGCCGCGAAGTATGCGGTGGCGCCTTCCAGCACGCGCCGAAACTCGAGAATGTCGTCGCGCAGCGCGGGGTGATCGCCGATCAGTTGACCCCAAGGCGACGCCACGCCCGTGCGCAGCTGCTCGGTGACGAACACGCCGGTTCCGTGCCGGCTCTGTAGCAACCCGCGCGCGGCGAGCCGCTGGATCGCTTCGCGCACCGTGTTGCGCGACACGCCGTACTGCACCGCGAGTTCCCGTTCGGCCGGCAGCCGTGCGCCCGCCGGCCAGCTGCCGTTCAGCAGCGCCGTTTCCATGGTTCGCATCACCGCTTCCACGCGGCCGCGCGCATGTCCTGTTTCCGCCATCGTCACTCCTCGCCAAGGCCGCCATTTTGCCGCGATTTTAAGCAGTGGTCCAACCAGTTTGTCCCAGATGGCGGAACGGAGAATGATGCGCTTCAGTTCGCCGCCGCCCATGCCGGCGGCCTCGCAACCGGATATCAGCGACCATGAAGGAACGGCTCTACCCCGCCACCCCGCCCGCCGACGTCTATCTGTTCGGCACCTGCCTCGTCGATCTGTTCGTGCCCGAGGCCGGCCTCGACGCGGTGCGGCTGCTCGAACGCGAAGGCGTGACGGTTCACTTCCCGCGCAACCAGAGCTGCTGCGGACAGCCCGCGTATAGCAGCGGCTACCCCGACAAGGCGCGCGAAGTCGCGCGCGCCCAGTTGGACCTCTTCGCGAATCCGTGGCCGATCGTCGTGCCGTCCGGTTCGTGCGCGGGGATGATGCGCCACCACTGGCCGCGTCTGTTCGAAAACGACCCGCAGGCGGCACGCGTGCGCGATCTGTCGGAACGCGTGTATGAACTCGGCGAATTCCTGCTGCGCGTGTTGAAGGTCGATTTCAGCGAAACAGCCGCCAACGCATGCGCCGACGAGCGCGTCGTGCTGCACACGTCGTGCGCCGCGCGCCGCGAAATGGGCACGCGCGAGCACGGCGTCGAGCTGGTCGATTCGCTGCCGGGCGTCACGCGCGTGGAGCACGAACGCGAATCCGAATGCTGCGGCTTCGGCGGCACGTTCTCGCTGAAACACCCGGACATTTCCGGCGCGATGGTGGCGGACAAGCTCGCCTCCGCCTGCGCGACGGGCTGCGAACGGCTGGTGTCCGCCGACTGCGGCTGCCTGCTGAACATCGGTCACGCGGCCGAGCACAAAGACGCGCCGTTGAAGGTCGAGCATCTCGCGTCGTTCCTGTGGCGCCGCACGCAGCGCAAGGAGACGGCAGCATGAGCCGCACTTCCGCGCCGCTGCATGAAGCGCCCGCGCTGCCCACTGCGCCCGGCGACTCGAACCGCGCCCGCGCGCGCATGCTGGGCCGCCTGCGCGCGAGCGCGCCTGCGTCGGCCCCCTCGCGAGCCGGCTCGCCGGAGGCCGACATCGCGGCCCGCATCGCCGCCCACTACGCGAGCCAGCGCGCAGGGATAGACGATTCGCAGCCAGCCCGCCTCGATCGCTTCCAGCAGATGCTCGAGGCCGTGCACGCCGACGTCTTCCGCGCGAGCGCCGACACCTGGCCCGCCGAACTCGCGCGCCGGCTCGCGGCAGCGGGCGTGCGGCGCGTGCTGCTCGACCCGAGCCGCGCGGAAGGCACCGCGCTCGTTCGCGCACTGCCCGACAGCGTCGCGGCGCACTCTTATGCGCAACCCATCGAGGCGTGGAAGGACGCGCTCTTCGACACCATCGACGCGGGCTTCACCGTCGCGCGCTCCGGCATCGCCGCGACCGGCACGCTGATCGTCGAGCCGGACGCCGGTTCGCCGCGCACCGTCTCGCTCGTGCCGCCGCTGCACGTCGCGCTCATTCACGCGAGCACGCTGCACATCGACCTGCATGCCGCCGTCACGGCCGAACGCTGGAGCGACGGCATGCCCACCAATCTGGTGATGATCTCAGGCCCCTCGAAGACATCGGACATCCAGCAGACGCTCGCCTACGGCGCGCATGGTCCGCGTGCGCTGTGGGTCGTCATCGTGACCGACGAGGCCGCCGCATGAGCCCCACGCAAGAAAGCCCGCTGCATTTCGTGCCGACCGCCGACTTCCGTGCACGCGCCCGCGCCGCGCTCGACGACCCGCAGTTGCGCAAGAGCTTCCGCGGCGCCATGGACTTTTTGCAGAGCAAGCGTCGCGCGCAATTCCCCGAGGCCGACGAACTCGAACACCTGCGCGACCTCGGCGAAGCCGTGCGCCAGCATGCGCTCGCGCGGCTGCCCGAACTGCTGGAACAGCTCGAAGCAAAGCTGCGCGCCAACGGCGTGCAGGTGCACTGGGCCGAGACCGCGGACGACGCGAACGCCATCGTCCATGCCATCGCGCAGCGGCGCGGCGCGAAGCGCATCGTCAAAGGCAAGTCGATGGCGAGCGAGGAAATCGAGCTCAACCATTACCTCGCCGAACGCGGCATCGACTGCATCGAGTCGGACATGGGCGAATACATCGTGCAGATGGCGGGCGAAAAGCCGTCGCACATCGTGATGCCCGCCATTCACAAGACGAAGAGCGACATCGCTCATCTGTTCGAAGCGCACATTCCGAACACGCCTTACACCGAAGACGTGGACGAACTGATCCAGACCGGCCGGCGCGCGCTGCGCCGCGCGTTCGTGGATGCCGACATCGGTCTCTCGGGCGTGAACTTCGCCGCCGCGGACACCGGCACGCTGTGGCTCGTCGAAAACGAGGGCAACGGCCGCCTCTCGACGACCGTGCCCGACGTGCACATCGCGATCATGGGCATGGAGAAGGTGGTCGCGAAGCTGGAGCATATCGTGCCGCTGTCGAGCCTGCTGACGCGCTCGGCAACGGGCCAGCCCATCACCACCTACTTCAACCTCATCAGCAGTCCGCGCCGCCCGGGCGAACTCGACGGCCCGCGCGAGCTGCACGTCGTGCTGCTCGACAACGGCCGCAGCCAGGCCTACGCCGACGAAGAGCTGCGCGCCACACTGCAGTGCATCCGCTGCGGCGCGTGCATGAACCATTGCCCGGTCTACACGCGCATCGGCGGCCACGCATACGGCACGACCTATCCCGGTCCGATCGGAAAGATCATTTCCCCGCATCTGCTGGGCCTCGATGCCACCGCCGATCTGCCCACCGCCTCGAGCCTGTGCGGCGCGTGCGGGGAAGTGTGCCCGGTGCGCATTCCGATTCCGCAACTGCTCGTGCGTCTGCGCACGGAGTCGAACCGCGCGCCCGATGAGGCGGTGGCGCATCCGCTGCGCGGCCAGGGCGCGCGTCACAGTCGCGGCGAGCAGTTCGTGTGGCGCTTCTGGAGCGGCGCGTTCGCGCATCCGCGGACGTTCCGCGTGCTGCGCTGGGCGGCCACGCGCCTGCGTGCGTTCGCGCCGTCGCAGCAGATGGGCTGGACCCGCCACCGCACGCCGCTCACGCCGGCGCCGCGCAGCCTGCACGATCTGCTGCGCGAACGCGGCCAGCCGGAATAAGCAGCAGGCACCCGACCCACGTGCGGCTCGCGCCCCGTCGATCGCGACGGCCGTGCGCGGGCCGCGCGGGTCGCTGGCGCAGCATGAGCCACTCGAGCCGCCGGAGAACGCGGCACGCGACCCACGATTTCTGAACCACCACTTTGGGAGGAGACCCCGTGCAACCCTGGACCCAGACTTACGACCCGTCAGGCAGCCTATGGCTGTCCGCCGCCATCGCGGCCATTCCGATCCTGTTCTTCTTCGTCGCGCTCGCCGGGCTGCGTCTGAAAGGCCACATCGCGGCCGCCATCACGCTGCTGCTCGCCCTTGCCGTCGCGATCTTCCAATACGGAATGCCCGTGAAAATGGCGCTCGCCTCGGCGGGCGTCGGCTTTGCGTACGGCCTGTGGCCCATCGCGTGGATCATCGTGACGGCGGTGTTCCTCTACAAGATCGTCGTGAAGACCGGCCAGTTCGACGTCATTCGCGCGTCGGTGCTCTCGATCACCGACGACCAGCGGCTGCAGCTGCTGCTGATCGGCTTCTCGTTCGGCGCGTTCCTGGAAGGTGCAGCGGGCTTTGGCGCACCGGTCGCCATCACGGCGGCGCTGCTGGTCGGCCTCGGCTTCGAGCCGCTCTATGCGGCCGGCCTGTGCCTGATCGCGAACACCGCGCCCGTCGCGTTCGGCGCAATGGGCATTCCGATCATCGTGGCGGGCCAGGTGACGGGCCTCGATCCGTTCGTGATCGGCGCGACGGCGGGCCGTCAATTGCCGCTGCTCTCGGTGTTCGTGCCGTTCTGGCTCGTGTTCATCATGGACGGCAAGCGTGGCGTGAAGGAAACGTGGCCGGCCGCGCTCGTCGCGGGCGGCAGCTTCGCCGTCACGCAGTACTTCACGTCGAACCACATTGGGCCCGAGTTGCCGGACATCACGTCGTCGCTCGTCAGCCTCGTCGCGCTCGCCTCGTTCCTGAAGGTGTGGCAGCCGCGCCGTGCAGGTGCGGCAGCGGCATCGCGTATCGGCGTGAGCGCCGGCGCCGCGGCGCTGGGTGGCGACTTCGCCGGCGGCTTCGGCGGCGCGGGCGCGTCGTTCGGCACAGGCTCGCGCGAGGCGTCGCCGTACTCCGCTGCGCAGACGGTGCGCGCGTGGGCGCCGTTCCTGCTGCTGACGGCCATCGTCACGGTCTGGAGCACGAAGACGTTCAAGGCGCTGTTCGCCGCGAAGGGCGCGCTGGCCGGCACGATCCTGAGCCTCCACGTGCCCGCACTCGACAAGCTCGTGATCCGCACCGCGCCCATCGTTTCGTCGGCCAAGCCGTTCGACGCCGTGTTCAAGCTCGACCTGATCTCGGCAACGGGCACCGCGATCCTGCTGACGGCGCTCATCTCCATCGTGCTGCTGCGCATGAAGCCGCGCGCCGCAATCGCCACCTTCTTCGAGACGCTCCGCGAACTGCGCCGTCCGGTGCTGTCGATCGGGCTCGTGCTGGCCTTCGCGTTCGTCGCGAACTATTCGGGCATCTCGTCGACGCTCGCGCTCGCGCTTGCCGGCACCGGCGCCGCGTTCCCGTTCTTCTCGCCGTTCCTCGGCTGGCTCGGCGTGTTCCTCACGGGTTCGGACACCTCGTCGAATGCGCTCTTCGCGTCGTTGCAGAACACGACCGCGCATCAGATCGGCGTATCCAACACGCTGCTGGTCGCGGCGAATACGTCGGGTGGGGTAACGGGCAAGATGATCTCGCCGCAGTCGATCGCAGTGGCCTGCGCGGCGACGGGCCTCGTCGGCAAGGAAGCGTCGCTGTTCCGGTTCACGGTTCGGCACAGCCTGTTGTTCGCGATGATCGTCGGCATCATCACGCTGCTTCAGGCCTATGTGCTGACGGGGATGATTCCGCACTGACGGTCTTCCGGTAGCCGCACAAAACGAAAGAGGCCCGGTGGCAAACGCCGCCGGGCCTCTTCTTTTGAAGCTTTGTTTGAAGCGGAGCAATCGCGCGCTATCCCGCCACGCCCGCGATCAACATCAGATTCGTCCCGGTAATCACGGCGAACAGCGCCCACGCGGCGATCTGCGTCGGCAGGCCGATCGCGTGATCCTTCATCACGGCCCGGTCGCTCACCGAGCGGATCAGCGGCCACATCGCGAACGGCAGTTGCAGACTCAGCAGCACCTGGCTCCAGACCAGCAACTGCCCGACCGCGCCGTCCCCGAGCCACAACACGCCGATGAGCGCCGGCACGAGCGCAAGGCCGCGTGTGATCAGACGCCGCTGGTAGCACGGAATCTTCACGTGCATGAAGCCGTCCATGATGACCTGACCCGCGATGGTGCCCGTGAGCGTCGAGCTTTGTCCCGAGGCGAGCAACGCGAGGCCGAACAGCAACGCCGCGCCGCCGCCCGCAATCGGCGTAATGAGCTTGTACGCCTGCTCGATGTCGTTCACGCCCGTCTGACCCGTGGCATGAAACGCGGAGCCGGCGAGGATCAGGATGGCCGCATTCACGAGCATGGCGACCAGCAGCGACACCCACGTATCCACACGCACCAGTGCGAGCGTTTCGTGCACGTCGCCGCGCACGCCGCCCACCACGCGCCGCGTCTGCACCACCGACGAATGCAGATACAGGTTGTGCGGCATGATCGTGGCGCCCACGATGCCGAGCGCGAGCACGATGGCGTCTTTCCGGTCGTGGGCCGGCGCGCCCGGAACGAGGCCGCGCACGACCGAATGCCAGTCCGGCGGCACGAGCGCGAGCTGCGCGACGAAGCAGAACATCATCGTGCCGATCAACGCGAGCACGATGGCTTCCACCTGCCGGAAGCCTTTGCCCTGCAAGCCGAGCACGATCATCGTGTCGAGCGCGGTCAGCACGATGCCCCAGGCGACGGGCACGCCCAGCAGCAGCTTGAAGGCCAGCGCGCAGCCCAGCACTTCGGCGATGTCGCACGCGATGATCGAAATTTCCGCCGTGATCCATTGCAGCACTTTGCCGAACGGGCCGTAGCGGGTGTAGCTGGCCTGCGCGAGGTCCATGCCCGAAGCGAGACCGAGGCGCGCGGCGAGCATCTGCAGAAAGATGGCGGCGAGGCTCGACATCGCCACCACCCACAGCAGCGCGTAGCCGAATTTCGAGCCCGCTTCGATGTCCGTGGCCCAGTTGCCGGGATCCATGTAGCCGATCGCGACCAGAAACCCCGGGCCGGCGAAGCGGCGGAGCTTGGTCCAGCGGGATACGCCCGCCTCGATGACGATGCTGCCCTTCACTTCCGAAGGACAGAACGGGGCCGTGGGAATGGTCGGAAGCCGCATGCGTTGGGGTGCGTAAGAGGTCGTGGCCGTAGCCGTTGAAGTGCGGCCACATTGTACGCAGGGTGGGGATGGCGAGCGTCGAACCGGTCCCTGCTCTTCACAACCCCGTCATCACGTCGTCATGGTGACGGTGCCGTGAAACCTTGCGCGACGGTTCAATGGCTCTCGCCATTCACAGCTAAATTCATGGCGCATTTCATGTGAATAAGCCTTTGCTTAATTGCACATTGCAGACTAAATTGCCGGAGTCCTAAAACGGGACAGATAAAGTCGGATTCTTTTTCCGCGTCATTCCATATCGTTCACGTCGTTTTATTCACGGGGGATAGGTCCATGGATCGCCAGCCTCAAACCTGCTGTGCCGCACCGAACGCTGCCCGCCGCACCTCGCTCAAAACCGCACTGGGTCTCATGGCGTTCGGCATGGCCGCCGAACTGCTGCCGGGCCTCGCGCAGGCCGCCGCCCTCACGAAGGCGCAGCGCGACGCCATGACGCCCGACGACGTCATCGCCATGATGAAGCGCGGCAATGAGCGCTTTCGCGCGGGCAAACTGCAAACGCACGACTATCTGGCGCAGAAACGCGCCAGTGTGAACGGCCAATATCCGGCGGCCGTCATTCTGAGTTGCATGGATTCGCGCGCGCCTGCGGAAATTATTCTCGACGCGGGTATCGGCGACACTTTCAATGCGCGCGTGGCCGGCAATATCGTCAACGACGACTTGCTGGGCAGTCTCGAATACGCCTGCGCCGTGGCGGGGTCCAAGGTCGTGCTGGTGATGGGCCACACGTCGTGCGGCGCGATCAAAGGCGCCATCGACGGCGCCAAACTCGGCAACCTTACGGGCCTGCTGGACAAGATCAAGCCGGCCGTGGACGCCACGAAGTTCGACGGCGAGCGCACCAGCAAGAACGACGCGTTCGTGGATGCCGTGGCCGCCACCAACGTGCGCCAGGCCATCGACGAAATCCGCCGGCGCAGCGACGTGCTGGCCGGCCTGGAAAAGGACGGCAAGATCAAGATCGTCGGGTCGATGTACCACCTTGTGGGAGGCAAGGTGGAGTTCTACGCGTAATTGATCCGTCGGGCGGCGCGCCCCGCGTGCGCCGCTCTCGTCTGCCGCCACTTCCCCCACCACCCGCACCCTCCGCCCTTCCTGCCGAAACTCCGGATTTATGCGAAAGTGCGTGTTTGCCCGCCGGCTGCCGGGTCCATGTCCCAGACATCCCGGCAAGCACGCGCTGTGCAGGTCCGGCGCGCCGGGCGGTTTATCTGATCGGAGAACGGGAGATACGGTATGGCGGTTTCAGGCTACGCGGATACGCAACTACTGATCAACGGCGAGTGGTGCGACGCCGAAAGCGGCAAAACGATCGACGTCGTGAACCCGGCAACGGGCAAGGTCATCGGCACGGTGGCCCACGCCGGCATCGCGGATCTGGATCGTGCGCTCGCGGCTGCGCAGCGCGGCTTCGAAGTGTGGCGCAACGTGCCCGCCCACGAGCGCGCCGCCACCATGCGCAAGGCGGCGGCACTGGTGCGCGAACGTGCCGACACCATCGCGCGCCTCATGACGCAGGAGCAAGGCAAGCCGGTTGTCGAGGCGCGTATCGAAGTGATGTCCGCGGCGGACATCATCGAATGGTTCGCCGACGAAGGCCGCCGCGCCTACGGCCGCATCGTGCCGCCGCGCAATCTTTCGGTGCAGCAGATCGTGGTGAAGGAGCCCGTAGGCCCGGTCGCAGCCTTCACGCCGTGGAATTTCCCGGTCAATCAGGTGGTGCGCAAGCTGTGCGCGGCGCTCGCCACCGGGTGCTCGTTCCTCGTGAAGGCGCCCGAAGAAACGCCGGCTTCACCCGCGCAGCTGCTGCGCGCGTTCGTGGATGCGGGCGTGCCTGCCGGCGTGGTGGGCCTCGTGTTCGGCAGCCCCGCTGAAATCTCGGCCTATCTGATTCCGCACCCCGTCATCCGCAAGGTGACGTTCACGGGCTCCACGCCCGTGGGCAAGCAGCTCGCGGCGCTCGCGGGCCAGCACATGAAGCGCGCCACGATGGAGCTGGGCGGTCACGCGCCCGTCATCGTCGCGGAAGACGCAGATCTCGAACTGGCCGTGAAGGCCGCGGGCGGCGCGAAGTTCCGCAATGCAGGCCAGGTCTGCATTTCGCCGACGCGCTTTCTCGTCCACAACAGCGTGCGCGAAGAGTTCGCGCGGGCGCTCGTCAAGCATGCCGAAGGTCTGAAGGTGGGCGATGGCCTCGCCGACGGCACGCAGCTCGGGCCGCTCGCGAACGCGCGCCGCCTCACGGCGATGGCGAAGGTGGTGGAAGACGCGCGCGCGGTGGGCGCCACGGTCGCGACGGGCGGCGAGCGTCTTGCGGGCGACGGCAACTTCTTCGCGCCTACGGTGCTGACCGACGTGCCGCTCACGGCCGACGTGTTCAACAACGAACCGTTCGGCCCCATCGCGGCAATTCGCGGCGTGGACTCGCTCGAAGAGGCCATCGCCGAAGCGAACCGTCTGCCGTACGGGCTTGCGGGCTATGCGTTCACGCGCTCGTTCCGCAACGTGCATCTGCTCACGCAGCGGCTCGAAGTGGGCATGCTGTGGATCAACCAGCCGGCCACGCCGTGGCCCGAAATGCCGTTCGGCGGCGTGAAGGACTCGGGCTACGGTTCGGAAGGCGGCCCGGAAGCGCTCGAGCCGTATCTCGTCACGAAGTCCGTGACGGTGGCGGCAGTCTGAAGCGCCAGGCCTTTTCGATGTGAATACGCGACGACACGCCGCCCCGCAGTAGGGCGGTCATGTCGTCGCGTTTCAGGCATAACTTGCGCCGCGAACACGCGGCGCTTTCTTTTTCCGCGTGCGGTTCTCCTCTCGTGCGTCTTGCTCCGGCACGCGGCCATCACGTGAAGTTCATGCAGGCTTCATGCGGCCTGCACTTCGATGCGGCGCGGCCTGGCCTCGTCGCGGCGCGCAATCGTGAGCTTCAGCACGCCGTTCGCGAGGTTGGCTTCGATCGTCGACGTATCGAAATCCGGGCTCAGCACAAACGTGCGCGCGAAATGCGGTTCGCGCATTTCCGCGTGCTGCACGCGCAGATTCGATGGCACCGGCACCACCGCTTCGGCCTCGATGGAGAGATTGCCGTCTTGCACGCTCACGTTCAGCTTGTCCTTGCTCACGCCCGGCAGGTCGGCCCACAGCGTCACACCGTGGCTGTCTTCGTAGATGTCGACGGGCGGGATCAGCGTGACGCGGCGCGCGGGCTGCCCGGCTTCGTTGCGCGCAACGGCGTTGTCTTCACGCGGGGCGAGTTGAGAATTGTCGCTCATGATGTGCTCCTCGAATGCTCGTATCAGGGGAACATTACTGAACGGTGATGGCGCGCGGCTTCGACGATTCGCGCTTGCCCACGCTGATGGTGAGGCAGCCGTTTTCGTAGCGCGCCGTTACCTTGTCGGGATCGGCGGTTTGCGGCAGTTCGATCACGCGCCGGAACGTGCCCGAGAAACGCTCTTCGGCATAGGTGCGCGTCTCGTCGCCGGACGCGGGCCGCACGCGCTTGCGCTCGCCGCTGATGGTGAGCAGCCCTTTGTCGATAGACACGTCGAGCGCCGACGCATCGAGCCCCGGCGCGAACGCGACGATCTCGATGGACTCGTCGGTGGAGCCGATGTTGATGTGCGGGAAAGCGCCGACGCGGCCGGCGCGAATGCTGGAGCTGGAGGGCAAGCTGCCGAAGAGACTCGCCATCTGGCGTTGCAGGCGGTCGAACTCGCCGAACAGATCGCTCCCGAAGAATAGATCGCTCATGGTGCATCTCCGTGAAGTCCGGCCGGCAGGCGAGGCATCCGGCGGGCGCCCGAACGGGGCCCTCCGGCTGGGGCTCTTGCGGATCAGGTCCTTGGGAAGCCCACACTCGTAGCCCATTCGCCTGCCCAACCGTGGGTTGCGGTTAGCAAACAAATCGGAAACACGTGGTGCGCCGCGGTGATCGCCGCGCGTCAGTGTCCGGGCGACATCCAATATAAAAGCCGCAGCCCTGTTTTCAAGGGGTGATTTGCACGAAATCGAATGCGCGGGGCGTTCTTGAAAAACGCGGGAGCCATCCCTATAGTCGCGCCACAACAGCGTTCCCCCAACGCACCGATGGAGGACTCGATGGATTTCGACACCGATTGGCTCACGCTGGGCCGGCACCGTGTCAGGGTGCGGTCCACGCGAGGTTTTCCCACCGAAACCATGCGCACCGTAGTGGAGGTCGCGCGACTCGCCGTCGACAGCAACATGAGCGCGCGAGCGCGGCTGGTCGAGGTGGTCTGCAGCGAGGAAAAGGTCTACGACATCGCGGTAGGCACCACGATGGCGGAGGACAAGACGTGCGCGCCGCAACTCGCGGCGGCCATCGCCACCGTGCTCGGCCTGCTGCCGAAGCAGGTCAACCTGACGGTCACCGTGGTTTCGCAGCGTGACGTGGATCTGCACTTCGGGGTGTACGAACGCATGCTGGCAGAGCGACTCCAGGCGGCCTCGCCGATCCAGTGACCGGTGCGCCGCAGGGCGCCGTAGAGGGCGCAGTAAAACGCGCAGTCAGGCGCCGGATGCGGGCAAACCGGCGGCTCGCAGCAGACATCGGGCCGCCACGATAAGATCGAACCCCGCCCTCCCGCTGCCTCTGCCTATGCCGCCCATCGCCACTGCATCCGTGCGTACCGTCCCACTGCGCAGCATCGCGTTCGTTCTCGCGTCCATGTTCTGCTTCGCCGTCGTGGATGCGCTCGGCAAGTTCGTGGCGCTCGCGTACCCGGCCAACGAGGTGACGTTCTTCCGGATGCTGTTCGGCCTCGTTCCGGCGCTCGCGCTCTGCATGCGCGGCAAGCCCTTGCGCAAGCGGCTCGGAAGCATGGACGTGCGCGGGCAGACCATCCGGGCCGTCACGCTGCTGGGCGCGTCGGCCCTGTTCTTTGCGGGTCTGCCGTATCTGCCGCTCGGCGAAGCGGTCTCCATCGCGTATTCGGAAACGCTGCTCGTCATCGTGCTCGCACCGTTGCTTCTCAAGGAACCGCTCGCGGCGCGCGACGCCCTCGCCGCGCTCGTCGGCTTCGCGGGCGTGCTGCTCGTGGTGCGGCCCGGCGGCGGCCAGTCGAGCTGGCTCGGTCCGGTGCTGCTGCTGTGCAGTGCGCTGTGCGGCGCGCTCTCGATCATCCAGATCAAGCGCATTCATGCACGCGACGATTCCGCGCTCACCGTGCTCTTTTTCACGTCGGTGGGCACCGTGGTGATGGGCGCTTCTCTGCCTTTCGCGTGGCGCGCGCCGACGCTCGAAGGCCTCGCCGTCATGGCGCTGCTGGGTGCATTCGCAACCGTCGCCCAGTACCTCATGACCGTGGCGTTTCGCGAGGCCGATGCAAGCGTGCTCGCGCCCTACAACTACACGAGCGTGGCGTGGGCCGCGCTCTTCGGTTACGTGGCGTGGGGTGAAGCGATCGGCGCGGTGTCGCTCGCCGGCATCGCGCTGATCGTGGGCAGCTCGATCGCCGTGGCGATTCGCAGGCGGCCACCCGAAGGACCCCAGTTCTGACGCGCGAACATGCAAAGCGAATGGCAACGTGCCCGACGGTAAAGGGTTCATTCCCACAGGCATGTGTTCTGCTGGGTTTGTCTACTGGCATAGCGCCAAAGGAATTGATATAACCCTTCTGGTAACTCGCGCAGGCACGCGAGTCGTGCTCGCAGGCCGTGTAACAACGCTTTTTGCGAGGTAACGCATTTGAGCCCCACGAACAAGGCGTCTGCGTCGGATGACCCGGTTGCCAAGGCCGCCAGGGTGCCCGTCGACGAGCGCTATCGCATCCTCGTCGAGACGGTGCGCGAGTACGCCATCTTCCTGCTCGCGCCGGACGGCACCGTCGCGACCTGGAATCCCGGCGCCCAGCGCATCAAGGGCTATCGTGCCGAGGAAATCGTGGGACGCCACTTCTCCGTGTTCTACCCCGAAGAGGACGTGGCCGCCGGCAAGTGCGAGCATGAACTGCGCACGGCGGCAACCGAAGGCAGCGTCGAAGACGAAGGCTGGCGCGTGCGCCGCGACGGCTCGCGTTTCTGGGCCAACGTGCTGATCACGGCCGTGCGCAGCCCGTCGGGCGAACTGCTGGGTTTCGCGAAGGTGACGCGCGACATGACCGAGCGCAGGCGGCTGGAAGAACTCGAGCACGCGCGTCTCATCGCGGCTCGCATCGACCAGGTGCGCGAAAGCGAGCAGACGCGCATTGCGCGCGAGTTGCACGACGACCTGGGCCAGCGCATCACGGCCATGAAAATGAGCCTCGGGCTGCTGGAAGGGCAACT
Source organism: Paraburkholderia kururiensis (assembly GCF_034424375.1). Classification (NCBI taxonomy): domain Bacteria; kingdom Pseudomonadati; phylum Pseudomonadota; class Betaproteobacteria; order Burkholderiales; family Burkholderiaceae; genus Paraburkholderia; species Paraburkholderia kururiensis. Next base: position 1,607,691 of record NZ_CP139965.1, on the reverse strand, counting down.
CGGCGACGACCAGCACGCCCGGCAAACGCGCGACGCATTGACCGACCTCGCAGGCGAGATGGACGGCATGGCCGTCGCGCTGCGGCGCATCGCGTCCGACCTGCGTCCGCCCATACTCGACGACCTCGGCCTGGAGGCCGCGCTCGAATGGATGGCGGAGAACTTCACGCGCCGCTACGGCGTGCACGCCACGCTGCACTTCGACGCCGACGACGTCGCGTTCAACGAAGTGGCCGCCACCGCGATCTTCCGCATGACCCAGGAGGCGCTCACGAACGTGGCGCGCCACGCACACGCGAAGCACGCGCACGTGGAACTGGTTGCGTCCGGGAACGCATGCAGCCTGCGCATCGACGACGACGGCGTGGGCATGGCGCCCGACGCGCAACGCAAGGAACGCTCGTTCGGCCTGCTCGGCGTGCGCGAGCGCGCGCGGCTGCTGGACGGCGACGTGTCCGTCGATACCGCGCCGGGCAAAGGCTTCCGGCTCGCGGTGAGCCTGCCGCTTGCCGCCGTGGGTCCGGCAACGGACGAATGACGGCGAGGCTTTCCGTTCGCCTCGCGCTTCGTCGCCGTCCTTTCACGCCCCTCTTCATTTGCTCTTTCTGCGCGCGCGCAAAAGCTTTGCACAACAAATTGGTTCCGCCTGCACCGTGCGCTCCGTAGGATCGCCCGCATGGCGAACTATCTGGACACCGATCAGCGCGACGCACTCGCGCGCCTTGCCCGCAGCTGGACCTGGCGCACGCGCTGGCCGACGTGGCTCGCCATCGGCGTCATTTACGGCGGATGGTTCGGCACCGCCCTGCACGCCAGCACGCTGGGCTTGCCGCTCGCGACCGTGCTGCTCGTCGTGTTCGGTGCCGGGTATCTGTCTCTGCAGCACGAACTGCTGCACGGCCATCCCACGCGCTGGCGCCGCGTCAACGCGATCATCGGGTTCGCGCCGCTCGCCGTGTGGCTTCCGTATGCGATCTATCGCGACTCGCATTTGCAGCATCACGACGACCCGCATCTCACGCATCCCGGTGCCGATCCCGAAAGCTGGTTCGTGACGGCCGACGCCTGGCGTCGCGCGTCGCCGCTCGTCCGCGCGCTGCTGATGACGAGGAACACCTTCGCCGGTCGCGTGTTGACCGGTCCGGCGTGGTCGATCGCCGGGACGGCGGCGAGTGCCGTGCGCAAAATTGCGCGCGGCGATTGTGGCGACGTGCCGGCGTGGCTCGCTCACGGCGCGGCGCTCGCTGTGCTCGCGAGCTGGCTCGAGCGCCGATGTGCGATTCCGCCATGGCTATTCGTTTTCGTGATCGGCTACGGATCGCTCGCGCTTGCCGCCGTGCGAGCGTTTCGCGAGCATCGGCCGCATCAGGCGCATGAGCATCGGTCGGTGATCAACGAAGCAGGGCTGTTCTGGCGCCTGCTGTTTCTCAACAACAACTACCACCTCGTTCACCACGACTTGCCGCATGTCCCCTGGTTTGCGCTTCGCGACGTCTACCTGACGTCCCGCCGGCAATACATCGAGCGCTCAGGAGGCTTTCTGATAAAGGGTTACGGCGCGCTTGCGAAGCGTTATGCATTCACGCCGATCACGCATCCAATCCACGGCGGTCGATCCGATATCATCCGCGGAAATCTGCCTGCTTCCGCCCATTCCGCGGGTAAATTGCGGGTGAAATCCATGGTAGTTATCCGTCGAGGAGAACGCCATGAAATTGACCCACCCCATGCTGCTGAACGCGAAACCGCGAGCCAGGCCCTATAAGCTGCGTGACGCGACTCCATGTATCGGCTGTTTCGGGGGCAGTGACTGTGTCCCCGATCATTCTGCCCTCTGGACGACGGGCGCGCCGAAGCGGTAACTCGATACCGTGATTTTCCCCATGAAGTCGCTCTGGTGATAGACGCGCGTGCCGATATCGTTGCCCGCAGCGCCCACCGCGACCATCAGGGGAATCAGGTGATCCTCACGCGGGTGTGCGGCACGGGCTGCCGGCGCAGCACTCCAGTTCATCAGACGTTGCCGCCGCTCGTCTGGAGGCGACCCCACCAGCGTGTCGTTGAGCCATCGGTCAAAAGTGGCCGAAGTCTCGGCGCCCGCGCCGCTCCTCATTCCTTGCGTGTCGTGGTAGCTGAACCCGCTGCCGATAATCAAGCCGTTGCCGCACGGGCGGCCATCGTCGCCTTAGCCCACCAGACGAGTTCGTCGAGTGCGGCTGTGGCTGCAGGTAAGAGACCCGCCTCGATCTCCTCGATTGCCTTATTCCCGCCCATCGGCAACACGGCCATGAAGTCGCTTCCGCCAATGTGGACCGCGCTTCGCGTCGAGACCATTTGCAATTCCACACCGATTCCGCGCAGATGTTCGACTGCGCGCGCTCCACCCAGACCGCCATAGCCAATTGCGGTGAAGGGCTTGCGGTTCCATTCCTTATATGCCTGATCGAGCGCGTTTTTGAGTACGCCGGTGATCGAGTGGTTGTACTCGGCGACAACGAAAATGTAGCCGTCGAATTTGCCGATGGTTTGCTGCCACCGAACGGCTTCGGGATCCTGGCTCGGCGCGCGTAGATTCGACGCCACCTCGGAGAAAAAAGGCAGAGGATGGTCGCGTAGATCGACCACTTCGACTTCGATGTCATCGCGGGCCCTGGCTTGCCTCAGCATCCACTGAGCCGGCTTGTCAGCGAATCTGGTCGGGCGCGTCGAGCCAATGATAAGGGCGATACGGGGCTTAACAGTCATGGTTTACTCATGTAATTTAGAGTCGCTAACACAAGTCGTCAACGAAGCGTGAACAGATAACGGCAGCCGCCAGGGAAAGCAACGCCATATGAATGTCGAGACGCCGTTCGAAACGAATGCGCAATTTGCCGAAACCGGCAAACCAGGCATGCGTGCGCTCGACCACCCAGCGATGCCGTCCGAGCCGCTCGCGGCTTTCCACCCCGCGTCGGGCGATACGTGCCGTGATGCCGCGCTGCTTCAGATAATGCCGACAACGTGCAAAGTCATATCCCTTGTCCGCATGCAGCTTGTCTGGGCGCTTACGGGGCGCGCCATTGAGGCCCGAGACTGCCGGAATGGCATCGAGCGTGGGCTCGAACGCCATCGAGTCGTGGCGGTTGGCACCCGTGACCGTGATGGCCAGAGGAATACCGCGTGCATCTACGACGATGTGCCGTTTCGACCCGAGCTTGCCCCGGTCTGTCGGGTTCGGGCCGGTTTCCTGCCCCCCCGGGGGCTGGAAACGCTAGCGGCATCAAGGCTCGCCCGCTCCCAATCAATCTGGTCATGCTCACGCAACCGGCGAAGCATCGCCAGATGCAGTTGCTCCCATACGCCTTCGGCCTGCCAGTCCCGCAGTCGTCGCCAGCATGTCATCCCGCTGCCGAAACCCAGTTGCTGCGGCAGGTCTTCCCACGGGATGCCTGTTTGCAGGACATACAGGATGCCGTTCAATGCTGCACGGTCATCAACCGTGCGGCGTCGGCCACCTTTGGGCGACGGCTCGAACAACGGAATCAGCGGCTCCAACGCCGCCCATAGTTCATTACTGATTTTTCGTCTGGACATCACGCCAGGATATGGCTTTCATGGCTGCATGTCCAGGTTGTGTTAGCGACTCTTAGTCACTAAACGAAACCAGACTACGAGGATCCCAGTGAGCGCACAAGAAGGCACCATTTCGAAACCACGTGACCAAAAGGATCCTGCTGCGTGCGAACACATCAGCCGGATGCTCGCGCGTATCTGCGATAAATGGACCGTGCTTGTGGTCCGAACATTAGGACGCGGGCCCCGCAGGTTCAATGCGCTTCGTCGAGACATAGGGGAGATCAGTCAGAAGATGCTGACGCAGACGCTAAAGGAGCTCGAGGAGAATGGCTTCGTGACACGGACCGTCACGCCCTCCAAGCCACCTCAGGTCGAATACGCCCTTACCGCGCTTGGCGAAGATTTCTTGTGTCCCGTTCGTGGTCTTGCCGAATGGGTTGCGGCAAACTCTGAACAGATAACGGCAGCGCGGAAAGCGTACGCATCCGATCTTGAATGAGCAACCACGCGGGCGCGGCAATACCAGATCGTGGGGAGGATCCTAAAAGCCACGCCTCTACCCTGAACCGCCATTCCGGGTGCGCTCTATAGGCGACCACTTTGGCCGATGCGCCGCTCCGCAAATCCAGGAAACAGGCGCTGTTACTCCTGGCGGATTCAAACGGCCGTTGCAATCATAGGTCGCTGGCGGCGGTTGCGGGTCAAGGGCGCGTGAGCTGAGGGGCTCGTGTGTCGTGCAAAGGTATGAAGCGGTCCACAAGGGACGGTCGGCTTCCTACGAAGCGGACATTAAAACAAACGAAGCACGTAGAAGGTTGCCGTCTGTCTGATATTCATAAATTGACTTGGTGGTCAAGGACTTTATATTGGCCACCAGACCATGGAGCTCGCACGATGACAACAGCTGCAAGTCCTATCGATCCAATCACCGGTGTCCTTGAAGCTTTTGAGTCCCACAATGTCGTCGCGATTTGCGACGGTGGCCACGGATGTGAGCAAGCTTATGCATTTCGGGTTTCGCTGATCCGGGACGCTCGATTTGCTCACGTGGTGAACGATATCGTGGTTGAAAGTGGCAATTCTCTTTATCAGGAGTTGATAGACCGGTTTGTTGCAGGGGAATACGTCCCCGAAGATAAACTTCGCCAAGCATGGCAAAACACGACACAACCCCACGACGTCTGGGATCGTCCTGTCTTTGAGGGGCTTTTTCGTGAAGTCCGCGAAGTAAATTCCTCACTCCCGAAAGACCGTCAAATCCGTATCTTGTTGGGCGATCCACCAATCGACTGGTCGAAAATCAGCAGCGCCGAAGAACTCGTTGAAGCCTGGAATGCCGTTGGCGACCGTGATAGCTGCCCAGCAGACATTATCCAACGTGAAGTGCTGGCCAAACAGCGTCGCGCCTTGGTCATCTACGGTGGCATGCATTTGTTGCGTAGGAACCTCTACTGGCACGCGAAAAAACAAGAGCTGGTGAACCACCAATTCAAGCCACTACCCGATGGCATCGTTTCGTTGCTGCAAAGGCAGGGCGTCGAAGTCTATTCTGTTTGGGTTCCGGTATTTGTTGATCTGGCAACACTACAGGCCGACGTCACCTCTTGGCCAACTCCCAGCCTTGCGCACATTCGCGGCACCCCACTCGGGGAGGCAAGCTTTGCCTCATATTATCCGCATGCCATGTTTACCAAGCATGACGGTGTGACCGTAGAGATTTATGTCGATCCTATCCGCTCCCCTGTAATGCAGGAACAGTTCGACGCCATCCTTTATCTCGGACCACCTCCCGCGTTGACCTGGAGTCAACCGTCTCCGGCGTTGTCCTCTGATCCGGAATACATCAAGATGCGTTCGCAGAGGCTCGCATGGGCCGGCATGGGCGGCGGTGGCTAACGCGTCGACATCTGTCGGGTTGGATTCCAGACGACTTCCATCAAGCTGCTCGTCGGTGTGCTGTGACCGAGAGGGGCGTTTTGTCGACGATTCGTGGAGCGATGTCGAACGGCCAGTTGTGGCCGACTACGGGCTCATCGTCTTGCATCGAAACCGCAGCGAGCGGTCCAGGCGACCCGCTCAACGCAACCCGTTGAAGACCCCCGACACTTTCAACAACAGACAGTCAGCAAACTTAATTGCGCTCGAACTCCTTGAGAAATCTTTCGACCCGCCGATCGGGAATGATCCACAGCGCGGCAACGAGGGCATACAGAAGGTAGGACACCACCGGCGCAACAAAGGCCAGCACAATGCCTGCAAGGTAGAGCAGAGGTGAAATCTTGCTCTTCCAGTCGGAACCCAGGGCCTGCTTCATCACCGACTGTTTGCCTTGAGCGTGCACGATCGCAACCTGAAGCACGTTCCAGGCGAGCGCGGTGGTGAGCAGCGAGACGCCGTACAGTGCCGTGGGCACCGGCGCAAAGCCGTGCTCCCCGGCCCATGCCGTTGTAAACGGGATGAGCGACAAGAAAAACAGCAACCCGAGGTTGGCCCAGAGGATGCCGCCAGTGACTTCGCGGATCAGGTGCGCGAAGTGATGGTGGTTGCTCCAGTAGATCCCGACATAAACATAACTGAGAACATAGGACATGAAGATCGGCCACAACGCGACCAGGGCCTGAAACGTCACGTCGTGCGGAGCGTGCATTTCAAGCACCATGATGGTGATGATGACTGCCACGACGCCATCAGTGAATGCTTGCAGCCTTTCTGATCTCATACATGGTTTTCCTTAAAAACGCCATTCACGTCCATCGCCTGTCCATAGCGAAACGATAAGTGCGATTGTCGCCAATCCGGAAGTTTCAGTCCAATGGCAGCGTCTGCCCGAGGCTATGTGAAAACTCGCATCGAACACACCCGCTGACAAACGCGGCTCGCCAGATCGCCGCGTTCGTCGAGCCATTCGATCCGGTGAGAACGATGCTGTGCGATTCCGGCAACCCGGAATGCGTCCACCGGTTCGACGGCCACGACGGTGTGCTCCATCGCCGCGAAAGCAGCGGCGTCGGTTCCGATACCGGCTCCAACGTCAAGAACGTAGGACGAATTCATCGGGATGAGATGCATGATGGCCGCGTGGTGTTGTCGCAAACGAGATGTCTTGCCATTGTTCGATGAGCGATCGTGCATTCTCCGCGTAGCCTTCCGCCCCTGCCCATCTCCAGCGCAAAAAAACGTCCTGGCCTATATTAGGCGCCTGGTAAGCGGTCGATGGCGGAATCTCGCTGATCCGACCGCATAGCGCTGGCCCAACGTCATCTCGGTGGTCGATATGCACACAGACGCGAAGATCGAGCCGGCAAGCTTGCCGCCGGCGTCCCAACTGATGTCCTCTTACGGTCGAGCCGATTTTGCCGACGCATTTTCGGTCGATCTGCCGGAGACCGCATCCCACGACGCAGAGCTTATCGCCCGGTACATCTTCGACCATCAGCCCGAATGGATTGCGGCGCTGCTGGAATTGCGCGACCTGCTGGTACGGCCGTTTGGTATAAGGCGCGCCGCGGACCTCCGGGCCGCGGGCGGCGACAGGATAAACATTTTCCGCGTATTCGGGCGATATCCGAACGAGATCGTGCTCGGGGAAGACGACACGCATCTGAATTTCCGCGTGTCGGTGCTCTTGCAGCCCTCCTCCGATGAATGCCCCCGCCGGGTGATCGTGACTACGCTCGTTTTCTACAACCAACTGCTCGGCCGCGCTTATATCGCATTGATCGCGCCGTTCCATCGCATGGTCGTGCGAGGCTCGCTTCGTCAGGCACAGAAAACCGGATGGTCCGCCTGAGCGGATGCCGCCATCGCAGCCGTGGCGACGCGTCGTTACTTATTCGCGGTCGTCGGCTACCCGGCGGCGGGCGGGCCAGAAATAGAGTGCGACGAGCCCGCGCTGGCTGCCTCGACGAACCGCGCCGGCGGTGCGCCCCCGGAACAGGAATGTATTGGAAACGACGGCTGTGCCAGGCCTCAGATCCCTGTCGAGCAGATTGCTGACCGCCGGCATGGCGGACGGCATCAGATAGCAAACGATCGCATGGGCGCGGCGAAGATTACTGCGATGGAAATCGCCCCACCGAAGCGTAACGTTCGGCAACCCGGACGCTCTCAGGCGTGATATCAGGTACGGAAATAGCGATATCTCGATCCCTTCCACCATCGCTTCGGGAAATGCGCGCGCGACTGCCACCACCAGCGCGCCCCACCCACTTCCCAGATCGACGATCACGGCAGACCGGGCAAGATTTGCCTGTTTGAGCAGCGCAACGACGTCGGAGGCTTCGACGCCTCTCGAGGAAAGCGTCGGCACGCCCGTGAGCGCCGTGAAAATCACAAGCGACAGGCCCGCGAGCAGCGTCAGAGCGACGGCCGTATACGACAGCAGCGTCATCATCAACGCGGAATGCGCGGTAGCAACAGGTACGACACATGTTCCCCGCCGGTCGCGATCGTGTTCGTTCCGCCATACAGCGTGGCGTCGCGGTTCGGATGAGCGGCGAAAAAGAGCCCTGAGTTGTGGGCGTCGGGAAGTGCGTAATCGTCAGCGTGCACAATGTTCGCATCCGGTCCGTATCCGAAATCCTTGCCCTGGATCGTCAACGCGAGTCGATAACCCTTTGGAATGACGATGCTCGTCGGCTCGGTAAATTCGACGTCGACGGGATAGAGTTCCCCGGGCGTCATCGGCTCCGAAGTGGCATGCGGGTGGAAAGGCTGGTAGGGGGTCGACTTCGCCGGATCGACGGCGCGGTGCGACACGCGCAGATATCCGAGATCCAGCGGCACGTTCGGATCGCTGTTGCCCACAAAGGTGACGTCCCTTCCCTGCGGATCGATCAGCCTGAGGGCTGCGAAGATATCCATATCCGTCGTCGAGGAACCGACCCATAGCCTCACGCCGATCGGGCCGGTGAATTCCGTCTCCGCGCTGAAGGGCTTCGTCGTGAAAGTCAGCCCACCCTCAAGTCCCGCGTACGACTTCTCAGCGGACGCCAGATGCTCGCTATCCGGCGTCATCGAAGCATTGGCCGCGTCGAGATAGTAGCGTTGCCAACGCGTGCCCGGCAGCGGCCAGGCGGAAGCGCTCCTCCAGACTGTTCCGTTGGGCCGGCGGATCTGCACAGCGACGCGCGGCTCTTTTTCCCAACCGTTATCCAGGCCCTTGAGGAAATGATCAAAGAAGCGCTTTTGCAGCGCGAGCGCCTCTTCCGAATAGAAAGGCGTCAAGTGGTCTCCGGTCTGAATCCGCAGCCATTTGTCCTTGCTGGCGGCGAAGCGATAGCCCGCGGTGCTCCAGTCCGTCCAGTTCGCAACGTCGAGCAGCGGTACCTTGATCCGGCTCGCGTCGGCCCGGTTCAGTACCCACCGCATGGCAACGTGGGCGTTTAACGGCCTCCATCGCGCAAGCCAGCCGAAATGCCTCGCACAGTCTTTACCAGGCAAAGGCACCACGGGGACGTCGATCGTCCCGCGACATGCCTTCGCCCCCATGGCCTCGAGCGAGGCAACCGTATGAGCCGAACGCACGAGGCCCGTCACCGCGTGGCCCGCCGTAACGAGTTCGCGAACGACGGCGGAACCGACGAAGCCCGTCGCGCCTGTGATGAAGACCCGCATGGTCGTCTCCCCCGGTCCCGCTTCAATGGGACGAGCCGGCCGGTTCGATGCGGAAGTAACCGGGATCGGCGAGGTCCGCGAGGAGCCCCCGGTGCTGCGGCGTCCAGCCCAGAATCGCTTGCGTGTGACGGCTCTCCGCAGGGGCGTCGATCGCGACGAAGGGTGCAAACCACCCGAAATGCGCGGAGGCTTCTTCCGCGGAAAGGGAAACCAGCGGCAGGCCGAGGCTATCGCTTATCGCCGCGGCGATGTCCTTGAGCGCTACGCCCATTTCGCCGATTGCGTGGAACGGCCCCGCCGTCACGTTCTCGAGAGCCAGACGGTAGACACGAGCTGCATCGAGCCGATGCACGGCGGGCCAGCGGTTGAGCCCTTCGCCCACATAAGCCGAGACGCCCTTCTCGCGCGCAATGGCCGCAAGACGCGGCACAAAACCATGGTCGCCCAGACCGTGAACCGATGGCGCGAGGCGTATCGTGGTGGCCTGCACGCCCCGCGCGACCAATTCCCTCACGGCCGCCTCCGACGCGCGGGGGAATCGCTCAGAAACGGGTGGCGCGATGTCTTGTTCGGTTGCGATGCGACCAGGGGCCAACAAGGCGACGCCGGACGTGACGAGGAATGGCCGGTCGGATCCTTCAAGCGCCGCACCGATCGCCTCGATCGCACGCCGTTCTACCGCGCTGTTCTCGGCAAAGCGGGACCAGTCGTGATTGAACGCGGTATGTATCACCGCATCGGCTTCGGAAGTGCCTTCCCGCAGGCGCCCGATATCTTCGAGCGACCCCACGAGCGTCCGCACGCCGGCCGTCCCGAGTTGGGCCGCCCGCTCTGCGGATCGGACTAGGCCCGTAACCTGATGCCCTGCCCCGACCAATTCACGCACAACCGCAGAGCCGACCCAGCCGGTCGCCCCGGTCACGAATATCCTCATCGCACCTCTCCCGTTGAATGACGGGTGCAGCATAGGGCGTTGAACCGGAACGATCCATGCCTTAGAGTTCGCTTCTGGTATTCGATCGTTCGAACTTCGTCATGGATCCACTCTCCGATGTGTTGTCCCTCCTGAAGCTGCAAAGCTACGTTTCCGGCGGCTTCGATGCGGCCGGCGACTGGGCCGTGAAATTCGCGTCATTCGACGGGATCAAGTTTCATGCGGTGCTGCGGGGCCGGTGCTGGCTCAGCGTCGATGGCGAACCGGAGCCCCTTGAGGTCACTGAAGGCGAGTGTTTTCTGCTCGCGCGAGGCAAGCCCTTTTGCATCGCGAGCAATCTGGCGGCAGCGCCGGTCGCGTTCGGTACTCTGGTCCCGCAGGTCAGGGACGGCCGCATCGTGACGCACAACGGTGGCGGCGAATTCCTTAGCGTGGGCGGATATTTCACGCTGGCCGATGGTCAGGCCGATCTGCTTTTGAACGTGCTCCCCGCGGTCATTCACGTTCGGGAGGAACCGGGTCCGTCAACGCTGCGATGGTGTATCGAGCGCATGAGAGCGGAATTGCGCGAAGCGCAGCCAGGCGGCGCCATCGTCGCGCAGCAGTTGGCCACGCTCGTGCTTGTGCAAGCGTTGCGGCTGCAGCTTGCGGGCGGGCGCAATGAAGCCGTCGGCTGGCTTTTCGCGCTCGCGGATAAACGGATACGCGCGGTGATCAACGCCATGCACGAGACGCCCGGAGCGAAATGGACCGTACAGACGCTGGCCGAGCAGGCGGCCATGTCACGCACGAGTTTCGCGCTCCGGTTCAAGGAACTCGTCGGGCTCTCGCCGATGGACTATCTGACGCGTTGGCGGATGAATCTGGCCGCTGCCAGGCTGACGCACTCGCGCGACTCGATCGCCGAAATCGGCCTCGCGCTCGGGTATGAATCGGAAAAGTCCTTCAGCGCAGCCTTCAAACGGATCATGAATTGCGCTCCCCGCCAATATGGCCGCCAGCCGCCCTCGCACGCATGACGGTAAATCGTCCGCGCGGGAACAATGGATGGATCACCCGTCTGGGGTCGCCTACCGCTGGATGCGGATCTCTGCGAGCGCCTTGATCGATACGCTGCTGGCGTGGCCACAGGGCTACGCGCATTAAAGTGGCCCGCGGATGCACGCCGTCTGCAACGCTCTTTGAGCCGGCAATCAAGCGCTCATTGCCGGCCAATCAAATCGGTAAGTGAGCGGTAAGTCGAGCTCCCATAAAGTCAGTCCCCTCTTGTCTGCTGACTTTCTGGAAGCGATCGTGAAAAAAAACTTTTTGTCGGTTCGGCCCGTCATCTTCATCGCAGCCATGCTTGCACTCTTTTCGAGGACAGCGTGGGCCGAAGGAGAAAATCCCGACCCGACCGATGCGGCAAGCTCGGGGCTTACGATCCTGAATAATGCGACGAACGTGACGCGCTGGGGCCTGGGTGCGGGCGTGGGTGTCGGGCAATCGCCCTACAAGGGATACGGGACGAAAGTTGAACCCTTTCCGTTGGTTTACTTCGACGACAAGTGGGTGCATCTCCTTGGCACCACGCTTGACCTGAAAGTCGGCACCTGGCATGGCGTGAGCGTTGCACTTCGCGGAAAGTATTCGCTGGGCGATGGCTACAAGCAGTCAGATGCGCCAATCCTGAATGGCATGGAAGACCGGAACGGCGCTTTCTGGTACGGTCCGGCGCTCGCATGGCGCACCGCGTTCGGCACGCTGTCCGGCAACTATCTGTTGGGCGGAAACAAGGGCGAGAAGGCCGCTCTGGATTACAGCAAATCATTCGATGTCGGAGATTTTTCGCTTACCCCGCACGTGGGCATCGAATGGCTAAGCGGAAAATACGTGAATTACTATTACGGCGTGCGCCCTTCCGAAGCGCGCCCCGGACGCCCGGCTTACACGGGCACGGCAACCTGGAGCACGTCGCTCGGAACTCGTGTCGATTACAACTTCACGAAGCACCAACGCTTCGTGCTGGACGTGGGCGTATCGCACCTGGGCAGCGGCATCACCGACAGTCCGCTGGTCGGCAAGCGCTTCATTCCAGATATCAGGATCGGCTACATGTACCAGTTCAAGTGAGTTCAGTTCCATGGCGCGAGTCGCAATTGTCGAAGACCACGAACGTCTCGCCGACATGGTGAGGCAGGCTCTCGCCGGCGTGGGCATCGAGGCAGACCTGTTCCACACTGTCTCCGAGGCTTCCTACGGCGTGCGTCGGGCCGATTACGCAGTGTGGATCGTTGATCGCGGCCTTCCTGACGGCGATGGGCTCGCCTTCCTGCGTACGCTGCGCAAGGCGCATCAGATGACACCGTGTCTTATGCTGACGGCCCGCGATGCCTTGCACGATCGCGTGGAGGGTCTTGAAAGCGGCGCAGACGACTACCTGACCAAGCCGTTTGCAATGAGCGAACTGGTTGCCCGGGTGCGTACCCTGATGCGCCGCCCGGCGTCGTTGACCGCATTGGTCATGTCGTTCGGCGGCGTGACGGTGGACCCCCGGCAACGCGAGATGCGATGCGGCGCATCGTCCATCCTGCTCGCGCCGGCGGAACTGCAGATCCTGTCGTGCCTCATCGAGGCGGGCGGTCGCACGGTTCGGCACGCGGCGCTCGAGCATGCCGCATGGGGACTCGGCGAAGCAGTCACACCGAATGCACTGGAAGTAACCGTGCACCGGTTGCGCAAGAAGCTGGCCGCGATCAACGCAACCGTGCGACTCGTGAATCTTCGCGGCACGGGCTTTACCCTTCAGGAAGCCTTCGATGACGGGCGCGGACCCCATGCACCGCAACACGAGCGCGTATAAACGGGAGGTTTTTCGTTCCAGCCATTGGGCGGTCGAGATTGACGGAAATGCATGACGTGTCCCGTCGTCCGGCCGCCCAGGCCAATACCGCTTTCAGGAAAGGGGCGTCGTGCTCGATCATTGGATTCGAAGTCTGTCTGCGCGGTTATGGGTGACAACCGTCGTGGCACTGGCCATCAGCCTGACCGCCCTGGCTGCCCTCGTGATCTATGTGTTCGATCACTATCCGGAGCAGACGCTGGGTCGACGGGAGTTGATGGAAAACGTCCGCAACGTGGTTGGCGCAATCAACTTCGACAACGAGGACATGCCTGTTTCCGTAAAACTTCCGGAGCGTGAAGGCTGGCTGTTCCGGGTGGCGTCCACCGAACTCAAATACCGGATACTGGATGAACAAGGACACATCCTGCTGGCTTCGGACGGCGGCAAACGCGATGGCCCCTGGCTTGCCGGGGACCTTTCCGGGGACGCAGGCAAGATCGTGCACGCGACGATCGGCGGGGAGCGGTTCTCCGTGGCGACGCAGCAGGTCGTGCGAGGCCGGTCCGTGTACTACGTGCAGACCGCGACAAGCAGACGTTTCATCGAAGCGCTCGTCAGCCTGAAGGTCAAGCCGATTCCGGCCCTTGTGAGAGTCACCCTGCTCTTTGCCGTCGTTATCTTCGGGCTGGCCCTGCCCTTCACGATTCGCCGCGTGCTCAAGCCGCTGCGCGACGCGTCCGATGCGGCAGCGCAGATCACGCCGCGCAATCTGAAAACGCGTCTTTCGGCTCGCGGCATTCCGAGCGAGATCAAGCCGTTGATCAACGCATTCAACGACGCGCTGGAACGACTGGAGAAGGGCTTTACAGTCCAGCAGCAATTTCTTGCGACCGCCGCGCATGAGCTTCAAACGCCGCTCACCTTGATTCGCGGCCAGATCGAGCTGCAATCCGAGATCAGCGAAAAAGACCTGTTGTTCCGCGAGATCGATCTGATGTCGCGACAGGTTCGACAACTGCTGCATCTCGCCGAAGTCAGCGACGCCCAGAATTTCGACTTTGGCGAAGTCGACACGGCCGACGTAGCGCACGAGGTGATTGCATATCTCGCCCGTAAGGCCGATGAAAAGCAGGTGAGCCTGCATATCAAAGAACGTCCCGCACTACCCGCCATTTGGGCTGACAAGGGCGCGCTTTTTATTCTCCTCAAGAACCTCGTCGAAAACGCGATCCATGCGTCGCCCGCGAATGGCATCGTGCTGTTGACCATCGACGCAGCGTCGATCGGAATTAGTGACGAAGGGCCCGGCATACGCGAGGATCATCTTCCCTTTCTGTTCAAGCGATTCTGGCGTGCGCCCGATGCAAAACATGAGGGAGCCGGTCTTGGGCTCGCGATATGCAAGGAAATTGCGCTGGCGCATGGCTGGCGGTTGACCGTGAGCGCTTTCTCGCCTGGAACGGGCTTCACTGTGTGGTTGTGATCGAGTCCTCATTCCCGGCCACACCCACAGGCATTCCCTCAAACCGCCACGTTCAGCAGCCGATTTTTTTTTACGCTCGCCACAATATTCCCGCGGCTGAAACGTCTTCAGACGCATGGAATCGCCACCCACTTCGCGCCCGATGACCGACCCAGACCGCGACATCACCGCGACAGTGATGCGTGAACGAACGAGGCTCGTGAATTTCATCCGGCGTCGAATACGCGACCCGGACGACGCCGAGGACATCCTGCAGGACGTGTTCCACGAATTCGTGCAGGCCTACCGCCTTCCTGCGCCGATCGAACAGGCGAGTGCGTGGCTGTTCCGTACCGCCCGCAACCGCATCATCGACCGCTTTCGCAAGAAGAAAGAGCAGCCGCTGACCGAGCTGCTCGAAGCCGAGGACGACGATGCCAACGTCGAATATCGCCTCGACCTCGCGCTGCCGGCGCACGATGCCGGGCCCGAAGCGCTGTACGCCCGCGCGCTGTTGCTCAAGGCCTTGCAGGATGCGCTCGACGAGCTGCCGCCGAATCAACGTGAGGTGTTTATCGCGCACGAACTGGAGGGCCGATCCTTCAAGGAAATGGTCGGGCAAAGCGGCGTCGCGCTCAATACGCTGCTCGCGCGCAAACGCTACGCCGTCTTGCATCTGCGCGCCCGGCTGCAGCCCATTTATGACGAACTGGATCTCTAGAGGAGTCCGCGAATGAATTTTCGAATCAGATGTGTGGGTAAGGCGCTGCTCGGAGTGATCGCCATAGGCGTGCTCGGAGGGATAGTCATGACGCTATGGAACTGGGTGATTCCGGCGCTGTTCGTCGGCGCCCGTACGATCGACTTCGTCCATGCACTGGGCCTGCTGGTATTGAGCCGCATCCTGTTCGGCGGATTCCGCGGACACCGTGGCTGGCACGGCCGGCGCCACTGGCGCAAATGGGAGTCCATGACGCCCGAAGAGCGCGAGCTGTTCCGAACGGCGTGGCGAGCGGGCCGCAGCCGGCGCACAGGAGCGTGAACATGCGCGAGAAATCGGCGAGCGGCTGCAAACAGGAGCCGGGCGTGATTGCGCCCGTCGTCGACCTGAAACGTTGCGAGGGCAAGGCGGATTGCGTCACGGTCTGCCCCGAGGCCGTGTTCGAGGTGCGCCACATCGACAGGACCGATTACCTCGGCCTCGATTTGATGCATCGCCTCAAGCAGCGGGTGCATGGAATGAAGGTCGCCTACACGCCGAATGCGCAGGCGTGCCGGTCGTGCGGATTGTGTGTGACGGCCTGCCCCGAACGCGCTATCACGCTCGTCCGGCGGACATAGCAGCGCCCGCATTCGCCGGTGACGAAACCCCAGCGTAGAACGCCTGACGGGGCTTAGTCGCCGGGTACGCCATCGATGTCATCGATCTCATCAGGGAACGCACATGGGCTCATCCACGACCCTTCTTCTGCGACGGCTTCACGAACAAAACCAGACCGAGTTGATGGCCCGCGCACGCGCGCAGTACCGCGGGCCGAGCGAGGCGTTTCTGACGCTCGCGGAGGAATACGAAGCCCTTGCTCCCCGGTTGCGGGGAAGGTTTCTCGAAACGCTCGGACTCTCCAGTGAAGACTTCGAGTCTTCACAAGGCAATCCGCTGCTATTGGCCGTGTCGGCGGAAACGGGACGATTCCTGCGCAACATGGTGCTCTCGCAACAGCCGGCCCGAATCCTCGAACTCGGCAGCTCCTGCGGCGTGTCCACGCTGTATTTCGCCGAAGCCCTGCGCACCCTGGGCCGCGGCGTGGTCGTCGCGACGGAATGCGACGCGCTCAAGTGCACACAACTGCGCGCGCACGTCAAAACAGCGGCCCTGGACGCTTATGTCGACCTGCGTGAAGGCGATGTATTCGAGACCGTTGCCGGACTGGACGATACGTTCGACATGGTCTTTATCGACGTCTGGGCCGACGCCTATCTCGACCTGTTCAGGCAGATCGGGCATCTGTTGCGCCCGGGATCGGTCGTACTCGCCGACAACATGTACACAGCCGAGAGCGCGGTCCAACCGTACAAGCACTACCTCGACGACAATCCGCGTTTTTCGACCACGACGCTGGACTTCGAATCAGGCATTGAATTCACCGTCGTCGTTTCCTGAAGGATGGCGGTGATGGAATGTGCCGCGGCTGCGGATGTGTTTGCGTCAGCGGGACATGCGCACGCTGTGGTTTGATGGAGAACCGGGCCGCAACGACGCGGCCCGGGGTTCGCATTGCAGACATGCACGTGGCGACACTCATGCAATCGCCGTCTCGCTCTCCACATGCGGAGCCGGTGCGTCGCCGGCATCGGGCCGGATCTTGAACCAGATGGAGTACATCGCGGGCAGAAACACCAGCGTCAGGACCGTGCCCGCGAACGTTCCGCCGATCAGCGTGTAGGCGAGTGTGCCCCAGAACACCGAATGGGTCAGCGGGATGAAGGCGAGCATCGCGGCAAGCGCAGTGAGGATGACCGGCCTCGATCGTTGGATGGTGGCTTCCACCACCGCATGGAACGGCGTCATCCCTTCGCGGCCGTTATGCTCGATCTGTCCGATCAGGATCAGCGTGTTGCGCATCAGGATGCCGGACAGCGCAATGAGCCCGACCAGTGCATTGATGCCGAACGGCTGGTTGAACAGCAGCAGCGTGGGCACCACACCGATCAGCCCGAGCGGGCTGGTGGCGAACACCATCATCGTGGCGGCAATCGAGCGCGTCTGGAAGATGATGATGAGCAGCGTCAGCGCGACCATGATCGGAAAGAGCGGCACGAGCGCCTTCGTCGCCTTGCCCGATTCTTCGATGGACCCGGCCTCCTCGATCCGGTAGCCCTCCGGAAGTTTCGCGATGATAGGTTGCAGCTTTGCCAGCATCGCCGTGGACACGTCGGGCGGTTGCAGGTCTTCCGCGATATCGCCGCGCACCGTGATGGTGGGCGTGCGGTCGCGACGGCGCAGGATCGGGTCTTCCATGCGGATATCGACCTTGCCCACCTGTGAGAGCGGCACGCGCTGTCCTGCCGAGCCGACCAGCGTGAATCCGCTGATGCGGTTGGGATCGAGCCGGATCTCGCCGGCCGATCGCGCGACAACTTCCACCGAACGAATGTCCTCGCGCACGTTCGTCACCGGGATGCCGGTCAGCAGAAACTGCAACTGCTGCGCAACCGAACTGGAGGTCAGCCCGACCGCCGCGAGCCGATCCTGATCCAGCGTGAAGTGCACCGTGGGCACGAGCGGCCCCCAGTCGGTATTCACGGTTCGCATCATGGGGCTTGCGTTCATGACGCCTTCCACCTGCGCGGCGATGGTGCGCAACGTGCGGGCGTCCGGTCCCATGACACGGAACGCGACGGGATACGGCGAGTACGGGCCGAACACGAGCTGCGTCACGCGCACCTGGGCCGCGGGCACCAGCCCTTCGGCAACCGCTTCGCGCAGACGGAGTTTAAGTGCCTCGCGCTCTTTCTCGTCATTCGTGCGGATCACGATTTTGGCGAACGACGGGTCAGGCAATTCCGGAGACATCGCCAGATAAAAGCGCGGCGCGCCCTGCCCGACGTACGAGGTCACGATCTTTGCTTCGGGCTGCTTAGCGAGCCATCCCTCCACCTTGCCCGCGGCCGCCGAGGTTTGCTCGATCGAGGTGCCATAGGGCATCTGAACTTCCACGAGCACTTCAGGGCGGTCGGACGTCGGGAAGAACTGCTTCTTCACCACGCTCATGCCCATCACCGCCACCACGAACGAACCGACCACGATGCCTGCCACCATCCACTTGCGTTGAACCACACGCACGAGGAAGCGGCGAAAGCGCTGGTAATTCGGCGTGTTGTAGATCGCCTCGTGGCCGCCTTCGATCTTCGGAATGTCGGGCAGCAGCTTGACGCCGAGATACGGCGTGAACACGACCGCCACGATCCACGAGGTGACCAGCGCGATGCCGACGATCCAGAACATGTTGCTCGTGTATTCGCCGGCCGTGGAGCGCGCAAAGCCGTTCGGCATGAAGCCGACCGCGGTGACGAGCGTGCCCGAGAGCATCGGCGCGGCCGTGTGGCTCCACGCGTAGGCAGATGCTTGCACGCGGCTGTAGCCCTCCTCCATTTTCACGACCATCATTTCGATGGCGATGATGGCGTCGTCCACCAGCAGCCCGAGCGCGAGGATCAGCGAGCCGAGCGTGATGCGATCGAAATTCTTGCCCGTGGCGGCCATGACCACGAACACGCCCGCGAGCGTCAACGGTACCGCCGCCGACACCACGATGCCCACGCGCCAGCCCATGCTCACGAAGCTCACGATCATGACCACGAGCAGCGCGACGAAGAACTTCACCATGAATTCGTCGATGGCCCCGTGAATGTTCACGGCCTGGTCGGTCACCTTCGTGAGGCTCATGCCGAGCGGCAGGCCGGCATTGATCTTCGCCACTTCCTTGTCGAGCGCCTGCCCCAGGTTCAGCCCGTTCCAGCCGTCGCGCATGACGATACCGAGCAGCAAAGCCGGTTCGCCGCCATTGCGTATCTGGAAGGTGGCCGGGTCCTCGTAACCGCGCTCGACGGTAGCCACGTCCGAGAGCTTGAGCGTGCGGCCCTGCACGACGATGGGCGTGTCGCGGATCTTCTGCAGCTTGTCGAAGGCGCCCTCCACGCGAATGAACACCTGCGCGCCTGCGGTATCGATGGAACCGGCCGGCGTCAGCACGTTCTGGCCGTTCAATGCCGCGAAGATGTCCTGGGGCGTCACGCCGAGCGTGGCGAGCCGGTCGTGCGAGAACGAAATGAAGATCCGTTCGGCCTGCTCGCCCACGATGTTGACCTTCTTCACGCCGGCCACGTGAAGCAGCCGCTGACGAAGGTCTTCGGCGTCACGCACGAGCAACCGTTCGGGTTGCCCTTTGGCTTTGAGCGCGAACAAGGCGAAGGTGACGTCCGAGTATTCGTCGTTGACGAGCGGACCGATCACGCCGGCCGGCAAATTGCCAGCTTCGTCGGAGAGTTTTTTGCGCGCCTGGTAGAACTCTTCGGGCACCTCGGCGGGCGGCGTGCTATCGAGCAAGGTCACCGTCATGAACGCGAGGCCCGGACGCGTATAGGTTTCCGTGCGGTCGTACCAGCGCAATTCCTGCATGCGCTTTTCGAGCGGCTCGGCGACCTGATCCTGCATCTCCTGTGCCGTGGCGCCGGGCCATGCCGTGATGACCGTCATCGACTTGACCGTGAACGGCGGGTCTTCGGCCCGCCCCAGCTTGAAGAACGCGACGACGCCGGCAACGGAAATCAGGATGATGAGAAACAGCGTGACGGAACGCTCGCGAACCGCAAGGGCCGACAGATTGAAGCCGCTCATCGCGTGTCTCCCTTCTGGGCGACCGAAGCCGTGGCCATGCTGTCATCGGCCAGTCGCACCTTTTCACCGTCGTGAAGCAGGTGCGCACCCAGCGCGACCACCCGCTCGCCTTCGCGAAGGTCGCCCGTGACCGTCGCCGTGTCGGTGCTCAACGCGCTCACGCGTACCTTGTGCCAGGACGCATGGGCCGGCGCCCCGTCGATGGTCCAGACGCCGGTGCCCGTGCCCGGATCGAACAGCGCGCCCACCGGCACCTCCAGCGCGGCCTCGTGCTGGCCGCCCTTACTGGCCGGACCCGGCAGATCGATGGTCACCGTGGCACCGAGCGGCGCGTCGGCGAGCGCGCCGCCAAGAACGTACCGGGCCTCGTAGGTGCGCGTCAGCCGGTCGGCGGAATCCGAGAGCTGACGCAACGTGGCGGGCACGCTCTTCCTGTTCGCGCCGTAGAGCGTTGCCTGCGCAACCGAACCCGCAGCCGGACGCAGCGTTTCGGGAAGCTGCACGACGGCTTCGCGCGGCCCCGCGTGAGCGAGGCGCACGACGATCTGCCCCGCGGTGACCACCTGCCCCGGTTCGGCGAGCGTCTCGACAATCACGCCGTCGGCATCTGCCAGGAGGACGGCATATCCCGACGCGTTGTTCGCGAGGTCGGCTTGCGCTTTCGCGGCGGTGAGCTGGGCTTTTGCCGAATCGGCGGCGGCCTTGAGTTGCTCGTACGTCGATGCCGATACCGCGCCTGCTGCTACCAGCCCGCGATAGCGGGCCTCGTCGTCCGCGGTCTGCGTGGCTCGGGCCAGGGCGGCATCCACGAGCTGCTGTTGCGAGCGCGCCTGCAACCCAAGATCGATCGGATCGATGCGCATCAAGGGCTGGCCGCGCTTGACCGTCTGGCCCACGTCGACCAGCCGCTCGATCACTTTGCCCTGAACCCGGAAGCCCAGATCGCTTTGAACCCGAGCGCCCACGACGCCCGTGAACGCGCGGCTTTCGCCCGGGGCGTGCTGAACGATGCTGGCGCGCACCAGCGGAATCTCGGTGCGCGGGTCGGAGACATGCCCGTCACCGCATGCCGCAAGAGCAAGCGAGGTCAGGCTCAGTGTGTAAAGAAGATGACGACGCCGAAACATGAGATCGCTCCTTGCGACGAGTAGGAGCGCTCATTCTGGTACCAGTGACCAATTTAGTCAACGGTCACAACGAAAACTCAGGGAGACAGGCTTCTGAGCACCAGGCTCGCGAGCTGGGTCGTCGCTTCCTCGGCGGAATCGAGGTTGTACTGGAGCTGCAGCGGGTTGAAGTACGGCTTCATCACGAGAAAGATCGCATTCACAGTCTCGTCGAGCGGTGTCTTGCGCTCGAACTCACCGGTCTCGCGGCCCTGCCGCAGGATGTCCGACAGCAGCTGCCGGATCCGCTCCTCGTAACCCCTCACCGAAGGCCACGGCGTCGCTGCGGCCACGGCGGCGATGTCGTAAAGCTTGCGGTCCTGGAAGAAGAGCTGGCTGCCGGAAGCCACTAACGTCTTGAAAAAACGCCGAAATTTTTCGGTGGCGCTACTGACTTCGGCCACCGCCTCGTTCACGGCCGCGTTGATGGCTGCCAGGCGATTGGCGCAAATCACCTCGCCTATGGCCTGCTTCGAGTCGAAAAACTTGTAGATGTAGGCCTTCGAAAAACCGATTTCTTTCGCGAGGTCGGAAACGGTGGTTTTTTCGTAACCGTATCGGGTGAAGTATTCCGTCGCGGCATCGACAATCTGCGCGCGGACTTCGTGGTCCGTGGGGCCACGGGAGGGCTGGGCGGGGGGGCTGGGCTGAGTCATGTCACCAAGCTTAGCCTCTCAGAGAGTGATTGACAACAAGTGACCATATTGTATATTAGTCACTAATTTCTCACTTTTGAGGCTCATCATGCTTTCACGTCGCCCCGTCCTTCTTCTGCTGAGCGCCGCCGTGCTCTCGGCCTGCACGGTGGGCCCCGATTACCGGCAGCCCGAGGTCCCGCTCGCGCAAAGCTACATGACCCGGCCGCCTACCCCGGCGGCCACCCCCGCCGCGGCGGATCTGTCGGCCTGGTGGGAAGGGTTCGACGATCCGCTGCTCACGCGCTATGTTTCGATCGCACTGGCCCAGAATCTCGACCTCGCCCAGGCGGTCGCGCGAATCGACCAGGCGCGCGCGCGGCTCGGCGGGGCCACCGCGGCGCTGCTTCCCTCGGCGACGGTTTCGGGGTCCGCGGCGCGGGCGTACCAGTCAATCGATACGCCCGAAGGCCAACTGCTCAACGCGACGCCGAATTACAAGCGCTGGGGCAGCGAGTACGAGACTGATCTCGAAGCCGGTTGGGAAATCGACATTTTCGGTGGTCTGCGCAGACAACGCGAAGCCGCGCTGGCAGATTATTCGGCCACCCGCGCAGCGGCCGTTGCAACCCGACTTGCCGTTGCTGCCCAGACCGCGGACATCTACGTGACGATACGCGGCCTTCAGGCACGCCTCGACATTGCGAACCAGCAGGTGAAGACGCAGGAAGAACTGCTCGATGACGTGAAGCTCCTTTACTCGAAGGGGGCGGCCGCCAACTACCAGGTTCAACAGGCGCAAGGAACCCTCGACCAGGTTCGCGCAACCATACCTGTGCTCAATGCCGGCCTGGATGCGGCATCGAACTCTCTTGACGTCATCCTCGGCTCGCCACCGGGTACGCACCGCGCAGAACTGCTTGCTGTCGCGCCCATCCCTGTTGCGCCGTCCCTCGCCGATATGGGCACGCCCGCCGATCTGCTGCAAAGACGGCCCGACCTGATTGCTGCGGAACGCCATCTCGCAGCCTCCAACGCGCGTATTGGCGCCGCGATCAGCGAGTACTATCCCACCGTTTCGCTGAACGCTTTTCTGGGCAGTGCAACGGCGGCGGGAGCCGGGACGCTTTTCACGAGCGGTGCCACTCAAGGCGCGGGTCTTGTCGGGTTGCGCTGGCGCCTGTTCGACTTCACGCGCATCAACGCCGACGTGAGCGCGGCGAAAGGAGCCGATGCCGAGGCGCTTGCCGGCTATCGCCTCGCCGTACTTCGCGCCACCGAGGATGTCGAAAATTCTTTGTCATTGCTGGTCAACCGCCAGACGCAAGCGGCCACCCTTTTGCACGCGGAATCGTCACTGACTCAAGCGCGAAATTCCTCGATGGCCGCTTACCATGGCGGAGCTGCAAGCTTCATCGACGTATTGCACGCCGACGAATCTTTGCTGCAGGCGTCCGACGCGAGAGCGCAGGCGCAAACGGAATCGGCTCGCGCCGCCATCGCGACGTTCAAGGCACTCGGCGGCGGCTGGAATCCGCAACCGATCCAGACAAAGCCGGCTGGCACAGCCATCACAAAATTGGGCTAGATTAGCTATTCCCGCTTTTTAATCGCCACCCCGCAACGGCACGGACGCCGGCACGAGGCATTCATGAATGAATGAATCAACGGCACGAGTCCGCCGATCTGATCAGGCTGATTTCTTCGGACCGTTTCAATCCTGGAGAACGGCCTCGATTGTTTCAGTTGAACAATACCGCTGCTTGAACTCGTTGGGCGTCAGGTAATCCAGATTCGAATGTGGCCGGATCGCATTGTAGTGACGCCGCCACTGCTCGATCACTGAAGCTGGCCCAACCTGTCCTGATCACCATCGCAATGGCTGCGGTTCAACGTTCCCTTACCGCGCGCTATGTCGCCGAACGCGGGTTGCCGATCGTGCCGCGCGCTGACAGCCGGCCCCTCGGTCGAGCGGGATACATCTGGCAGTGAACGGGCACCCCAATATTCACGTTACATCCTCTATACAGCAATCACCTCACCCACTACTCTCGCATTCCCCGCTGGTTCCCATGGACGTCCTTGAAGTCACTCCCCAGGTGCTCGCCGGTCGCGGCGTGTCGTTCAGCTCGCGCGAAAATGCCGTGTTATCTATTGGTCGGCGATATGGTGGCCATGGCGCACACGGATGACTGGCTCGGGACGGATCATCTGGTCGAGCTGTCGCTCGTCTGGATGCGCGCCAACGGTGCGAATCCAGAATGGCAAGACCGTATCAGTATCGTTCGCATGGCGGTCGACCTGGCTGCCGACATCCTCATGACATTCGGGCTGAGAACCGAGCAAGCCGTGGCGTCACCCTTTGCCGGCGGCGGCTGACTCGATTATCGCGTGCCACTCGTCGGCCACACGCGCACATGGGCGAGAGGCTGACTCGACGCACTTGTGAACGAGGCCAGATACGCTGACTAGCCCTCCCCCAACGGTTACGGCGGCCCTTCTTCCGAATCACGAATCCTTTACCAAACCGAAACCAGGTCATCACGCTTCTTCGCCGGGTCATCACTAGACTGTGAGCCATCGAATCGTCGTAACCCTGCGACGATTCATCGGCCGGAGAGGGGCATGAACGGAGCAAATGTCGGATGTACCCCCGCATCGGACGCGGATACCTGTTCTGCTCGCCCGGCGCGGGCCGGCATGCAAATGACCTGTGGCTCTTCATACGTGTATTGGCAGCTCGGCGACATGGAGCAGCTTGAGGCACTCACAGGCGGCGAGACAGGCGAGTGCCCCGATCACTTGCGTAGCGCAACAGCGATATTCGATTGTGCAGTCGACGCAATGGCCGAACTTCGGAAACTGCACCTGAATTCAGCCCAGGCATTGGCCGAGCATGCTTTCGACATGGCACAACACGTCGCTGACATCTCGTCGTCGATCGATGTGTTGCCGGCCAGCATAATTGGGCACGTGCTCTTTGAGCGGGGGCGCCTGGACGAAGCCCATGCATTGATCGCGCCGCGTCTGCCGCATCTGCGCCACGCGGGCATGGTCGAAGGTGTGCTTCGTTGCTACGGCTTGCTCGCGCGCATCGCGGCAGCGCGTGGACAACCGGGCCATGCCCTGGCCTTGCTCGCTGACGCCGAGGAACTTGCGATCGAGCGCTGCTGGTCGCGCCTGCGCGTCGCGTCCCTTTCACAACAAGTGGCCATCCATCTCTGGATGGGATCGCCCGGCGAAGCGACGGGTTGCGCGCGACGGCTGGAAGAGCAGATTGCAGCATGTGCGCAGCAGGGCAGTATGCCGGGCTTCGATATGGCACGTTACCAGGTCATCACGCATGCGCGCCTCGCGCTTGCACGGCCGAATGGCACCTTCGATGTTCAGCAGCTTCAGAATGTCTACCTCGATTGTGTATCGCGGCACGATTACATCAGCGCGGTCGAGATCGCGCTGCTGCTCGTGGAAGTGCAATTGCAGCAGCAGCGACAAGATACGGCTTTCGAATTGCTCGCTGCGCTAGTGCGTTATGCCGTTTCAGCAGGGTTGATGCAAACGCTCGTGGACTGCAACGACAGCGTGGGCGAACTGATCTCGAAGCTCGGGCGGGGGGACATGCCGCCGCGGCTAACCGATGCTCAGAGCTTGCGTGCCTACGCAAGCCTGATCGACGCGCGACGGCGAGCGCGACGTGTGCCGCAACCGTGCCGAGGTGCGGTCGCGACTGCGAATGCCCTTCGCGGATTGCCCTCGACTACGAGTCTCAGCGACCGCGAACGCGTGGTCGTTTGGCTCATGGGACAAGGGATGACCAATAAACAGATTGCGTTGCATTTGCGCATCGCACCCGAAACCGTCAAGTCTCATGCGAAGCATCTATACACCAAGCTATCAGTAAAAAACCGCGCGGAAGCAGTAACAGTCGCAGTTCGACTCGGGCTGGCACAGTTTCCGGAGAAAGGCGCTGCGGCCAGCGTTGTCAGAGGGCGCATCGGTTGACGGTAATGCGCGCGATGCGGCTGAACCCAAAACCAGGTCACGCAAAAGGAAAGAAGTATGGACATCGGAAATTGGCAAGAAGCTTATGACGGTGGATCGCCGGAGGCGGAAAACGCCCTCTTTCTTCAGTTAGCCGGGAAGATGCTCGATATCCAGGAGGCCAATCGGAAAGCATCCCGGCGCGAACACGCGGACCGTACGCTACACGCCAAGATGATCGCAGGCGTGACGGACGCAGTGTTGGTGGTGGATGCAGCACTGCCAGATGAATTCCAGGTGGGGCACTTTCGTGCGGGGGCCACGTTGCGCGCGGCCGTCCGGTTTTCGAACGCGAGTCCGTTCGCACAACCCGACAACAGTCCGGACATGCGGGGTGTCGCGATCAAACTCTGGCCCGATGCCCGAGCGTCGCAGCCGCAGCAGAGCGAGCCCGAATCGCAACACGTGCACGATCTTCTTATGACGAACTATCCCGTTTCGCACGCCCGAAACGCGACGCAATTTGTCGACTTCGCGGTGCTTGCGCAAGGACCGCGCGATACGTTTGCAGAGCGCCTCTCGCAGAGATTCGGCGAGAGCGAGGCCCGACGCATGCTCGACAATGTGCGACATGGCGCTCGAGTTCCTGAAAGCCTCGCCCTGGAGCGCTTCTGGAGTCGGGGAGCGATACTTTGGGGTGCTGTGCCGGTGCGCTTCGAATTGTGTCCGGCACATGGCGCTTCGGCGCTCGCGAAAAAGTTCGACGGCGAAAATGCACTGCGTGACGAACTTGCGCAACGGTTGAGCAAGGGCGATGTGGTCTTTCGTCTTGCGCTACAGCGCTTCGTTGACGAAGTACGTACGCCCATCGAGGATGCCGCCGTACCGTGGCAGGAAGCTGATTCTCCGCCGGTCGATATCGCCACGTTGACGATATCGCGCCGATCGCTCGACAGTGACGAGGGCAGACGCCAGGCACAAGCCGTCGCCGATATGGCTTTCAATCCCTGGAACGCGCCAGCGTCGTTTCGTCCGCTGGGCAACCTGAATCGCGTGCGCAGACTGGTATACGGCGAGAGCGCGCGACGATGGCAGGGCCGCTCGTGAGCCTTGTCCGGAAAGATCGGGGGCGAAGGTTTCAATGAAGTACGCTTGCGGGGCGCACAACCATATCGGCATCGTCGCGCAGATAGCTCACCACCACCGTCAGGCGAGCAGCCTGGAAGCCGTGTGCGCAGAGCGTAAGCGAATCTACCGTCAAAGAGTCGGCACGATGCGTATGCTCCCTCGCCCACGCGGCAGACGGCTCATCCGGAATCTGTTCCAGCAGCGCAGCGATTTCCTGCAGCGTCAGACGGCCGGGAACATGCGCGCCCGACGTTGACATCACGACGATATCGGCGGGTGCCGGCGCGACAAGTCGATCCGGCCCGCTCGATACGATATCGGCAATGAACCGATACCCTCGGCTACGATGCGTCTCGATGAACCGGGGTTGCCTCGCATCGTCCTCCAGAACGGAGCGAATCGACCTGACGTGCGTTTTGATGACTTCTGGCTGCACCCACTGATTGGGCCACAATGCAGTCAACAGGCCTTCGTGAGTCACCAGCCGGCCGGCATTCCGTATCAGGAATTCGAGCATGTCGAAGGCTCGCGGAGCCAATGTCAGCCTGTGCATGGCGCCAGTCGCCGTGGACTTCCAGAGGCATTTGTTGTCGGAGTCCAGTTGGAAAGGAGGAAAAGAAATCATTCGGCGCTCCGTGTAAGCTCTTGACTCGGTGATCGACATGCTCAATGCAGAGCCGGCACGCACCAACACAGGGCGCGTTCTGAATTCCCTAACCATGGAAAAATATTAGTTCCGCTGCCACGACATGCCTATCAGCAACTCGCCTGCCAGCCGTGGAAAATTCCCTTAAATATCGGGTAGGGCGATTCCTACCCCGGATGACGATCCGCGCTGGTCTCAATGGTCGGACCGCCATCCGCCGCAGTTCGACGATCTACGCGTCGACGTCGAAGCCCCGGATTTCCGACCGGCGTGTGAAATGATATGAAGCGCTTGTCTACTCGACGTGCAGCAGCGGCAGTCGTCGCGGCACTAGCTGTTCTTGGCGTTGCGGTGGCATATACCGTCTCGCGGTACCGGTCCAACGAATCGGAACTCACTCTCTTGACCTGGTGGTCATCGCCCTCCGAATCGGCAGCGTTGAACCACATTGTGGACGCCTTCAACGCATCGGGCGGACGACTGACCGTGCAGATTGCACCGGGCGCGCTCGTCGCCGAGCAAACGACCATTCGGTCCATGCGCGACGGCCAGTCACCGGATGTCGCGCAATTCAATATCTCGCGGCAGTTCGACCAGTTGGTCGAAGATGGACAATTGCGGCGGCTTGATTCCGTATCGAACAGGAACAATTGGGCGAACGTCTTTCCCGCCTACGTGCAAAGTGTCATCCGGCGCAACGGCCACTTCTATGCGGTGCCGCTGGGCATCCACAATTACAGCGCGATTTTCTTCTCGTGGCCGGTTTTCAAGAAAAGCGGAGTGGATTCGCCGCCTCGCAATATCGACGAGTTGATCGCGGACTTGCGTAAAGCACGAGACCACGGTTTCGTCCCGGTGGCTGTAGGCCCGCAAGACTGGGAAGTCAAAATAATCTTCGATAGCTTGCTGCTTGGCGTGGCAGGCAAAGAGCGGTTCCTGCGGCTATACCGGGATCATGACGTGGCACTGGCGGCTTCTCCCGAACTCACTCGCGTCCTGACCTACCTCCGCGAAATCAGAGACCTCGCTGAGCTATCGCCGCAAGCATCCACGTGGAGCGATGCAACGCGACAGGTCGTCTCGAATCACGCTGCGGTGCAGTTCATGGGGGACTGGGCCGAAGGAGAATTCATTGCGAAAGGCTTATCTGCCGGAAAAGACTTTGGATGCCTGACCGGAATCGGCACGGGGCCGGTGCAGGCGGCAATGATTGGCGGCGACGTATGGGTGTTTCCGAAGACGGATGAGCCGATAAAGATAAAAGCGCAGAACCTGCTGGCCGAGGTGGCGACCGATCCAGGAGTGCAAATCGACTTCTCTCGTGAGAAGGGTTCGATTCCCGCGCGTCTGGATGTCGATACCGACAGGCTGAACGTCTGTCAGCAGCGCTTCGCGGCACTGGTGAGACATGACGATGTCGTGCCGAACGCAGACATGTTTCTGTCGCCGGACGAAAGCCACGCGATACGCGCGGTGCTGATGCGCTTCTGGCGTCGGCAATTGGACGTCGCGGGTACACAGAAGGCGTTGCAGAATGTTCTGTGACCTTGCATTTGCAGCGGCACCGACTCGAAACGCGATGTCGCGAATCGCCGGCAGCCTTCTTCTTGCAGGCGACTAAATGTCCAAACATTATCCGCAAGGTTATCTGGTCGTACTTTTCGTCACGCTTTTTTGCGTTTGCCTGCTCGGTATTGAAGGGTGGCGCAACTGGGCGGTTCGACTTGAAGAGTTGCGCTCGATGCACGACCGCGGAGAGGAACTGGCCAAGCTGGCGGCGCAACACGCTGACGGCGTGTTCCTGCAGGCGCAGCTCGTTCTTGCGTCGGTGGCCGACGCAGCACGTTATCCGGCCAGCGGCGGCGCTTCCGCATTCGAATCCACCATCTCGGCCATCAAGCGGCGTATGCCCGGCATCGATTCTGTCGCGGTGGTCGACACCGATAAAGGTGTTGTTACCTTAGATGCCGATTCGATCGCCCTCTATAACGATGCGACTCCACCCAAATCCGCATTGAATCTGTCGGCAGGACTCGAGTGTGAAAATCCGTGCATTCGCCGCCCTGTGGTGAGCCCATGGACCGGAAAGCTCGTGATTCCCATGATGCGGCGCATCCCCGCCACGGGCTCCGGTTCGCACAGGGTCGCACTCGTGACCATCGATATCGAGCTATTCAAGACATTTTATCGATCGCTTTCGATTGGCCAGGAAGACAAGATCTTTCTCAACTCCGAAGACGATTACACGTTTCTCTCCAGACCATCGAATAACGCGTTGAGCGGACGTCCAATCAGTAACCGGCAGGTGTTCGAATCGTATCGATCCGAGGGCCCGGTCGGCAGCATTCTTGTCCAATCGACGGCGGACGGTGTGAACCGGCTCTATAGCTACCGCAGGTTGGCCAATTTTCCCGTGTTTGTCATGGTCGGGATATCGAGGGACGATCTGCTGGCGCGATGGTGGCGCGACGTCGCCTGGAACCTGGGTGCAACGGCGGCTTTAGTGTTCGCGGTCGCCCTGGTCGCCCTTCATTTCGTGCGCCAGTCCAGATTGCGCGCGAGTGCTGAGGAGCGGACCGAGGAGGCATTGGCGCTGAGTGGCCGGATCAGCGGCGTGTCGGCTTACCTCGAATCCGCGCGCGAGGAAGAGCGCAAGCGAATTGCGCTCGAAGTCCACGACCAATTAGGTCAATCGCTCACGGCGCTCAAGATCGAAGCGTTTCTGCTGAAACGCCCAGGGATTACGCCTGCCGACGCGACGCGAAGCGCGGACGAGATGCTCGACATGATCGACGGGACGATTGCCACTGTGCGCAATGTTTCGAACGCACTGCGCCCGGTCGCTCTGGACTACGGAATCGTGGCGGCGCTCAAATGGCTGACGACCGATTTTACGGCGCGCAACCGCATTGCCTGCGCATTTCAGCATCACGGTGAAGTACCGTTGCTGGACGAAATGGTTGCCACCGCGATATTCCGGCTGGCACAAGGCGCGCTGACCAATATCATTCGTCATGCCCATGCACGGTCGGTCAGGGTGTATTGGTCGAACGAGGATGGCACGTTGAGCATGTCGATCATCGACGACGGATGCGGATTCGACGTCGATGCCTCGCTGGAAGCTCAGTCATACGGCTTGCTCAGCATGCGGGAACGCGCGCGCATGTGTGGCGGCAGTCTGTCGATCAAAAGTGCCCCCGGTTTCGGCACGACTGTGAGTTTAATTATTCCTTCAGGAGCCTTTTAAAATGGTCAGGCTCATTATCGTCGACGATCATGCGATCGTGCGTCGCGGTCTGCGGCGCATTTGCGAGACGGATCGCGATCTGGTGGTGGTCGCAGAAGCAGGCAGCGGCGCGGAAGCGCTTGCATGGCTCGGCACCAACCCTGTCGATGTCGTTCTGCTCGACATGACGATGCCCGGTGTCCATGGCGTGGATCTGATCAAGCAGATTGCATCGATCCGGCCGGCGTCACGCATCCTCGTTCTCAGCATGCATGCGGAAGCCGAGTTGGCGACGCGGGCGCTGCGCGTCGGCGCTCATGGCTACCTCACGAAAGACGGCGACCCCGACGTCCTGATCACGGCCATCCATAAAGTGGCGTCTGGAGGAAAGTTCGTCGATCCATCGCTCATGGAAGCCCTCCTGTTCGCGAAGCTCGACGCGGAGGTGCAGACGATGTCCGCACTCAGCGACCGTGAATTCGAAGTGTTCAGGTTGCTCGCATCGGGCGCC
This sequence comes from Paraburkholderia kururiensis, assembly GCF_034424375.1. Taxonomy (NCBI): domain Bacteria; kingdom Pseudomonadati; phylum Pseudomonadota; class Betaproteobacteria; order Burkholderiales; family Burkholderiaceae; genus Paraburkholderia; species Paraburkholderia kururiensis. The sequence continues at coordinate 1,576,606 of NZ_CP139965.1, read as the reverse complement.
TCCGTCACCGAGATCGCGGAACGTTTTTCGCTCAGTGCGAAAACGATCAGCACGCACAAGACACGACTCATGCAAAAGCTTGGGCTGCGCAGCAACGCCGACATCGTGCGTCTCGCGATTGCCGAGGGCATCATCAAGAATGACGCGCGATAGACAACGCGCTACCGAAGCTTGCCCCCATCCGGGGGATAGGGCCGCCTGGGTCTGCGTGCGATAGTCGTTCGAGCAGTGCGCACACGTTCCTGTGAAGACGGGAACCCATCTTTCCAGATCGGGCAGAACCGGACCTTCCGCTTTTTTGATGAATCAAGCGGACGGAGGCCGACAAACCGGAGGCTGAACATGAGCAAGAAGGTAGCGGATGTCATTGTCGAAGTCCTGGAGTCTGCCGGCGTCGAGCGCTGCTACGGCATCGTCGGCGATACGCTGAACCGGATTGCGGAGTCGATTACCGAAAGCCATATCGAATGGATCACCATGCGCCATGAAGAAGCGGGCGCGTTTGCCGCATCCGCCGAGGCCCAGCTTACGGGCGGGTTGGTCGCGTGTGCGGGGAGCTGCGGTCCTGGCAGTTTGCACTTCATCAACGGCTTGTACGACGGCCATCGCAACCGGGCGCCGGTGATCCTCATTGCCAGCCAGTTGATTCGCAAGGATCTCGGCTTCCAGTCGGTGCAGGAGGTCGATTTCAAGAAAGTCTATGGCGAGTGCAGCGTCTATTGCGACATGATTTATTCGTCCGATCAGGCGCGGCGCAAGACCGTCGCCGCGTGTCAGGCCGCGTTGACCAAACGCGGCGTGGCGGTGCTGATCGTCCCGGCCGACGTCTCGCGCGAAGATGCGGTCGACGAATTGCCGTTTAGCGTGCATGTGAGCAAGCCGGTCATCCGGCCCAATGATGAAGAGCTTGACCGCATTGCGGCCATCCTCAACACGGGCGGCAACATCACGATCTACGGCGGCTCGGGCTGCATGGGCGCGCACGCGGAAATCATGGCGACCGCATCGCGCCTGAACGCGCCGATTGCCCGCACCTCGCGTGCCAAGGATGCACTGCAGCCCGACAACCCGTACGACATCGGGATGACCGGACTGATCGGCAACGAAGCGGGCTACAAGGCGGTCCTGCAATGCGACACGTTGCTGCTGCTCGGTGCGGATTTCGCGTGGAGCCAGTTCTACCCGTCGAAGGCCAGGATCGTGCAGATCGATATCGACTCCGATCATATCGGCCGTCGGCATCCGGTAGAGGTCGGCGTGGTGGGCGACATCAAGGATACGCTGGCCGCATTGCTGCCGCGCCTGGTACAGCACGAGAGCACCGAGTTTCGCGACACACTCGTGATGCGTTACCTGGACGGCGAGCGGGCCGCCCGCGAACATGCCCGACCGGGATATCACAGCGGCTTGTCCGGTATCCACGTCACCGAACTGATCGACACGTATGCCGCCGAGGACACACTCTTCGCCTGCGATGACGGCACGCCCGTCGTGTGGGCCTTGCGTCATATGCGTGCAAACGGCAAGCGCCGCTTCTTTGCCAGCCTCTTGCACGGAACCATGGCGAGCGGCATGGCTTCTGCCATCGGGCTGCAAAAGTGCCAACCCGGGCGGCAGGTCATCGCCTTGTGCGGCGACGGCGGTTTCAGCATGCTGCTCGGCGACCTGTTGACGATCGTTCAGCAGCAGTTGCCGATCAAGGTGGTGGTCTTCAACAACGGAAAACTCGGCTTCGTGGAAATCGAGCAGAAGGCCGAAGGCATGCTCAACACCTTCACGCATTTGCAGAATCCGGATTTCGGCGACGTGGCGAAAGCCGTGGGACTGTGGGGCCGGCGTGTGGACAAGGCGGAAGACATCGAGGCCGCGGTGGTCGACTGGCTGGCACAGCCCGGTCCGGCGCTGCTCGACGTCAAGGTCAACGCGATGGAACTGGTGATGCCGCCTTTCGTCGCCCTGGAACCTGCAATCGGCATGGCGTTGTATACGGCCAAGGCGGTCCTGCACGGCAAGGGCGGCGAAGTGTGGGAGATGATGACCGAAAACTTCATTTGACGAACGGGCAGCCTGGGACTGACGTTCGGTCCCGGGTTTGCCGTGCAACGTGCAACGTGTGGTCGGTAAAACAGCGGGGCTTCCTCACATCAGGAAGCCCCGCCGCGTTTCAGGAGATGCGCTCGCCGCTCGTGAAGTGAATCATCCGTCTCGCGCCGCCTGACGTTGCGTGTCGGGCGCCCAGCCGCCGCCCAGCGCCTGTATCAGGCTGACCGCAGCATCGAAACGATCCTGGCGCGACTGCACCAGCGACAGTTCGGCGGAAAGCAGATTGCGCTGCGCGTCCAGCTGGTCGAGGTAAGTGGCATAGCCTTCGCGGTATCGGCTGCTGGCAAGCGAGAAAGCACGTTGCAGGATGTCGCGCGTGCGGGATAGCGATTCGTACTGTTCCCGATATTTCGCCGTGGCGGCCAGGTTGTCCTCCACCTCGCGAAACGCCTGCATGACCGTCTTGCGATAGGCGAAAGCGGCTTCGTCGCGACGCGCGGTGGCGACGTCTTCCTGCGATCGCAGCCGGCCCGCGTCGAGCAGCGGCGCGAGAATGCTGCCGCCAATCGACCAGACGCTGACAGGGCTCGCATCGACCAGCGTAGACCCGACAAAGCCGCCCATTGCAGACAACCGGATATCCGGCAGAAAGGCGGCGCGCGCGGCATCGAGTGTGTGGTCGGTTGCGGCAAGGCGCGCTTCGGCCGCTGCAATGTCGGGGCGGCTGCGCAACACGACGGACGGCAACGCGACCGGAATCTCCGGCAGCGTCAGTTGCTCGAAGCGGCGCGGGCGCGCGACCGCGCCGGGTACGCGACCCAGCAACAGGCTCAAGCTGTCTTCCGCGCGAGCCATGCCAAGCTCGAGGCCGGGCAGCCGTTGCACGGTGGATTCCACCTCCGCTTGCGCACGGGTCAGGTCGAGTGCCGTTGAATAACCGGCATCGAAGCGATGCTGCTCGATATGGAGTTCGTCGCGTCGCACCTGAAGGGTCTGCCGCACGATCGCCAGTTGGGCGTCGAGCGAGAGCAACGTGAAGTAGCTGGTCGCGACGGTGGCGGCCACCCCCAGCCGCACGGTCTGCCGCGCGTCCTCGGTGGCGAGGAGCGAGGCGCGTGCAGCCGCGCTGCTGGCCTTCAGTCTGCCGAACAGATCGAGGTCATAGCTGGCCTGGATCAGCGCCTCGCCGGCGGCCTGTTCCTCGGGGACGCCGAATCCCGGATTGACGTTGCGTTCGCGACCGCCATCGGCGCCGAACTGCACGTTCGGCATACGTTGCGCCTGCGCATAGGCAAGCTGGGCTCGCGCCTCTTCGACATTGACCGCGGCCAGCGCAATATCGTCGTTGTGCGACATCGCTTCATCGACCAGAGCGTTCAACGTGGCATCGCCGAACGACTTCCACCAGTCGAGCCGCAGTGTGCTCGTGCCGGCGTTGGTCGGCGTGCGCCAGGCCTGCGGCGCCTGAACGCCCGATCCGGCCGGCGCCGGCCTGCGCGGACCCGCGCAACCGGCCAGTGCGGCACCGATCAAGACGATAAAACGGCGACGTATCATGAGCGGCGCTGCGTGTCGGTGGAGTGGTCGCGCCGAGCCGCGGCATGCGTGTCGACCTCCGTGACGACCGACATCCCGGGGCGCAGACGCGCTGCGAGATCCTGGTGCGGATCGACGGTAATGCGCACGCCGATGCGTTGCGGCACCTTGACGAAGTTGCCGGTCGCATTGTCCGGCTTGAGCACGGAAAACTCGTTGGCCGCCGCTGGCGAGATCTGTTCCACATGTCCCTGCAACCGCGCGCCGTCGAGCGCGTCGACCGTGAAGCTCACCGGCTGGCCGACGCTCATGTGCGCGGTTTGCGCTTCCTTGTAGTTGGCGATGATCCAGCGTTCGTCGGGCACCACCGCCATGAGTTGCGTGCCGTTCGTCACGTACTGGCCCAGCCGCACAGCGATTTCGCCCAACTGTCCGCTCTCCGGTGCCCGGATCACGGTGTGGCCCAGATCGATCTGGGCGGCATCCAGTTGTGCCCTGGCCTCGGCGATGGCGGCCTGCAGGCTGAGGCGCGCCGTTTCGACCGTCAGAATGGCTTGCCGCGCCTGTTCTCGCGCGGCCTGTGTCTGCCGCAATTGCGCCTCGCCCAGTGCGAGCGCGGCCACGGCCTGGTCGCGCTCGCGCAAAGACACGGAGCCGTCGGCGACCAGTTTCGATATGCGAGCCATGTCGGCCTTTGCCTTGGCCAGTTGGGCCTGGGCGTTGAGTATGCCCGCGTCCTGGCTCTTCAAGGCGGCTTCGCTCGAAGCATGCGCCTGCGCGTTGTTGGCGAGATTGTCTTCCGCTGCCTGCAGGGCGGCCAGGGCTTGTTCGACCCGAGCGCGATAGCTGCTGTCGTCGATGCGAACCAGTACCTCGCCTGCCTGCACGCGCTCGTAGTCGTGCACCGTTACCTTGGCGACATAGCCACTGACCTGCGGTGCGATAACTGTGGTGCGCCCGCGCACATAGGCGTCTTCCGTCGTTTCGCTGTGCAGTGAAAACCAGCCCCACGCGTAAGCGATGGCGAGCAGGACGGTCAGCGCGATGACCGCGACGAAGGCCGTTACCCAGAAGCGCCGATGGGGCGGCGCCCATGTGGCGGGCGTCGTTGGCGGAGATGTCATGGCTGCACCTGTCGGGCGGATTGGCGTAGGTGATTGAAGAACAGCGAAAGCGCGACCGCGCCCGCCGTGCCGGCAGCAAGCCACGCCAGCAGACGGAACACGTCGTCGTAGGCGAGCACGGACGACTCGCCGGATATCGACTGGTTCAGCAGCGCGCCGCCTTCGGCAGCGCGCATCGTCGGGTCGCTCATCACGGGAGCTACGGCGGCGGCGCCCGCCGAAAGACGGCTGCTCACGGCGGGATCGCCGATCGCCGCTTGAGCCGCCAGGTCGTCGCTATGCACGTGAGCACGTTCAATCTGGTAGCTGCCCATCATGGCCGAGCCGGCGAGCGCGCCGACGTTCTGCGTGATGCTGAAGACGACGACCAGCGTGATGTAGTGATCGCGACCTGTGCGCAGCATCTGGATGAATCCGTACAACATGGCCGGGCCGATGAAGAGCGTGGTGCCGAAGCCGATCAACGCCTGGCTGAGGTAGAGCTGTTCCGGTCTCGTCAGGTTGTTGGCATGGCTGTCGAGCCACGCACTTGCGGCAATGCAGAGTGCCGCCAGCATGACGTGATAAGGCAGCCGGGCTTCGCTCAAGGTCAGCGCGCTCACGACCATGCCGGCCACCATCGCCATCGCCACCAGGACGAACAGCATGTGCAGCTGGTCGTTGTCGAGGCCGGCGGCCGACAGCAATCCGACCGAACCGAAGGTCTGCTCCGCGAGAGCGAGTCGCATCAGCAGCGCGATGCCGACGAAGCGGGCGATATTGATCGTGGACAGCCACTTCAGTTCGAGCAGGGGCCGCTTGCGGTTGGCCTCGATACCGATGCCGATGGCGAGCAGCAACACGCAGGCGGCCAGCATGCGGCCCAACCAGGGCGTGTCGTGCCACCAGACCGAGCGTCCGAGGCCCAGCACTTCGCAGCCGAGCACGACGCCGGGCACCAGCAGCGCGATGCTGACGAAGTCGATCGGCTCGAATGAGCGTGCCCGGTCGCTGGGCGGCAAGGGCGCGAGCAGAATCGCGGCCAGTATCGCGAGCGGGACGGCCAGTTCGATGCAATGCATGCCCTGCCAGCCACGCGCGCTCAATAGCTCCACCGGTATCAGACGCGCCAGCGGCGTACCGAACTGCGTCAGGCTGATCCCGACGATGACCGCCAGCGGACGGTGCTTCGCCGACATGATCACGAGGAAGTAGTAGATGGAAAGACTGGTCAGCGCGCCCGTTTCGAGGCCGTTGGCGATGCGCGCTGCAACCGCCATGGGAAAGCCGGGCAGCAGCAATTGCAGCGCAGCGACGAGCGCGTAGAGGACCAGCAATCCCTGTGTGACCAGTGGAATGCCGAATTGCGCGCGCGCCTTGACCAACGTGAGGTTCGCGCTCGCGTTCATGCCGAAATAGAGCGCGGGAAGCCAGCTCGCTTCGGCCGTATACAGGCCGAGCGAGCCCGAGATGGTCCCGAGGTTGACGTTGGTGAGTGCGTTGGGAAAGGTCGTCATCAAGCCGATGAACGTGCCGACCAGGGCATAGGCTATTCGACGCCTCGATGTCATCCGTGGGGTGTACGGAGAACCCGCCGACGTTGGCTTCTCGGAATCGGCATAGACGTAGGCGCTCATCGCACTCCCCGGTGGCTTGACGTGCAAGCCTACCTTGCGCGCCGTGGTGCGCTGTATCCCCCTGATTGGGGATGGCGGCGGGGAGTTATGGGGGATGCGTGTCCCTTCCGGTTCGCGACAGCTTTGCCGTCTTCCTTGCGCAAACCCCCTGCCTGCGCCGGGCCAAAGAGCCGGGTGAAATACCTTCCGCTTTCGCGCGAACTCGAGCCGGTGCCGCCCGTCCATCACGACTCCCCGGCGCACCTCGCCAGTGGATGTGCCAGAATCGCCCGCATGAACTGGATTGCATCGCTGCCGATGTATAACGTCACGCCCGTGCTGGCCTCGCACTGGCGCGCGCTGCTCGCCGATACGCTGCGCGTGGCGGCGCCCGGCGCGCGCATCGAAGACCGCGGCAGCGACCTCTACGGACTCTGGCGCGACGACCGTCTCTTGCTCGCGCAGACGTGCGGCTATCCGCTCATGCATTCGCTTGCAGGCGCGGTGCAAGTGGTCGCGACGCCGCACTTCGATGCGCCGGGCTGCGACGGCCTCTCCTACCGCAGCGTGCTCGTGGTACGCGTCGACGCGCCTTATCCGTCGCTCGAAGCGTGTCGCGGCGCGCGCGCCGCGTTCAATCAGGACGATTCGAACAGCGGCATGAACCTGTTCCGGCACGCTGTGGCCCCGCTCGCACGTGGCGGTCGCTTCTTCGGCTCGGTGCTCCAGACGGGGTCGCACCTCGCTTCGTTGCAGGCGCTGGCGGAAGGCCGCGCAGACGTGACCGCAATCGACTGCGTGACCTTCGCCTTCGTGCAGGACGGATTGCCGGCGCTGGCCGCCGCGGTGCGCGGCATCGGCTGGACCGCGCCCGCACCGGGGCTCCCGCTCGTGGCCGCGCGCACGGTGCCGGCTGCATTGATCGAGAGCCTGCGCGGTGCACTGGACATCGCGCTGCAAGCCGATCCGGACCGCGCGCGGGCGCTGCATTTGAAGGGTTTTTCGGTGCCGCCCGCGCACGCTTATGACCGCATCGTGACGCTCGAGCAAGAGGCCGAAGGGGCCGGCTATCCACACCTCGCGTAATGCCGGCCGCAGGTGGGCGCTCCCTGATACGCAGCATTGCACCTGACTTCGACACTCGCCTCGTCGCGCTGCGGGCCTTCATCGCCATGCGTCAAAACCGGCGTTTTGCTTTGCAGACCACTTCGCTGCCCGCTTCACATCTCCTTCACCGCCGGCTTCGCCACGACGCGCGACGGCCTTCATCGGCGGACGCAGGGCCAGGCCGCGAGGAAACGGCAAGCCGCCATTTTCCAAGGCGCATGCCCCGGCCGGCCTCCGCTGTGCGCACGCCCCTGCCGCCCCGCGCCTCACCGCGCCCTTACTGCGCTTCCATCACCAGCAACTGCGCGCCGTCCGCCACCTGATCGCCTACGCCGTAGAGCACTTCGGTCACCTTGCCGGCGGCCGGCGCGCCGATGGTGTGCTCCATCTTCATCGCTTCCATCACGATGAGCGGCGCGCCCTTCTCGACTATCGCGCCCGGCTCCACGAGCACCGCGATCACCTTGCCCGGCATCGGCGCGGTGAGGCGCCCTTCGCCGTGCTCCGCGTCCGCGGCATGCGCGAGCAGGTTCTGCCACTCGAATGCCAGCGCCGCGCCGTTGCAGAAGACGTGGAACACGTCGCCGTCGGCGAAAACGCGGCCTGTCGTACGCACTTCGCTCCCGCCGTCGCCAATGGTCGCGCCGTACTCATGCGCGCCCTCGCCGCGCCACCAGCGGTACGGCTCGGTCTTGCCGCCGTAGTGCAGCGTTTGCGTGTCGCCGTCGCGTGAGAAGACGACGTCGAAGGCGGCCTCCCCTTCGGGATCGCGCCACGCGAGCTTTTGCGTGTAAGCGCCGTTGAGCCGCCAGTGCGAAAGCGCATCCCACGGCGAGCGGCCCTGCGGCGCGCCGCCTTCGCGCGTGAGCAACGCTGCACAGGCCAACGCCAGTGCTTCGCGCACCGGCTTGTCGTGCGCGCCGAACAGCGAATCGGCATGGCGTTCGATCAGGCCCGTATCGAGCTCGCCCGTCATGAACGGATGGCTCGTCACGAGGCGTTGCAGGAACTCGACGTTGGTGTGCGGCCCCACCACCTCGCACGCTTCGAGCGCGCGTTTCATGCGGGCCAACGCCTCGTCGCGCGTGGCGCCGTAGACGATCAGCTTCGCGATCATCGGGTCGTAGAACGGCGTGATGGTGTCGCCTTCGCGAATGCCGCTGTCGATGCGCACCGCCGCGCGCTCGCCCGCCGTGCCCAGCGTGAACGCCGCGCCCTGCGGCATGCGCAAATGCTTGAGCGTACCCGTCGAAGGCAGAAAACCGCGCGCCGGATGCTCGGCGTAGATGCGCGCCTCGATGGCGTGGCCCGTGCACGTCAGTTCGTCCTGGCGCAGCGGCAGCGGCTCGCCGGCCGCCACGCGCAGTTGCCACTCCACGAGGTCGAGGCCCGTCACCATTTCCGTGACCGGGTGTTCCACCTGAAGGCGCGTGTTCATTTCCATGAAATAGAACGCGCCGCTGCCGGTCATGATGAACTCGACCGTGCCGGCGCCCACGTAGCCCACCGCGCGCGCGGCGGCCACCGCGGCCTCGCCCATCGCCCGACGCACCTCGGCGGCAAGCCCCGGCGCGGGCGCTTCCTCGAGCACCTTTTGATGCCGCCGCTGCACCGAACAATCGCGGTCGAACAGATAGACCGTGTGGCCGTGGCGGTCTGCGAAGACCTGCACTTCGACGTGACGGGGCCGCGTCAGATATTTTTCGATCAGCACACGGTCGTTGCCGAAACTGGCGGCCGCCTCGCGCTTGCACGAAGCGAGCGCCGCGGCGAAGTCCTCGTGCCGGTCCACTACGCGCATGCCCTTGCCGCCGCCGCCCGCGCTGGCCTTCAGCAGCACGGGGTAGCCGATCTGATCCGCCTCGCGTTGCAGCAGCGCCGGGTCCTGGTCGTCGCCGTGGTAGCCCGGCACGAGCGGCACGTCCGCCGCCTGCATGAGCGCCTTGGCCGCGGCCTTCGACCCCATCGCGGCAATGGCTTCCACCGGCGGCCCGATGAACACGATGCCGGCCTGCTCGCAGGCGCTCGCGAAGTCCTCGTTCTCGGACAGAAAGCCGTAGCCCGGATGGATCGCCTCGGCGCCGGTGGCGCGCGCGGCCTCGATGATGCGTTCGATGCGCAGATAGCTTTCGGCCGCGGCCGAGCCGCCGATGTGCACGGCCTCGTCGCAGGCGGCCACGTGTTTTGCGCCGGCATCGGCGTCCGAATACACGGCGACGGTGGCGATGCCGAGCCGCCTGCACGTGGCGGCGACGCGGCACGCAATCTCGCCGCGGTTCGCTATCAGGATCTTGTTGAACATGAGCTGTCTCGCTGGAGCAGGGTCGTGCTGCCTGGTGTAGTTGTGAAGTCGACGCGGGTGCGCTTGCGGCGCCCGCGCGCGTTCGGTCAATTCGGCGGCGTCATTGAATCCGCCGCAACATGAAAGCCGGGGTGGCTCTCAAGCCGCGCGCCACGCCGGCGTGCGCTTTTCGAGAAACGACGCCACGCCCTCGCGGCCTTCGTCGCTCGCGCGAATGCGTGCGATGCGCGTGGCCGTGTCTTCGATCAGCGCTTCGTCGATCGCGCGGCCCGCCACGTCCTGCACGAGCCGCTTGCACTCGCGCACGGCGTTCGGGCTGTTGGTGACGAGCGAATCGGCAATCTGGCGCACGGTGGCGTCGAGCTTGTCTTCGGGCACCGCTTCGCCGACGAAGCCGAGCCGCAGCGCCGTGGCGCAGTCGAACGCTTCGGCCGTCGTGAAGTAGCGGCGCGAGGCCTGCTCGCCGAGCGCGCGGATCACGTACGGCGCGATGGTGGCCGGCATGAGCCCGAGCCGCGCTTCGGAGAGACAAAAGCGCGCCGTCTCCACGGCCACGACGATGTCGCACGCCGCGATCAGCCCCATGCCGCCCGCGTAGGCGTCTCCGTTCACGCGGGCGATCACGGGCTTGCGGCAGCGGTAGATGGCCGCGAGCATCTGGGCGAGACGCAGTGCGTCGGCGCGGTTTTCCTCGTCGGAAAAGCCGGCCATCTTCTTCATCCAGTTGAGGTCCGCGCCCGCGCAGAACGCCTTGCCGTTTGCAGTCAGCACGACGGCGCGCACGTCGTCGCGCGTGTCGAGCAGGCCGAACACGGACGTGAGTTCCGCGATCATCTTTTCGTTGAACGCATTGCGCACGTCGGGGCGATTCAGCGTGACCGTGGCTACGTGGTCCGCGAACGCTACGCCGAGAGTTTCGTATTGCATCGCCGCTTCTCCGTCACATCGGTCGTCACATGCGCCATCACATGCGGAACACGCCGAAGCGCGTCTCTTCCACGGGCGCGTTCATCGCGGCGGCAAGGCCGAGGCCCAGCACGTCGCGCGTCTGTGCCGGATCGATTACGCCGTCGTCCCACAGGCGTGCGCTCGCGTAGTACGGGTGGCCCTGGCGCTCGTATTGATCGCGAATGGGCTGCTTGAACGCTTCTTCCTCTTCCGCGCTCCACGCGCCGCCCTTCGCTTCGATGCCGTCGCGCTTCACCGTGGCGAGCACCGATGCGGCCTGCTCGCCGCCCATCACGGAGATGCGCGCGTTGGGCCACATCCAGAGAAAGCGCGGCGAGTAGGCACGCCCGCACATGCCGTAGTTGCCCGCGCCGAACGAGCCGCCGATGATCACCGTGAACTTCGGCACCTTCGCCGTGGCCACGGCCGTGACCATCTTGGCGCCGTTGCGCGCAATGCCCTCGTTCTCGTATTTGCGGCCCACCATGAAGCCCGTGATGTTCTGCAGGAACACGAGCGAAATCTTGCGCTGGCAGCACAGCTCGATGAAATGCGTGCCCTTCAGCGCCGACTCGGAAAACAGGATGCCGTTGTTCGCGACGATGCCGACGGGGTGCCCCCAGATGTGCGCGAAGCCGGTGACGAGCGTGGTGCCGTAGCGGGCCTTGAATTCGTCGAAGGCCGAGTCGTCCACGATGCGCGCAATCACCTCGCGCACGTCGAAGGGCTTGCGCGTATCGGCAGGAATCACGCCGTAGAGGCTCTTTGCGTCGTAGCGCGGCGGCAGCGGCTCTTTCAACGCGAGCCCGGCGGGCTTCGAGCGATTGAGGTTGCCCACAATGCTGCGCGCAATGGCGAGCGCATGCGCGTCGTTCTGCGCGAGATGGTCGGCCACGCCGGACAGGCGCGTGTGCACGTCGCCGCCGCCCAGGTCTTCGGCGCTCACTTCCTCGCCCGTTGCAGCCTTCACGAGCGGCGGGCCGCCCAGGAAAATCGTGCCCTGGTTCTTCACGATGATCGACTCGTCGCTCATCGCCGGCACGTAGGCGCCGCCCGCCGTGCACGAGCCCATCACCACTGCGATCTGCGGAATGCCCGCCGCCGAGAGATTCGCCTGGTTGTAGAAGATGCGGCCGAAGTGGTCGCGGTCGGGAAACACTTCGTCCTGGTTCGGCAGATTCGCGCCGCCCGAGTCCACCAGATAGACGCACGGCAGCCGGTTTTCCGCAGCGATTTCCTGCGCGCGCACGTGCTTCTTCACCGTGACCGGATAGTACGTGCCGCCTTTCACGGTGGCGTCGTTGCAGACGATCACGCATTCCTGGCCCGCAATGCGCCCGATGCCCGTGATGATGCCCGCGCCCGGCGCCTCGTTGTGATACATGCCGTATGCGGCGAGCTGCGAGAGTTCGAGAAACGGCGTGCCCGGATCGAGCAGTTGCGCAATGCGCTCGCGCGGCAGCAGCTTGCCGCGCGCCACATGCTTGTCGCGCGCCGCCTCGCCGCCGCCGAGCGCGAGCTTGCCCACCTTCTCGCGCAGGTCGGCCACGAGCGCTTCGAGCGCAGCGGCATTGGCCCGGAAGTCGTCCGAGCGCGGATTGAGCTTCGTTTCGATGATCGGCATCGCGTGAGTTTTCCGCTGGGTTGCTGTGTGAGTGCCTGTGGTTCGTGGCGCCGTGTGCGGCGGCGCCTTACATCGTTTCCGCGAACAGCTCGCGGCCGATCAGCATGCGGCGAATCTCGCTCGTGCCCGCGCCGATCTCGTAGAGCTTCGCGTCGCGCCACAGGCGGCCCACGGGGTACTCGTTGATGTAGCCGTTGCCGCCCAGAATCTGGATGGCTTCGCCGGCCATCCACGTGGCCTTTTCGGCGGTGTAGAGAATCACGCCCGCGCAGTCCTTGCGCACCTGACGCACATGTTCGCGGCCCAGTGTGTCGAGTTGACGACCTACGGCGTAGAGATACGCGCGGCAGGCCTGCAATGTGGTGTAAAGGTCGGCCACCTTGCCCTGGATGAGCTGGAATTCGCCGATGGACTGGCCGAACTGCTTGCGGTCGTGGATGTAGGGCACCACGGCGTCCATCACGGCGAGCATGATGCCGGTGGGGCCGCCCGCCAGCACGGCGCGCTCGTAGTCGAGGCCGCTCATCAGCACCTTCACGCCGCCGTTGAGCTGGCCCAGCACGTTTTCTTCGGGCACTTCCACGTCCTGGAACACGAGTTCGCCCGTGTGCGAGCCGCGCATGCCGAGCTTGTCGAGCTTCTGCGCCACGGAAAAACCCTTCATGCCCTTCTCGACGATGAACGCCGTGATGCCGCGGGCGCCCGCTTCGGGATCGGTCTTCGCGTAGACCACGAGCGTGTCGCAATCCGGGCCGTTGGTGATCCACATCTTCGTGCCGTTCAGCACGTAACGGTCGCCCTTGCGGTCCGCGCGCAGCTTCATGCTGACCACGTCCGAGCCCGCGTTGGGTTCGCTCATGGCGAGCGCGCCGACGTGCTCGCCCGACACGAGCTTAGGCAGGTACTTACGCTTCTGCGCCTCGGTGCCGTTGCGGTGGATCTGGTTCACGCAGAGGTTCGAATGCGCGCCGTACGAGAGCCCGACCGACGCCGACGCGCGCGAGATTTCCTCCATCGCCACCATGTGCGCCGTGTAGCCCATGTTCGCGCCGCCGTATTCCTCGGAGACCGTCATGCCCAGCACGCCCAGGTCGCCGAACTTGCGCCACAGGTCCATCGGGAACTGGTCGGTGCGGTCGATTTCGGCGGCGCGCGGCGCGATCTCTTTCGCCGCGAAGCCAGCCAGGCTGTCGCGCAGCATTTCGATTTCTTCACCGAGCGGGAATTGCAGGCCGGGCACGTTGGTCATCGATGTCTCCTGGTATTCGTGGGGGCGCCTGAAGACGCCATAAAGACGACGCCGTAAAGACGCGTGGGGCGCGCGGCTGGCGCGCCGGTCAACGCGAATTTCACGCCACATTTACGTATACGTCAATAGGTATTTCTGAGCCTTACTCAGATTTTCCATTGAGCCTTCTCGAAGCCATGTAACATGGACTATCCTTCACGGGTAATTGCGGGCATTCGCCCAACCCAGCCACCTGAAAGTGACCTTTGCTCATATGTCGTCCGCTACCCCGGCCGCCCAGCCTTCGCCCACCTCGCCTTCCACGCGCCGGCAGCCTGCGGGACGCAAGTCGCAGCAGCGCGTGAAGGAAATTCTTCAGGCCGGGCGCGACGTGTTCTCCGAAAAAGGCTACGAACGCGCCACCACGGCCGAGATCGCCCAGCGGCTCGGCATTTCCGAGGCCACCGTGTTCAGCTACTTTCGCGGCAAGCGCGAGTTGTGCGCGCGCGTGATCGGCGACTGGTACGACGAGATCATCGACGCCATCGAAACGGGCCTGCCGCGCGACGGCTCCGTGCGCCAGCAGTTCGCGTTCATCGTGCGCACGCATTTGCGGTTGATGCTCGTGAACGGCACGGGCCTGTGCGCGCTGGTGCTGTCCGAGGGCCGCACGCGCCACCACGAACTCTCCGAAGCGCTCACCGACCTGCAACGCCGCTACACCGCGCCGCTCATGCGCGTGCTGGCGCGCGGCCAGCAAGGCGGGCAGGTGCGCGCCGACGTGCCGTTGCGGCTCTTGCGCTCGCTCGTGTTCGGACCGATGGAACACGTGTTGTGGGACGCTACGCTGGCGAACCGCCGCATCGATATCGAAACCACGGCCGAGCGGCTCATCGACGTGCTGTGGGCCGCCTTGCAGCCGCCGGACGTGGCGGTCGCGGCACTCGTGCAGTTCAGCCAGGAGGTGGGCGAAGCCGCGAAGCGGCTGGAGGCGGCGCGGGCGGTTCAAGCCGGACGGGCGAGCGTTCAAGGCGATGGCTCGGGGGCAGCGCGGGAGGGTTGAGCGCGGGGCTTTGGGCTTTGGGCTTTGGGCTTTGGGCTTTGGGCTTTGGGCTTTGGGCTTTGGGCTTTGGGCTTTGGGCTTTGGGCTTTGGGCTTCGGGCTTCGGGCTTCGGGCTTCGGGCTTCGGGCTTCGGGCTTCGGGCTTCGGGCTTCGGGCTTCGGGCTTCGGGCTTCGGGCTTCGGGCTTCGGGCTCCGCAACGCAAACCATCACCGGCGACCAGGCCCAGCCAAGCCCTACCACCTACCCGCGCTTCCCCGCGCTTCACTTTATCGATCATTTATCGATAATCTGTCGTGTAACATTCGCCGCTGCACCCTGTACCGACTCCCCACGAGGCGCCGATGTCCGCACAACTCACCTCCGCCCTTGCATCGAAGTTCGCCACGCTCGCGCTCGGCCACCTCACGCGCGAGTACCCCAACAAGCTCACGCATTCGCTCGCCGGTCCGCAGGACGTGCAGGGGCCGCGTGCGCTGCATCCCATTTTCTACGGCAGCTACGACTGGCATTCGTGCGTGCACGGCTATTGGCTCGTGCTGCGTCTGATCGATCGCTTCCCCGGCTTGCCCGAAGCCCAGCAGATCGTCGCGGTAGTGGACGAGCATTTCACCGAGGAAAAAGTGGCCGGCGAGCGCGCCTACCTCGATCTGCCGCACAACCGCGGCTTCGAGCGGCCTTACGGATGGGCATGGCTCCTGGCGCTCGCAGCCGAAGCCGCTGAATTGAGGGTGCCGCAGGCGCCGCGCTGGTCGCAGACACTTGCGCCGCTCACGGAAGCCTTCGTCGAGCGCTTCGAGGAATTCCTGCCGAAGGCAACGTACCCGCTGCGGGTCGGCACGCACTTCAATACGGCGTTCGCCCTGGCGCTGGCGCTGGATTTCGCGCGGCGCACGTCGCGCGACTCGCTGGCCGCGCTGATCGAAGAGACCGCGAGGCGCTGGTATCTGGACGACGCGGCGTGCCAGGCGTGGGAGCCCTCCGGCGACGAGTTCCTTTCGCCTTCGCTGATGGAAGCAGAGTTGATGAGCCGCGTGCTCGCGCCGCGCGAGTTCGAGCCGTGGCTCACGCGCTTCCTGCCGGGGCTCGCCGCGCGCGAGCCCGCCACGCTGTTCACGCCCGCCACGGTCACGGATCGCACTGACGGCAAGATCGCGCACCTCGACGGCCTCAACCTGAGCCGCGCGTGGTGCCAGCGCTCGCTGGCGCGCGTGCTGCCGCCTGCCGACCCGCGCGTGGCGGTGCTGCTCGACGCCGCTGAAACGCATCTGGCCACCGCGCTCGATCACGTGGCCGGAGACTACATGGGCGAGCACTGGCTCGCCACGTTCGCGACGCTGGCGCTCGAAGCGTAAGGGCTGCGCCGCGCGGTGGCCGGGGATCTAGCGTTTTCTCCCGGCCTTCGCCATGCCTCGTGCACCTGCTGGTTTGGGTTGGGTCTGCGCCGCACGCGGCTGCGGCTGCGTCCCCTTTGCCTTCTTCGCCTTCTTCGCCCTCTTCGGCTTCTCCACTCTCTCCACTCTCTCCACCCGCGCCGGCCACGACTGCGCCGCAACGCTCACCGCGTCGGCGAACGCGTGCGCGGCCTCGCTACGGCTATGCGGCGCCCGCTCCACCAGGCCGATTTCTCGGCAGAACGACGGATCGCCCACGTCGAGCGCCGTCACACCTGGCGGCCATGCCGTGCGTCCCAAGGTCTTCGGCACCAGCGCGCAGCCCACGCCGTGCGCCACCAACTGCACGATGGCGTCGAGTTCATCGAGTTCCACCACGTCGCGAACCGTGATCCGCGCGCGGCGCAGAAAGCGGTCCACCACACGGCCGCCGAACGAACTGCGGTCGTAACGCACGAACGGTGCCGTCTTGAGCACGGTGCGCCAGTCGGTGGCGGCAAGCGCATCGGGCACGAGCAGCGTGAACGGCTCGACGGCAAGCGTGCGCCACGCGAGTTCCGAGGGCAGTGCAAACGGCGGGCGAATGATGACGGCCGCGTCGATCTCGCCCGCGTCCACCTGACCGAGCAGATTCAGCGACACGCCCGGCACCACGCGAATGCGCCAGCCCGGCCACTGGCTGCAAAAGGCGTGAATGGCGCCGACCAGAAACGACGTCTGCGCCGAGGCAATCGCGCCCACGCGCAGCACACCGGTTTTCTGCGCGGCGGCGCCGCGTTTGCCGAGGCGCGCGTAGAGCGACATCAGTTCGCCGGCGAGCGCGAGCGTTTCGCGTCCGGCCGGCGAGAGTCGCGCCGAACGCCCCGTGCGGTCGAACAACACGACACCGAGTTCCTCTTCGAGCCGTTGCATCTGCGCACTCACCGCCGACTGCGTGAGCCCGATGCGCGCGCCGGCCGCCGAAAACGTACCGTGCTCGGCTACGGCGAGGAAAGTCTTGAGTTCGCGAAGCATGACGATTCATCGATAAATTTTGTGCTGAGCACGAAAATATATCGTTTCTCGCCAATTTCCGTCATGAGTAGACTGGGCGTTTTCTAACCGATCACACTGCACAGCCACCCATCGCCATGAGCCAGACCGCCGCCGCCTCCAACACCGCATCCACCGCGATTCCGCCGTTCCATCTCGCCTTCCCCGTTCACAGCATCGCGGCCGCGCGCGAGTTCTACGGCTCCCTGTTGGGCTGCCCCGAAGGCCGCAGCTCGGAAAACTGGGTGGACTTCAATTTCTATGGGCATCAGATCGTCGCGCACCTCGCGCCCGAGGAAATCGGGCATCGCAAGACAAGCGCGGTGGATGGCGACGCCGTGCCTGTCCGCCATTTCGGCGTCGTGCTTTCCATGCCCGAGTGGGAACAGATTTCGGCGAAGCTGACGGCCGCGGGCATCGACTTCATCATCGAACCGCATATCCGCTTCAAGGGCGAAGTGGGCGAACAGGCGACGATGTTCTTTCTGGACCCGTCGGGCAACGCGCTCGAAATCAAGGCGTTCGCGGATAGGGCGTCGCTGTTCGCGAAGTAGACGTGAAACGCGTTGCGCCGCCGCTTCGCAACGAAACGGGGCGCAGCAGCGCGGCAGTTTTGGGGCACGCGGGCCGCGAGACCCATCGCGCGGCCCGATCACACCTCAACGGCGCGCCAGCACCCAGTAGAACACCCCGCCCAGCGCCACGCCGATGAACCACGAGAAGTTCGCGAACGCCTTGAGCGACGGCACGAACGCGCAGGCCACCGCGATCGCGGCAGCGGGCAGCAACGCCCCGACCGCACGCCAGTTCACGCCGTTGCTGTACCAATAGGCGCCTTCCTCGGACATCGAGTACAGCTCGTCCGTCACCACATGCTGGCGTTTCACGAGGAAATAGTCGACCAGCAGCAGGCCATACAGCGGTCCGATGAATCCGCCCAGCACGTCGAGCGTGTAGTGGATCACTTCGGGATTGTTGAACAGGTTCCACGGCGTGATGAACACCGAGGCCACGGCCGCCAGCATGCCGCCCGCGCGCCAGCTGATGCGACTGGGCGCAACATTGGAAAAGTCGAACGCGGGCGAAACGAAGTTCGCGACGATGTTGATGCCGATGGTGGCCACCATGAAGGTCAGCGCGCCAAGCACCACCGCGAACGGCTGGTCGATGCGGCTCACGGTTTCTACGGGGTCCGTAATAAGTTGGCCGAAGACCGGTAGCGTGGCCGACGTCGTGATGACCGTAATGACCGAGAACGCCAGGAAGTTGACCGGCAGCCCCCAGAAGTTGCCGCGTTTCACGCTGCCGAAGCTCTTGCAGTAGCGCGAGAAGTCGCCGAAGTTGAGCATGGGCCCCGAGAAGTACGACACCACCAGCGAGATCGCGGTGATCATCACGGGCAGACCGTCCCAGCCGCTGTATTTCACTTCGCCGAGGTTGAGCCCGATGTTCGAGATGCCCGCACGCGCCACCATGTAGAGGGCGAGCACGAACATCACGACGTAGACGGCGGGACCGGCGAAGTCGATGAACTTCTTGATGGTCTCCATGCCGTTCCAGAACACGAGCGCCTGCAGCAGCCACAGCAGCATGAAGCCCGTCCATCCCAGCGACGAAAGCCCGAGCCAGCCGTGCTGATGCACGTCCGCATACGGCATGAGCGAAGGCGCGAACTTCAGCACGACCACCACGAACGCGCTCGACGCAAGGTAAGTCTGGATGCCGTACCACGCCACCGCGATGAGCCCGCGAATCACCGCGGGCACGTTCGCGCCCAGCACGCCAAAGGTGGCGCGGCAGATCACGGGATACGGCACGCCGTGCTTCTGGCTCGACTTGGCGATGAGGTTGCAGAACACGTTCACGATCGCAATGCCCACGATCAGCGAAACGAGGACCTGCCAGCTCGCGAGCCCGAGCGCGAAGAGACTGCCCGCGAAGACGTAGCCGCCCACGCTGTGCACGTCGGACATCCAGAACGCGAAGATGTTGTAGGCGCCCCAGTGCTGGTGCTCGAGCGGCGCGAGGTCGTCGTTGCAGAGGCGCTCGCTGTAGCCCGCGCGCGCCGCGATGTCGTCCTGCGCATCCGCAGGCCGCCCCGGGATGGCGGCGGAGTTGATGAGGTCAGCCATGACGGCCTCCAGTCGAAGGGAGCACGCGCGAGGCCTACATGAATGGTCGGCCTCGATCGCGCCGGATCGAAATGGACTCTCCCGCCGCGATGCGCGACGCTGCGAACGGACGATGCAGCGCCACGCCTTCGGCGAAGAAAGCGCGGGGTTACTGCGGTGCTGCCGATTGGAAAAATGGATGGAGCGGCGCTGCGGTTGCGTTCACTGCACATCGGGAAATGCGACTGCAAGCACGGACTGCGAGCACACGCTGCGGCCGCACGCGTATTACCCGAGTTGCTGGAGGGTCATCGTAAAGTGGCCAAAAAGATTGTCAACAAATTTCCTTGGCATCTCGAATCATTTCGACAACTCAAGGCACGCCCAACCGGTAAATGAGCACTGAATGCCGCGCTATTCCGGTGCATTTGCACCGTGACGCGGCATGACCCGCACCAGATATTGATAACAATCCGGCATCCAAAAATGCGCTGCGGCCGCATCCCACATTGTTGACAGTCTTTGTATTCGCGCTACGATGGAGCGCGATCCGAACCCTGCCCGCCATGACAGAAACGAATACCAACGGAACCGGCAATCTGAAGCCCGATGCCATTGCCGCCCACATCCGCACGGCCATTCTCGAACACCGCCTCTCGCCCGGCACCAAGCTCACCGAAGCGCAACTGTGCGACATCTTCGGCGTGAAGCGCGGCCCCATTCGTCTCGCGCTCGCGCAGCTGGCGAGCGAACGGCTGGTCGATCTGGAGCCGAACCGCGGCGCTTACGTGGCGAGTCCGTCGCTGAAGGAAGTGCATGAAGTGTTCGAGATGCGGCGCATCATCGAGCAGGCCGTGATCGAGCGCGTAGCCGGCGAACGCGGCACGCCGCGCCATTTGAAGACGATCAAGAGCCTGATCGGCCAGGAGCGCAAGGCCTTCGAGAGCCGCGACTTCGCGCAATGGATTCGCCTCTCGGGCCAGTTCCATACCGAGCTTGCCACGCTCACGGGCAACGAAGTGCTGTGCGACTGCCTCAACGGCCTCGTCGCGCGCTCTACGCTCATCTCGGCACTCTACGAATCGCTGGGCCGCAGCCCATGCTCGTTCGACGACCACGCCGCCATCGTCGCCGCCCTCGAAGCGGGACACGCGGCCGAAGCCGCCGACCTCATGTCGCGCCATCTGCGTAGCGTCGAGGTGAAGATGCTGGACCGGCCCTCGCACGGCAACGTCGATCTGCGCGACGTGTTGGGGCCCATTCAGACGCAGTCGCGCGACGCGTCGGCGCCCGCCGATAAAAGCTGACCGAAGCCGAGGAAACCCGGCAAGCGCTTAAGCGCGGCGCGCCGATTCACCCGAACGTCCGTTCCAAAGCGGGCAACCCGCCCTCCTGATTTACCCCAATCGGGGTACGCGCCCTGCTGCAACGCACGACATTGCCGAAGCCTTGCGCCGCAAGACTTCTCGTGCGCGGCCGCGCCCATCCCTGCCGCCTTGCATCGTTTAGCGTTCCTTGACGACGCCGCACGCGACTGCTGTACTAAATCAAGCCGATTGATTTACTCCCACAGAGCCGAGCCACGCAGCCGGCCGCCCACAGTCGTCCATCAAGAAACCGGAGGAGCGTTCCATGAATCTTCATCTGCATGCCGTCGCGCGGCGTCTCGGTGTCCGGCACATTGCCGCCTTGAGCGTCGCCGTTTCCGCTGTCTGGTGTGCCGCGTCCGCGCAGGCCGCCGACCAGGTCGTGGTGGGCCTCATCACGAAAACGGACACCAATCCGTTCTTCGTGAAGATGCGCCAGGGCGCCGAGGCCGCGGCGCAAAAGAACGGCGTGAAGCTGCTCACGGCGGCCGGCAAGTTCGACGGCGACAACGCGAACCAGGTCACCGCGATCGAGAACATGCTCACGGCCGGCGCGAAGGCAATCCTCATTACGCCGAGCGACACCAAGGCCATCGTGCCGAGCATCAAGAAAGCACGCGCGGCCGGCGCGATCGTGATCGCGCTCGATACGCCGACCGAGCCGCAGGACGCCACCGACGCCCTCTTCGCCACGGACAACTTCAAGGCCGGCGTGCTGATCGGCGAATACGCGAAGGCGGCGATGGCCGGCAAGCCAGCGAAGATCGCGACGCTCGATCTCGCGCCCGGCATCTCGGTGGGCGTGCTGCGTCACAACGGCTTCCTGAAGGGCTTCGGCGTCAAGGAAGGCGACGCCTCTATCGTGTGCAGCCAGGACACGCGCGGCGACCAGGCCAAGGGACAGACGGCAATGGAGAATTGCCTGCAGAAGTCGCCGGACATCAACCTCGTCTACACGATCAACGAGCCGGCCGCGGCGGGCGCATGGCGCGCCTTGAAAGCAGCCGGCAAGGAAAAAAGCGTGATGATCGTCTCCGTCGACGGCGGCTGTGACGGCGTGCGCAACGTGCAGGCCGGTGCCATCGCGGCGACTTCGCAGCAGTACCCGCTCAAGATGGCCGAACTCGGCGTGAACGCGGGCGTGGAATACGCGAAGACGGGCAAGAAGCCGAGCGGCTACCACGACACGGGCGTCACGCTCATCACCGACAAGCCCATGTCCGGCGTCGACAGCAAGGACTCGAAGTTCGGGCTGGAGAACTGCTGGGGCAACAAGTAAGCGCCGCCATGCCGTTGTCCGTTCGTCCCGCCGCCATCGTCATTGCCTGAGAGGAGTGCATCATGCCGACTCCAACCGCCCCGGCGCCCAGCCCGCGCCAGCATCACTTCGCCGACCGGCTGCCGTCCATCGCCGATGTCGGGCCGTTCCTCGCCCTCGTGCTCGCGTGTGCGTTCTTCATCTCGCAGAGCAATCGTTTCCTCTCGTTCGAGAATCTTTCGCTGATTCTCCAGCAGACGATGGTGGTTGCCGTGATCGCGATCGGTCAGACGCTCATCGTGCTGACGGGCGGCATCGATCTTTCCTGCGGCATGGTGATGGCGTTCGGCTCCATCGTGATGACGCGCTTCGCCGTGATACTCGGGCTGCCGCCGCTGCTCGCCATCGCCTGCGGCATCGCGGCCACGACACTGTTCGGGCTCCTGAACGGTGTGCTGATCACGCGCATCAAGCTGCCGCCGTTCATCGTGACGCTCGGCACGCTGAACATCGCATTCGCGCTCACGCAGATCTATTCGAACGCGGAGAGCGTGTCGAACCTGCCGAACGCGATCATGTTCTTCGGTAATACGTTCGGCGTCGGGCACGCGCAGGTGACGTACGGCACGGTGCTCACGCTGCTCATGTACCTCTTCACGTGGTTCGTGTTGCGCGACACCGTGCCGGGCCGGCACCTGTACGCGCTCGGCAACAACGCCGAAGCGGCGCGGCTCATGGGGCTTTCGTCGCAACGCATCCTGCTCACGGTCTACGGGCTCGCGGGCGCCATTTACGGCGTCGCGGCGCTGCTTTCGGTGGCGCGTACCGGCGTGGGCGACCCGCAGGCAGGGCAGACGGAAAACCTCGACAGCATCACGGCCGTGGTGCTGGGCGGCACGAGTCTCTTCGGCGGACGCGGCACGATCGTCGGCACGCTGCTTGGCGCGCTGATCGTGGGCGTGTTCCGCAACGGGCTCACGCTGATCGGCGTGTCGTCGGTGTACCAGGTGCTGATTACGGGCATTCTCGTGATTCTCGCCGTGGCCGCGGACAAGCTCTCGCATCGCCGCGCATGACGTCCGACGGTACAAGTACAGCCACAGCCCCAGTCTCAGCCTGAGTTTCGCAAGCAAGGAGCAAGCGATGTCGACACTCCCCTCCTCTTCGACCGCCACGCCCGTTCTCGCGGCACGTGGCCTCGTGAAGCGCTACGGCCAGGTCACGGCGCTCGACGGCTGCGATTTCGAAGTGATGCCCGGCGAGATTCTCGCCGTGATCGGCGACAACGGCGCGGGCAAGTCGTCGCTCATCAAGGCGCTTTCGGGCGCCACGGTGCCCGACGAAGGCGAGATCCTGCTGGACGGCAGCCCCGTGAAATTCCGCAGTCCGCTCGACGCGCGCGACCACGGCATCGAAACCGTCTATCAGGACCTGGCGGTGGCGCCGGCCATGACCATCGCCGAGAACCTGTTTCTCGCGCGCGAACTCGTGAAGCCCGGCTGGCGCGGCAAGCTGCTCAAGATGATCGACAAGCGGCGCATGCTCGAAGAAGCCACAGCGCACATGAAGGGCCTGCAGATCGGCATCCGCTCGATGAAGCAGGCCGTGGAAACGCTTTCGGGCGGCCAGCGCCAGGGCGTGGCCGTGGCGCGCAGCGCGGCGTTTGCGCGCCACGTCGTGATTCTCGACGAGCCTACGGCGGCGCTCGGCGTGAAGGAAGGCAACATGGTGCTCGAACTGATCCGGCGCGTGCGCGATCGCGGCCTGCCGGTGATCCTCATCAGCCACAACATGCCGCACGTGTTCGAGGTGGCCGACCGCATCCACATTCAGCGGCTCGGTCGGCGCGCGGCACTCGTGAAAACGAAGGACATTCACATGTCCGAAGCGGTGGCCATCATGACGGGCGCGAAGGAAGCCGACGTGAAGGCGATTGCCTGAACGCGTCTTCCCGAAGCCGACTGCTTCGTTCGCGCTTCGTTCGTACTTCGCGCTCGCTTTGTTCTCGCTTTGTTCTCATTTTCGCGCGCGTCATCCCGCGCCTCTCGCGATGGAAAACGGCCACCGTCCTCCGCTCAAGCAACCCGTCAGGCAACCTGTCGGCTCGAATCAGGTGGGCATGCGGCAGTTCAACGAGCGCATCGTGCTGCAGGCCATCCGCCTGCGCGGACCGCTCGCGAAGGCAGACGTGGGCCGGCTCACGCGGCTTTCCATGCAGACGGTCTCGATGATCGTGGACCGGCTGATCGACGACGGTTTGCTCGCAAGGCAACCGCGTGTGCGCGGCCGCATCGGTCAGCCGTCGGTGCCCATCGCGCTGGCGCCCGACGGCGCGTTCACCATCGGCATCAAGGTGGGACGCCGCAGCCTCGACGTGCTCGCGATGGACTTCATGGGCAACGTGCGCACACGCGACGTGCTGGAATACGAATACCCCGACCCGCACCTGCTCTTTCCCGCGCTCGAAGCCAAGCTCGCGCGCGTGAACGCGCAGCTTGGCGCGCACGCGAAAAAGATCGTGGGCGTAGGCGTGGCGGCCCCGCTCTGGCTGGGCGGCTGGCGCGACTTCCTCGGCGCGCCGCCGGAAGCGCTCGCGGCGTGGAACGACATCGACATTCGCACGCGCATCGAAACGATGACGGGCCTGCCCGTGGAGTTCGCGAAAGACACCACGGCCGCCTGCGCCGCGGAACTCGTGATGGGCCAGGGGCGCGGCATCAATCACTTTCTGTATCTGTTCGTGGGCACGTTCATCGGCGGCGGGCTCGTGATCGACGGACGCCTGCACGGCGGCCCGCACGGCAACGCGGGCGCGGTGGGGTCGATTCCGCTGGCCGGCAACACGCCGGAGTCACACGGCGCGGCCGACCCCGCGCGGCAACTACTGCACGCCGCGTCGGGCTTCGTGCTGGAACGCCTGTTCGCCGCGGCGGGCGCACCGGCCACGGCTGCCCACGATCATCGCGCGTTGTCCGCCGACCTGTGGCGCCTGACGGAACAATGGCTCGACACCACGTGCCCCGCCATCGCCGCGACGCTCACGAACGCGGCGGCGCTGCTCGACCTGGAAGCCGTGGTGATCGACGGCGAACTGGACCGGCAACTGCTGCGCGAAATCATCCGGCGCACGGAACGCGTGCTGGACCGTTTCGAATGGGAAGGCATGGTGCGCCCGCAACTGCTGGAAGGCACCATCGGCGCCGACGCGCGCGCCATGGGCGGCGCGATCCTGCCGCTCTACGCGCATTTCGCGCCGACGCACGAGCTGTTTCTCAAGCCTGCTACACAGGCAGGCTATTGACGGCGGCAGTGCGCGGCACGCCGGGCTTGTGGCGCGCGTGTTTGCATTCGCCTCTTTTGCGTCTTTAGCGTCTTTCGCCTCTTTCGCTTCTTCGAGCCGCGCCTTGACGCGCGCAATACAGGCCGCAGACGCCGCTACCGCTGTGCCGCGTTCGCCGCTGCCGCCACACGTTGCAGCGTTGCGGCATCGTCGGGCACGCCCGGCAGCGGCGTGCTCTGCGCACCGGCATTCGCCACCTGTGTGCTGCCCGCCGCCTTCGCGGGCGCATCCACGAGCGGCTGCAACGCCGGCGCCAGCGACTTCAGCAACTGCACCGCGAGCGCACTCGTGAACGAATAGCGGCTTGCATACGGCTCGTGCACCCACGCCGTGAGCGTGCCGTAGAAGCGGTCGCCGATTGCGAACACGAACGTCGCCGAACGGTTCACCTTGCGCGACTCGATGAGTCGTGCGCCGCGTGCGTAGACGTTGAAGCGCTGGTCGCCCGTGCCGGTCTTGCCGTACACCGGCAGCGTGCGGCCGTCGGGGAACGTCATGCCTTCGGCCAGCCGGCGCGCCGTGCCGCCCTGCACCACGTCGCCCAGCAGGCCATGCACGACCGCCGAAATTTCCGGCGAAATCAACGGTTGCGGCGGCGTCGCCGTTCTCGCGAAGCGCGTTTCGTAGGGCGTGCCCTGCGCGAATTCGAGCGACTCGATGCTGTGCGT
This sequence comes from Paraburkholderia kururiensis, assembly GCF_034424375.1. Classification (NCBI taxonomy): domain Bacteria; kingdom Pseudomonadati; phylum Pseudomonadota; class Betaproteobacteria; order Burkholderiales; family Burkholderiaceae; genus Paraburkholderia; species Paraburkholderia kururiensis. The sequence continues at coordinate 1,550,868 of NZ_CP139965.1, read as the reverse complement.
CGGCAGCTTGTTGCCGCCGTTGGCAATGAGGCCGATGAGCTGCGCGAGCGCGGCGGGCCGGTCGCCCGATGCGCCGATCGCCGTGCCGTACGAAGGCGTGATCGACGCGAACGGATAGCCGAGCGCCTGCCACGACTTGCCGATCGCCTCGTAGGCGCGCTCTTCCACCATGCGGCGGATGCGGCGGTCCTGCGTGCCGTGATAGCGCGTCTTGAAAAGCCACGAGTAGGTGTAGGCGCGCACCTGGGCGCTCGCGTCCTGCGCCTGCGCGAGCGTTGCGTCCGGGTGCGTGCGCAGGTAGTCCACGGTCCACAGTTCGAGCGGATGCACGCGCGCAATGTAGCCGCGGTCGTTCAGGTTGAAGCGGTCCACGCTGTACTTCGTGTAGAGGGCCGCGAGGTCGTCGTCGGTGAGCCACTGGCCGGGCGTGCCTTTCAGGGCCGCGCGCATCTGCGCGTCGAACCAGGCCTGCGGCTGGTCGGGCGCCACGCTGCGCAGCACGGTGGCCACCTTCGGCGGCGACTTGCGCACGTCGTGCAGCAGCGTGGCGAGCGCGTCGTCGGCGGACTTGCCGTGGTACTTCTGATAGAAGCGCTTCAGGTACACGCGGCTTTCCTGATCGGCGAAGCGCGCGAGATACGTGCGGCGCACCGCGGGGTCGTCGAGCCATTGCGACGGCGGCCCCGAGGTCTGAATCATTTCGTAGTGGACGATGTCGCGCATGAGCCGCACGAACACCAGGTTCACCGAATGCTGGAACGCCTTGTGGACCGTGAGGATGCGGCTGTTGTCGCTGGACTCGAAGTTGTTGAAGCTCTGCGCGCCGCCGCCCGTGTAGAAGGTTTCGCCAGGATTGGCCGAGTATTTGCGCTCCACCGCGGCGTCCAGCATGGCGCGCAGCGAACGGTCCGGCGTGTGCTGGAGGTAGTCCACGGCCCAGCGCGTCAGCGCGTCGGACGGATCCGGCTTCACCTGCTTCAGTTGCGCGGGCGTCATCGCGGCGTAGCGCGCGTGCAGTTCGCTCACGATCTGCAGGTAGGTGACCACCGTGCGTAGCTTCGCTGTGGAGCCGAGGTTCAGGCGCGCGCCCTGGTTGATGTCGAACGGCTGGTTCACGCTGTCCGTCTGCACGCGCACCACGTTGGAGTCGCCGCGCCTCTCGAACAGCGTGAAGCTGTAGGCGATCTTCGAGGGGTCGTCGTGCGGCGTCAGCATCTCGAAGCCGACGAGGCCCGCGGCGCTCGCGCCGTCGCGCGTGGCGGCCTGCGCGAGGCGCTCGCTCACGGCACGCTGAACGGCGTTGTCGAGCGTGGACGTGGCGGTCAGGTCGAGCCGGTCGAGATCGTAGACGTTGCTCACGCCGAGCGTGCTCATCAGATACGTGCGCACCGCGTTCACGGCCTTGCGCGCGACGAACGACTGCGCCGTATGCACGGGCCGCGCGGTGCTCAGTTGCAGATGCGCCGCGAGCGCCGCGTCGCGCAGCGCGGGCGTGATCACGCCGCCGTTCGCGAGCAGACGCAGATAGCTATCCGTGAGCCGTTCCAGGTCCTCGTTGCCATGCAGGAGGAAGCGCGACGGCGAGCGTTGCGCGATGAGGAGCGACAGCATCTGGCGAAACGCGAGCGCCTGCTCGTCGAGCGTCGCACCCGACTGTGGCGCGCGCAGAATGCGGTTCACGTCGTCGAAGTCGCGGCCGTACCAGGCGGCGAGGCCATCGCCGATGCCGTTGATCTCGCCCACGCCGGCCTTCGCCGCCAGCGGCACCGAGTTGAGGTAATGGACCACGATCTGGCGCCGTGCCGGCATGGTCTGCGGACCGTCCAGGTAGGCGCGCACCGAAGCGGACGCGATCTGCCGCAGCTTTTCGGGCGGCGTCGCGGTGCGGCCTTCGGGCGAATGGCGAAACTTCTCGATCTGCGTGGCGAGCGTGCTGCCGCCGGGCGTGGGCTGACGGTGGTTGAAAAAGCGCGCGCCCTGGTCAAACAGCGCGCGGCTGAAGCGCCCCCAGTCGATGGCGGGATTGCGGTTCGGCTGGTCCGCCGCGAGCAGGTAGCGGTCTTCGATGAAGAGCAGCGAGTTCGAGATAAGCGGCGGCACGTCGTCGAAGCGCTCATAGACGCGCATCGGATAGCGCGCCGAAAACAGCGGCTCGCCGCTCGAATCGCGCAGCACGAGACCGGCTTCGTCTTTCTCCTGATAGGGCAGGAAAAGTCCGCGATCCGCGAGTTCGGCCATGCGTTCGGAATCGCGCGCCTGCGCCACGACGGCAAAACCGTGCGCCTCGAGCCGCTTTTCGAACGCGGGAATGCGCGCGTAGCCGAGGCGTTCGTCGTAGGGACCGTGGGAAGGAAAACGAATGCTGTCGCTCGGACCGGAACCCACCGTGAAGCCGACGTCGCGTGTGAGTTCGGAAAGATAGTGCGCCTGCAGGCGGGAAGTCTCGATCTCGATCTGAATGATGCGACCGGCAATGACCGCCGCGACGAGAATCGCGGCGACAAGCCCCCACTTGATCCATCTCCAGATGGACACCGCGCTCGCGACGCGAACGGGAAATCGAACCAGCGGCCGATTCATGGCGGCTTCTCCCTGGCGTTGGCCAGATCGCTGCACTGCACTTTTCAGACTGCACTTTCAAGCTGCACTTTTTAGCAGTCTAGCTCGCGCGTTCAGACTTCGGGAAATACGGACAAACACCGCTTCACATCAGTCGCGCGGCCACAACACACTCGTGCGCGGCACCGGATTGCATGTCCACTCATGCATGCAATGTGCGCTGCTGCACGATACTGCCTGGTGGAGTGCCGACGGCCGCGCGCGAAGTGCGAGCCTCGTGCATGATTGAGCAATCGCAGTACCCGCGCCGGCTCGTTCTAACCGATGCCTTCCGCCTACGCCTTCCTGTCTTCGCCATGCAAAGCTATTACGAAGCCACCGTCACCCGCCCCGCACGACCGCAGCTTGCTGGCCGGCATAGCGCCGCGGTCTGCATCGTCGGTGGCGGGCTCGCGGGACTGTCCACGGCGCTCGGGCTCGTGGAGCGCGGGGTGCGCGACGTCGTCGTGCTGGAGGCAAAGCAGGTGGGCTTCGGCGCGTCGGGGCGCAACGGCGGTTTCGTGTTCGGCGGCTACAGCCTGGATTGCGCGGAGCTGCTGCGCATTCTCGGCGCGCCCCGCGCGCGCGAGCTTTACGCGCTCACGACGTCGGCCGTGGACTTGATGCGCGAGCGCATCCGCCGCTATGCGATCGACTGCGACGCAACCGACGCCGGCGTGATCCTCGCAAACTGGTTCGACGACCCGGCGCGGCTCGACGCGCAGCGCCGGCTGATGAAGACGTCGTTCGGCGTGGATTGGGAGCCGCTCAGCGCAGCCGAACTTGCCGCGCGCCTCAAAACCACGCGCTATCACGGCGGTCTCTTCGAGCGCAACGCGTTCCACTTTCATCCGCTCAAATACGTGCTCGGCGTGGCGCAGGCCGCCGTTGCGGGCGGTGCGCGGATCTACGAGCAGTCGCCGGTGCGAGGCCTGCGCCGCGAAGGCAGCAGCTATGTGGTGCAGACCGCGGAAGGCGAGATCGAGGCGCAGCACGTCGTGATGGCGGGCGGCGGCTACGCGCGGCGTGTCTACCGGCGCGTGGAGCGCGCGGTGCTGCCCATCGCGACCTACGTGATGGCGACCACACCGCTCGGCGCGCGGCTCGCCGACGCCATCGCCTGCGAAAGCGCCGTCTACGACACGCGCTTCGCGTTCGACTACTACCGGCCGCTGCGCGACACGCGCATTCTGTGGGGCGGTCGCATTTCGGTGCGGGAGCGCGAGCCCGAGGCCATCGCGCGGCTGCTCCGGCGCGATCTGCTGAGGGTGTATCCGCAACTGCACGACGTGCGGATCGATTACGCCTGGGGCGGGCTCATGAGCTACGCGCGTCACAAGATGCCGCAGATCGGGCGAAGCACCGACGGCGTCTGGTACGCGGTGGGTTTCGGCGGACACGGCATGGCGCCCACGACGGTATCCGGCGAGCTGCTGGCGGCGGCCATCACGGGCGAGCGTGCCGTGCCCGAGGCGTTCGCGGCGTTCGGCCTCACGCGGGCGTACGGGCTTGTCGGGCTTGCCGCCGCGCAGCTCACCTACACGGCGATGCAGGCACGCGACGCGTTCGCCGACCGCAGACGTTGACCGCCCGGCAATCGATTTTCGGACGATGCCGTGCCGTACGCACCGTCTTTCGCGACTATCGACAAGGCCGTCTGCTCACCCTTCGGCTCGAGCATTCGCCAGCTGCCGGCAAGCCGCAAAACACCGGCCTGCGACCGCGCAAATGCTTGCCGGACGGCGTTTTTCACCATGCTAGAATGCCCCGTCCATGCCCGTGAAACGCACAATGAAAAAGGCAAGCAGGGTCGCCGCGCCCGAAACCGACGGCACGCCGTCCGAAGCCCGCCGCAAGTACGATCCTGAACAGACGAAGCGCAACATCCTCGAGGTCGCCACCCAGGAGTTTTCGTCGATGGGCCTCTCCGGCGCTCGCGTGGACGCCATTGCGGAGCGCACGAACACCACCAAGCGCATGCTCTACTACTACTTCGGCAGCAAGGAAGGGTTGTACGAGGCGGTGCTGGAAAAGGTGTACGGCGACATCCGCACGCTGGAGCAGGACCTGCCCATCAGCGAACTGGATCCCACCGAAGGGCTGCGCAAGCTCGTGGAATTCACCTTCGACTATCACGACCGGCACCGCGACTTCGTGCGGCTCGTGTCCATCGAAAACATTCACGGCGCGAAATACATCGAACAGTTGAAGTCGTTCAAGAGCCGCAACGCGAGCGTCATTCGTACCATCGAAGACCTGCTTGCGCGCGGCGTGGCGGCGGGCCAGTTCCGTCCCGACATCGACGCCATCGACCTGCATCTGCTCATCAGTTCGCTCTGCTTTCACCGCGTGGCGAACCGCTATACGTTCGGCAGCGCGTTCGGTCGCGATCCGTCGCATCCACGGCTACGCGCGCGGCATCGCGAGATGATCGCCGATGCCGTGCTGCGGTTCGTGCGCAAGGAAGCCTGACCACAAATAAACAGGGGCCCGTTCGGGCCCCTGCTCTTTACCGCGCGTCCGTTCGAATTCAGTCGAGCACGATGCGCTTGATGTCCCCCACCACGAAGATATAAGACAGCGCGCCGATCAACGCGATCACGCCGATGAACGCGAGCGCGCCGACGAACGACCCCGTGGCCGACACGATGAAGCCCACCGCGAGCGGCGTGATGATGCCGGCGAGGTTCGCGGCAAAGTTGAAGATGCCGCCCGTCACGCCGAGCAGGCCGTCCGGCGCGATGTCGGACACGAGCGTCCAGCCGAGCGCCGCCATCCCCTGCGCGAAGAACGCCACCGAGAGAATCACGATCACCGTCACGTTGCTCTGGACGTAGTTGGCCAGCACGATGGTGGACGCGAGCAGCAGGCCGGCAATGATCGGCAGCTTGCGCGCCACGTTCGCCGACTTGCCCCGACGCAGCAGCCAGTCCGACAACGTGCCGCCGAACATCACGCCGACGGACGCTGCAATGAACGGCATGATCGCGAAGAAGCCGATCTTGAGCCACCCCATGTGACGTTCGGTGGCGAGGTAGGTCGGGAACCACGTGAGGAAGAACACGAGCGTGGAGTTGCCCGCAAACTGGCCGAGACAAATGCCCGTGAGCTGCCGGTGCTTGAGCAGGCGTCCGATGGTGCGCCACTCGAAGCCGCCCTTCTTGCCTTCGCTTGCAGCGCGCGCATTCTGTGCCGCGGCATCGGCCGGCTTGCGATGCGTGAGACCGCCGCCCGCTTCGATGTAATCGAGTTCCGCCTGGTTGGCCGCCGGATGCTCGCGCGGCTCGCGATAGAACAGCCACCAGATGCCGCCGAACACGATGCCCACGCCGCCCACCACGTAGAACAGCGAACGCCAGCCGAAGGCGCCCATCAATGCGAACAGGAACGGACTGAAGAACGCGAGGCCGATGTACTCGCCCACCGTGTACGTGCCCGTCGCCATGGCGCGCTCGCGCTGCGGGAACCACGTCGCGACCACGCGGCTGTTGGTCGGAAAGCACGGCGCTTCCGTCACGCCCAGTCCCAGCCGGCACGCGAACAACGCGCCCACACCGCCCACGAAGCCCTGCAGCAGCGTGAACACCGACCACAGCGTCATCGAAAGGTAATACGTGACGCGGCTGCCGAAGCGGTCCAGAAAGAGGCCGCCCGGAATCTGCGCCGCGACGTAGCTCCACGAGAACGCCGAGAAGATCAGCCCCATCAGCGCAGCGCCGATACCCAGCTCCTTCGTAAGCTGCGGCGCGGCGATGCCGAGCACCGTGCGGTCGAGGTAGTTGATCATCGTGCCGAAGGCGAGCAGCGCCAGAATGCGATAGCGTGCTTTCGAACGCCGCATGGTGCCGACGGACGTGCGGGCGGCGGGCATCAGAGGCTCATCGCCAGTTTGGGTCGATCCGGACATGGTTGTCTCCTGGTGTATTCGAACGATGTTGTTGTAGTGAGCGTGGGTGCGTACCGGTGGGCGCTGCTGAGCGTGAAAGACGGCGGCGTCCTCAGCGGTTCAGCAGCGACTGGAAGTGCCGGTACATCCGCTCGGCGTCGGGCTCGCGGCCCGTGAAGAGGCCGAACGCGTCGACCGCCTGATACACCGCCATGCCGCCGCCCGAGAGCGTGCGGCAGCCGGCCGCCTCGGCGGCCTCGATGAGCGCCGTGCGAATCGGGAAGTAGACGATGTCGGTCACCCACAGCCCGCTGTGCAGCAGATGCGCCGGCAGCGGCAGGCCAGGCAGCTTCGCCATGCCGGTGGGCGTGGCGTGGATCAGACCGTTCGCCTGCGCGAGCGCGTCGCCCAGCACGCCGCCGGCCGTGACGGTGGCCTGCGGAAAGCGCGCCTGCAGGTCGGCGGCGAGCGCGCTGGCGCGTTCCTTGTCGACGTCGAAGAGCGTCAGCGTGCGTGCGCCCATCATCAGCGCGGCATGCGCTACGGCGGCGCCCGCGCCGCCCGCACCGAGCTGCACCACGCGTTCGAGCGACACGTCCGGCAAACCGCGCCGGAACGCGCGCGCGAAGCCGGACCAGTCGGTGTTGTGGCCGATGCGCTTGCCGTCCTTCAGCAGCACGGTGTTCACGGCGCCGAGCGCGCGGGCATCGTCGGAAAGTTCGTGCAGCAGCGGAATGATGGCCTGCTTGCAGGGAAACGTGACGTTCAGGCCGTTGTAGCCGAGACGCTCCGCGCTCGCGAGCAGTTCGGGCAGCGCCGACGCGTCGAGCTTGAGCACGTCGAGGTCGATGCGGCGGTACACGTAATTGAGACCGAGCTGCCGCCCTTCCTCTTCATGCATGGCCGGACTCAGCGACCCTCCGATACCCGCGCCAATCAGGCCGATCAGAAACGACGACGTGCTCATTGCTTGCCTTTGTTCTTCAAAATGGTGGCCATGCGCTCCAGCGCGAAAACGTAGCCGTCGGTTCCGCATCCGCAGATCACGGCTTCGGCGCCGGCCGAAACGAACGAGTGGTGCCGGAACGCCTCGCGGCGATGCACGTTCGAGATGTGCACTTCGATCACGGGCTTCGCGACTGCCGAGAGCGCATCCGCAATGGCCACCGACGTGTGCGTGTACGCGGCCGGGTTGATCACGATGCCCTGCACGGCCGAGCGCGTTTCGTGCAGCCAGTCGATCAGTTGATGCTCGGCGTTCGACTGGCGAAAGTCCACGGCAAGACCCAGGCGCTCGCCCGCTTCGCGGCAGCGGCGCGCGACGTCCTCGAGCGTTTCCGCTCCATAGATATGCGGCTCGCGCGTGCCGAGCAGATTCAGGTTCGGCCCGTTGAGGACCAGTACCGACGCAAAACTCATCAAGACCCCTCTATGTCAGGAAGGCGCCGGAAAGCGCGGCGGCGATGCACACGCTTCTCCAGCCTGACGCGCAGTGTGCGCCGGAATGCCGCAGGTGTCTTTGGGGGTTTTCGATAATTTGTACGATCTAGTTAGTTTGGATAAACTCCGCCTCGAATCCATTGCAATAGCCTTTTCCGCGCAGCAATGGTGTACCAGACAGATACAAATGGAACGTTCGATGGTGCGGCGCAACGGTGCGTGCGCTCATCGCACGGTGCCGCTGGAGCAGGTGCGGATCTCAGACCGTCTGCATCCATTTCGTCCCAACTTTTCGTCCCTCTCCGTGTGCCCGCAGGAGCCTTGCATGCAGCGTTCGATTGCCACCGTCTCCATGAGCGGCACGCTCATCGAAAAACTGACCGCCATTCAGGCGGCCGGCTTCGACGGCATCGAAATCTTCGAGAACGATCTGCTCTACTTCGACGGCTCGCCCGCCGACGTGCGTCGCATCGCCGCCGACCTCGGGCTCGAGATCACGCTGTTCCAGCCGTTTCGCGACTTCGAGGGCGTGAGCGGCGAGCGGCTTGCGCGCAACCTCGAACGCGCGAAGCGCAAGTTCGATCTGATGCACGAGCTGGGCACGAACCGCATCCTCGTGTGCAGCAGCGCTTCGCCGGACACGATTCGCGACGATGCGCTCATTGCCGACCAGCTCGGCGCGCTCGCGCTCGCCGCGCAGCAGGCCGGCGTGTATGCGGGCTACGAGGCGCTGGCGTGGGGCCGGCACGTGAATTCGTATCGCCACGCGTGGCGGCTCGTGGATGCGGTGAATCATCCGAACCTCGGGCTCGTGCTCGACAGCTTTCATACGCTCGCCATCGGCGACAGCGTGGACGAGATCGCTGCGATCCCCGGCGAGCGCATCGCGTTCGTGCAGATTGCGGACGCGCCGAAGCTCGCCATGGACGTGCTCGAATGGAGCCGCCATTACCGCTGCTTCCCGGGCCAGGGCGACTTCGATCTGGCGGGCTTTACCGCGCGCGTGGTGGAGGCCGGCTACACGGGGCCGCTGTCGCTCGAAATTTTCAACGACGGTTTTCGCGCGGCGCCCACCGCCACCACGGCCGCGGACGGCTATCGGTCGCTGCTGTTGCTCGAAGAGCAGACGCGCGGCGCGATGAAGGCCGCACAGGCGGGCGGTGAAGCGCGACACGCCGGCGGCGACGCTGCCGTCGCACTCTTCGAGCCGCCCGCCGCGCCGGCGCACGTCGGCTTCCAGTTCCTCGAATTCGCCGTGGACGACACGGCCCGCGCACATCTGGCCGACTGGCTCGGCAAGCTGGGTTTCCGCCAGACCGGCCGGCATCGTTCGAAAGACGTCGAACTGTTCCAGCACGGCGATGCGTCCATCGTGCTCAACGCCGAAGCTGACTCGTTCGCGAGCGCGTTCTTCCAGCAGCACGGCCTGTCGCTGTGCGCCTCGGCGTTCCGTGTGAACGACGCCAGGCTCGCCTTCCAACGTGCAGCGGGCTTCGGCTACGCGCCGTTCTCCGGACGAGTCGGCCCGAACGAGCGCGTGTTGCCCGCCGTGCAGGCGCCCGACGGCAGCCTCAACTATTTCGTGGACGAAACGCCCGACGAACCCACGCTGTTCGAAGCGGACTTCGTGCTCGCCGACCGCTCGGCGAACGAGGCAGCGCGCGGCCCCATCGCGGGCATCGATCACGTGTGCCTTTCGCTGCCGGCCGCTTCGCTCGATACGTGGGTGTTGTTTCTGCGCACGGCGTTCGGCTTCGAACCCGAGCCGGGCCAGCTCGTGCCGGATCCGTACGGCCTCGTGCGCAGCCGGGCGCTGCGCAGCCGCGACGGCTCGGTGCGCGTGGCGCTCAACGCATCCGTGGATCGCCACACCGCCGTGGCCGAGGCGCTGCATACCTATCGCGGCTCGGGCCTGAACCACGTGGCCTTTCACACGGCGGACATCTTCCGCGCCATCCCGCACTTCGTCGCACGGGGCCTGCCGCTGCTCAAGATTCCGCGCAACTACTACGACGACCTCGCCGCCCGCTACGCGCTGCCCGATCAGACCATCGACGCGTTGTACGAAAACAACATCCTGTACGACCGCGACGCGCAGGGCGGCGAGTTCTTCCACGCCTATACGGAACTGCTGGACCAGCGTTTCTCGCTGGAAATCGTGGAGCGCCGCGGCGGCTACGACGGCTACGGCGCGGCCAACGCCGCGGTTCGCCTTGCGGCCCAGGCGCAGCAGCGCCGCCATGCGGCCCGCTGAACCATGGCGACCCTCGGGAATCAGGGCACACGCGGCTATACAGAGAAAGTAAATCGTTATACCGTAGCTGCCGCAGTATTTAAGGCACGTTTTGTGCCGCAACAGGTAATCGTTTTCCTCTTATAAACGATGAGACAGCACGCCCGTCCGGCGTGCATAACAAAGCCAAGGCTGGAGATAAAAGATGACTTCTCGCGATACCTTCCGTAATGCATTGCTGGGCGCCGGCTTCGCGCTCGCCGCCGGCCCCGTGCTCGCGCAAAGCAGCGTCACGCTCTACGGCGTGGCCGACGACGCGATCACCTACGTCAGCAACCAGAAAGGCCACTCGAACTGGTACCTGCGCCAGGGCAACCTCTACGCCTCGAAGTTCGGCCTCAAGGGCGTGGAAGACCTGGGCGGCGGCACCAGCGCGATCTTTGACCTCCAGGCGGGCTTCGACCTGAATACGGGCGCGGCATCGTCGTCGGGCCTGCTGTTCAACCGCCAGGCGTTCGTGGGTCTGCAGAACAAGGACTACGGCACCTTCACGATGGGCCGCCAGTACACGCCGTACTACCAGTTCGTCGGTCCGCTCGCATCGAGCAACTGGCTCACGGGCGCAACGGGCGCCCACCCGGGCGACTACGACGGCCTCGACACCACCATCCGCGTCAACAACTCGTTCATCTATACGTCGCCGCTGTGGTACGGCGTGCAGGCGAGCGCGATGTACGCGCTGGGCGGTGTGGCGGGCAGCACCGGCAAGGGCCAGACGATCAGCGGCGCGCTGCGTTACGCCAACGGCCCGATCGCCCTCGCGGCCGGCTACCTGCGTATGGACAACGCCTACGTGAACCCGGTTTCCACCACGAACCCGGCGTTCGACTCGTCGTCCACGGCGAGCTTCGCGGTCTCCGCCGTGAACCAGGGCTACGTGACGGCGCACTCGGTCCAGCACATCGCCGCCGCCGGCGACTACACGATCGGCAACCTGATGGTCGGCGTGAACTACTCGAACGTGCGCTACCTGCCGGGCAGCCGCTCGCTCTTCACCGACACGGCGGTGTTCAACTCCTACGGCGCGATCGCCTCGTACCGCTTCACGCCGGCATTCGACATGGCCGCGGCGTTCTCGTACACGATGGCGTCGAAGGCGAACGGCATTTCGAGCGCCGCGCGCTACCAGCAGTACTCACTGAAGGAGGCCTACCACCTCTCGAAGCGCACCACGCTCTACGCCGTGCAGGCGTACCAGCACGCCACGGGCCAGACGCTCGGCTCGAAGGGTGCAGGCAGCATCGTGGACGCGGCGCCTGTGGTGGGCGACTCGCAGAACTCGACGCCGTCGTCCACGCGCTCGCAGTTCGTCGGCATGGCCGGTATCGCGGTGGCGTTCTAACCGCGACGGCCTGGCCTGGACGCGCACACGGAAGGCGCGCTGCCCGCGGGCGGCGCGCCTTTTTTGTTTTTCCAGCGCCGGGCATACCGCTTGCAAAAACTGCTTTAATCGCGACCGATATAATCGGCCGGATCGTTTCAGGCTGCGCAAACCCACGCAAGCCAACGTTCGTCAACGCCAGGAGACACATGAACAAACTCGCCGCCACCCTCTGCGCCCCGATGCTGCTCGCCGCGTGCGCGTCCTTCCAGAGCAATCCCGATGCGGGCGAACCGGTCATCGACACCACCACGCAGCGTTCCGTCGACAGCGTCGTGCAATGTATGACCGTGGAGGCTTCGAAGCATGACAGCAGCGTGAAAACCACCGCGCTGCCGCAAGGCGCGATGCTGGACTTCGGCGACTCGAACGTCGTCAAGGTGCGCAGCGACAACGGCGCCACGACTTACCGGTTCTACGCCGGCAAGCGACACATCAAGAATCTGTGGATCGAGAGCGCGAGCAAGACCTGCGCGCCGTGAAGAAGCGGCCAGAGCGCGGGCGTAACGCGTTGTTACGACTATGGCAGCGGCGGTTGCACTCGCGGGCCGATTCTTAAGAATCGTTTAAGACTTCCTGCGCATGATCCGTCGAAACTCGACCGAACAACCGCGAAGCAACCCGGAAGGTGGACCGATGGACAGGCAAGACACGACTTTGACGAGCGCGCCGCAGCCTGCGGCCCCGGCGAAGCGCACGATTTTGCGCCGCCTGCTCAGTCATCACGAAATCGCCACGTTGCTGCTGTTGCTGCACGCGCCTATCGACGCGTCGGCGAAGCCCGAGATTCCGCTGCTGCAGGAAGCCGGCCTCGTCGAGCAGGTGCAGTCCGAGGCCGGCACGCCGCACATTCGCCTCACGCCTGAGGGCAACGCCATTCTGCGCGGCCTGGGCCTCGACCGTCCTTCGCGGTAATCCGCGCCTCGATAAAGCAGGCAGTCACGCCTGCCACACCGCGTACCCGGCTTCGCGCAAGCCGATTCCCAGTTCCACTTCCATGTCGCGCGCACCGTCGTACGGCAATGGATTGAACACTTCATACAGTTCCGGCATCAGCCGCAAGCCGTAATCGCGCACGAAGCGGTTCGACTGGATACCCGCCTTGTGGCGGTCAAAACGCAGATCGGGATCGAGCCCGGTCATTCCCACATAAACGCAGGGCTTCGCGAACCGGTAGTCGGGATTCGCGCGGCGAAAGCGCGCCTCGTTCCAGACGGTGTCGGCGAGTTCGACCACGTAGACGTAGTAACGGTGGGCTTTCGGTCGAGCCCCGGTACGCGCTTTTCCGCTTGCTGGCATGGCGGGACGATCAGCAGATCAGCAACCGCGGTCGGCCGCAACCATGCACGCTGTTCAACAACGACGGCCGCCCGGTCACGCCTTCGGAGCAGCCGCGGCCGTGCCGTGCAAGAGCGCGCGGTACTCGGTGGGCGTCACGCCCACGGTGGCCTTGAATTGCCGCGTGAATGCGCTGTGGTCGGTGTAGCCGCATAGCGCCGCGACGTCGGTGACCTTGTCGTGCGAGACGAGCAGCGCCGTGGCCGCATCCAGACGCGTCTTCAGCAGCACCTGGCGCGGTGTCAGGTGGAAGACCTTGTGGAAATAGCGCTCCAGCTGCGCCACCGACATATCCGCCATTTCCGCCAGCTGCCTCAGGTTCAGCGGCTGCACATAGTTTTCCTGGATGTACTGCACGACGGTGGCGAGCTTGCTGTAGGCAGGATGACTGCTCTCGTCCGCCCTGAGGTCGCGCGAAATGCCGGCCAGTCCCACCACGGTACCCGTCGAAGGGTCGCGCAGCGGCGCCTTGCAGGTGAGGCACCAGCCCGGCTGCCGCCCCGGATACAGATGCAGTTCCAACTGGTCGATGAGCGTATTGCCGATGCTCACGATGGTCCGGTCCTGCGCGGTGTAGACGCGGCCGAAGCGGCGCGGAAACACATCCTCGGCGGTCTTGCCGAGCAGTGCTTCCTTGTCCTTGTAGCCGCAGCGCGAAGCGAGCGTTCGGTTCACCAGCACGTAGCGCGCCTGCACGTCTTTCACGAAGAACACGACTTCGGGCATCGCGTCGAACACCGGCTCGAGCAACGTGAAATGCGTGAGCATGGCCGTGAGCGTGGCGTCGGCAAAGGCCGACGCATCCGCGGACCCCGCTGCGCCGGGAACCGCGTTCGGCGTCATACCGGCTGCCGCTTGCAGCGCCGGATGGATGATGTCGGCCAGCATGGTCATGTCGGAATTCCGCGCGCCCGGAGCGGGTGAGAACGTGCGCTCGATTATAGGGCGCGGCACCGGCGCAAAAAAATCGGGAGAGGCCCGTGCTCAGGAATCGGCGGCCTCGATCAAGGTGGCGATCTGCGTGGGTTGCAGCGGCGGACGGGGGGCGGCCCTACCCGTGCCTGCGCCCGCTTCTGTGCCCCAGCCGAAATAAGTGCGCGCCGCCGTCGCGCAGATGCGGCCCTGACAGGCGCCCATGCCGCAGCGTGTCTGAAGCTTGGCGTCGCGCCAGTTCGCATGGGCGCGCACGGCGCCGACGGTCACGTCCTCGCAGCGGCACAGCAAGGTGTCGTCGGGCGGCAAGGCGCGCGCCGCTTCGCCCAGCGCGAAGGCCGCATCGACGTTCGCCGCGAAGCGCCGCCATCGCGCGCGGTCGGCAAAGCGGGCGCGGGCAGCGGGCGCGGCGTCCACGGCCGCCAGTCCCGCGATCTCCCCTTCCACCCGGGCGAGTTCCATGCCGCCCACCCCCGTGCATTCGCCGGCCGCAAACACGTTCGCAACAGAAGTCTGCTGCAGGTCATCCACGACGAGCACCAGGCTCGTCCTGTGGGCCGCGACCGTGCATCCCAGCGATTCGCCCAGCAGCACGTTCGGCTCCAGTCCATAGCCGCACGCGACGCGATCGCACGCGAGCGTGACCTCGCGCGCGCCGCGACGAATCGTGACCTGTTCGACGCGTCCCGCTCCCCTCGCCGCATGCACCACACTGCCGGTCCAGTACCGCAGGCCAACGAAACCGCGCGTGAGCGTGGTCGCCTGCGCGAGCTTCGACGGCGTGCGCATCAACCTCAGCGCAAAATGCGCGACCGCCCACGCGCTCGCCTGTTCGACCACGGCCAGCACGTCGGCGCCTGCATCGCGCGCCGTGGCGAGCGCAGCGAGCAGCAGCGGCCCGCTTCCGGCGATCACGAGGCGCTCGCCACGCACCGGCACGCCGCCCTTGATCAGCGCCTGCAAGCCGCCCGCGCCCGTGACGCCCGGCAGCGTCCAGCCCGAAAACGGCAGCAGACGTTCGCGCGCGCCGGTGGCAAGAATCAGGCGGTCGTACGAGATACGCACGCCGCCGTGCTGTTCAGACTCGATCAGCAGTTCCCTTCCCGCGAGCGGCGCGACCACGCGCGACGACTGCCACCACGTGACACGCCCCCCCGGCGCGAGATCGTCCATCAACACACGCAAAGGCTGCTGAGCCGGATGCCACGGTCCCTGGCGCCAGACCTGGCCGCCCGCGCGCGGATTGTCGTCGACGATCGCCACGCGCGCGCCTTGCCCCGCCGCCGCGCGCGCCGCACTCAAGCCTGCCGGCCCCGCGCCGACGACCACCACGTCGTAGCGTTCGCTCATTCCGTCCTCGTCGTCTCGATCCGTTGGCCGTCGCAACACAGCGTCTGGCAGGCAAGCCGATGCGCGCGGCCGTCGATGGTCACGCGGCACTCCTGGCACACGCCCATGCCGCAAAACATCGTGCGTGGCTCGCCGCGAACGGACACGCGCGCGCCTCGTGCGGCGCCTACCGTCGCGGCAATTGCCAGTGCGGCGGCAACCGTGGCGCCCAGCGGCACCGCCACCGTGTGGCCGTCCACCGTCACGCGCACTTCCTGCACTGGCGTGTGGCTCGCGTGCTGGGCGTCACGCATGCTCGACTCCTTGCGCAAAACGCGCGGGCAGGTACGGGTGGGCGGCAATGGGTGGCGGCTCGTCGAGTATCTGGGCCGCCAGCAGGTTTGCCGTAGCGAGCGACGTGGTCACGCCCAGTCCCTCGTGGCCCACCGCAAGCCACACGCCGCGCAGGTCGCGCCCGGCCGGGCCGATCAGCGGCAAGCCGTCGGGCGAGGCGGCGCGAAAGCCCGTCCATGCGCGAATCGCGTTCAAGCCCGGCAGCGACGGCAGATAACGCGACGCGCGCTTGAGCATCTGCGCGAGCACGGGCATATCGACGGCGGGGTCCGTGGTATCGAACTGGCGCGACGAGCCGATCAACAGTTGCCCTGTCGGCCGCGGCTGCACGTTGAACGCCACGGACGTGCCCTGCGCGTGATGCGCGCTCTTGATGTAGCCCAGTTCGAGCAGCTGATGTCGGACCACGCCGGGGTAGCGGTCGGTGATGAGCAGGTGGCCCTTCTTCGGCTGCAGCGGCAGCCAGGGCACGAGACGTTGCGCGGCGAGGCCATTCGCGACGACCACGTGCGCCGCGCCCAACGTCTCTCCCGTGCGCAACACTACGCGCGACGGCTCCAGAGCGATCACCTCGGCGCCCGTATGCAAACGGATGTTCGCGGCTGCCGGCGAATGTCGCAGCAGCCACTCGGCCGCCGCAGGCGCATAGACGATGCTGTCGTGCCCAACACGCAGCCCGCCCGCCATGCCTGGCGCGAGCGCCGGCTCGCAGGCGTACAGCGCGTTTGCGTCCAGCAGTTGCGCCGCCACGTTCTGTGCCGCGAACGCCGTCTGCATGGCGCGGGCCGCGTCGAGTTCTTCGTCGTCGCTTGCGACCCAGAGCGTGCCGCAGCGGGAGAACGCATCGCGCTCGCGCAACCGGGGCGCGAATTCGAGCCACAGTTCGCGCGAATAGCGGGACAGCGCCAGCTCCGCGGGCGAGTCGTTCATCACGACGATATGGCCCATGCCCGCCGCCGTCGCGCCGCCGCCCACGCCATTCGCTTCGAGTACGGCCACGTGCAGGCCGCGCGCCGCCAGCGCGGCGGCACACGCGGCGCCGACAATGCCCGCGCCCACCACGATCACATCGGCTACGTGGTCCCTCGTCATGCCGTGCGAATGCCCCACACGAACGGGTCGCGCTCGTCGAAGCGCAGACGCGACTCCGCCGTCACCCACGCCTCGCCCGTGATGGTCGGTACGACCGTGGGCGTGCCCTCGCCGTTGGGCTCGCCCGGCACCCAGCTCGCTTCGAACACGCTGCCGATGATGCTCTCCTGCCGCCACACGGCGCCCGGCGCGAGCTTGCCGTCCGCGGCGAGGCACGCCACTTTCGCGCTCGTGCCCGTGCCGCACGGCGAGCGGTCGTACGCGTTGCCGGGACACAGCACGAAGCTGCGGCTGTCGATGCCCGCGCGCGAGCCCGGCCCGAACAGTTCGATGTGGTCGATGAACGCGCCATCCGCGCCCGTGATCTGCTGGGCGTCGAGCGCGTCGCGCATGGCTGACGAAAACGCCGTGAGTTCGGCGATATGCCGCGCTTCCAGCGTGCGCCCGGGGTGCGCGACGAGAAAGAACCAGTTACCGCCCCAGCCGATGTCGCCCGTGAAGCGGCCGTAGCCAGGCACGTCCACCGCGACGTCGCGCCGGTAGCGATACGCCGGCACGTTGCGCACCGACACGCTGCCGTTCTCGTTCAACGTTGCGTCCACCACGCCGACCGGCGTTTCGATGCGATGCCGCCCCGGCCCGATGCGCCCCATGTGCGCGAGCGACACGACGAGCCCGATCGTGCCGTGTCCGCACATGCCGAGATAGCCCACGTTGTTGAAGAAGATCACGCCGGCCGAGCATTGCGGGTCGTGCGGCTCGCACAGCAGCGCCCCCACCACGACGTCCGAGCCGCGCGGCTCGTTGACGATGCCGGCGCGCCAGTGGTCGAACTGCGTGCGAAAGGTGTCGAGCCGCTGGGCGAGCGGGCCTGGTCCTGAGGAAACCACGTCGGGACCGCCGGACACGACGAGCCGCGTGGGCTCGCCTCCGGTATGGGAATCGATGATGTCGAGCGTTTTCATGCCCTGATGGTAGGAACGCGCCCGCCGCGCGTCTTGGTGGCGTTGCGCGTGCGGCGTGACGATTTCTGCACAATGCGCCCGTGCGCACAGCGTGCCCTTCGTGTTTGCACAGGCTGTGCGGAAATCGTCATGCGCGATGCGCGAATGACGCAAGACGCCCATCGCGCTGCTGCTTACACTGCAACCCATCGATCACATGAGGAGAGCCGTCGTGGCACATATCTGGCAAGGCGTCATGCCCGCAGTCACCACCAAGTTCAACGCGGATTTCAGCATAGACCGCGCCTGGACGAAGAAGAACATCGAGGCGCAAATCGATGCAGGCGTGGACGGCATCATCGTGTGCGGGTCGCTGGGCGAAGCGTCCACGCTCTCGCTCGACGAGAAGCTCGAAGTGCTCGACATCGCCGTGGATGCCTCGCATGGCCGCGTGCCGGTGCTGCTCACCATCGCGGAAAACAGCACGCTGGACGGCTGCCGCCAGGCCGAAGCGGGCGCGAAGCGCGGCGCCGCGGGCTACATGGTGCTGCCGGGCCTGCGCTATCTCTCGGACCGGCGCGAAACGCTCCACCACTTCCGCATGGTCGCGGACGCGAGCCCGCTGCCGCTCATGGTCTACAACAACCCGCTTGCCTACGGCGTGGACATGACGCCGGAAATGTTCGCCGAGATCGCGGACGAAGCGAAGATCGTCGCCATCAAGGAATCGTGCGGCGACGTGCGACGCGTCACGGATCTCATCAACGTGGTGGGCGACCGTTACGCGATTCTGTGCGGCGTCGACAACCTCGCCATGGAAGCGATACTGATGGGCGCCCACGGCTGGGTGGCGGGTCTGGTGTGCGCATTTCCGCACGAGACGGTGGCAATCTACCGGCTGATCCGCGCGGGGCGTCTCGAGGAGGCGCGCACGCTGTACCGCTGGTTCGCGCCGCTGCTCGCACTCGACGTGTCGGCCAAGCTCGTGCAGAACATCAAGCTCGCGGAAGCCATCGTGGGCCTCGGCACCGAGCCCGTGCGGCCGCCGCGCCTGCCGCTCGCGGGCGCGGAGCGTGAGGCCGTGGAGACGCTGATCCGCCGCGCCATCGAAACGCGTCCGCCGTTGCCGCAGATCTGATGGACGCGCCGGGGGAGCGCCGGCATAGGCGCCGCAGCGCCCCCCGGCGCCGCTTCAAGCGGGCTGCGGCGCCCCGCAACAATGCTTTTCATCAAAGCCCACGGCGGGGCGTCGTTCTTTGCCCCGCCGCCTTGCACCCACGCCCGCCCTCCGAAGCACCCGCTTACATCCTGTAAAATCGCGCGTTGGCCTTCGCCCTGCCGCCCTACCCGGGCGCCCAGAGCGCGCCGCCTCGTGCCCACCCCGCGCCTTTCGGGCTTCAACCCGCCCGAGCACCGCTACACGCCACGCGCAACGCGTGACCTTTCATTCCAACGATTATTCGGCCATGCAAGCAACCGACCTGGGCGTCGCCACGCCCGCCCCTGCCCGCGCACTCACGCGCGCCGACTACAAGACGCTCGGCCTCGCCGCTCTGGGCGGCGCGCTCGAGTTCTACGACTTCATCATCTTCGTGTTCTTCGCGCCCGCCATCGGGCAGTTGTTCTTTCCGCCCGCCATTCCCGACTGGCTGCGCCAGTTGCAGACCTTCGGCATCTTCGCGGCCGGTTATCTGGCGCGGCCGCTGGGCGGCATCGTCATGGCGCACTTCGGCGACCTGCTGGGCCGCAAGCGCATGTTCACGCTCTCCGTGCTGTTGATGTCCCTGCCCACGCTCATGATGGGCCTGCTGCCCACCTACGCCACGATCGGCGTATTGGCGCCCGTGCTGCTGCTCCTCTTTCGCGTGCTGCAAGGCGCGGCCGTGGGCGGCGAGGTGCCGGGCGCGTGGGTGTTCGTCTCGGAGCACGTGCCGTCGCGGCACATCGGCTATGCGTGCGGCACGCTCACGTCGGGCCTGACGGCGGGCATTCTGCTGGGCTCGCTTGTCGCGGCCGCGGTGAACCGCCATTTCGTGCCGGCCGAAATCTCGGCCTACGCATGGCGCCTGCCGTTTCTGCTGGGCGGTGTGTTCGGCCTCTTTTCGGTGTGGCTGCGCCGCTGGCTGCACGAAACGCCGGTGTTCGCGGAGATGAAAGCCCGCAAGACGCTCGCCGCCGAAATCCCGCTGAAGGCCGTGCTGCGCGACCACGGGCGGGCTGTGATCGTCTCGATGCTGCTCACGTGGATGCTGTCGGCCGCCATCGTCGTCGTGATCCTGATGACGCCCACGCTGCTCCAGAAGCAGTTTCACGTGGATGCCGCGACGTCGCTGTTCGCCAACAGCGTCGCCACGCTGTGCCTGACGGCGGGCTGCATCGTGAGCGGCGCGATGGCGGGCCGCATCGGCGCGCGCCCGACGCTGATCGTGGGCGGCCTCGCGCTCGCGGCGCTGTACTACGCGATGTTCCATCAGATCGGCACCGACCCGTCGATGCTCGTGCCGCTCTACGCGGTGACGGGCTTCTTCGTCGGCACGATCGGCGCGGTGCCGTTCGTGATGGTGAAGGCCTTCCCGCCGGTGGTGCGCTTCTCGGGCATCTCGTTTTCGTACAACGTCGCCTACGCGGTGTTCGGCGGACTCACGCCCATCGTGGTGTCGCTGCTGATGAAGTCGGAGCCGATGGCGCCAGCCTTCTATGTGGCCGCGCTCTGCGTGGTGGGCGCCGTCACGGCGCTCTTCATCAAGGACGCGCACACCGCGCGTTGAGCCGCCCCGGTTGAGGCACGGCCCCAGGACGAGGCGCTTTGAGCCGGCAGCGCCCGTCCCGCATCGACACTTCAGGCCGGCGCGAAACATCGCGCCGGCCGTACCGCCTACGATGGGGTCATGAACACGACACCTCATCCCCGCGCGCCCCGCCCTCCATTCACGCCCACGCTCGCGCGCATTGTCGCGACCGTGAGCGTCGGCTTCGTCGTCACGCAGCTCGACGTGACCATCGTGAACATCGCGCTCGCGCGGCTCGGCACCGATTTGCACGCCGACGTCGCCGGTCTGCAATGGGTGGTCGACGCCTACACGCTCGTCTTCGCCGTGCTGATGCTCTCGGCCGGCGTGCTGGGCGACCGCTTCGGCGCGCGGCGCCTGTACGCCGCGGGCATTGCGATCTTCGCGCTTGCCTCGCTCGCCTGCGGGCTCGCCACCAACGCCGCGACGCTCGTGGCGGCGCGGGCGCTGCAAGGCGCCGGCGCGGCGGCCATGCTGCCCAACTCGCTGGCGCTCCTCAACCACGCGTGCGGCCACGAGCGCACACTGCGCGCACGCGCCGTCGGGCTGTGGACGGCGGCGGGCTCCATCTCGATTGCGGCAGGCCCGGTGGTGGGCGGCATGCTGATCGCCGCCTTCGACTGGCGCAGCATCTTCCTCGTCAATCTGCCGATTTGCGCGGCGGGGCTGGTCGCGACGTTCGCCTGGCTGCCTAAGCCGTTGCCCGCGCCGTTATCCAGGCCGTTATCCGCGCCGTTACCCAAGCAGCCGACAGCCCGTCAGATGCTTGCATCGAACCCCGCGGCGGCCACTGTTGCCCGTGGGGTCGATCTGCGCGGCCAGTTGCTCGCCGTCGTCGCATTGACGGCGTTCACGGGCGCCGTCATCGAGTGGCGCCCGCTGGGCTTCGCGCATCCCGCCGTGGCGGGCGGTTTCGTGCTGGCGGTGGTGGCCGCGCTCGCGTTCGTCCGCGTGGAGGCACGCGCCGCGGCGCCCATGCTGCCGATCGCGCTGTTTCGCAACCGCACCTTCAGCGCGGCCGTGCTGTTCGGCGTGTGCGTCAACCTCACCTACTACGGCACGGTGTTCGTGCTGGGCCTGTATCTGCAGCGCGTACGCGGCGACACGGCCTTGCAGGCCGGCCTCGCGTTTCTGCCGCTGACCGGAGGCTTCCTGCTCTCGAACATCGCGAGCGGCTGGGTAGTGGCGCATTACGGCTCGCGTGTGCCGATGATTCTCGGCGCGATGATCGCGTCGCTCGGCTACGGTCTGCTGCATTTCGTGGACGGCGCCACGCCGCTCGCCGCGGTGCTCGTGCCGTTCCTGCTGATTCCGTCCGGCATGGGCCTCGCCGTACCCGCCATGACCACCGCGGTGCTCGCGTCCGTGGAGCCCGCGCGCGCCGGCACCGCCTCTGCGGTGCTCAACACGGCGCGCCAGGCGGGCGGTGCGGCGGGCGTTGCCGCGTTCGGCGCGCTTGCAGGCGGTTCTGAGGCCGCCCACATCGTGAGCGGACTGCACGTGGAAACGGCGGTCTCGGTTGTGCTGCTGATGATCGGCGCGGCACTGGCCTGCGTCGTGCATCCGCGACCCGAGGCGAGCCACGGCGTGGAACCGTGCACGGGCGGCGCGGCAAGCCACAGCGAGCTGAGCAACTCCTGACGTCTGTTCCGGCGCTACCTGAAGCGGTCCTTGAAGCGGTCCCTCAAGCGGCCCCTGAAGCGGCCCCTCAAAGCCGCGCCTCCTGAATCGCGCCGGTCGCGATGGCACGCTCGATCAGCCCGTCGTCCTTCGCCTTGCGAATGGCATCGGCAATGAGCTGTTCCGGGTCTTCCAGTTCCGCCTTCAGCGTGCCGATCACGCCCGACGCATCGAACACGACGAGCGTCTTCGCCGAATCGGCAAGGCTGATGATCACGCGGTTCGGAGGCTCCTGGCCGATGCTTGCGCAGAGCTGCACGAGCTGGCCGCCCATGGTGTAGTCGAAGTTCTGTATCAATGCGCGCTCCTTCGGGAACGGTTCGTTTATCCCGACAGGCCCAAACGCGGCGCGCGCGCTCCATCCACGCTGATGCGCCCCGCGCCTGTCACGAACAGCAGCAGAAAGCCTCCCGCAATCGCCACGTTCTTCCAGAAGTGGATCACCATGTCGCGTTGCAACGCGGCGTCGGTGACGTTCCAGAAGTCGTGCCCGAATATCGCGGTGACGATCGTGTAGACCGCCATCACGAGGCCGAGTGCGCGAATCCTCACGCCCAGCACGAGCGCAAGTCCACCGAGCACTTCCACTGCCACAGCAATCGGCGCGCCTACCTGCACGAACGGCACGCCCTTCGCGTGCAGATAGCCGACGAAACCCGCGTACCCCAGAAGCTTCATCGCGCCGCTCCACAAGAACAGAACGGAGAGCGCCACGCGGGCGATGAAAATCACCAGGGAGTCGAGGGGTCGCGTCATTGAAGGCTCCTGAAAAGGGGAAATAGCAGATGACCTCTTGGGGTCATGTCAGTTCCAGCAGCGTGTGGGGTCAGCATATGTCCGATCGGAAGCCATTTCCAGGTAGATGCGGCGCGACAAGGGAAATCCCCGGAAATGAGCGGGCAGAATCGCCGCGTCAAGGCGCGACGCAGGGAAAACCCACAGGCGCCGCACGCACGTACGCTTGTTATAATCCTTTCACGAATTCGAACGAAACATAACGCACCGCGTGGCGCTGTTCTTTTGCCCGCGCGCACGGTGCGCAAGGATCCCCATGCTCAAGGACGAACGCCTGCGCGTACTCAGCCAGGCGCTGGCGAAACAGAACGTGATGCGGCTGCGCGACGCGGCCGCGCTGCTCGAAGTGTCCGAGATGACCGTGCGGCGCGACGTGGCCGCCAACCCCGAGCGCTTCACGTATCTGGGCGGCTATATCGTGAGCGCCACCGACGTGCCCAACACGCCCGGCTACTCCCTCGACGCCGAGAAAGACCATTTCGCGCAGGCGAAAGCCGAAGCCTCGGCGCATGCGGCGAAGCTCATGGCGAGCAACGAAACCGTATTCGTGGATTGCGGCACCACCCTCACCACGCTCGCGCGCCTCATTCCCGCGGACCTCCAGGTCACGGTGGTCTGCTACTCGCTCAACATCGCCGAGATTTTGCGGCGCAAGCCGAACGTGCGCATGATCCTGCTGGGCGGCGTGTACGTGCCGTCGTCGGACTCGTTCGCGGGCGACGAAAGTCTCGAGATGCTGCGCCGCATGGGCATCAACAAGGCGTTTATTTCAGCGGGCGGCGTGGACGAGGCGCGCGGCGTGACCTGCTGGAATTTCCACGAAGTGGCCATCAAGCAGGCTGCGATGGCGAGCGCCGTGGAACGTCACCTCGTGGTGGATTCGAGCAAGTTCGGCATGGTCAAAGCCGTGCGCTTCTCGCAGCTGGTCGAGTTCGATTCGGTGATTACCGAGAAAGGGCAACAGCCGGTCAAGCGGTAGCGTGCAGTCGCGGCTCGCCGGTCGCTCAACCCACCGTGCGCGAACCGTCCCTCGCTTCAGTTCCCCCGCCGCCACGCGAACAGCACGCCGGCCAGCAGAATGAACGCGCCGATGATCACTTTCTGCCACGTGCTCGGCACGCCCACCAGAATCAGCACGCTGTTGATCAGCGTCACCAGCACCACGCCCAGCAGCGTGCCCATCACGCTGCCCGTGCCGCCCGTGATTCTCGCCCCGCCCAGGATCACGGCGGCGATCACGTCGAGTTCCGAACCCACCAGATCGAACGGATTGGCGAGCCGGTTGTTCGACACGTGCAGGATGCCCGCGATACCGGCCAGCATGCCCGTGTAGCCGAACACGAACAGATGCACCGCGCGCAGGTTGTAGCCGAGGCGCTCCGCAATCGCGAGACTGCCGCCCATCGCATAGACGGCGCGGCCCATCATCGTGCGGTTCAGCAGCCACCATGTGAGCGCCGCGGCCATCACGAGCGCGAGCACCGAGACCGGCAGCACCGCGCGCAGGCCGTCCGCCGTGCGATAGAACACGAGCGGAATACGTCCGAAGTGGTCCATGCTGTGCGGGATGTTCATGAAGAACGTGGTGCCCACGAACGTGAGCAGCAGCCCGCGGTACAGGTACTGCGTGCCGATGGTGACGATCAGCGACGGCGCCTTCAACCGATGCACGAGCAGCCCGTTCACGAGCCCGAGCAGCACGCCGCCCACGGCGCCGCACACGAGAATCAGCACGAACGGCGCGTCGGGCCACCAGGCGAACACGGCCTTCGTGATGGAGTACATGGTGAGCGCCGCGATCGCCGTGAACGACACGTCGATGCCGCCCGAGGCCAGTACCACGAGCGTGCCCAGCGCGAAGAGCGATATCGTGGTGGCCGAGTGCAGCAGGTCGAAGAGCGTAGCGAACTGGAAGAAGCGCGGATTGATTGCGCCCACCACGCCGCACATCACGACGATCAACGCCGCCGTGAACCATTCGGGCTGGCGCGCGAGCACCACGCGCCAACCGTGCTTCACGGCGGGCTGGACGTCATCGGCGGCGGGTGGGGTCATGGTGCGGTTCATCTGCGAGGGAACACTGGGTGGCATGTCAGGCGGCCTCCGACAACAGCGCGTGATACAGGTCCGCTTCCGTCAGCTGGTCGGCACGGTACTCGTTCGCGACGCGCCCTTTCTTCATGAGCAGGATGCGGTCGCAGTTCTGCAGCAGCTCCGGCAGGTCGTCGCTGATCAGGATGATGCCGATGCCGCTCTGCGCGAGCCGCTGCATGATGCGATAGATGATGTCCTTCGAGCCCACGTCCACGCCCACCGTGGGGCCGTGCAGGATCAGCACGCGCGGGTCGATGGCGAGCCACCGGCCGATCAGCACGCGCTGCTGGTTGCCGCCCGAAAGCGACTGCACGGGTTTGTCGATGCCGGGCGTCGCGATCTGCAGGTCGTCCACGGTCTGCCGCGCGAGCGCATCGGCCCGCGCGCGGTCGATCTGCCCGAAGCGGTCGCGCAGGCTCGAGATCATCGCGGTGATCACGTTGTCGCGAATCGGCTTGTCGAGAAAAAGCCCTTCGTTCAGGCGGTCTTCGGGCACGTAGCCGATGCGGTGTTGCTTCGCATCCGACGGCGTGCGCACCGTAATGGACTTGCCGTCCAGCACGATCTGCCCGGACTGTGCCGGCGCCACGCCGGCCAATGCCCGCGCGAGTTCGTTGCGGCCCGAGTCGAGCAGCCCCGTCACGCCAAGGATCTCGCCCGCACGCAGCGAGAACGAAACGTCTGCGAACTGGCCCGCGCGCGTAAGCCCTTTCACGTCGAGCACGCGGTCGCTGCCCACCTCGCCTTCGCGATAGCGTTCGCTCGTGAGGTGGCGGCCCGTCATCAGTTCGCTCAACTGCGCTTTCGTGTACTGCGTAATGGGCCCTTGCGCCATCTTCTGACCGTCGCGCAGCACGATCACTTCGCCGCCGATCGCATAGCACTCGTCGAGCTTGTGGCTCACGAACAGCACCGTCACGCCGTGCGCGCGCAACTGGCCGAGCACGCCGATCAGGTTATCCACTTCCTTTTGCGTGAGCGAGGTGGTGGGCTCGTCCATGATGACGAACTTCGCCTCGCTCGCAATGGCGCGCGCAATCGCCACGAGTTGCCGCGTGGCAAGCGGCAGCTGCTCGACGAGCGTCGCCTGGAACGCGGCGTCGCCGGGCAGCCCCACCGCTTCGAGCGCACGCGCCGCCGTGCGCGCGAGCGCGCGGCGGTCGAACGTACGGGCGAGCCTGCCGTCGTGATCGGCAAGCTCGGACGTGAGCGCCACGTTCTCCGCCACGCTCATGTTGGGCAGGAGCGAGAGATCCTGATAGACCGTTTCGATGCCCGCCGCAAGCGCCTGCAACGCGGTGAGTCGCGCGTGCCGAACGCCCTCGACGATCAGCTCGCCCTCGTCGGGCGGCTGCGCGCCGGAAATGATCTTGATCAGGGTGCTCTTGCCGCACCCGTTTTCGCCGAGCAGGTGATAGATCTCGCCGCGCCGGAAGGCGAGGCTCACACCGCGCAGCGCATGCACGCCGGTGAACCGCTTGTGAATGCCGGCCACCTCGAGAAAGTGCGGCGAAGACGTGGGCGCATTCATGTCAGAACGGGTATTGCTTGTAGTTCGTCTTGTCCACACTGACCCAACCCTGGCCGCGCACGATGATGCCCTTGCCCGGCCCCTTCGAGACCGTCACCTTCGTGTAGCCCGGAATGCCGAGGTCCGCACCGTTCTCCACCGTCTTGCCGTCGATCAGCATCTTCGCGACCTTGTTCATGGCGAGCCCGGCGAGCTTCGGGTCCCAGAAGGCGATGCCGTTGATGGCGCCGCTTTCGAGGAACTTGCCGGCCTCCGTGGGCAGGCCCGTACCGTAGACGCAGATCTTGCCTTGCAGCCCCGCTTCTTCGACGGCGCGGCCAATGCCGATCACGTCGAGCGACGACGAACCCTGGAAGCCCTTCAGGTCCGGATGCTTGCGCAGCACTTCCTTCGCGACCTCGTAGGCGTGCTCGCCGTCGTTGTTGGTTTCGAGCTTCGGCTCCACGAGATCCATCTTCGGATACTTCGCCTTCGCGTTGCCGATGCCGCCGTCCGCCCACTGCACCTGCGAGCGGCTGCCGAGCGACCCGACGAGCACGGCCCACTTGCCTTCGTTGTGCATGCAGGCCGCGAGCCGCTCGTTGAGCGCGGCGCCATACGCGGTGTTGTCGAACGCTTCGATGTCCACCATCGTGTTCTTCTCGTTGTCCGCCTCATGCGTGACGACCTTGATGCCGCGGTCCATCGCCTTCTTGAGCGCGGGTTCGAGCGTAGGCGGGTCGTACGGCACCACAGCGATCGCGCTCACCTTCTTCGCGATCAGGTCTTCGATGATCTTGAGCTGCTGGGCCGCATCGGCGCGACCCGGGCCGGTCTGGTAGGCGGTGACGCCGGGGTTCTCTTTCGCGAACTGCTTCACGCCGTCGTCCATGCGATTGAACCAGTTGATGCCCGTCACCTTCACGACCGTGACGATGGTTTCGTTCGCGGCGTGGGCCGCGGCGATCACGCCCGTGGCGAGCGCGGCTGCCGTCAGCGCGGCGGCGAGTCGAGTGCGTTTCATGCAATGTCTCCTTTATGGTTGGTTGTGGACTGCGAAGATCGGGTCTGCCGTGTGTCGGCCTCGTGTCAGTCGGTCCGCACGCTGTTGCCACCGCTGCCTGCGCTGCGCCGCCAGGGCGCGCCGAAACCGAACATGGACCGCACGCGCGCCTCGCCGGCAAACGCGAGCGAAAGCAGCAGCAGGAAGCCCCAGGCGCAGTCGCCGAAGAACTGCGAAACGCCGAGCAGATTGAAGAGGCTCGCGAGGAACTGCAGCACCGTCGCTGCGAAGAACACGCAGACGATACGCCCATACCCGCCCGCCGGATTCACGCCGCCCATCACCGCAATCAGGATGGCGATGAGCAGATACGAGTTGCCGTAGTCCCACTTCGCGCTCAACGTGTGCGTGACGCTGATGAGCCCCGCCAGCGCCGCGAGCACGCCGCACATGGTGTAGGTGGCAATCAGCATGCGGTCGCGCGGAATGCCGGCGTAGAAAGCGGCCTTCGGGTTCGTGCCCATCAAATAGAGCCGCAGGCCGAACGGCGAGCGCTTCGCGATCCAGCCGAGCAGCAGCACGGCCGCGATGAAGATGCAGAACGAAATGGGCACCTGAAAGACGGTGCCGTTGCCGATGTCCGAGAGCGGTTCGACATAGTCCACGTGCACCGAGGCACCGTTGCTCAGCACCACGGCGATACCCGTGAACAGCAGTTGCGTGCCGAGCGTGCAGAGAATCGGCGTGAGCCGCAGCCGCGCGATCACGATGCCGTTCAGCAAGCCGCCCACGAACCCCATCGCAATCACGATGACGCAGAAGAGCGCCGTGTAGAGCCCCGGCTGGTCGTCGCCGCTCACGACCTTCGGCACCACGAGCGCCGCGATCATGCCCGAGAGGTTCGCGAGCCCCACGCCGGAAAGATCGATGCCGCCGTTGCCCGAGATCATCGAGAGCATGATGCCGAGCGCGAGCAGGCCGAGTTCGGGCAACTGGCCGCCCATGGACTGCAGATTGTCGAGGCTCACGAACTGGCCGTGCGAGAGGAACGTCGCGACCAGCACAACGAGCACGTTCACCGCGAGCAGGAAATTCAGTTGCCGGTCCTTGAGCCACGCTCCCGGCGAAAACGAACGCTTCATCGCAAACCCCACTCCTTTGACGATGACGCCGCGCTTCATGCGCGGCACAGTTCAATGCACGTGTGAAGGCTCGCCGGCCTGTTGAAGGACGCGCGTCACTTCGTCGAGCGTCGGCATGGAAGGCGCCGTGCCCGGACGCGTGACCGAAATGCCCGCGAGCGCGCAGCCGAAGCGCACCGCCGACACGGCATCTTCGCCGCGCGCCAGCGCCGCTGCGAAACCGCCCGTGAAGCCGTCGCCGGCACCGGCCGTTTCCACCACGCGTCCGCACTGAAACGCCGGGATCAGCAGCGACTGCGTGGCCGAATGCAGCAGCGCACCCTTCTCGCCGAGCGTGATGATCGCGGTGCTCACGCCTTTGGCAAGCAGCACGTCGGCGGCACGGCGCGCGTCTTCCACGCTTTGCACTGCGATGCCCGTGAGCGTGGCGGCCTCGGTCTCGTTCGGCGTGATGTAGTCGCACAGCGCGTAGACGTCGTCGTCGAACGGCATGGCGGGCGCGGGATTGAACACCGTCGTCACGCCATGCCGGCGCGCCAGTTCGAGTCCGCGGCGTGCAGCGGCCACCGGCTGTTCGAGCTGCGTGACGAATACGCGCGCGGCAGCGATGTCGGCTTCGATGGCATCCACATCGGCGGCGCAAAGCTGTTCGGCGGCGCCGGCGGCGACGATGATCGCGTTCTGGCCGGTCGCGTCGTCCACGAAAATGTGGGCGGCACCCGTCGATACGCCGTCTGCCACCGCGGGCACCCGCGCCGTGATGCCTTCGGCGGCCCACGTCGAGCGGGCGATGGCGCCGAAGGCGTCGTTGCCGATGCGCGTGCAGAACACCACGTCCGCGCCCGCGCGCGCCGCGGCCACCGCCTGATTCGAGCCCTTGCCGCCCGGCCCCATCTTGAACGCCGTGCCCGCGATGGTTTCGCCCAGCAGCGGCATACGGCTCGCGCGGAACGTGAGGTCCGTCACGTAGATGCCGAGAATCACCACGCGACTGGCGCCCGGTCCACCAGGCCCGCGCGGCTGCGTTGCCGGCGCATTCATGACCGGCTCCCCGCGCCGGGCTGCGACGGGGCGTCGGGCGCGAGCAGCACGCCCTTCTTGAACACGAAACAGCCATAGCCGCGCTGCTCGCCGGTGGCGATCACGCAGTAGGCCGTCCGCGCACGGTCATAGAAGGCAAAGCGTTCGATGGAGGCGAACGGCACGTCGCGCCCTTCGGCCGCGTTCACTTCGGCCTGGGCCTCGCGCTGAACCGCGGGAAGGGTGTTCGGCTCGCCGACCACTTCCATGCGCAGCGCGGGGTGGTCGACGAACGTATCGAGCGGCAGCACCGAAAGCACGGCACGAATCGCGCGCGCCGAATCCACGCCGTCGAGCCGCAGCAGTTTGCCGAGCACCGAGGCGCGCGCCACCGAGTCGGCGGGAAAGTTCGCATCGCAGATCACCACTTCGTCGCCGTGGCCCATCGATGCAAGCGCATGCAGCACGTCGGCACTCAGAAGCGGGTCGAGATTCTTCAGCACGTTTTGTCTCCTACTCTCTGTTCGGTTTATTCAGTCTGTTCGGCAATCACGCGGTACGTCCGGTCTAAGACGCCTGAGCCTGATACTCAGTCTCCGTAAGGAATCCAGACGTTCTTCACCTGCACCGCCTCGTGCAGGAACGGCAGGCCTTCGCTCGCGCGGTCGAACCAATCGAAGACGCGCCCGTGGTCCACGAACGTGCGCTTCAGGTTACCGGCCGACTCGCGCTCGACGAGCGCCGCATGCGCCGCACTGCCGAAGCACCATACCGCGTCCACGTCGTCGTGACGCACGAGCGCCGGCAGCAACGCGCTGCGCTCGCCCGTCACGATGTTCAGCACACCGGCCGGCACGTCCGACGTTTCCACCACCTGGTAGAAGTCCGTCGCGACGAGCGGCGCCGTTTCGCCCGGCAGCAACACGACGCGATTGCCCATCGCGAGCGCAGGCGCGGCGAGCGACACGAGCGCGAGCAGCGGCGCTTCGTCCGGACACGCTATGCCGATCACGCCGAGCGGCTCGTGCATCGCCAGCGCCACGCCGCGCAGCGGCGGCGTGTGCACGGCGCCGTCGAACTTGTCGGCCCACGCAGCATAGGTGAAAAGCCGCGTGATCGCCGCGTCCACTTCGGCATGCGCCGCGGCGTCAGACATACCGTGGCGTTGCACGAGCTGATGGGCGAACTCTTGCGCACGCACGGCCAGGTTTTCCGCGAGGTAGTAGAGCACCTGGGCGCGGTTGTGCGCCGTCGCGTTCGACCACCCTTGCGCCGCGCGCGCCGCGGCCACGGCGTTGCGGATGTCCTTGCGGTTGCCCGCCCCCACCTCGCCCACCACGCGGCCGTCCGGCGCATGCACGGGCAGCACGTAGCCGCTGTCGGGCCGCACCTGCTTGCCGCCGATGAAGAGCTTCGGCGTGCGGTCGATCACGGCCGCCGTCGCGAAGGCCTCACGCTCGCCGTCTTCGTCCGCGTCGTCTTCCAGCGCCACGGCATGCGCGAGAACCGCCTGCTGCTGCGCCGGCCGTTTCGCAAGCGTGAGCCATGCGCGCGGCTGGAGGTATTCGTAAATGCCCTCGCGTCCACCCTCGCGACCGAAGCCCGATTCGCGGTATCCGCCGAAGCCGACGGCCGCATCGAAGAGGTTCGTCGCGTTCACCCAGACCACGCCGCATGCGAGCTTCGGCGCGATGTCGAGCGCGCGGCCGATGGTTTCGCTCCATACGCTCGCGGCGAGGCCATAGCGCGTGTTGTTCGCGAGCGCCACCGCTTCGTCGGGCGTACGAAAGCTCATGGTCACGAGCACCGGGCCGAAGATCTCCTCTTGCGCGAGCACCGATGCACTCGCCACGCCCGTGACGAGCGTGGGCGGGTAATAGCAGCCCTCGGGCGGCATCTCCACGTGCGGCGGCTGCCAGATGTCGCAACCCTCGGCACGGCCGCGTTCCACGAGCGTGCGAATGTGTTGCAGCTGCACGTCGTCCACGATGGCGCCCATGTCGATGCTCTTGTCCAGCGACGGCCCCACGCGCAGCGTCGCCATGCGGCGCTTCAGCTTCTCGACGAAGCGCGCTTCGATGCCTTCCTGCACGAGCAGGCGCGAGCCCGCGCAGCACACCTGGCCCTGGTTGAACCAGATGGCGTCCACCACGCCTTCCACGGCGCCGTCGAGGTCCGCGTCGTCGAATACGATGAACGGCGACTTGCCGCCCAGTTCGAGCGTAAGCGCCTTGCCCGAGCCAGCGGTGGCGACGCGGATCTGCCGGCCCACGTCGGTGGAGCCCGTGAAGGCGATCTTGTCCACGCCGCGATGCTCGACGAGCGCGGCACCCGTGCGTCCGTCGCCGGTCACGACGTTGAGCACGCCCGCGGGCAAGCCGGCGCGCTGCGCGAGTTCGGCGAACAGCAACGCCGTGAGCGGCGTGTATTCGGCCGGCTTGAGCACGACGCAATTGCCCATGGCAAGCGCCGGCGCAATCTTCCAGGCCAGCATCAGCAGCGGAAAATTCCACGGCACGATCTGACCGATCACACCGAGCGGCGCCCACTCGGCGAACTCCGTTTCCTGAAGCTGCGCCCAGCCCGCGTGATGCAGAAAGTGACGCGCGACGAGCGGCACGTCGATGTCGCGCGTCTCGCGAATGGGCTTGCCGTTGTCGAGCGATTCGAGCACGGCGAAGAGCCGGCTGTGCCGCTGCACCATGCGTGCGAGCGCGTAGAGATGCCGCGCGCGGCCCGGGCCGCCCAGCGCCTGCCAGGCGGGCTGCGCGGCACGTGCGCTGGCCACGGCGGCGTCGACGTCGGCCGCATCGCCCTGCGCCACGTGCGCCAGCAGTTCGCCGGTGGCCGGCGCGTGTGTGGCGAAACGCTCGCCTTCAACGGGCGCGCACCATGCGCCGCTGATGAAATGGCCGAACGCGGCCTCGTGCTGCGCGAGCCAGGCGCGCACAGGACCGTCGTCCTCAGGGGCGGGGCCGTAGGCCATCGATGAAAAATACTCCGCTACGCTCATGGTCATGGTGGGTGATTCGGGCAGGCGTGGTGGTCGTGTTCCCATGTTCGTCGTGGCGCTCATGCGAGCGGATGACGATGAAAAGCCGAATAACGGCCGCTCACGTGGTGTTCCAGCTGCCGTTCGATGTCGGCGAGCAGGCTCGATGCGCCAATGCGAAAAAGCGCCGGTTCGAGCCATTCGCGGCCCAGTTCCTCTTTCATCAGGATCTGATACGAGAGCACGGACTTCGCGCTCGACACGCCGCCCGCCGGCTTGAAGCCGATCGCGAAACCGGTGCGCGCCAGGTACTCGCGAATCATGCGCACCATCACGAGCGACACGTCGAGCGTGGCGTTCACGCCTTCCTTGCCGGTGGAGGTCTTGATGAAATCGGCGCCGGCCATCATGCAGACCATCGACGCGCGCGCCACGTTGGACAGCGTGCGAATGTCGCCGGTGGCGAGAATCGCCTTCAGATGCGCGGGGCCGCAGGCGGCGCGAAAGTCGCGCACTTCGTCGTAGAGCGCGCGCCAGTTGCCCGTAAGCACGTGTTCGCGCGTGACGACGATGTCGATTTCGGCGGCGCCGTCGGCCACGGACGCTTCGATTTCCTTGAGCTTCAACTCGTGCGGCGTGAGGCCTGCGGGAAAGCCGGTGGACACCGCCGCGACCGGAATGCCGCTGCCTTCGAGTGCATCGACGGCCGCCGCGACGAAGCGGTGATAGACGCACACGGCGCCCGTCGTGATGCCGGCAGACGCCATGCCGAGCGCTTCCAGAATGTCGTCGCGCACGGGATGCCGCGCCTTCGCGCAGAGCCGGCGCACGCGGCCTTCGGTGTCGTCGCCGTTGAGCGTGGTGAGGTCGATGCAGGTAATGGCCTTGAGCAGCCACGCGGCCTGCGCGTCTTTCTTGACGGTGCGGCGCGTGGCGAGCGTCGCGGTACGGCGTTCCACCGCCGACGCATTCACCCGCAGGCTGTCGAACCAGCCGGCGTCGAAGGGCACGCCGGGGTTGCGTTCGCCATGTGCACCCAGACCGCGATGCAACGCGATGACGGACAGCGGCATAGAGGGACTTTCAGACATCGTCACGACCTGATCTTGTGCAATGCAAAACAGAAGTTGACGGTTTGCTCGCATGCATCCTACATCGACTGATAGGATCGTAACAAGTCGTCGTTACGATTATTTCTTCGCGCTTTCCACGCCTTCCCCCTGCCCATGCCTCGGTGTTTTCACCAGGCCTGGCGCATGCGCGCAGGTCGTGAAAGTGGCGTGAAGGTTTGCCCCCGCGAGAATCCGCCCCATTCATCCATTTCAACGCAGTGAATGAGGAGACGATCGTGAGGAAGAAGCATCTCGCATTGGCCGTACCGGCGGCGGTCGCGTTCGCGGCAGGCAGCGCGCACGCGCAATCGAGCGTCCAGCTCTACGGCCTCATGGACCTGAGCGTGCCGACCTGGCAGTCGCATGCCGACGCGAACGGCAATCACGTCATCGGCATGGGTATCGGCGGCGAGCCGTGGTTCAGCGGCAGCCGCTTCGGGATGCGCGGCGCGGAAGACATCGGCGGCGGCACGCAGGTGATCTTCCGGCTTGAAGCGGAATACCGCGTGGCGGACGGACAGATGGAAGACCCGGGCCAGCTCTTCGACCGCGACGCGTGGGTCGGTCTGCAGAACGGCACGTTCGGCAAGATCACGGCGGGCTTCCAGAACACGATTGCGCGCGATGCATCGGCCATTTACGGCGACCCGTACGGTTCAGCAAAGCTCTCTCTGGAAGAAGGCGGCTGGACCAATTCGAACAACTTCAAGCAGATGATCTTCTACGCGGCCGGCTCCACGGGCACGCGTTATTCGAACGGCCTTGCGTGGAAGAAGCTCTTCAACAACGGCCTCTTCGCGTCGGCGGGCTACGCGTTCGGCAACCAGACGAGCTTCGGTCTCAACTCGGTGTATCAGGGGGCGCTCGGTTACAACGGCGACGCCTTTGCCGTGTCCACGTTCTACAGCCACGTGAACAAGCTGGGCTTCGCGAACCAGAGCTTCTCGGTGGGCGGCAACTACACGTTCGGCATTCTGCGGGCCAACGCCGGCTACTTCCGCTACTGGGGCGATCAGGGCTCGCTCGGCCAACGTCAGGACAACGCATGGACCGTGTCGTTCAAGCTCTCGCCGAAGGGGCCGCTCGACTACGAACTCGGCTACCAGCAGATGCGCGTGCACAACGCGGCGTACAACGCGGACGGCAACATTCCGAACGCGAACCTCGGCACGTTCGACCCCGCCTCGGGGCTGCACAACGGCTTCAAGGAGACGCTGTACGGCTCCGTGTTCTATCACTTCTCGAAGCGCACGGAAGTGTATCTGGCCGGCGACTACATGCGCCTGCACGGCGGCTACACCGTGGGCAGCACATTCGGCTCGAACAACCAGGTGGAAGTGACGGGCGGTATCCGTACGCGGTTCTAAGTACGCGCTTCTAGGTACGCGCTTGCAGGCACACGCCGAAGAACCGTTCATCCTCCACGTGTAGTGGATTGGCGACCCGCATGGGCACTTGCCCTGCGGGTCCTTTTTTTAAGACGGTGGGTGCAACGCCCGGCACAGCGCGTGAACAGCAGACCGCATTGGACTGTGCGCACGCCCGCCGTAAAAGATCAGCGCACGCCGCCGCTCGCGTTCAGATGCTCGCCGGTGATCCAGCGCGAATCGTCGGAAGCGAGGAACACCACGACACGCGCAATGTCGTCGGGCTGGCCGATGCGGCCGAGCGGCGTTTGCGCGAGCACGTTGCTCTCCATGTCCGAGCCGATCACCGAAGCGGCATGCGTGCCTTCGGTCTCGATCAGGCCAGGATTCACGGCATTCACGCGAATCTTGCGCGGGCCGAGTTCCTTCGCGAGCGAACTGGTGATGGCGTCCACGGCGCCCTTCGTGCCCGAGTAGACGGCCGTATATGCCGGCGTGATGCGCGTCACCACCGAACTGACGTTCACGATGCTCGCGCCCTCGCCCAGATGCTTCGCGGCAGCCTTCGTGGTGAGCAGCAGGCCCAGCACGTTGATATCGAACTGCCGATGGAAATGCGCTTCGTCGATCTCTTCGATCGGCGCAAACGAATACACGCCCGAGTTGTTCACCAGAACGTCCAGACGGCCATACGTTTCGACTGCGGTGTTGACGATGCGCTCGGCGTCCGCGGCCTTCGAAACGTCGCCCGCGACAGCCACCGCTTTGCCGCCCGCGGTGATGATGGCGTCCACGACGGCGTCTGCGCCGGCCTTGCTCGACGCGTAATTGACCACCACAGAAGCGCCTTCGGCAGCCAGTGCTTTCGCGATACCCGCGCCAATGCCCTTCGATGCGCCGGTCACCACGGCGACTTTGCCAGTCAGCTTGCTCATGATCGTTTCCTTCAAAAATGCGTAAGTGGGTACAAGGAACGCGATGGGTTCCGTGCATATGCAGTAAGACGGTGTGAATCTATCCCGGCCCGGGTCTGGGATAAACGTGCTGAGAGCGAATACATTGGCCGGATGAGACAAACAATCGCCGGCCGGGAGGCGGCACGTTTCGCACATGCCGCACGCAACCATGACCTGCAAGGTAATGGACCCACCGCGGGCTTTGGCTATCATCGCGGCCATGAGCACACTGACCTCCGTCCCGCTTCGCATGTCGACTTCGCAACCGGCGGCCGCGAGCCGCCCGGTCGGCGAACTGCTGCGCGAATGGCGCCAGCGTCGCCGAATGAGCCAACTGCTGCTCGCCACCGAAGCCGAGATCTCCACGCGCCACCTGAGCTTCGTCGAATCCGGCCGGGCGCTGCCGAGCCGCGAGATGGTCATGCATCTCGCCGAGCGGCTCGACGTGCCGCTGCGCGCACGCAACGCGCTCTTGATCGCAGCCGGTTACGCGCCGCTGTTTCGCGAACGGTCGCTTTCCGATCCGCAGCTTGCCGCGGCGCGCGAAACGGTGGAGCGGGTGTTGAAGGGGCACGAGCCGTACCCCGCGCTCGCCGTGGACCGGCACTGGACCATCGTCGCCGCGAACGGGGCGCTCGCGACGCTCGTGGCGGGTGTCGACGCGGCGCTGCTCGAAGCGCCTGTGAATGCGCTGCGGTTGTCGCTGCATCCGCAGGGCGTCGCGCCGCGCATCGTCAACTGGCATGCATGGCGTGGGCATCTGCTGGCCCGATTGCAACGCCAGGTGGAAGCGAGCGGCGACGCCACGCTCGCCGCGCTCCATGAGGAACTCGCGGGTTATCCGGCCCCGCACGGCACGCCGCCCGCCGACGACGAAGCCACCACCGCGTTCGACCAGATCGCCGTGCCGCTGCGTGTCCAGACAGAGCTCGGCGTGTTGTCGTTCTTCAGCACGACCACGGTGTTCGGCACGCCAGTCGATATCACGGTCTCCGAACTGGCCATCGAAGCGTTCTTTCCTGCCGACCCGCAAACAGCCGAGGCGCTGCGAGCCCATGCGGCGCGGCCAGCGAATCCGGCGGATGAGTGCGATGGTTCGTGACGCGCCGCCGCGGCGCATAGCGGGCGTACGCCCCATCGAATGAAACCGCAAGCCGCGGAGCGTTTCGCGCATGCGGCGTGCGTAGAGTGGTTCATGGCCTCACAGGAGTACGCACATGAACCGCTTCGACTCGCAACTTCCCCTGCTCGACACGCACCACGATCCCGCACGATCGGTTGCGCCGGACGATCACGACGCGCGGCGCCCCCATACGGCGACCTCCGCTGCGCCCCTTTCTCGACGCATCGAAACACTGGACTGGGGCGGCATCACGCAGACGCTCGACGAATACGGCTATGCCGTCGCGCCCCAATTACTGACGTGCGACGAGTGCGAGGCGCTCGCCGCCCTCTATGACCGCGACGAGCGCTTTCGCAGCCGCATCGTGATGACCCGGCACGGCTTTGGCCGCGGCGAGTACCAATACTTCCGCTATCCGTTGCCGCGCCTCGTCCAGCAGTTACGCACGAGCCTCTATCCGCATCTCGTTCCGATTGCCAACCGCTGGAACGAGGTGCTCGGCATCGACGTGCGCTATCCGGCCTCGCACGCGGAATACATCAAACGTTGTCACGCCGCCGGCCAGTCGCGCCCCACTCCGCTGCTGCTTCGATACGGGAAAGACGACTACAACTGCCTGCACCAGGACCTGTATGGCGAGCACGTGTTCCCGTTACAGGTGGCGGTGCTGCTGGCCGAGCCCGGCCGTGACTTCACGGGCGGCGAGTTCGTCATGACCGAGCAGCGGCCGCGTATGCAGTCGCGCGTGCAGGTGGTGCCGCTGCGCAAGGGCGACGCGGCCATCTTCGCCGTTCACCATCGGCCGGTACGGGGTGTGCGCGCCGCGTACCGCGTCAATCTCCGGCACGGCGTGAGCCCGCTGCGCTCGGGCAGACGACACACGCTGGGCGTGATCTTCCACGACGCGACGTAAGACATTCGAAAGAAACAGATGCGCGGCCCGCCGGTTGTTACAAACGGCGGCCGAGAACCGTTACAAATGCCGGCGCCAAGCTGTTACAAACGGCGGTGAAATGTAACGCGTCCGTATGTCGCATTTTTTACCGCAAGAGTAAACCCTTCGCTTTATTCATATCAAAAGCGGAATGGAATTTCGGGCCGCCGCGGGAGCGTCGCCGGAAAGTTGCTTCAATCAGTGGATACCCTGTCGCAGCAAGGCTTTGAGGCCGGCACAAGGCGCCCGCCGGTCGCTCGGCGCCGCCCAATAAGGCATGTTGCGAAATTATGAAAAAATTACTGATCGACAGTCGGTTTTTTTCCACATTTTTTTTGATCGGCCATTGCTTTTTGACATTCGCCCCCATACAATTCGCTCCAAGCTGTTACGAGTTGTAACAAGCTGTATCAAATAGACAGATATCGCCGAAGGTCGTTACAAGACCAGGCGGGGGCAGAAAAGACATAACGGCGAACAACGCCGGCAGTTCAATCGGGGCTTCGGAAAACTGAGAAATGGACCGTAGCAGCGAGACGCTGGAGTCAATCCGCGAAATCAATTTGTCGTACATCATGCTTGCGCAACGTATGTTGCGTGAGGACAAGGCAGTCGGCATGTTCCGGCTGGGCTTGTCGTCGGAGCTGGCCGATCTGCTTGCCGGGCTGTCGCTCGCACAGATCGTCAAGCTGGCCTCCTCCGACCAGCTTTTGTGTTTCTTCCGCTTCAACGATCACGCGATGCTGTCTGCGCTCACGCAGACGACGCGTCACGCTGACGTTGCTTCGACGCATGCCGCCATCCTGCTCGCGGGTCAATCCGCAGAGCAGTTCGCCTGACAGGGACCGCCATGCAAGCAGAAGCCACTATGCTCAAGGCTGCGCCGAAGCGCAGCCTCACTGAAGACGCACAGGAAGTGTTCCGCGCGATCGCCTTGATCGAACTGGGCGCCCGCATGCAGGTGCTGGAAAGCGAACTCACGCTTTCGCGCGACCGCATGATCCGCCTGTACCGTGAAGTGAAAGGCGTGTCGCCGCCCAAGGGCATGCTGCCCTTCTCGGCGGACTGGTACATGACGTGGCTCGCGAACATTCACGCGTCGCTGTTCTACAACACGTATCTGTTCCTCAAGAACGAGGCGCGTTGCTCGCACCTCGACGCCTTGACGAAGGGCTACCGGCTGTATCTGGAACACTGCCGCCACAGCGACACGGAAGCCGTGCTGGATCTCACGCGTGCCTGGACGCTCGTGCGCTTCTTCGACGCCGGCATGCTCCAGCTCACGCCGTGCTGCCGTTGCAGCGGCAAGTTCGTCGCGCACAAGCACGACCTGCAACACAACGTAGTATGCGGCGCCTGCCAGCCGCCCTCGCGTGCAGGCAAGACGAGGAAGGCCGCCGTGGCGCGCCGCAACGTCTGCGAAGACACGGTCATGGCCGACGACGCCCTGCTTGCTGAAGTGACGGCGCAGGCCCATGCGCCGGTTGCGCAAGCACGCGTCGCAGAAGCGGCCTAGCGGATCAGGAAGAAGGCCCGCAGGCCCGCCCATTTCTCACCGTTTCATCGGTTCATTTCGCGGCCCGCCTCCATGGCGGGCCGTTTTGTTTTTAGCGTCGCGCGCCTCGCTTCCCTCCCCGCCGATCGGTACTTCCCCTGGCCTTTCTTGCAACGCGTCGATAGCGAACAGAAGGTTTCGTTTCGCTACGATCCCGCAAACGCAAGGCCGTTCGCGGCCTCACAACAACTCACAACAATAAAGACACCGGATTCCTTACTTTTTCACTTCAACAATGTTTCGTTCTCCTTCGTCGGCGTGCAACGAAAGGAGGACGAAATAACCGGTGCAGGGACGCAAGATGAAAGTACTGCTCGCAGAAGACAACGAATCGCTGAGCCACTGGCTGCTCAAGCTGCTGAAGGAAGAGCGCATGGCCGTGGATCGTGCGGCGGACGGCGATGCGGCCGACCAGCTTTTGCACACTGAACAGTACGACGTCGTGCTGCTCGATCTGCAACTGCCGAAGATGACGGGCAAGGACGTGTTGCGCCGTCTGCGTGGTCGTCGCAACAACGTGCCGGTACTGGTCGTCACGGCGAGCGGATCGATCGACGAGAAAGTGGAGTGTCTCGGGGCCGGCGCCGACGACTACATCGTGAAGCCGTTCGAAACGCGCGAGCTGGTGGCACGCATCAAGGCGCTCGCGCGCCGCCAGAACGGCGAAAAGCACACGGACTTCGCCTGCGGCGACCTCACCTACAACACGGACAGCCGCCAGTTCCGCATACGCGGCGAGCCGCTCTCGCTACGCCCCAAGGAGCATTCCATTCTCGAAATGATGATGCTCAAGTGCGGCAAGACGCTCTCGAAGTCGGCGCTGATGTCAGGCGTGTACGCACTCGAGGAGGAGTCGAGCGAGGACGCCATCGAGATCTACGTGCATCGCATCCGCAAGCGGATCGAGCACTGTGACGCGACCATCGTCACGTTACGCGGCATCGGTTATCTGCTTCAGCAGAAGAAGTCGTAAGCCGGAGCGGCGAACACATCGGCCACACATCGGCCCGTTGGTGCGCTTAAAACAAAGGCCGTGCACGTCGGCTGACGACATGCACGGCCCTACGTTCCCTACGTTGCTTTGCCTGAATCGCTTAAAACAGCTCAGCGTTTGGCCATCTGCTGCGTGTCTTGCGCGGCCCCCTGCTGAGGCGAGGCGTTGCCGATCTTCGTATCGTCACCCCAACCGCCGCCCAGCGCACGGATCAGGTTGACCGTGGCCACAGCCTGCACGCCCTGAAGCTGGCTTGCCTGCACCTGCGAGACCAGCACCGAGCGCTCGCTGTCGATCACGTTCAGATAACTGACCTGCCCTTCCTCATACTGCGTGCGCGACAGATGCGCGGCCCGCTGCGACGCGTTCACCGCATCGTTTTGCGCCTTCATCTGATCGTCCAGCAAGCGCAGGTCGGACAGGTTGTCCTCCACTTCGCGGAACGCCACGAGCACCTGCTCGCGGTATTGCGCGACCTGTTCGTCGTACCTCGCGCGGGCCTGGTCGAGACCGGCCTGGCGGCGCCCGCCGTCGAAGATCGGCAGCGTGAGCGCCGTGCCCGCGAACGGACCCAGCAGGAAGGTGCGCGTGGACCACTTGAACAGATCGCCCAGCGTCGCCGACTCGTAGCCGAACGAACCCGTGATGTCGAGCTGCGGGAAGAACGCGGACTTCGCGAGCCCCACGCGCGCATTCGCCGCGGCCATCGCGCGCTCGGCGGCGGCGATGTCGGGCCGGCGTTCGAGCAGCGCGGACGGCAGGCCGGGCGGAATGCGCACCGCCACGGGGGCAAGCGGTGTTTCGGGGAACGAAAAGTCCGCGGGCGCCTTGCCGAGCAGAATCGCGAGGCTGTGTTCCGACGCCGCACGCTGACGCGCCACGCCCACCGCATCGGCCTGTGCCGTAGCCAGTTCGTTGCGTGCCTGCGAAACGTCGAGTTCGCTGATGTCGCCTTCCTTGAAGCGACGCTCCGCGAGCTTGAGCGCGTCCTCGCGCAGCGCCACCGTGCGCCTGAACAAATCCACCTGCGAATCGAACTGACGCAACTGGAAGTAGTTCTGCGCGACGTCCGCCTGCAACGCAAGCTGCACCGAGCGGAACAGCGCCTCGCTCTGCTGCGCATCCGCGCGTGCCGCGTTCACGTTGGAGCTGACGCGGCCGAACAGATCGGCCTCATACGAAACGGTGCCCTGCGCGCGCCACAGCGTCTGCGTCGGCACATTCCGGTCGTCGGGCAGGAACTGCGAGGCCGGCGAGAGCCGTTCGCGTGTGGGGCCAAAGCCCGCATCGAGCGACGGGAACCACGATGCGCGCGCCGAGCGCGTCACGGCACGCGCCTGCTGCACGCGCGCCGCCGCCGCCTTCAGGTCCTGATTGGCCGCCGCGGCCTGCTCTTCCAGCTGGTTCAGCGTGGCGTCGCCGAACACGCTCCACCACTCGCCGCGATGAGCGTCGTCGGCCGGCTGCGCGGCCTTCCACGTGCCGGCGTCTTTTGCGGCGATGGGCGCTTCCTTGAAGGCCGCGGGCGCCGCCGCGTCGGGGCGCTTGTATGTCGGCTCCACCGAACACGCGGCGAGCAGCGCGACGAGCAGGCCGCTGACCGCAACCCAGCCGAGCCTGCCGAGCCCCTGCATGCCGGCAGCGCCGCCTATGAATCCACGATTTTTCATTATCAGGTTCTCCTCAATCCATCGCGGGCAGCGCGGAGCTGCGCGGCGAGTCCTTCTGCGCCACGTGGATCGTGCCGCCTGCCAGCATGCGCAGCACCACGTAGAACACCGGCGTCAGCATCAGGCCGAACAGCGTCACACCGAGCATCCCGAAGAACACCGCCACGCCCATCGCATGGCGCATTTCCGAACCTGCGCCCGAAGAGAGCACGAGCGGCACCACACCCATGATGAACGCGATGGACGTCATCAGGATGGGGCGCAGCCGCATGCGGCTCGCTTCGATAGCCGCGGAAAGCGGCGAGTGTCCGTCGTGCTCCAGCTCGCGTGCGAACTCCACGATC
Source organism: Paraburkholderia kururiensis (assembly GCF_034424375.1). Classification (NCBI taxonomy): domain Bacteria; kingdom Pseudomonadati; phylum Pseudomonadota; class Betaproteobacteria; order Burkholderiales; family Burkholderiaceae; genus Paraburkholderia; species Paraburkholderia kururiensis. The sequence continues at coordinate 1,508,200 of NZ_CP139965.1, read as the reverse complement.
AGAATGGCGTTCTTCGATGCGAGGCCCACCAGCACCATCAAACCGATCTGCGTAAAGATGTTGTTGTCGCCTTGCGTGAGCCACACGCCCGCGAGTGCGGACAGCACGCTCATCGGCACGATCAGGATCACTGCGAGCGGCAGCGTGAGGCTCTCATAGAGCGCGGCCAGCACGAGGAACACCAGCAGCACGCTGATCGGGAACACCCAGATGCCCGAGTTGCCCGCAAGAATCTGCTGATACGTGAGGTCGGTCCATTCGAACTTCACGCCGCGCGGCAGCGTTTCGGCCGCAATGCGTTCGGCTGCTTCCTGGGCCTGCCCCGACGAGAAGCCAGGCGCCGGGCCGCCGTTGATGTCCGCCGCGGTGTAGCCGTTGTAACGCACCACCATTTCGGGGCCATACGTGGGCGACACGGTGACGAGCGACGACAGCGGCACCATCTCGCCCGCGTTGTTGCGCGTCTTCAGTTGCAGGATGTCGTCCGCATGCTGACGGAACGGCGCATCGGCCTGCACCCGCACCTGGTACACACGCCCGAACTCGTTGAAGTCGTTCACGTAGAGCGAGCCCAGATAGATCTGCATGGTGTCGAACACGTCCGTCACCGGCACGCCGAGCTGCTTCGCCTTCACGCGATCCAGGTCCACGTTCAACTGCGGCACGTTGATCTGGTAGCTCGAGAACGTCGGGCCCAGCTCAGGCGTAGCCGATGCCTTCTTGATGAAGTCCTGCGTCGCCTTCGCGAGTTCCTCGTAGCCCACGGCGCCGTGGTCCTCCAGCTGCATCTTGAAGCCGCCCAGCGTACCGAGGCCCAGCACCGGCGGCGGCGGAAACACGGCCACGAACGAACCCTTGATGCCCGCGAATTTCTGGTTCAGCGCGCCTGCAATGGCACCTGCCGAGAGCGCCTTGCCCTTGCGTTCGCTGAACGGCTTGAGCGTGACGAACACGATGCCCGCGCTCGAACTGTTCGTGAAGCCGTTCACCGAAAGACCCGGGAACGCCACGGCGCTTTCCACGCCGGGCTGCTTCAGCGAAATGTCGCTCATCTCGCGAATCACGTTCTCCGTGCGGTCCAGCGACGCGCCGGTCGGCAACTGCGCAAACGCCACGAGGTATTCCTTGTCCTGCGCGGGCACGAAGCCGCCCGGCACGATGTGCATGACGAACACCGTCGCGCCGAGAAGCACGGCGTAGACCGCGAGCATCGCGCCCTTGCGCTTGAGCACGCCGTTCACGCCGCGGCTGTAGTTCTCCGCGCCGCGATGGAACACCTTGTTGAAGCCGCGGAAGAAGCCGCCCAGCAAGCGGTTCATGATGCGCGTGAGCCAGTCTTCCTTCGCGCCGTGGCTACGCAGCAGCAGTGCCGACAGCGCCGGCGAAAGCGTGAGCGAGTTGAACGCCGAGATCACCGTGGAAATGGCGATCGTCATCGCGAACTGCTTGTAGAACTGGCCCGTCAGGCCCGTCATGAATGCGAGCGGCACGAACACGGCCACCAGCGTGAGCGCGATCGCGATAATCGGTCCGCTCACTTCCTGCATGGCGCGATACGTGGCGTCGCGCGCACTGAGTCCGCGTTCGATGTTGCGCTCCACGTTCTCCACCACCACGATCGCGTCGTCCACCACGATACCGATCGCGAGCACCATCCCGAACAGCGAGAGCGCATTGATCGAAAAGCCGAACGCGAGCAGCAGCGAGAACGTCCCCACGATGGAGACCGGCACCGCAATGAGCGGAATGATCGACGCACGCCACGTCTGCAGAAACACGATCACCACGATCACGACGAGCGCGATGGCTTCGAGCAGCGTGTGCACCACGGCCTCGATACTCGAGCGCACGAACTGCGTCGGGTCATAGACGATCTTGTAGTCCACGCCCGCCGGGAAGTCCTGCTTGAGTTCCTTCATCGCGGCGCGCACCTGGTCCGAGATCGCGAGCGAGTTCGCGCCCGGCGCCTGGTTGATGGCCAGCGCTACAGCCGACTTGTTGTCGAGCAGCGAACGCAGGCCGTATTCGGACGCACCCAGTTCGACGCGCGCGATGTCACGCAGATACGTCACGCCACCATCGGGCGCGGTCTTCACGACGATGTCGCCGAATTCCTTCACCGTCTTCAGGCGCCCGCGCGCATTCACCGAAAGCTGCAACGGCGTGCCGGGCAGCGTGGGCGATGCGCCGATCACGCCGGCCGCCACCTGCACGTTCTGCTCGCGAATCGCGTTCACCACGTCGTTCGCCGTCAGGCCGCGCTGCGCGACCTTCTGCGGATCGAGCCACACGCGCATCGCGTAGTCGCCCGCCCCCCACAGCTGCACCTCGCCCACGCCCTGAATGCGCGCGAGCCGGTCCTTCACGTTGAGCAGCGCGTAATTGCGCAGATACGTCATGTCGTACTGATCGTTCGGCGAGATCAGGTGCACCACCATCGTGAGCGTAGGCGAGCTCTTGATGGTCGTGATGCCGAGCCGCTGCACGTCTTCGGGCAGACGCGGCAGCGCCTGGTTCACGCGGTTCTGCACGAGCTGCGTGGCCTTGTCCGGATCGGTGCCCAGACGGAACGTGACCGTGAGCGTCATGTTGCCGTCGCTGTTGGCCTGCGACTGCATGTACAGCATGTTCTCGACGCCGTTGATCTGCTCTTCGAGCGGCGAGGCCACCGTTTCCGCGATCACCTTCGGGTTCGCGCCCGGATACTGCGCGTGCACGACGACCGACGGCGGCACGACCTCGGGATACTCGGAAATGGGCAGCTGGAACAGCGCGATCACGCCGGCCAGCAGAATCACGACCGACAGCACACCCGCGAAGATGGGCCGGTCGATGAAGAATTTCGATATGTTCATGGGTGGCTCTGAATAAGGGAGAGCGTATGTGCGATGCGGGCGACGTCCTGCTTGCGCCTGCCATGAGCGGGCATTGCGTACGTCATGAGTTCTTCGCCTGCTTCGTCGCGTTGGCTGCGCCGCCCTGGTTCGCTCGCGGCTGCGCCTGCGCTTCGCTTTGCGTCGGTTGCTTGCCTTGCGTGCCGGCTGTGCCTGCAACCGGCGCGCTGTTCGGGTCGCCGTCGCCCGTCATGGGCACCATGTGCGCTCGCACTTCCTCGCCGGGCCGCACGCGCTGCGTGCCGTTCACCACGATGCGCTCGCCCTTCTTGAGGCCGCCCGTAATGACGCGCAGGTTGCCCTGCTGGCCACCCAGCTGCACCGCGCGATACGCGACGTGATTGGCGCTGTCCACGACGAAGACGAACTTCTTGTCCTGGTCGGTGCTGATGGCGGCGTCGTCGATGAGGAGCGCCGGATGCGGCGCGCTGCCGCTCACCTTGATGCGCGCGTAGAGGCCGGGCAACAGCGTGCCGTCCGCGTTGTCGAAACGCGCACGCACGCGGATGGTGCCCGACGACGTATCGAGCCGGTTATCCACGGACTCGATCGTGCCCGTGCGCGAGTAGCCCGTCTCGTTGGCGAGGCCGAGTTCCACGGGCACTTTCGTGCCGCCCTTCACGTGGCTGATGTAGTCGAGATACGTCTGCTCGTCGGCGTCGAACGAGGCGTAGATGGGCGACACCGAAACGAGCGTGGTGAGCGGAGCCGCATTGGCGCCGGCCGACACCACGTTGCCCAGCGTGATTTCCGCGCGCGACACGCGACCCGACACGGGTGCCACGATGCGCGTATAGCCCAGATTGATCTGTGCCGCTTCCAGCGCCGCCTGCGCGGCCTTCAGGTTCGCGCTCGCCTCGCGGGCGGCGTTCTGCTTCTGGTCGTAGTCGCGCTTCGCGATGGCGTTGTCCGTGATGAGGCGCTGTGCGCGTTCCCAGTCGCTCTGCGCATAGCCGGCGCCTGCCTGCGCCGCGGCCAGTTGCGCGGCGGCGCGATCCACTTCGGCCTGATACGGACGCGGGTCGATCACGAACAGCGTGTCGCCCTTCTTCACGAGCGCGCCGTCCTTGAAGTTGACCGACACGATGGTGCCCGACACCTGCGGGCGAATGTCCACCTTCTCGATGGCCTCGAGCCGGCCGGAGTACGACTGCCAGTCGACGATGTTGCGTTCCAGCACATTGGCTACGTCGACTTCGGGCGCCATGGCCGCCTGCGACTGGGCCGGCGCGTTGGCATTCCCGCGCATAGCGCCGACCGTGCCGAGTCCGGCAACGACCACAAGGGCAACCACTGCAACGATGATTCGGGGGCGAGACAACGGAAAGACAGACATAGTGGGCTCCAATGCGATGGTCGTTTCAATTCGTATTCGGTGGGTCGTTCGCGCACATTCCTTCAGCGAGCGGTTCTGCTACGTCGTCGCGTGCGGGTCTCACGCAAGCGCGCGCGTGTCGAACTGCCACTGAAAAAAGCGCACGGCTTCCTGCAATGCGGCCGGATAACCGCCAATGGCCGCGTGCGAGACGCTCGGGAAACGCACCACCTGGGTGCGCACGCCCGCGTCGATCAGGCGGCTCGCGTACTTCTCGGCCTCGATGTGCAGCACGTCGTTCTGCGCCGTCACGATGAGCGTGGCGGGCAAACCGGCGAGCCGCGTACATTCCAGCGGCGCCGCATACGGATGCATGCGCTGCGAAGGCTGCGGCAGATACGCGCGATAACAGGCCGCGCACTCGCTCGCCGTGATGTCCGAACTCAGGCGCCGCTCGTCGCCGAGGCGCGTGAGGCTCGGGTCGAGCATCGGCGCGAACAGGGCCTGTGCGTCGAACCGCACGTCGGAACGGTCACGGCCGATCAGCGCGACGACATTGGCGATCTGGCCACCCGCGTCGTGCCCCGCCACGCCAAGGCGCCGGGCATTGCCGCCGAACGAACGTGCGTGCGACTGAACCCACAGCGCGGCACGGTGAGCGTCTTCGGGCGCGGCCGGAAAAGGGAATTGCGGCGCCAGCGAATAGCCCACCGAAACCACGAGTGCCGGTAAGTGCTCTGCGAAATAACGAGCGGCGTGGTCCGCTTCTTCCAGTGATCCGCGTACAAAACCGCCGCCATGGAAATACAGCAATACCGGCAATCCATTCCCTTTCACCGGCCGATAAAGACGCAATACGATGGATTGCGCGTAGCCGTCGATCGTCACGTCCGAGACCACCAGCGCAGGCCCCGCCGGTTCGCCGTCCGGGGCCGCGTCCGTCTCTTGCGCCGTGCGGTCCCCCGAGGGCGCGAAGCCCGACGGGGCAAACGGAAACGACGGTTTGAATGCATCCATGGCGAAGCGCGCAATGCGCGAAATTAGTATCGAACGGGGCGAATTGTGGGTTCGGCAGAGTTGCAAATAAATGCCTATAATCCGGCAACACAATTCGGCGGCACTGAACAATCGTTTTTGCAGACACGCGTCTGCCCAGACAGTGGAACGCCCGCCCCCTTTTGGAGAATCGCAATGGACCGGCTTCAGGCCATGCAGGTATTCACTCGGGTGGTCGACACGAACAGCTTCACGCGCGCAGCGGAAACGCTGGACATGCCCCGCGCGTCGGTCACGACCATCATCCAGAATCTCGAAGCGTTTCTCGGCACCCGTCTCATGCATCGCACGACGCGGCGCCTTTCGCTCACGCCGGACGGCGCCGCCTACTACGAGCGCTGCGTGCGCATCCTCGCGGACGTCGAGGAAACGGAAGCGGCCTTCCAGAACGGCAGCAAGAAACCGCACGGCAAGCTGCGCATCGACATGCCGGGCTCCATCGGCCGGCTGCTCGTCATTCCGTCGCTGTGCGAGTTCCGGCAACGCTACCCGGACATCGACCTGCAACTGGGCCTCACGGACCGCCCCGTCGACCTGCTTCAGGAAGGCGTGGACTGCGTGATTCGCGTGGGCGCACTGCAGGACTCGTCGCTCGTCGCGCGCCGCATCGGTCTGTTCGAAGGCGTGACGTGCGCGGCGCCCGCGTATATCCAGCGTCACGGCATGCCGAAGTCGCTCGAAGACCTCGAGCAGCATCGCGCCGTCAATTACTTCTCCAGCCGCACGGGGCGCGTGATGGACTGGGCCTTCCTCGTGGAGGGCAAGGAAATCGAGGTGAAGATGCAAGCGGCGGTGTCGGTGAACGACGCCGACGCGTACGTGACGTGCGGCCTCGAAGGCTTCGGCCTCATTCAGCCGGCGCGCTACCAGGTGCTGCCGTATCTGAAGTCAGGCGAACTGGTCGAAGTGCTGCCCGACGAGAAACCGCTGCCCATGCCTATTTCGGTGGTCTACCCGCACTCGCGGCATCTTTCGCCGAAAGTGCGCGTATTCGTGGACTGGATTGCCGAAGTGTTCGACCGTTGCCCGCTGCTCTCGGGACGCGCTGCGCTCGACAAGACCTGCTCGAAGCGCACCTTCGAGGAGCGCGAGTCCAAACCGGATATCGATACGCCCGTTGTTACGGAATGGGCTGCGTGAACGAAGCGCAAGCGGCGAGACACAAGCGGCGTGAGCCCGGCAGCGATGCCGGGCTTTGTGTTTGTTCAACGGCGCCGCGGCTCGGCAAACGAGCGGCGGCAAGTCAGCGGCTCGGCACCCCTTCGCGCCACTCCGCCCAGTGCGTCGCGATGTCCTGCACGAGCGGATTGCCCGCTCGGTAGAGGTTCTCGATGGCAATCGAAAAGCCGCCCTGCGCCGCGTAGTTCAACAGATTGTCCGCGCTCGACTGGCCCGCATAGGGCCGGTCGAAATCCGATCCCGAACGCAGTACCGCCACGCGGTTGAGATCCACTCGGCCCACCGCAGCCGCGCGCGTGAGCGCTTCGTACGTTGCGTTGTCTTCCTGCTGCGTCGTGCAATAGACGCCCTTGCCGTCCGTGAGAATCTTCGTCCAGTCGCGCGCACGCTCGCCGAGCAGTGTGCCCGACCACCACGTGTCGCCCGCCAACGTATCGCACTGAATCACCGTGGGCGGCTGGTTCGCGGGGGCGTAACCGTATTTGGCGCGCGCAGCCTGGGCCTGCGCGTTGTCGGAAAGCGTGACGCTGCGCGACAGCGCGAACGCTGCATCGGTCAGCTTCGTGTTGAGCTGGAAGACCTCGGTGCGATAGTCGAGCGGCGGCTTGTCGCTCGGGCTCTTCGTGTTGATGCCGAGGTAGCCGGTGTTCCAGCCCGACGGAATTTCGCGTCCGTCGATTTCCCACTGAATGCCGAAGTCGACCAGATACTTCGCCCACGCCGCCGACCCGAGCGTGCCCTGCGCCGGATCGATGCCTGCAATGCCCGCCACCATGAAGTACGTATGGCGCAAATCGAAGCGCGGCGAGAACGCGAGCGCCATGATGGACGCCGCCGCATTCGCGTGGCCCATGCCCGTCGTCATCACGCAGACGTCCTGCTTGTTGCAGTGAACCGCGGGATAGTCGGGCGAGAGCCCGGCCACCTTGATGTCCTGCCACGGCCCCAGGCGGTCGAGCCACACCTGCCCTTCGGGCCCGAACATCGAGACGATCATCACCTTCACGTGACGGCCCTGGCCTTCGCCCGCGCCCTGCGCGAAGCTGCTTGCATCCTCGGCATTGGCCGGCACGGTGGAAACGGCGGCGCAGGCAACCAGCGACAGCGCGGCAGCGGCGCTCAGTGTACGAGTCATCATGTTCGTGTCTTCCTTCTGGGTGTCGTACGGCGGGTGGGAGGCATGCCGTCGTGGCGGCTCGTCCAGTTCACGAGCGCAACGGCGACAGCCACAATGACTGCGGCCACGGCTCATCAGGCGCCACCCAGTATAGGGGCACGAAATTCTGTTTCGAAGTGCTTTTTCGCGTGCGTAGCCGCGTGTTCGCGGCGCGTGATTGGGCATCGCGGGCATCGCGATGCGCCGCGGCTCGTGGTACGCCCCTGGCGGCTCGCGGCCGTCAAGGCGTGGCCGCTGCGCCCGAGAGCAATGCTGCGGCCTGGCTCGACCCGGTCTGCTTCGCGATGTCTCCTGCCGTGAGGCCGCGATTGTCGCGCAGCGTGCGGTCGGCACCGCGGGCAAGCAGCAGCTTCACGGTATCGGCGCGGTCGTAGCCCGCGGCCCACATCAACGCGGTCAGGTCGTTCTTGTAGAGGCGATTTACGTCCATTCCGGTATCGAGCAGCAGTTTCACGACAGCCGTGTGCCCCTGCCCCGCGGCGTATTCCATGGCCGTCTTGCCGACGCGGTCGGTCGCGGCCGGGTCGGCTCCGTGTGCGAGCAGCAGTCGAACGATCTCTTCATAGCCGCCATACGACGCCGCCATGAGCGGCGTGACGCCCTGCACGTCGGCCTGCCGCACGTTCGCGCCGTGCTCCACGAGCGTACGCGCCATGCCGGCGAGGCCCTTCTTGCTCGCCGTGATGAGCGCCGTGTCGCCGATACGGTTGCGCGAATCCACGGCGGCACCTTCGTCCAGCGCCGCACGAACGGCGGCTTCGTCACTGCTGCGGGCAGCCGCGAGCAGTTGCTGGTTCAGGGCATCGCCGGCAGCGCTCGCGTAGGTGGCCGCACCCAGCATGCTGCCGAGCAACGTGCGCGTCATCCATATCGCGGTTCGCTTCATCGTGGAGTCCCCTTTGGTCGGGCTGGTTCTTCTCTCTCGAACAACGGTCGATGGAATATCGTCTGCATCACTGAAGATTGGCGATGTAGGCAGCAAGGTTGCGGATATCGTCGTCGCTGAGGCCGCGCGACACGCTCGCCATGTTGCCCGCATCGTTGGTACGCGTGTGCGACCGGAAGTCCTGCAACTGTTTGGCGATGTACTGTGCGTGCTGACCCGCCACGCGCGGAATCTCGTTCTGGCCGAGAAAGCCGCCAAGGTGGCACATCGTGCACAGCACCTGCGCTGCTTTCTGGCGGCCCGCATCGATGCTCGCAGCGTCGGCCTTCACGGGCACCGGCACCAGCTTTTGCGCGGCGAAATAGGCGGCGAGGTCCTGCATGTCCTCTTTCGATAGCGTCGCGGCCACCGGGCTCATGCGCGGATCGCTGCGGCGTCCCTCCTTGAAGTCCTTCAATTGCAGATAGAGATAACGTGCCGTCTGTCCCGCGAGGATCGGATAGTCGGGATTCGTCGAATTGCCGAGCGGACCGTGACAGGCCACGCATACCTGCGCCTTCGCTTCGCCCGCAGCCGCGTCGGCGTGTGCGAGGCAAGGCAAGACGGCCGCGCTGATACACGCGAGCCAACCCGCTATGGCCGCGTGGTGGCGAGACACTCTGCATCGCCATGCGTATCGCAGATAGACGCGGCATGCGGCGCATGCCGCACAGGCGACACACCGCGCCCGCTCCAGCTGACGACGCGCGCTGCAACGGTTCAAAGCGGCCTGCGACGAGATCGGTTGAACCATGGCCGCATCGCGTCAGGGCAACGCAAACACAAGCACGGTGTTGCCGCGCTTGAAGTCGAGTTGCGTATTGCCGCCCGCTGCCACGGCAACGTACTGCTTGCCGTGAATCGTGTACGACACGGCCGGCGCGTTCACGCCCGCGCCGCACTGGAATTCCCAGAGCTTCTTGCCGGTCGATGCATCGAATGCGCGGAAGAGGCCGTTCCCCTCGCCGTTGAACACGAGACCACCCGCGGTGGCGAGCACACCGCCGATCAACGGCTGCTCGGTCTTGTAGTCCCACACCACCTTGCCCGTATCGATGTTGACGGCCGAGAGCTTGCCCCACTGCTGTTCGGCTGCAATCGTCTTGAACGCGCCGCCCAGCCAGAGCTTGCTGCCGCCCGGATAGGCGGCGTCTTCCACCTGATACGTCATGGGCTGATGCAGGTTCGCCGCATACACGAGCCGCGTCTTCGGGTCGAACGCCATGGGCGACCACTCCACGCCGCCGTTCGCACCAGGCAACATGCGCGCGCCTTCGGCCGTGGGCAGCGTCCACATGTTCTCCTGCGGAATCATCGCGTCGGAGAAGCGGATCAATCGGCCCGTCGCGCGATCGTGCACATAGACGTGCCCCGTCTTGCCGCCGTGAATCACGCCCGGAATCATGCGGCCGTTCTCGTCGCGCACGTTGACGAGAATGGGTGGGCTCACGGCGTCGAGGTCCCAGACGTCGTGCGCGATGTACTGGTAGTGCCACTTGTATTTGCCGGTATCGAGGTCGATCGCCACGAGCGAATCGGTATAGAGGTTGTCGCCCGGCCGGATCGCACCGTAGAGGTCCGGCGACGGGTTGCCCACCACGAAGAACACCGTGCGCGAGGCGCGGTCGATGGCGGGCGTCATCCAGACACCGCCGCCCAGCGTCTTGTAGAAGTCGCCGCCTTTTTCAGCAAGCTGCTTCTTTTCGGCGTCGATGTCGCGCTTCATGTCGCGGCCCGTGGCGTCCTTCGTTGCCCACACGCCTTCCTGGCCCGAATCCGGAATCGTGTAGAACGTCCAGAGCAACTGGCCGCTCGCGGCATCGAACGCCTTCAAGAAACCGCGAATACCGTACTCGCCGCCGTTCGTGCCGATCAACACCTTGTCTTCCACCACGGTGGGCGCCATGGTTTCCGAATAGCCCTGCTCAGGGTCTGCGATCTGGCTTTCCCAGAGCAGCTTGCCCGTTTTCGCATCCAGCGCGACGAGCTTCGAATCCAGCGTGCCCATGAACAGCCGGTCGCCGGCAATGGCCACGCCGCGGTTGTTCGGTCCGCAGCAGAACGTCGTGACGGGTCCCATCTTGTGCTTGTAATGCCAATACTCCTTGCCGCTCACGGCATCCACCGCATAGACGTGATTGAACGACGTGGTGATGAACATGATGCCGTGCGAAACGATGGGCGCCGTCTCCATCGACTCGTTCACCGCAGTCTGGAAGATGAATACGGGCTTCAGCTTCGCAACGTTGGTGCGGTTGATCTGCGTGCCGGGATAGAAGCGCGTCTGCGCATACGAGCCGTTTGCGTGAAGCCAGTCGGTGGCATTGCCCGCTGCGGTGTCGAGCTGCTGCTGCGTGACGGGCGACAGCACGGGCGGCATGGGCGACGTCGTGGTGGTCGCTTCGCTTTCCACTTCCTGGGCGGCCCATGCGGGCGCAGCCCCGAGCGTGAGCGCAACCAGCGACGCGCAGACGAATGACGAGTGATGGATCGTATGCATGAAGGTCTCCTCTTTCATGGCTTATCGAGGTATTCGTCATGCGAATGCAGCAATCACCGCGCAATGGAATGATTGCCGGATACGGAATGGCGCATCCCTCTCAAACTGAAGATCCGTTTCCAACCATGGGTTCTTTCGAGCGGGCGGAGCGACTGCGCTTGCAGAATTAAGCTATCCCAGGAATACCGGCGGGGCTTCCGGCCAGAGGGAAGGCTCCCTCAAGCGTAGGCGAGCCTATTGCGGTTTTCCAGGGATTTTCAGGCAGTATTAATACGGGTTTTTCGGCAGCCGATTAAGGCGCGCCCAAAGGCGGGAATGCCGCAGCGCGATGTTCCGCTCGAATACTCCAATCTCGATGGACCGGGGCGGCAAAGCGCCTCGCGAAACGCCGTTGCAGCGTTTCGAGCCGACACGTTCGGCGTTGCAGCAAAGCGCTGCCAGGTGGGGACAATCAGGCAGATCGCAAAAAGAGAATCGATGTGCCATGCACCACTGAATGAATTGCGCTGCCCGCGCGCAGCGCAATTCAGTACCGCTCGCTCAAACCACTTCCACGCGCGGCGCGCCTTCTCTCATCTCGCCGATCACGGCGGCGCGCTCGAAGCCGTCCGCGTTGAAGATGGCCAGCACTTCGTCCACCGCTTCCGGCGCGCAGGAGACGAGCAGCCCGCCTGAGGTCTGCGGGTCGGTGAGCAGCGTGCGCGCCACGTCGGGCAGGCTCTCGGCAAGGCGCACCTCCTCGCCATACGAAGCCCAGTTGCGTCCCGATGCGCCGGTGAAGATGCCTTCGCGCACGAACGCCTCGACGCCCGCGAGCCACGGCAGATCCGCATAGCGCACGCGCGCCGTGAGCCCCGCGCCGCGCGCCAGTTCCAGCGTGTGACCGAGCAGGCCGAAGCCGGTTACGTCGGTGAGCGCGTGCACGCCGGGCAACGCGGCCAGCTGCGTGCCGGGGCGGTTGAGCTTCGTGGTGGCCGCGATCATCGCGGCGTAGCCGGCCGCGTCGAGCTGGTTCTTTTTCAGCGCGGCCGAGAGCACGCCCACGCCCAGCGGCTTGCCGAGAATCAGCACGTCCCCCGCCTGGGCTGCCGCATTGCGCTTCACGCGCGACGGGTGCACCACGCCCAGCGCCACGAGGCCATAGATGGGCTCGACCGAATCGATGGAATGACCGCCCGCCACCGGAATGCCGGCCTGCGTGCAGACGTCCTCGCCGCCGCGCAGCACGGCCGCAATCACGTCGTGCGGCAACACGTTGATCGGCATGCCGACGATGGCGAGCGCAAAGAGAGGCTTGCCGCCCATCGCGTAGACGTCGGAGAGCGCGTTGGTGGCCGCGATGCGCCCGAAGTCGTAGGGGTCGTCGACGATGGGCATGAAGAAGTCCGTGGTCGCGACGATAGCCTGCTCGTCGTTGAGACGGTAGACAGCGGCGTCGTCGGCGGTTTCCGTGCCGACGAGCAGATCGGGAAACGCGGGCAGCGGCGCGACGCGCTTGAGCAGCGCCGACAGCACGCCCGGCGCGATCTTGCAGCCGCAGCCGCCGCCATGCGAGAGGCTGGTGAGGCGCGGCACGGCGGGCGCGGACGTGTCGCTCGAAATGGAAGAGATCGGGTGGGTCGGTTCGGTCATGACGGGCATCGCCGGCGAAGGCGTTGAATCGCGAATGGCATGGGAAAGCGCGTTGGAACGCGGCGTAGCCGCTATTATCGCCAATCGCCGCACAAGGCGCCTTCGGTCATGCCCTTGCCGACGCCGTCGCCCATACGCTCACCCCCGCTCCAGCGTCGCCATCGCCCGCACCACCACGAGCAGCATCGAAAGGCTCGTGCCGCCCGTCGCGCGCAAGTCCGCAAGCAACCGGCCGTAATGGTCGAGCGGCGCCTCGCGGCGGCCTTGCCAGCTTTGCACGAGATCGGCCGCCGTATCGTCGTGCGCATGACCTTCGGTGAGCGCGCTTACCGTCAGCGCCCGCTTGAGCCGTGCGAACTCGGCGAGCGCCGCCGCCCGCGCCAGCATGTCCCAATGCGTCGGCGTGGGGAGCGCCGCCGCGCGCTCGCCAATCCAGCCATAGTTGAGCAGCGTGCCCAGCGTGAAGTACACGCCCGCCACCTGTTCGAGCGGACGCCCGGACGTTGCTGCCACTTCCGCGATGTCGAGCAACGCGGCCGATATCTCGCCGCTCACCACACGCACCGCGAGTTCGCTGTCCACGCCTGCATCCACGAGCACGCGTTGACGCTCCGACAACGCTTCGAGGTCGGCTGCGGGCAGCAGCCGAGGCCATTGCGGCGCGAGCGTCTGCGCGGCCTCGCGGCAGCGCGAGAGCAGCTCCGCCATGCCGCCTTCGCCCGCGGCGCCCGCCTGCAGTTGGCGCAGAAACCACAACGCCGCGCGTTCGAGCAGCCGCACGACTTCCACGAACATGCGTGCCTGCAGATCGTCGGGCACGCGGTTGTCGAGCGCATCGATGGCGCGCCACACCTCGTCGAGTTCGAATACGTCGCGCGCCATCACGCAGGCCCGCACGATCTCGGCAGGCTTCGCATCCGTCTCTTCCACGAGCCGGTACACGAATTCGCAGCCCACGCGGTTCACGAGCGCGTTGGTGAGGTGCGTGGCGAGTATTTCGCGGCGCAGCGGATGCTGCTGCATCAGCGCGCTATAGCGGCGCTGCAACGGCTTCGGGAAGTAGTCGACCAGCATGTCGGCCACGAGCGGATCTTCGGGCACGTCGGATTCGAGCAGCTCGTCGTAGAGCCACATCTTGCTGTAGGCGAGCAGCACCGCACGCTCCGGCGTGGTGAGCCCCTGCTTCGCCGCTTCGCGCTCTGCGATCTCTTCGTCGTTCGGCAGGAATTCGATGGCTCGATTGAGCCGCCCGATGCGTTCCAGCGCGCGCATGAAGCGCACTTCGGCTTCGAAGAGCGGCACGCCATAGCGGCCCGCAATGGAAAGCGCTTGGGTCTGATAGTAGTTGTCGCGCAGCACGAGCAGCGCGACCTCGTCCGTCATTTCCGCGAGCAGTGCATTGCGCTGCTTTTCGGTCATCTCGCCGTCCGCCACCACGAGTCCCAGCAGAATCTTGATATTCACTTCGTGATCCGAACAATCGACACCCGCAGAGTTGTCGATGGCATCGGTATTGATGCGTCCGCCGCGCTGTGCGAATTCGATGCGGCCCAGTTGCGTGAAGCCGAGATTGCCGCCCTCGCCCACCACCTTGCAGCGCAGATCGGCACCGTTCACGCGCACGGCGTCGTTGGTGCGGTCGCCGGCCTGGGCGTGGGTTTCGCGCGTGGCCTTCACATAGGTGCCGATGCCGCCGTTGTAGAGCAGGTCAACGGGCGCCATCAGAATGGCGCGCATCAGCTCGTTGGGCGCGAGCGCCGTCGCGCTGATGCCGAGCGCCGTCTGTACGGGTTGCGAGATGGGAATCGTCTTGGCCGTGCGCGGGAACACGCCGCCGCCCGCGGAGATGAGCGCCGGGTCGTAGTCGGCCCAGCTCGACCGTTCGAGCCCGAAGAGGCGCCCGCGCTCGGCGATGCTCACCGCCGGGTCGGGATTCGGATCGAGAAAAATGTGCCTGTGATCGAAGGCGGCCACGAGGCGAATGAACGGCGAAAGCAACATGCCGTTGCCGAACACGTCGCCCGACATGTCGCCGACGCCCACCACCGTGAACGGCGTGGTCTGCGTATCGATGCCCATTTCACGGAAATGGCGCTTCACGGACTCCCACGCGCCGCGCGCCGTGATCGCCATCTTCTTGTGGTCGTAGCCCACCGAGCCGCCCGAGGCAAACGCGTCGTCGAGCCAGAAGCCGTATTCGCGCGAAATGGCGTTCGCGTAATCGGAGAACGTGGCCGTGCCCTTGTCGGCGGCCACCACGAGATAAGGGTCGTCGGGGTCGTGGCGCACCACGTCGAGCGGCGGCACGATGGCGCCGCTCACGCGGTTGTCCGTGAGATCGAGCAGGCCGCGCAGGAACGTCTGGTAGCACGCCACGCCTTCCTTGAGCCAGGCCTCGCGTTCGCTCGCGGGCGGTGGATTCTTCACGACGAAGCCGCCCTTCGATCCCACCGGCACGATCACCACGTTCTTCACCATCTGCGCCTTCATGAGGCCGAGCACTTCGGTGCGGAAATCTTCGCGGCGATCGGACCAGCGCAGGCCGCCGCGCGCCACGCGTCCGCCGCGCAGGTGCACGCCTTCCACGCGCGGCGAATAGACCCAGATCTCGAACATGGGCTTCGGTTCGGGCAGCCCCGGCACCTCGCGCGGATCGAACTTGAACGAGAGCGCGGGCCTCAGCCCGCCCGCGGCATCGCGCTGGTAGTAGTTGGTGCGCTGCGTCGCGTTGATGACGCCGAGAAACTGGCGAAGAATGCGGTCTTCGTCGAGATTCGGTACCTTGTCGAGCGCGCCTTCAATCGCCTTTTGCAGATACGCCACCCGTTCGCCGCGCAGGCTGCCGTGTGCCTCGCCCAACGCCGGGTCGAAGCGCGCGCAGAACAGTTCGACCAGCGCGCGCGCAATCTGCGGATTGCCTGTGAGCGCACGTTCGATGTAGGCGTCGCTGAAGGTGGAGCCCACCTGGCGCAGGTACTTTGCATAGGCGCGCAGAATCGTCACCTCGCGCGCGGCCAGATGCGCGCGCAAGACGAGGCGGTTGAAGTTGTCGTCTTCGATGGCCGCGGTCCAGACCTGCTCGAAGGCCTCTTCGAACAGGTCTTTCACGCGTTCGATATCGAACTCCATCTCGTCGGCCAACTCAAGCCCGAAGTCGTGAATCCACGCAGGTGTGACGCCCTGCGCCTCGATCAGGTACGGCCGTTCCTCGTCCACGCGCACGCCGAGATGTTCGAGCATCGGCAAGCTGCGCGAGAGCGCAATCGGCGGCCCTGCGCGATACACCTTGAAGCGGAACGCGCGCGGCCCCGACTCGATGGGCCGGTACAGGTTCATCGCGAGACGGTCCGTGCCCTGCACGCGTTCGATCAATTCGATGTCGCGCACTGCCGTACGCGCGGCGTAGTCGTCGCGATAGCCCGCGGGGAACGAATCGCCGTAGCGCAGCAGCAGGCGGTTGCCCTGCTCTTCGCCGAAGGCGTCGAGCAAGGCGTCGGCGAGGTCGTCCTGCCAGCGGCGCGTGGCCAGCACGACGCGCGCTTCCAGTTCGCGCGTATCGACTTCGGGCATGGCGCCGGGCGCCGCGTGCACCACGAAATGAATGCGCGCGAGCGTGGACTCCGAAAGCAGCGGCGTGAATTCGACGCTCTCGCCGTTGAACGCACCCATGAGCAGCTTCGCCACGCGGCGCCGCCAGTCGGTGTTGTACTTCTCGCGCGGTACGAACACGAGGCACGAAACGAAACGGTCGAACCGGTCGCGCCGCACGAAGAGCCGCGTGCGCTGATGTTCCTGCAGGCGCAGCACGCCGAGCGCCATCTCGTAGAGCGAGTCTTCGTCGGTCTGGAACAGTTCGTCGCGCGGCCAGGTTTCGAGCACCGTCACGAGCGACTTCGCGAGATGCCCTTTCGGCAGGAAGCCGGCGCGCTGCACGATATGGGCGCACTTGCGGCGCACGATGGGAATGTCCGCACTGGAGCCGAAATAAGCGGTGGACGTATAGAGACCAATGAAGCGGCGCTCGCCCTTCACCGCGCCGTCCGCGCCCGCAAGCTTCACGCCGACGTAATCGAGATAGCCGGGCCGGTGCACCGTGGCGCGCGAATTCGCCTTCGTGAGAAAGATGGGCCATGCGCCGTTGACGATCTCCGCCGCCGCGGGCGGCAGCGGCGTGACGTCGGACGCGCCCTGCTGACGCAGGCCTTCGCGCAGAATGCCGAGCCCGGAGCCCGGCACGCCGCGCAGCGCGAGACCGCCGTCGTGCTCGACGAGTTCGTAGTCGCGCTGCCCGAGAAACGTGAAGTGGTCCGCCACCATCCATTCGACGAACGAGCGGGCCTCCACGCCCTCGGGCGTGGTCTCGTGGGCCTTCATCTCTTTGATGGTGGCGCGCGCCGTTTCGATCATGCGCGGCCAGTCTTCCACCGCGGCCCGCACGTCGCCGAGCACGCGCGTGATGTCGTTGCGCAACGCGTCGAGCTTTGCCGCGTCGCCGCACCGGTCCACCTCGAAATGAATGAACGAGGCGAGCAGCGAATGCCCGTTGCCGTCCTCGCTGCCGGGGCAGACGCGAACGATGGCGCCCGTATCGCCTTCTTTGCCGGCCGCTTCGGCGCGCCAGATGCGAAACACCGGATGCAGCACCGAATGCAGCGCGAGCCCCAGCCGGTTCACGGCCATCGAAACGGAGTCCACGAGAAACGGCATGTCGTCGTTGACGATCTCGACCACCGTGTGGTCCGAGTGCCAGCCGTGCTGTTCGAGTATGGGGTTGTAGACGCGCAGCCGTTCGCTGCCGGAAACGAAGCGCTGCGCGGTCTGCCAGTGCGCCATAGCGGCGCCGTAGAGGTCTGCGATGCTGCGGCTTTGCAGGTCGTCCGCATCGCCGAAATCGTAGTAGTGCCGCAGAAACGGTTCCACCACATTGAACGCCGCTTCGGGAAGGCGCCCCCGCGCGAATTCGACGACATCGTTGAGCCGGTGCGCCACGGCTTCTTCGGTCTTCGCCTGCATGATGTCCTCCGCCAACGGGTGAGCATCGCGTGCATCGTCAGATGCGCATTATGCGCCACGGCGGTGAAAAAGCGAGGCCAGTGCAGGCGCCGCGCCGTCATCGTCATGCAATGCAGATGCACGGATGTGCACTCCGCTTCCATGCTGCCCGGCGGTCACGATCTGTTACACGCCGAACGTGCGGCAGCCCGCATTTCGATGTGGTTTCCAGGGTTCGCCGCAGTGGCGCCGCTGTGCTCGTGCGCTACTCTTTGGAGGTCCGGCGAGCCGTCGTTCGAAGGCTTCGACGGCACGCTGCCCGTCTCATCCATACCAGATACATAGCGCCGGCACGGCATGAACGCCGATGCCTGCGCATGCATGACCGGAAGTGAACTCGGCGATGCTGCATTGCGCTCATGCATTGCAGTGCACCGTGCACTCCGGTTCATGCCCGACGTCTTTCAGACGCGCGGTTTTGTCGAAAGACGCCGGCCTGCAATCGAAATGTCCCGGGGGCAACACGCCGAGTCATGGAGACCGAGCCATGAGGAGCAGGCCATTTCGACGATTTCCGAGGGGTGTCCGCGCGAATGCCATTGCGTGCGCCACGTTGCTGCTGTTTGCAGTGAGCGCGCGAGCGCAATCGCTGGAAACGCAGGCCGCTCAGGCGGCCCAGGCGGACGAACGCGCGAGCATCAGCGCGCTGCGCGAGGAACTGGATAAACGCATCCACGAACTTGAAACGCTCAAGCACAAGCTCGCCGACGAAGAGGCGAACTTCGCGCGCTTGAGCCGTGCGCTCGAAACCGGCAAGCTGGAAACAGCGCGCGGCACGGGCGGCACCGACGTGAACGGTCAGCCGCTCGGCACTGCGGACGGCACCGCAGCCGACACGTCGGGCAACACCGCCGCACCCGGTCAGGCCGTGCAAAGCGTACAGGCGGCGCCGGCCGGCAACACCACGCCGCCCTCCACGCCCGCGCCGAGCCAGCCGGTGGGTCAGGCGCCCGTGGCGGATACGCGGCCGCCCGCCGTCGCACCTATCTTCGAACAGCCCGGCGTGCTCACGCCGCGTCACTCGTTCGTGGTAGAGCCGTATTTTCAGTTCGCCTATTCGTCGCAGAACCAGCTTTCGCTGGTGGGCTACACGATCATTCCGGCACTGCTGATCGGCCTCATCAACGTGAGCGAAGTGAAGACGACCACGCTCACGGGCGGCGTGGCCGTGCGCTATGGCCTCACGAACCGGATGGAGCTGGAAGTTCGCGTGCCCTACGTGTATCAGACCAACGATACGGTGGGCCGCCAGATCTTCACGGGCGCCGCCTCGAACAGCGTGATCAGCAGCAACGGTCACGGTATCGGCGACGTGGAAATGACGTTGCGCTACCAGCTGAACCAGGGCGGCCCGGACAAGTTCTATTACATCGGCTGGCTGCGCTTCAAGTCGGCCACCGGCAAGAGCCCGTTCGACGTGGTGACCGACTGCGTGACCACCTGCGTTTCGAACACGACGGGCACGGGCCTGCCGCTCGAGCAGCCCACGGGCTCCGGCTTCTATGCGATCCAGCCGGGCCTCACCTGGCTCTTCCCGACCGACCCCGTGGTCTTCTTCGGCAACTTCAGCTATCTGCACAGCTTCGGCAAGGACGAAACGCTCACGCTGCGCAACGGCGCCACGCAGTTCCTCGGCAAGGTACAGCCCGGCGACATCTGGGGCTTCAATATCGGCATGGGGCTCGCGCTGAACGAGAAGGCGTCGGTCAGCATCGGCTACGACCAGAGCATCGTGCTGCCCACGTCGCAGAACGGGCAGACCGTGCCGGGATCGGTGCGCGTGGTGCTCGGCACCCTGTTGATCGGCTACTCGTACCGTCTCTCGCCGAAGACGACGCTCAACTTCTCGATAGGCGCCGGGCTCACGCGCGACACGCCGGACCTCACGCTCACGCTGCGGGTGCCGATGTCGTTCTGAGCGTTCTCATTGCTCCGAAGGGCTTCGCTTGCCGCTCCTCGCTTCAATCGACCCATCACCACCGCGCGCCCTTAACGGGGGCGCACGGTGGCGGCAAGCGCCGCGTTGATGGACGAAATGAGATTGGCCACCTTGTACGAGGCAAGCGAGTTCACCGACGTGTTGATCGACGTGAGCGCCTGGATCTGCTGGTTGTTCAAGGTGTTCTGAATGGCCATGGCGCCCGGCGGCAGCGCGCCGGGCTGCACCGCGTTGCCGCGCCCGTTCTGCACCAGCGTGCTCGCGCCGCCGGATGCCAGCAGCGCCTGGGCCTGTTGCGCCGTCATCGCGCCCACGTCGGGAATGTTGAAGCTCGTCTGCGTGACGAGGTTGCCGTTCACGTAGACCGCGCGCGAAATGCCGAACGAGACTTTGAGGCCTTGCGATGTATCGAAGCCGCCGCGCAGGGTGTCGAGGCGTTGCTCGCTGAGCGCTGTGGTTTGCGTCGACGGCCAGTTGGCGTCGTTCGCGGTGGAAGGAGCCGGAGCCGCGACGGCCGCTGTGCGCGTGTCTTTCGCAATGTTCGCGACGTTCGCATCATCGGCCTTGTCGCCCAGTTCGCTCACCACGGGCGCTTCGGTCGGAATGGGCGCCGCCACTTCCTCGCCGGGCTGACCCGCCGCCGTCTGCACGCCGTCCGTTCCCGCCGCCGACGAATATCTCGCCACACCGTCTTCGTCGATGCTGCCGGTCGCGACGGAAGGTACGTCGCCGTCCACCGCGTCGACCACGGGCGGCACGAGTCCTCCGTACGCCAGCGCCACGATGCAAGCGAGTTTCAGAGGTCTATGTTTCATCGCGGTTCTCAGAATTCGCCCGGACCGAGCTTCGGCACGACCACCTGAAACAGGCTGTCGCGCGGTATGCCCACGTAGAGCGGCGCTTGCGGCGCAACGTGCCAGTCGCTGGCGTCGTTGAACCTGGGCGGCTCGGCCCGGTTATGGATGACGAACACCACGTGGTCCTGCCATCGCTCTTCGAAAGTTTCCTGCGATATGGCGCGCGTGCCCGTGGCCGGATCGCCGATCAGCACGCGGCCATTGTGCATGCCCTTCACCACCACGAAGTGGTGATAACCGTGTTCGACGATCAGCACGATGGCGGGCGTCTTCGTCTCTTCGAGCTTCGCGAGCGGCACTTCGTAGCCGTCCGCCAGGAAGCCGTGCGCCATCAGGAAATTGCGGATGTCGAGCAGAGAAAAACCCTCCCTGCGGATCTTCTCCTGGTTGCCGTGCTCGTACATTTCCACGAAGGCCTGCTGCTCCGTCACCGGATAGTCGTACTGGTAAGTCAGCAGCGTCGCCACTGCCGCCGAACCGCAGCTGAAGTCGAATTGCTGCTTCACGGTGCGCTTGAAGCGGGCCTCCTTGAGGCTCGTCACGTGCATGCCGTAATAGCCGCCGCGCGGATCGGAGATGTTGATCGAGTCGGCCGAGGCAGCCTGCACGATCAGGCCGGCCGCCAGCGCGGCACACGCAAAAACGATCTTCCTCGCTGCGTTCGGGTTCATGACTTGCCCGCACTCGATTGCACTCAATTACCGAAGCGCACGTTCAAGACAGTGGCGTTCTGGATCAGCACGTTCGCGCCGGTGTTCTGGATCACCGTGGGCAGCCCGCTCGAGTTCGAGAACGAGCCGTCGTTGATCGAGTTCGAACCCGTCACGACCTTGTAGGCGGTGTTGTCCGCCACCGTGCCGGTCAGATTGTTCTGGCCGACCATCACGTCGCCGCCGCGCTGCGTATCGAGCCGGCTTGCGTCGAGCGCCACGCCGAACTGGGCATCGGGCGGTGCTATTGCTGCGGCGGCCGGGGCTGGGGATACAGCGGGCGCTGGAGTGGCTGTGGTGGCTGCGCTCTGTTCCCGCGCAGCACTGCTTATGGGCACTGCCGTCGCCTGCGCTGTCCGTGCAGCCTCCGTGGCTACGCCCGTTGCCGCCGCTGGAGCATCGGCGGCCTGGGCCGCGAAGCTGGGCAGCGCGAACACAACAGGCAATACCAGCTGCGCAAACCGTTTTTGCGCTTGCATGGTGGTCTCCCTCGTCCTGCAGTCCTGCATGCGGCCGGATGCCAGGCACGCACGACCGGTTGTCTGCGATGCCTGCCGTGTGCCATGGGTGGGCCGGAGCAACGAGGCCCGACGCGAGGCACAGGGCGGCGGAGCGACCGCCGCAGGGCGCTGACCACGCGCCCCGCGACGAGTCGCACGACTGACTGCTTACGTCGACTGACCGCTCAACGTCCGACCGTCAGGTTGGCCTGCACGGTCACGGCCTGTTGCACGAGCGATGCCGCGCCGCTGTTCTGGTTCGCGATCATGATGCCCGCTGCCGACTGGCCGACGCTCGACATCGCGTTGGACATGTCGAACGTGCCCGCGCTCACCGCAATGGTTCCGCCATTGCCGCCTGCGCCGCCCGCTGCGCCATTGCCCACGCCACCGTTGCCGGTGCCGCCCGCTCCGCCTGCGCCGCCCGCCGCGCCCACGGCGCCGTTGCCGGCCGTGGCGCTGCCGTTGCTCGCCGTGGTGGATGCGCCGCCGTTGGTCGCGCTGCCGCCGGTGCCCGTGCCGCCTGCACCGCCTGCACCGGCCGTGCTCGTGGCTGCGCCGCCGTTACCCGCGCTCGCCGCCGCTGCGCCGCCCGTGCCGGAGCCAGCTCCGCCCGTGGCCGTGGATGCGCCCGCCGTGCCCGCGCCGCCCGTGCCCGTGCCGCTTCCGCTGCCGGTACCCGTGCCGGTGCCCGTGCCTGCGCCGGTCGAGGCCGACGCCGCGCCGCCACCGCCGCTCGTGCGTGCACGTGCGTCGCCCGTGCTGCCGCTGCCGGTGCCGCCGCCGAAGCCCTTGCCGAGTCCGGCTGCATCGCCGCCCAGACCGACCGAGGCCGCGAGCGCTCCACCGCCCGTGCCGCTGCCGCGTCCGCCGGCCGCACCGGCGTCCCCGCCTTGCGTGCCGCCTGCCGACGCCTGACCGCCGCGGCCGCCGTTGCCGCCATAGCCGTCGCCGGCCGTGGCGCTGCCGTTGCTCGCATTGCCGGCCGTGGCGCTGCCGTTACGCGTATTGCCGCCGCTGCCGCCGGCGCCGCCTGCACCGCCGGCTCCGCCCTTGCCGCCATAGCCGTCGCCGCCATAACCCGCGCCGCCCTTGCCGCCGCGGCCGCCGTTCGCGTTACCCCAGTTCCCCGCCTGGTTGCCGATGCCGGAGACACTGAGATTCGTCACGGTGCCGTCGAGCTTGCTGAGCGCGACAACCTTGGTGGAGTTGAAGGAATCCTGGTAGGCGGTGGCGCCTGCAGCGAGTTCGTTGGCGTTGCTACCCGTGGTGCTGGTCTGCGTGGAGCTTGCGGAGCTGGTGAGCGTGTTGGCGCCAGTGGTGGACTTCTGGTCGCATGACTTGCTCGTGTCACTGCATGGATTTGCCATTGCGTATCCGCTGAAGCCCAGGGCCAGGGCCGCGGCGGACGCCAATAAGGTTCTGCGCATGGAATCCTCCTGTTCGTGATGAGGGGCGGCTTGGCCAACCACGCCAATCCGCGGCACGTCAACGCATAGGTGATGCCATTCGCGCAAACCGTTGACAGACAAGGGAAAGTTAAATTTCTCGAAACGCGCGGTATTTTTATAAGGGTTTTCCCTTATATTTTATGTTTCAGCCGCGCAACGGGAAAATCGGAGCATATCGCGGCGATTAAAATGTGCGCTCGCACATTTCCATAACATTCATGGAATTACAGAAGGAATTTGAAGTTTAATCGTAAAAATAAAAAGTGTTTCGTTGCTGCTATCCGGAAAGACGGTGTAAGACCCGGAAAGCACGAGGGGTAGCGCGCAAACGATTCAACGTTCACTTCCTGCGCCTTGCCCAGAGCGGGTGCGGCGCTTGCTCATAGTATGGGTTCGGCGCGCCGCCCCTGCGCGACAGGCGCGGGAAAAACGTATCCTTTCACGTTAGGCAGACCACAAAGCGCGAATTAATTCGCCAATTGCGAATCCATTATGCATGGCGATTTCCGGGCAAGGCAATACAACCGTCATACGAGATTGCAGCGCACCAATATGCACGTCCGTTCGCCTTGCTACATTGTCGTCTAATTATATTTTCGTCTGACGTGCAAAAGTATTTAAAGCCTTTTTTATCCCGGCTTTTAAATGGACCGTACGCCATGGCTGCTATGAGCCGGCCTGTACGGTTTCGGCCATCCAGTGGTGGACGGCCTGGCAAATCCATAGAGAATCGTCGTGCGGAAGATCGTGGCCGGCCCAGGGATGCTGAAGATGCGTGGCCTGCCAGCGCGCCGCGAGTGTCTGCGAGCAGACGGGGTTCACGAGGCTGTCGCCGCGCGAGGAGAGCACGAGCACGGGGCTCGCGGGAGCCCTCGCCTGTGCCGAGAAATGCGCCGCGGCCCACAGTTGCCTCAGCGCGTTCGCACGTGTGACGGGCGCACTGCGCCGGATGGCCGACCATACCGCGACGTCCTCGTCGAAGCTCTGCCGGCGGTTGCAGGTGAGCCGGTGCACGCGTGCTTCGATGGCATTCGCATTGCGCGGATCGCCCCACGCGAGCGCGATGCGCGCGAGGTCCGGCCACGCGCCCGGCTGCAGGCGTTCGGTTGCGCGATTGAACGGCCGCATGCTCGTGTTGATCAGCACGAGCCGCGTGACGTCGGCGGGATGACGCGTGGCCCAGTCCGCGGCCACCATGCCGCCCAGCGACATCGCAAGCACGTTGAACGGTCCCGTCTTGCCCGCCTGCAGCAGCGCCAGCCGCACGAAGCCCACCATGTCCGCCACCTGGCCTGGCGAACGTAGGGCGGCGAACGTGCCGTTGCCGGGCAGGTCGAGCGCGTAGACGTCACGCGCCGCCAGGGTGTCGCGCAACATTTCCGGCAGCACGCCCCAGTGGCGCGCTTCACGCGTAAGCCCCCGCAGCAGAATCCAGGTACTCATGCGCCGGGCTTGCGATACCAGTGCGCGATGGCGCGCTGGAACATCTGCTGGCGCGCATAGCCCTGCGGCAGCCAGCGTTTCGACGAAAACGCGGCGCGCGCGAGGAAGTCGAACAGGTTCGCGTGACGACGCAGCACGCGCGCCGTGCGATGCGCCATTACCGGGTTGAAGATGCCCTGGCGCGAAAAGATCTGCCGCGGATTCTTCTTGATCCAGAGCCACGAGCCCAGTTCGAGCGTGAGCGGCAGGAAGATGTTCTGCACGGGCGCGCGGTCGTAGGCGCAGTCCCATAAGTCGCCGTGCAGCAGGTACTGGTGGCTCTGCGGCTCGAACTTGTAGCCGTGATGCGGATGCGCGCCCTCGAACATCGACTTGAGCGCGTACATCTCCGGCAGGTGGTGCATGAGCTTGCGCGTACGCGCGTAGGGAAACCAGATGCTGTCGGCCCAGCCGTAGCCCGAGTGGCAATCCAGCGCGATGCTGAGCGGCCGCGCCGCCAGTTCTTCCTCCACGAGCTTGAGAAGCGCCGCGGCCTCGACCTCCATCGGCTCGCCGCGCCTGCCGCGATACCAGGGCAGCCACGCGCCCACGCGCTGGCCGCCCGCGAGAAACGGCACGCGCGCGTCGGCGTCTTGCGGCGCGTTGCGCATCAGGTCCACGCCGTTCGGATTCGCGCGCGTGGCCTGCCACATGCCGCCCGGGTTCACGATGGGCATGAACACGAGCCGGATGGATTCGAGCTGGCGCAACAGCAGATCGTCCCATTCGAGACGGCCCACCAGCGCGCGCATGTAGTCGAGCACGAGGTGCGTGCCGATGCGTTCCAGGCCATGAATGCCGCCGAAGAAACCGATGGCGGGCGCGGCGGGATTGTCCGAGCCGATACAGGCGGTGTAGAGCCGGAAGGTGCGGCCGTGAACGTGCGTTTCGCCGGCGCTGCGGATGTCGAACCAGGCACGGCCGTCGTCGAGAATCGATTTCAGGTCTTCGTATTCGGCAAAGCTGTCGGGAAGGAAACTGAGGGCCTGCATGGCGACGCCGGTTCCTTTCGCTATTGTCGGGTTTGCCGGGCCTGTTCGGGGCACGCGCTAATGCTTCAAATATAGCCGCTTCATGACGAATAAAGCATGACAGTGTGACCTTTCACACGAACGTCACACGGCATTCGCCTGCGTGTGCCTTGCGCCCGTTCGTCATGCGGTTCGCCTGCGCGATACACATATAGTCATCTAGACGTCTCGATGGCTTCACCGAACCGTCATAGACCCTTCCTAGAATGCCTCGACATTCACGGGCGCACGCACTCGAACCAGCGCATTCGCGCGCCCGCGCCTGAAACCACGACGGAACTGTGATGGACGCCATTCGCATCGAACGCCTGTCGAAGACTTTCAGCAACGGCCGCAAAGCGCTCGACGAAATCGATCTGCGCATCGAGCCCGGCGAGATGGTCGCGCTGATCGGCGCGTCGGGCTCGGGCAAGTCGACGCTGCTGCGCCACATCGCGGGCTTCACGGCGAGCGACGCGCAGCCTTCGCTGATCTCCGTGCTGGGCCGCCCGATCCAGCAGAACGGCAAGATCGTGCGCGAGGTGCGCAGCATTCGCCGCGACATCGGCTTCGTGTTCCAGCAATTCAACCTGGTCGCGCGGCTTACGGTGGAAACGAACGTGCTGATCGGCGCACTCGCGCGGCTGCCGCTGTGGCGTCGGTTGATCGGACACTTTCCGCGCGAGGCGCGCGAGATGTCACTCGGCGCGCTGGCCGAGGTGGGCATCGCGGAACACGCCTACGAACGCGCGTCGACGCTTTCGGGCGGCCAGCAGCAGCGCGCGGCGCTCGCACGGGCCCTTGTGCAGCGCGCCCAGATCATCCTTGCCGACGAGCCCATTGCCTCGCTCGACCCCGAATCGTCGCGCCGCGTGATGGACATGCTGCGCGCGCTCAATGCGAACCACGGGCTCACGGTGCTCGTGTCGCTGCATCAGGTGGACATCGCGATGCAGTACTGCCCGCGCACCGTCGCGCTGCGCCAGGGCCGCGTGGTCTACGACGGGCCCTCGGCCGCGCTCACGCCGGCCTTGCTGCAAAAGCTCTACGGCGACGACGCGCGCACGCTCTACGAAGGCACGCACTACGAAGCCACGATCATGCGGCGCGACATGCCGCCGGCGGCGGCCGCGCAGGCGGAATGCAGCGCCAGCCTCGTCGCGCCCGCAAGGCATCGCGTCGCCACGCCGGTTTGATCACCGCGTCGAGCAGTCGCGCACACGATTGACGTCAAGCCGCCGGCTCAACCATTCGCCGCCCCTTCATCACCGATCCACCCAACGGACCCGTTCTCATGAAACTGCTTCGCTTCCTGCTTGCCGGCGCCGCGGCCTGCGCCACGTTCGCCAGCGTGACCGCCCACGCCGAAGACCTGAGCTTCGGCATCATCTCCACCGATTCGTCGGCTGTGCTCAAGCAACGCTGGCAACCGCTGATCGACGACCTCAACAAGCAGACCGGCCTTTCCGTGAAGGCGTTTTTCGCCACGGACTATGCGGGCATCATCGAAGGCATGCGCTTCAACAAGGTGCAGATCGGCTACTTCGGCAACGCCTCCGCGATGGAAGCCGTGGACCGTGCCAACGGCGAAGTGTTCGCCAAGGTGAAGTACGCGAACGGCGACGCGGGCTACCACTCGGTGCTCATCACGAACGTGGCGAGCCGCTTCAAGACGCTCGACGACGTGTTTCGCAACACGAAGGACGTGAACCTCGGCTTCGGCGACCCGAACTCGACCTCGGGCAGCCTCGTGCCGGGCTACTACCTGTTCGCGAAGCGCAACGTGCCCGTCAACACGTCGGCGTTCAAGATGGTGCTGCCCGCGAGCCACGAAGCGAACCTGCTCGCCGTGGTGAACAACAAGATCGACGTGGCCACCAACAACACCATCGAGCTCGCGACCCTGCAAAAACAGCATCCGGACAAGTACGCCCAGGTGCGCGTGCTGTGGACCTCGCCCATCATTCCGTCGGACCCGCTCGTCTGGCGCAAGGACCTGCCCGACGCCACCAAGGAAAAGCTGCGCAACTTCTTCTATCACTATGGCGAGAGCGATCCGCACGAGAAGGCGGTCATGGCGGCGATCACGGGCTTCGCGGGATTCGCGCCGTCGTCGAACGAGCAACTGCGTGCCGTGCGTGAAATCGCGCTCTTCCAGCAAAAGCAGAAGATCGCGAACGACACCCAGCTTTCCGACGACGACCGCAAGACGCAGCTCGCCGCGCTCGACGCGAAGCTCGCGGCACTCTCCGGCACGGCGCCGAAGCAATGAACGCGGCGGACGTGGCGGCTTCGGCTGGGTCGGCACAGGCGCCGGCTTCGGTCGCGACATCGGCGGATCGCAACGCGCAGGCCTTGGCAGCAGGCGCCCGTGACGGCCGGGCCGCGGCACTGCGCCCGAAAGCCCCAGCCAAACGCGGCTGGACCTCGCTCGCGGGCTGGGCCATCGCGTTCGTGCTGCTCGGCGCGTCGTGGCGCGGCGCGGACATGCGCCCGCTCGAACTGTTCTCCGACGCCGGCAACATGGGCCAGTTCGCCCGCGAATTCTTCCCGCCCGACTTCACCGAGTGGCACACGTACCTGCATGAAATGCTCGTGACGCTCGCGGTCGCGATCTGGGGCACGGCGCTCGCCATCGTATGCGCGGTGCCGTGCGGCCTTGCCTGCGCGCACAATCTCGCGCCGCGCTGGGTGCTGCATCCCGTGCGCCGCGTCATGGACGCCTGCCGCGCCATCAACGAGATGGTCTTCGCGATGCTGTTCATCGTCGCGGTGGGGCTGGGGCCGTTCGCGGGCGTGCTCGCGCTCTGGGTCCACACCACGGGCGTGCTCGCCAAGCTCTTCGCCGAAGCCGTGGAAGCCATCGATCCGCGCCCCGCCGAAGGCGTGCGGGCCACGGGCGCCTCGCCGCTCGACGAGATCGTCTACGGCGTGCTGCCGCAGGTGCTGCCGCTGTGGATTTCGTATGCGCTCTACCGCTTCGAGTCCAACGTGCGCTCGGCGATGGTGGTGGGCATGGTGGGCGCGGGCGGCATCGGCGTGGTGCTGTACGAGGCGATCCGCTCGTTCAACTACGCGCAGACCTCCGCCGTGATCCTGATGGTGATCGTGGTGGTGACGTTCATTGACGTGGTGTCGGCCTGGCTGCGGGAGAGGGTTACCTGAGCGAGTTAGCTGAGCGGGTTGCCTGAGCGGGCCACCTGAGCGCGTGACCTGAAGGCCTCGCGCGGCGCATCGGCCGCCGGCCCATCGCCTGGGCCGAAGCGTGCACGATGGACAGGACGCGCGCGAGGCGGCTGCCATAATCGCGCGGTCGCCCTCGTCTACGTCACCCCTCCCTGTGCCGATGGAAACGGCCGTCGTCCTGCTGGTTCTGCTCTCCGCCCTGTTGCGCGCTTCCTGGAACGCCTTCCTGCATCTCTCCGACGACCGCGTCTGGCTGCTCGGCATCATACTCGGGCAGCGTGGCGTCGATGGCTTCGGCGAGCAGGCCGAAGGCAGGCGCGATCTCCTCGTCCGGCACGCAGGCGTAGCCCGCGAGCAGCCCGCGCGGCGCGCTCGCCGGTTGCGCGTAGTAGCCCGAAAGCGGGCGCACCACGATGTTGCGTTCGAGCGCCGCGGCCGCCACGGCGCGGTCGTCGGCGCCCGGCGGCAGTTGCATGACGAGGTGCAGGCCGGCGTCGCCGCCCACCGCGGGCAACGCGTCGCCGTAGCGGGCCGCGACCGCGTCGAGCAGCGTCTGCCGACGCTGCCCATACAACGCCCGCATCTTGCGGATGTGCGACGTGAAATGCCCCTCGGCGATGAACTCGGCGAGCACCGCCTGCTGCAACAGCTGCCCTTCGCGGTACAGCTCGGCGCTGGCGGTGGCGAAGGTATCGGCAAGCGCTTCGGGCACCACGAGGTAGCCCACGCGCAGCCCCGGAAACAGCGTCTTGCCGAAGCTGCCCACGTAGATCACCTGGCCCGCCGTATCGAGACCCTGAAGCGAGGCGAGCGGCCGGCTGCCATAGCGGAACTCGCTGTCGTAGTCGTCTTCGATGATCCAGCAGCGGTGCTGGCGCGCGTACTCCAGCAGCATGCGGCGCCGTGCGAGCGTCATCACCATGCCCAGCGGATATTGATGCGAGGGCGTGACGAGCATGAGCTTGGGCGGCTGCGCGAGATCGTCGGGCGACGGGGCAATGCCTTCGCTATCCACGGCAATGGGCCGCGACTGTAGACCCGACACGTGCAGCACGCTGCGCACGCCCCAGTAGCACGGGTCTTCGGTCCAGATCACGTCGCCGGGATCGGAGAGCAGCCGCACGGCCAGATCCACGGACTGGTGGATGCCCGTGGTGATGACGATCTGCTCCGGCGCGCAGCGCACCGAGCGCGAAGTACGCAGATAGTCGGCCAGCGCGTGGCGCAGCGAAGCGAGGCCGCCGCCCGGCGCATAGGTGAGCAGGTCCGGCCGCAACCGTCGCCAGTATTTGTTGTGCAGGCGGCTCCAGACGCGCGCGGGAAAACGCGAGACGTCCGGCACGCCTGGCATGAAGGCGCCCCATTGACGCTTCGAGACGCCGGCCCCTGCGATGAGCCGGGCGCCGCGGGCCGAGAGCACGTCGGCGGGATCGAGGCGCGGGGCGGCGAGGCCCAGTGCGCTGCGATCCGCCGTGTAGAGCAATCCGGCCGCGGAACCGGCCACGCCCGCCGACGCGTCGCGCCGCCCCGCGAAGCCGCCGCCGGCCGGCTGCGCTGGCCGGCCTGTCTGGAAGACCGCGCCGGCCGACGAGCCCTCGCCGCTCCTCGCGGCGTCGCCCATATCGCCGACGATCTCGTCCGGCGCGCTGTCCGCCACGAACGTGCCGCGCCCCGTCGCCGAGGTCACGTAGCCTTCCAGCGCCAGTTGCTCGTACACCTGCGTCACGGTATTGCGGGCGATGCCCAGCTCGCTCGCGAGCAGCCGCGACGACGGCACCCGCGTGCCGGCCGGCAGTTCGCGGGACAAAATGGCCTGCTGCAGCAGCCGGTGCAACTGGCGATAGACCGGCTGGCCGCTGCCGCGGTCGATGCGCTGGGCCAGCCAGTCGGAGAGCACGCTCTTGCGCAAGATTGGCTCCTAAGAATTTACCGAAATGGCTCTGAAACTCGGAGCCAAACCTGAGTATAGTCGCTGCACGTACCGCGCACGACGCGGGAGCTGCGCGCCATTTGCCCACCCCCGCCAACCCCGCTAACCATATGGGAAGGAGATCACTGTGACGAACGCCAACGACAACGCCGGTCTGCATAGCCGCAAAGACGCCGCTACGCCTCGCGGCGTGGGGGTGATGTGCAACTTCTACGCCGAGCGCGCCGAAAACGCGGAACTCTGGGACGTGGAAGGCCGCCGCTTCATCGACTTCGCGGCGGGCATCGCCGTGGTCAATACGGGCCACCGGCATCCGAAGATCGTCGCGGCCATTCGCGAGCAACTGGACCGCTTCACCCACACGGCGTACCAGATCGTGCCGTACGCGTCGTACGTGGAACTGGCTGAAAAGATCAATCGCCGCGCGCCCGGCAACTTCCCGAAGAAGACCGCGTTCTTCACGACGGGCGCCGAGGCTGTCGAAAACGCGGTCAAGATCGCGCGCGCCCACACCGGCCGTCCGGGCGTGATCGCCTTCACGGGCGGCTTCCACGGCCGCACGATGATGGGCATGGCGCTCACGGGCAAGGTCGCGCCGTACAAGATCGGCTTCGGGCCGTTCCCGGGCGACGTGTTCCACGCGCCGTACCCGAACCCGCTGCACGGCGTGAGCACCGCGGACGCGCTGCACGCCATCGAATTCCTGTTCAAGGCCGACATCGATCCGAAGCGCGTGGCGGCCATCATCTTCGAACCCGTGCAGGGTGAAGGCGGCTTCTACCCGGCGCCGGCCGACTTCGTGCGCGGCCTGCGCAAGATCTGCGACGAGCACGGCATCCTCCTCATCGCCGACGAAGTGCAGACGGGCTTCGCGCGCACCGGCAAGCTGTTCGCGATGGAGCATCACGACGTGGTGCCCGACCTCATGACGATTGCCAAGAGCCTGGGTGGCGGCATGCCGATCTCGGGCGTGGTGGGCCGCGCCGACGTGATGGACGCCGCGGCGCCCGGCGGCCTCGGCGGCACCTACGCGGGCAATCCGCTTGCGGTCGCGGCCGCGCACGCGGTGCTCGACGTGATCGACGAAGAACGCCTCTGCGACCGCGCCACGGCACTCGGCGAACGTCTCAAGGCGAAGCTCAACGCGCTCAAAGGCGAGGTGCCGCAGATCGCCGACGTGCGCGGTCCCGGCGCGATGATCGCCGTCGAGTTCTGCAAGGCCGGCACCGACCAGCCGGACGTCGACTTCACGAAGCGCGTGCAGGCGCGCGCCCTGGAGCGCGGGCTGCTGCTGCTCGTGTGCGGCGTCTATTCGAACGTGATCCGCTTCCTGTTCCCGCTCACGATCCAGGAAGCCGTGTTCGACGAAGCGCTCGGCATTCTCGAAGAAGTGCTCAAGGAAAGCGTGGCCGTGGCCGCATGAATCTGACTGAACGCGCCTCACCGAACGCACCTGCACCTGACCGACCGGAACCGCACATGAAGCTCAACGATCCCTCACTGCTGCAAACGAAGGCGTACCTCGCCGGCGAATGGCAAGGCGCCGACGACGGTTCGACCTTCGACGTCGTGAACCCCGCCACGGGCGAGCGCATCGCCGACGTGCCGCGCATGGGCGCGCCCGAAACGCGCCGCGCCATTGCCGCGGCCAACGCGGCGTGGCCCGCGTGGCGTGCGAAGACCGCCAAGGAACGCTCGCAGATTCTGCGCAAGTGGTACGACCTGATGGTGCAACACGCCGACGACCTCGCGCTGATCCTCACCACCGAGCAGGGCAAGCCGCTCGCCGAGGCGAAGGGCGAGATTCTCTACGCGGCGTCGTTCATCGAATGGTTCGCGGAGGAAGGCAAGCGCGTCTACGGCGACACGATTCCGACGCCGGCCGGCGACAAGCGCATCGTCGTGACGAAGGAGCCGGTCGGCGTGTGCGCGGCCATCACGCCGTGGAACTTCCCGGCGGCGATGATCACGCGCAAGGTAGGCCCCGCGCTGGCCGCGGGCTGCCCCATCGTCGTGAAGCCGGCGGAAGCGACGCCGCTGTCGGCGCTCGCGCTCGCCGTGCTGGCCGAGCGCGCCGGTGTGCCGAAGGGCGTGTTCAGCGTCGTGACGGGCGACCCGAAAGCGATTGGCGGCGAACTCACCAGCAACGCGACCGTGCGCAAGCTCTCGTTCACGGGCTCGACGCCGGTGGGCCGTCTGCTGATGGCGCAATGCGCGCCCACGGTGAAGAAGGTTTCCCTGGAACTGGGCGGCAACGCGCCGTTCATCGTGTTCGACGACGCCGATCTGGACGCCGCCGTGGCCGGCGCCATCGCGTCGAAGTACCGCAACAGCGGCCAGACCTGCGTATGCACGAACCGCTTCTACGTGCACGAGCGCGTCTACGACGCGTTCGCCGCGAAGCTGCAGGAAGCCGTGATGCAACTGAAGGTGGGCCGCGGCACGGAGCCGGGCGTGGTGCAGGGTCCGCTCATCAACGAAGCGGCCGTGCTGAAGGTGGAGTCGCACATCGAAGACGCGCTCGCCAAGGGCGCCCGCGTGCTGACGGGCGGCAAGCGTCACGCGCTCGGACACGGCTTCTTCGAACCCACCGTGCTCGCCGACGTCACGCCCGCCATGAAGGTGGCACGCGAAGAGACGTTCGGGCCGCTTGCGCCGCTGTTCCGCTTCTCGTCGGACGAAGAAGTGATCCGCCTCGCCAACGACACCGAGTTCGGCCTCGCCTCATACTTCTACAGCCGCGACATCGGCCGCGTCTGGCGCGTAGCGGAAGCGCTCGAGTACGGCATGGTGGGCATCAACACCGGCCTCATCTCGAACGAGGTGGCACCGTTCGGCGGCGTGAAGCAGTCGGGCCTCGGGCGCGAAGGGTCGCACTACGGCATCGATGATTACGTCGTGATCAAGTATTTGTGTATGGGTGGGGTTTAGCCTTCTCTGAAGGACTTCCGTTGCGAGGGTGGCGCCACCTGCTACGCGCGCCAATGCGGCGGAAGTCCACAGCAGCTGGGTCCGGGTCACCGCATCGAACCTTGTCCGGCGCGCGCCGCCGGGCAGTCGTCCAGGCCACCGGGAAGCTCCTCCCGCCGTCCGACCGTCAGCACCAACTCGCGCAATACACGTCTCTCCACTGCTGGCGCTCCCGCCATCCACGGCGGCGTCCCACCACGGCGCGATGGATCTGTCGCACTCGACAGCCCACATCAATTTCATTCGATTTGAATCCCCCGCACGCAGGCGACGCGCAGCGCCACTTCCCGAACGGAAGCGACGTGCCGCTGAGTATCGTTTGGCAGTCTCTTTCTTGCCATTACATCAACTGCATGGTAATTAAACGGCTGCTCCGGCACTCAACGGTCCAATATGCGACGCAGTTATCTAAAAATCGGCGATAAATCGTCGGCCGACGGAACGGTCATCGAGGGAATTCCCGGCGTAACACATAACGGCACCGAATTCACTTTTGTCGGCGCACACGTGGACTGTCCCACTTGCAAATCGGTAGGCGTGATCGCCGCCCAGGGCCCTCGCTGGCCTGGCTCCATGATGGGAAAGGACAGGGCACTGGAAGGCGATATCTGCATGTGCAAATGCTCGCCACCGCCGACCATGATTGCATCTCAGTCCGTCATGTTCGAAAGCTTCGAAGGTGATGCATTAGCGACCATGGGTTTTGCGCCCAATGGCGAGCCTCTTGAGCACGCCTTCAACGGCTATAACCAGCACTTTCTGATAATTAATAGCGACGGGAAGCCGGTAGAAGGACTGCCCTACCTTCTCAAGAGTGCGGATGGCACAACTGTGAAGGGCACCACATCGAGCGCCGGCGTAACCGATCTGGTATCGGCTAACGGTGCGCACGATGTCCAGTTTCTGCTCCGCACCGTGAGAGGCGAATAATGCAGTTAGCCAGCGGCGTGATGACCCCCAAGGATGACCGCAAGCCGATCACGGTGCAATGCAAGGTCTACTGGATTCATCGTCACGAATGGAATGCCCAATGGATCGCGCAATATCATGCCGCGACACCGTCCCTCGCAAAAGAGATACAGGCGCGCAAGGTCGATATGTCCAGACTGGACAGCGAACGTGTCGACGGATCGCCCACGGGCGGCAACGAAGCAAACCGGTTCACGTGCGAAGACTTCGCGTTCGAGGTCCTCATAGAATTTGCGTCGCGCAACAAACTTCCACTGAAAATCAAGACGGATTCAGCGGTCTTCAAAAACATCGACAAGGACTTCAGGTCGGGTAGCAAAACGGCTCCGCCGACACCGGCCGGATTCGCACTCGACGTGGCCTATGCGAGCGGCGCTCCCGACGTACTGAGGAACTCCTCGCCTGTTGCGGACAGTGACCTGTTGCCAGGTGATCTCTTCGTCGAATTCAACGGCGGCCACATTCAGGTGGTTACTAGCGTTGCACCTGGCAAGATCGATATCATGCAGGGCAACTTCCCGGGCCCCGGCGAAACACCCAGGAGAAAATGGACAAGCTACCTGGAACTCGGTCCGTGGTTGCGCTCAACGAACGACGGCAACCGGAAAAGCTCGAACTATCTGGGTGCCCCCGTTCAGGACGCCAGCTATGAGCAGCGCGGCGGCAAGTGGATGTATCAACGCCATTACGGCAACTATCAAAACTGGGACAGTGATGTCTGGGGCACCATGAACAAGCATGTCCGCTGGAACTTCGCCGAGTTCAACAATCTATGAGACTGCGATTTATCGCCGTGGCGTTGGTCGTGCTCGCCCTGTGCTACTTCGGTGCGGGCGCGCCCGCAATGACCTTGCTGCTCAAACCCGCGATCGTCGGCGATGGATTGGCGCTGAAATCGATCACGTACCATTGGGCCAATCGCGCCGACCGCGCCATACCGGAAACCGAGTTGCTGGCCAGCCGCTTTTACGTGCTGCTGTTCGCCGCCGTCACCGTGGGGGCGGCGTTGTCTGCACTCAAAGCCGATCGCGACATCAGGCGTTTCGCTTTTGCTTTCGGCTGGTCCATCGTCCTCTTCGGCATCCTGGTCTATGCGCAGATGC
Organism: Paraburkholderia kururiensis; assembly: GCF_034424375.1. Taxonomy (NCBI): domain Bacteria; kingdom Pseudomonadati; phylum Pseudomonadota; class Betaproteobacteria; order Burkholderiales; family Burkholderiaceae; genus Paraburkholderia; species Paraburkholderia kururiensis. The sequence continues at coordinate 1,472,363 of NZ_CP139965.1, read as the reverse complement.
AGGCTTTTTACACGGTCGGCTAAGTCATGAAACAACGATCCACAGTAATGCTGTCCGTCGTTGCCTTGCTAATTGCGATAGTGGGACTCGTATTCACCGGAGGCACGCTCCTTCGACTCAGAGGCCTCGACCAGTTGCATCGCCTTCTGAGCTACGACTACATGAGTTTCGTCGATAGTCAGGCCGATGGCGCCCTCGGTAGTGTGGCGAACGACTTCTTCACGGGCATTGCCCTCATGCTCGTCGGGTGCGTCCTTTTCACAAGGGTGGCGAAAACTGGTCGCGTTGCAGGTGTTATATCGGCGTTTCTGTTTGTGTTCGTCGCCGTCACGTTGGTGTATGCCTGCCTGACGTCTCGCGTTGGGACGACACCGTATTGATGCGGCGTTCTGTGGCGCGCTCCGTCCTATCCCCATTCAGCGCCACCACCTGCCCCGCCAGCTCGCGCAGCCGCGCCCGTAGCTCGGGCGGAGCAAGCACTTCCACGTTCGGGCCCATCGCCAGCAGCTGTCCGGCGGCGAAGTCGAAGGTCTCGACGGGTAGCGTCACTTCGTGCCAGCCATCGGCATCCGCGGGTGCAATCGCGGCCTGCTCTACCGACGCCGCGCCGAGCTTCGCGAGCCGCGCCATGCCTTCGCGTGTCACGCGCAACCGCGCCGTGCCCTTGAGCAGGCTCTTTTCGTAGGCGGCGACGGACGCGCTCCATTGCGTGCGCAGATCAAAATCGCGTGGCCGCTCGAAGCGCTCGTTGTCGAGCACCTCGAGCCGCGTGATGTTCGCCACCTTGTAGACGCGTTGACTGTCGCGCACATGCGCCACCAGATACCAGTCGCCCGCCTTGAGCACGAGCCCGAGCGGCTCGCGCTTGCGCATGCCCGCGCCTTGCCAGCTGCGGTAATGCATCGCGACGCGCTTCTGTTCCCACACCGCACGCGCAAGCTCCGGCAGCAACGGCACGGGCGCGGGCCGCTTGTACCAGTCCACCGGATCGATATGCAATCGCGCGCCGATTCGCGATGTCGCCGCGCCGCCGTCGCCGGGCGCGGCCGCGACGAGCTTCAGTTGCGCGGCGCGCAATTCGTCGGCAAGACCGAGGTCGGCTGCCGCGCCGCCCAGGCCCGCGAGTGCGAGCGTGTCGGCATCGGCGCGAGTGAGATCGGCAAGCGGCGTGCGATAGCCGTCGAGCAACGCGAAGCCGCCTCCGGGCCCGCGGTCCGCGTAGACCGGCACGCCCGCCGCACTCAACTGATCGATGTCGCGATAGACGGTGCGGATCGAAATCTCGAACTCGTCGGCCAGCGCCTGCGCCGTGACGCGTCCGCGGCTCTGCAGCAACAGCAGCATCGAAATGAGGCGGCTCGTACGCATGCGGCATGTTCCTCGCAGCTTGGGAAATCCTGACACCGGTTGTCAGCTATTGGGCAGTATAAGAACGGGTGAGGCAACGGTGCACCGCACTCGCGCTTCTTCACTACGGAACCGTTCATGTCCACTGTTCGGAAAAGCGCTCCGGCAAGGCCCGGAGTTGGAGTTGACGGCGCGGTGTCCTGCGTCGCGCACGAGACCGGCTCGTCGTCCGCTCGCCGCGGTCGGCTCACCGTGCTGCAAGGCACGGCGCTCTATATCGGCGCCGTGCTGGGTACAGGCGTCATCGCCCTGCCCGCGCTTGCCGCGCAGGTGGCGGGACCGGCCTCGCTGCTCGCGTGGCTCGCGCTCGTCGTGCTCTCGGCGCCGCTTGCCGCGACGTTCGCCGCGCTCGGCATCCGCTTTCCCGATGCGGGCGGCGTCTCCACTTACGTGCGCAATGCGTTCGGCCCGCGCGCCGCGGCAGTGGTGGGCTGGTGCTTCTACTTCACCGTGCCCGCAGGCTCGCCGGCCGCGGGCATGTTCGCCGGCGCCTACGTGGCCGCGGCCTTCGGCGGCGGCGAGCACACGATGATCGCGACGGCCGCGGCCCTGGTGCTCATCGTGAGCGCGGCCAATGCGTGGGGCCTGACGGTGTCCGGGCGCCTGCAGCTCGTGCTCGCCGCGCTACTGGTGGGGTTGCTGCTGGTCGCAGTGGCCGCGTCCGCGCCGCATGCGCGCGCGGTCAACCTGCATCCGTTCGCGCCGCATGGCTGGCTTGCCGTCGGACCTGCCGCCGCGTTGCTCGTATGGAGCTTTGCGGGCTGGGAGGCCATCACGCATCTGGCCGGCGAGTTCCGGCATCCCGCGCGCGACTTGCCGCTCGCCACGGGCATCGCGGTTGTGGTGGTCGGCGTGCTGTACATGGCCGTGGCCGCCGCGAGCGTGCTGGTGCTTGGGCCAGCCGCGGGCGCATCGACTGCGCCGCTCGCGCAACTGCTGGCAAGCGGCGTGGGCGCCAGGGCTCAGGCATTGACCGCCGTGGCCGCGCTGCTGCTCACGCTCGGCACGATGAACGCGTACTTTGCGGGCGCCGCCAAGCTGGGCGCGGCATTGGGCCGCGACGGCGCGCTGCCGGCATGGCTTGCGCGCGGCAGCCTGGCGGGCGACGTGCCGCGGCGCAGCCTCGCCGTCGTCTTCGCTCTCGCGGCGAGCATGCTGATCCTGGTGGCGGCGACCGGCATCGGGACGAAGTCGCTCGTCATGATGACGACGGGCTCGCTGGTCGCGATCTACGTGTTGGGAACGGCCGCGGCGCTGCGGCTGCTGCCGCGCGGCAGCGCCGCGCACCGTTGCGCGGCGGTGGCCTTCGCGGCCGTGGTGGGACTGCTCGCGCTGACCGGCTGGTATCTGCTGTGGCCGCTCGCCATTGCGGCGTGCGCGCTGGGGTATCTGCGGATGCGTGGAAACCCTCCACGCACCCACGCCTGAGCGCACCGGTTCAGGTCGCGTCGATCAAACCCGCTCGATCGCGATGGCGATGCCCTGGCCCACGCCGATGCACATCGTGCAGAGCGCGTAGCGGCCCTGCGTGCGTTGCAGTTGATACATCGCGGTGGTGACGAGACGCGCGCCGCTCATGCCCAGCGGGTGCCCCAAGGCGATGGCGCCGCCGTTCGGATTCACGCGCGGGTCGTCGTCGGCTACGCCGAGCATGCGCAGCACGGCGAGCCCTTGCGAGGCGAAGGCCTCGTTCAGTTCGATCACGTCGAACTGGCCGATGCTCATGCCCAGCCGCGCGAGCAGCTTCTGCGTGGCCGGCGCCGGGCCGATGCCCATCACGCGCGGCGCCACGCCCGCCGTCGCCACGCCCAGCACGCGGGCACGCGGCACGAGGCCGAAGCGCTTCGCGCTTTCTTCGTTCGCGAGCAGCAGTGCCGCCGCGCCGTCGTTGACGCCCGAGGCATTGCCCGCCGTCACCGTGCCGTCGGGCCGCACCACGCCCTTGAGCTTCGCGAGCGCTTCGAGGCTCGTTTCGCGCGGATGCTCGTCTTTCGCGACCACCACGGGCTCGCCCTTCTTCTGCGGGATCGTGACCGGCACGATTTCCTGCGCGAGCGTGCCGTCGGCCTGCGCGCGCGCCGCCTTCTGCTGGCTGCGCAGCGCGAAGGCGTCCTGGTCCGCGCGGCTCACCTGGTAGTCTTGCGCCACGTTCTCGCCGGTTTCCGGCATCGAGTCCACGCCGTATTGCTGCTTCATCAACGGATTGACGAAGCGCCAGCCGATCGTGGTGTCGTAGACCGCAGCCTCGCGGGAGAACGCCGAAGCCGCCTTGCCCATCACGAACGGCGCGCGGCTCATGCTTTCCACGCCGCCCGCGATCATCAGCCCGGCCTCGCCCGATTTGATCGCGCGCGCGGCGATACCCACAGCGTCCATACCCGAGCCGCACAGGCGGTTCACCGTCGAGCCCGGCACGCCTTGCGGCAGGCCCGCGAGCAGCAGCGACATGCGCGCCACGTTGCGGTTGTCTTCGCCGGCCTGGTTCGCGCAGCCGAAGATCACGTCGTCGATCGCGTTCCAGTCCACTTCCTTGTTGCGCTCCATCAGCGCCTTGAGCGGCACGGCGCCCAGGTCGTCGGCGCGCACCTGCGCGAGGGCGCCCGCGTAGCGGCCGATGGGGGTGCGAATGGCGTCGCACAGGAAGGCTTCGGTCATCTGTGTCTCCGATGGCAGGTCATGGTTCAAAAAGTTCTGTATACGAACCATAGATCGCATAACGAACATTGAGGCCGATGTTAGGCCCGCGCGGACCGGCATGTCAAGCCGCGCCCCGGCGCCCGGTGCCATCCACCGGAGCGCCCGCCTCAGCCACAGCAGCTTCGCATCCACGGCAAGACTCGCGCGAAGCGCGGTTGGCGAAACAAAACGCATGCGCTATCTTCTCGGGTTCCTGAGACGGCGCGCCTCTTTGCCTCCCCGCCTTCCCCTTGCGTTTATGAGCCCAGCCCCCGACGACCTCACGCCCGTTCCCGACACCGCCGCCCAGGCGCCCGACAAACCCGGCGATTCGTACGTGCAGTCGTTCGCGCGCGGTCTTTCCGTGATCCGCGCGTTCAATGCCCAGCGGCCCGAGCAGACGCTGACCGAGGTCGCCGCCGCCACGGGTCTCACGCGCGCGGGCGCGCGGCGCATCCTGCTCACGCTGCAAACGCTCGGGTACGTGGAAACCGAAGGGCGGCTGTTCCGGCTCACGCCGAAGATTCTCGACCTCGGCTTCGCCTATCTGACCTCCATGCCGTTCTGGAACCTTGCCGAGCCGGTCATGGAGGAACTGTCGGCCGAGGTTCACGAGAGCTGCTCGGCGGCCGTGCTGGACCGGACCGAAATCGTCTACGTGCTGCGCGTGCCCACGCACAAGATCATGACGATCAATCTGTCGATCGGCAGCCGGCTGCCAGCGTATTGCACGTCGATGGGCCGCGTGCTGCTTTCCGCGCTGGACGACGCCGCGCTCGATGCCACCCTCGCCGCGTCGCCGCTCCAGACCCACACGACGCGCACCGTCACGGACAAGGACGAGCTGAAGAAAATCATCGCGCAGGTGCGCCGCCAGGGCTGGGCCATCGTGGACCAGGAACTGGAAGGCGGCCTGATCTCGCTTTCCGCGCCCATCCGCAACCGCCAGGGACGCGTCATTGCCGCCATGAACATCAGCGGCAACGCGCAGCGCACCTCGGCAAAGCAGATGGTGAAGGCTTTTCTGGAGCCGCTTCAGCAGGCCGCGCAACGCGTGTCGCAGATGGTCGCGGTGCGCGGCTGAAGGCGCTGCTGCCCTGCGCCTTCAGTCCGTCGCCCCCTTCGCGGTCTCGCGCAGCAGCGAGACCGCCACCAGCGACGCCAGCACGCATAGCGTCACATAACCCGCCGGCGCGAGCTTGCTGCCCGTCACGCGAATCAGCCACGTCGCCACCCGTTGCGCCGTGCCGCCGAACACACACACGGCCAGCGCATACGCGATCGAAATGCCCGTTGCCCGCACGCGGCGCGGAAACGACTCGCACATCAGCGCGAACTCCGACGCCGAGCCCATCGAGCAGCACAGCAGCATCGAAAGCGACATCGGCAAGCCCGGCGTGTGAATCGCGTACGTGGGCATGTAGAAGTTGAGGATATAGATGGAAACCGTGCCGCCCATCACCGTGAGTGCGATGAGCAGCAGCGTGCGCAGATGCCCGATGAACAGCTCGCGCAGCATGCGACGAGAGAGTCCGTGATGTTCGGCGCCGAGGTTGTCGTCGGCCAGGCGCCGGCGCAGATAGATGCCGAATGGCGCGATCAGCAGACCGAGCGCGAAGGGCACACGCCATGCCACTACCGGAGAGCCGATCGATGACCATCTCTATCGCAAAATCAATGGGTTAAAGGCTTCGCAGCCCGTGCCCCTGCTTTGGCTCTTGCGCCGTGTAGCGGAAGTGTAAGCGGTTGGCGCCAGGCTTCCGATGCACTTCAGTAAAGCACGGCGGCAGAACATGCATATGCCAGCGTGTGGCAATGCCAGGTCGAACGTGCACGAATCCTGCTGCCGCGAAATCGGCAATCGGTATGGTTTCTATGCTCGGGCGGCGGAACGGTTCTGCGATGCGACCAGCAGCGGGCTCGGGCGGCACTCACACAGGCACCAGTCGCCGCTGAGCGCAGACTTCCTGCCGTCTGGCCCCTGCTCCAGCAGGCGCTCGCCCACACAGACAATTTTTCCCGTGGTACTGCACTTCGGGCACCAAACCGGATCGCCCTCATACGCTGCTGCCCTGCCGTCGATGATGTCGTTGCGCACCGTCGCGATTACGCGCCCGTTCGCGGTCGTGGTATCGCCGTCGCGGATGTCGTGGCGAATATTCATGCTGTTTCTCCCTCTTCAGCGTTATCCAGTCGGTCCGGGCACCGTCGCGACACGGCACGAAACGCCACCGCTCTGCTTCCGGATCGAAGAGCGCAACCTGCCGGGGTGCCAGCCACGCACATAATCAAGCGTCTCGCGCCAGGCATAGAGCAAGCGCCGTCGCTCGCCGTACGGATGGCTTGCTGTATTCATCACGCCCCGGAAAGCGCAACCTGCGGGGAGCCTTCGGCGGGAGCAACGTGTGTCGGCCTGGTGCCAGATTCAGTTGCAGTTGCGCGACTGCCCTCCACGTCGATGATCTGACGCGCACGCAGATACCCGCTGCTGTCGATCCGGAGGAACCCTGCGCGAGAGTCGTGCACGTACTGGTCGAAGAAGCGGACCATGTTGGCCGAAAGCTCCGGCGGGTTCAGCCACGCGTCCCAGTAGGCCTGCTGCTCTTCGGACAGCGGCTTGTTGAAAGGAGAGTCGCCACCGCCAGCCGTTTCCACCACACGGTTGTATTCGCTGCGATCCTTCTTCCACAACTGCGTGAGATAGGCGCGCCAGTTCATGGTGTCCGCGTCGATCTTCATCTGCTCGTGGAATTGCCGAATCCGCTCAAGCTGCGCCTGTATCTCTGGATCGGCCGAGCGCACATTCTTGTAGATGTCGGCCGGTCGCTGGTTGAATCGGACCTTCAGCCAGCCATAGAACAGGCGCATGTGCGCGAAGACCTGCTGTTCCAGCGTGCCGGTCGCGTTCACGGTACGCATGTATTCATCGAACAGCGCCTTTACGTCCTCGTCGTACTCGAACAGCGCGCTTATTTCCTTGCTGGCGAGTTTCGGCGCGATGAACGGCACGCCGCTGATTGCCGCATCAAGGCGCATGCGGTTCAGGGCGATACGTGCCAACAAATCGGAGCGCGCCTGTTCTTCAGGGCGGTATCCGCCGCCAACGTCGGAATGCACGCCCGGCAGAACGGTCTCCTCGTAGAACGCGGTACTGCCGCGCACGGGTGTCAGGGGAAAGCAGGCACGCAGTTCATGGCCGGAGACGAAATGCACGCACCGCTCGACCTGCTCGGGCACCTCCAAGCGCAGATCGGAAAGATTGTGGGCGGGCAGGCCAACCGATTCGACCGTGTCGAAGACGCCAAGGAAGCGAAAATGCAGCGGCGCGGATTCGCCATCCACTGCTGTCGGACAGGGCCAGTGTGCTACGCCATCCTTAAAAGAGCATTTCTTCAGCAGACGGTTCACGAATGCGCGCGCGAGTGTTGCGCCACGTGAGAAGCCGAATACGGCGATGTCGATGCGGCTGACCTTGTGGTTGTATTTCAGGTTTTCCGAAAACTCCTTCTCAGCCTTGTCCAAGCGCACATCGCTGCCCGCCCCGGCTCCGCCCCCCAACATTTCGCTATCGCGGACCCTTTCCCACCAGCCTGGATCGCTAGCATCGAGCGGTGTGCCCACGCCAGGATAGTAGAGTGGAACAATCAGCGGCAACTCATCAGCGATATGGCCTTTGTACAGACGAGCGATATTGGAAAGCTTCTGTTTGGGCTCGTCAATAGCGAGATTATTCCCCGTACCGTCGAAAAAGAAACTGAACCACGGCTGCTGTTCGCACGTCGTGCAGATCATGAACTCTTCAGCGTGCAACTGTGTTGCCGTCTTCATCGACCGCAGGAAGTGCATCGGATCGTCGGTTATCCAGTCTTGCATTTTTATTCTCCCATGTGGCGCATCACACGCTGACCGTAAAACAGTTTATCGACACGCGGACTCGCGGCATCGCCTGGTTCCCCCCGGTCCGGGATCACTTCAACTTCCACCTGATGATCGGAAAAAAATCTGACCATCAGGATGTTGTAGGCATCTTTCTTGGTTGGCATCGCACCTTTCACCACAACATCGCGGCTATACGTTTTCCACTGTGACTTGTCGTCCTGACGTCCACCGACGCGCCACACTACCTTGATCGTCTTGCCGACTCCGGGCATCAAGGAACAACAAATATGTCCGCTCGTTCCACCTCGCGAGAACTCCGACACCAAGACTCCACCCACTCCAGTATCCTTACCCTCGTCGGTCTGAATCCAGAAGTCCTGAATATAGTCCTCGGTGTAGTTCGCGCCCCACGCCGAAACATCCACATAACCGCGTGGCTGACCTGTCGCACAGGCTGCCAGCACGCACAGCGTCATCGTCATGAACACACGTGTCATCCACCGCGTGATATTGGTGTGCATCTGCCACGATTCGCCAATGTCACGGTTATTCTCCGTGCCATCGAAAAAGAAACTGAACCACGGCTGCTGTTCGCACGTCGTGCAGGTCATGAACTCTTCCGCATGCAACTGCGTGGCTGCTTTCATCGACCGCAGGAAGTGCATCGGATCATCGGTTATCCAGTCCTGCATTGTCATTCTCCCATGTGGCGCATCACGCGCGGTCCAACGAAAAACAGTTTGTCCATGCGGGGATTTGAGGGGCCAAAGCTGCCGTCGCCAGGAAAGACCTCTGCTTCAACTTCATGATTCGGGAAGAAACGAACTATCAGAACACTATGGTCTTTCGTGTCCCCCGGCATTTTTCCAATTACCACAACATCGCGGCTATACGTTTTCCACTGCGACTTGTCGTCCTGAGGTCCACCGACGCGCCACACGATCTTGATCGTCTGGTCTACGCCCGGAATTAGCGAACAGCATTCGGAGCCGCCCGCACCTCCCTTTGAAAATTCAGCCACATTGGCGCCGCCGATTCCTGACCTCTTTCCATCCACAGTCTGAATCGAGAAGTCCTGAATATAGTCCTCGGTGTAGTTCGCGCCCCATGCCGAGACATCGACATAGCCGCCTGACTGACCTGTCGCACAGGCGGTCAGCACGCACAGCATCATCGTCATGAACACACGTGTCATCCACCGCGTGATATTGGCGTGCGTCTGCCACGATTCGCCAATGTCACGGTTATTCCCCGTGCCATCGAAAAAGAAGCTGAACCATGGCTGCTGTTCGCACGTCGTGCAGGTTATGAAGTCTTCCGCATGCAACTGTGTCGCCGTCTTCATTGACCGCAGAAAGTGCTTCGGATCGTCGGTTATCCAGTTCTGCATTTTTATTCTCCCATGTGACGCATCACACGCTGGCTGTAAAACAGTTTATCAACGCGTGGACTCGCGGCATCGCCGGGTTCTCCCCGGTCAGGGATCACTTCAACTTCTACCTGATGATCGGAAAAAAATCTGACCATCAGGATGTTGTAGGCATCCTTCCTAGTTGGCATCGCACCTTTCACCACAACATCACGGCTATACGTTTTCCACTGGGACTCATCGTCCTGACGTCCACCGACGCGCCACACGATCTTGATCGTCTGGTCTACGCCCGAAATTAGCGAACAGCATTCGCGACCACCTTTACCGCCTCGTGAGAACTCCTGAACCTGAACACCCGCCAACCCGGTATCCTTGCCATCAACGGTCTGAATCCAGAAGCGAGGAATATAGTCCTCGGTGTAGTTCGCACTCCACGCAGAAGCATCGACATAGCCACGTGGCTGACCTGTCGCACAGGCGGCTAGCATGCCCAGCGTCCATACAATGAACATGCGCACAATCATCCTCATCGATTCATCCTCCTTGCTTTTGGGTTAGCTTATCGAGAACGGGCCAAAGCAACGGATCGATGTGAGCACTGGAACGTCCGGCCTTTATTTCATCGTCTGAAATAAACTCGGCCTGAATGGTGACCGCAGGAAAATCATTCATGAACCGGATAATGAGGTTAGAAAAATGACTGGGATCGTCTGGTGCCGAGCCGGTTAACACGACTGTCCTTTTGATGAATTGATTTCCCATGGACTGTTTGTCCAGTAAATGGTAATTTGCTCGCCGGGCCTCGGTAACTGATAGCAGCATGCGGCCGGTCCGACTCCTCCCATGGCAAGCGGCGGAATCGGCCCGCCGAACCCTACGTCTTTTGCATCCCGTGACTTGACAAGTACGGCTCCAATTTCGAAATCCGTATAGTTGACCGTAAAGATACCCACCTTGTTCAGCAAACCAGTTCTGCCGTGATCCGCATTGCTGCTACGCTGACCGGTCGAGCAGGCGGCCAGTAAACCAATCATCAACGCGACCGATACGCGTGCCATCCATCTCATCAACGGCTTCCTCTTATGTCGGCTCACTGTCGCTACGCGGTGGCTGAAAGCCACCTGCGTCGTGCCGTTTGACTGCAACTTGAGTAGGACTTTCTTTTCCATAGTCCTGCGGCTATTTCCAGCAGTTGAAATCCGGGTCCGACATACGTTCACTGACACACCAGATCGCCAGCGCTGTAGACATGCACCCGCTGAGGGATAGCGCGGTGAGCACAATCACCATCACTTGAATCGTTCTTTTCAAATCACATCCCCACTTGGGTTACCACTGCCGTGCCTTCGGCTTTGGTTCCTCGGCATACATGCGAACGTAGACCCGCCAGTCGCGTGCGAACGTCACGACCGCCAGCCCTTCGCCTTCGGCGCGGGGCAGTTCTCCCGCCACCAAGGCATCGTCCGAGTTCTCTCCCATCGGGCCAATCCATTTCACTGTGACGCGTGTTCCTGGAACCGGCATCCGCGCAGCCGCGACGATGCGCCGGGTCGGCTCGAACCCGTTCGGGTCGATATCGCCAAGGCTCGCGCTGGTCGTAAAGAGATCTCTCGTCGATTCAATCTCGATCTTCCGTTTGTGACTTGGGGTGTCGTTTACGATCCTGACCCGCATGGTGGCGTGGCCGTATTCCCGCAGCTTCGCCTGATGTGCCTCGGCCGCAACTTCTGCCGCACGCTGCCGGGCAGTGGCCGCGACCTCGTTCCAGACGCCATCACCCAACGCTGCATAGGCATCGATCAATGCCGTCTTCCCGCCACGGAACTGCGCAAGCACGGCCTGCAATGCCGGATGATCGTCGTACTGCCGCCCGTAAAGCAGTCCTGCCGCGACATAGACACCCTGGTCTGTCTTTTCGGTCACGCCGTAGCCGAATGCCTGTTCGACCAGCGGCGTGATCTGCTGCAACTGGTCGTTCGCGTCGAGGCGCTGATCGAGCACGTCAGGACGTGCACGTTGCAGCCAGGCCCGCACCTGAACAGGCGCGCCCGCGCGGTGAAGCGCATCCACGACCTCATCGGGAACAGGCAACGCGTCCCATGCCGTCGGGATCGGCAGGTTCTCACCAGGCAGTTCAACGAGTTCGCTGCGATAGTCCAGACACCACCACGAGAGGCATGGGCCGAACACGTAGCGACGCGTTTCGCAGGGTAACGTCCGGTGCAGTACGGGCAGGTAGGCCGGCTGGTGAAAGAAGAACCACGCGTCTTCGCCCGCCGTTCCGAGTTTCGCGTGCAGCAGCGTCTGCAAGTGGTCAACGAGCGGTTCGACCTCGTGCGTTGCCCATAGCCACGACACGAACCGGCTGTCGCGCCTGGCGAGCCCAAGAAGTGAACGGTACGCGCGCAACGGCTCGTCCCCTTCAGGGGGAGGACACACGATCAGGAACGGTCCCGTTGTCGCCAGATCGTCCAGACCGGTATTGCCGTACAGGGGCACACGCGGCATCGCCCGGATCGTGTCCGCCAGAAAGTGCTGCCAGTTGGGCACCATGGACGCGACGTCGAGCAGCGCATAGAGTTGCGCGCGCGGGTGAGTGGCCCTGTACGCGGCGTACTGATCGCGAAAGCGATCCAGCAGGGGATCGTCCTGTTTGAATACCATGGAGATTCGATTACTGGCGAAGGGATTACATACGCGCGAACGGCACGCCAGCGCGACTCGCGCGCTGCGCGCATTCCATCGCGGCGGGCGTGGGAAGCACCGGCAGGTCGCCTGGCAGGCTCGCCGGTCCGCTACGGTCGAAGGCGGCAGCACGCCATTTTCGATCCCCCCGTGTGGCGTCCTCGATGCCGTTCGCGGTCATGCGGAAGTAGGAGCCGCCGCACTTGAACAACAACTCCTTTTTAGCCTCGATGACCACGCGCCCTTTCGAACTCGTGATGGTCGTATCCTGTTCCGACGCGATGCTGATTTCATCGCTCTGCGCCTGAATCTGCACCTTGCCGCGCGCGGCGAACAGCTTGATGCCGCACCTGTGCGCGAACAGCGACAGAACTTCGCCTGCGGCAATCACAACGTGCTTCATCGCGCTGACGTTGAATCCCGAGGATGCCGTGACGCTCACATCCTTGCCCGCAGAAAACAGCATGCGATCCGGCGTCGCCATGCCGATGCCTTTGGGCGCGGACAGTGCAATCACGGCCTGCTTCAGGCCTGCCAGTTCGTCCTTCAGCCACGCGTTTTCTGCCTTCACGTCTGCGACTTCCGCATGTGCGGCGCGGGCCGCGTCGGCCAGTTCCTGCGCCTGGGCCTGCGTGAGATGGAACTGCTCCGTCGCGGGTTCCATGTCGGTCAGGTGCCCCCGTGCAACCGGCTGGGCATCCGTCGAAACCAGCATCCCGCCGCCTGCGCGCAGGTGTCCCTTCAGGTCCGTGCGAAGCTCGTACCCCTCGCCCCGGTCCGCGTTGTTCCGGTCCACCGCGTAGCCGAGATTCAGTTGCGTCTTGCCGTGCTCGGTGGCGAGCTTGATATGCTCCTTGCCTTCGCGGTCCTCCATCTGCAAGGTGTTGTTGGACCGCGTATGGATGGTGTGCCGCGTCGCCCACGGATAACCCATTACAACCGGGTCCGTATGATGTGCCGTGTGCAGCACCTGGGATATGTATGGCCGGTCGGGATCGCCCCACAGGAAACCCACGAGCACGATGGTGTCCGGCTCAAGGGCAAAGTGGAAACCCGTCTGTCCCTGGCCCGCGAAAGGCTTCGCGAGGCGCACCGGACAACTCTCCAGTCCGGGCGTCCTGCCGTCTGCGTCTGCGTGAATGCTGACGATGTAGCGCCCCTCTCCATCGAGATAGGGACCAACGTAGCCTTGGGTCGATGCAACCTTGCCGGTCACAACGCCCTGGATGCGCGGCCATGTCTCTTCCTTTAGCGGCATGCGGTAAATGCGGTCGCTCGGGATGGCAGTGAATTCCACCTTGTAGCCCTGCTTGAGTGAGGCACTGCACTTCATGCTCACCACCAGCAGGCCGTGCTTCACTTCCGGCAGGGCACGGTTCGACAACCTCAACACGCATGAGGGCGCCATGTCCAGCAGATCACACTCTCCCGTGTAGACCACCTGTTCCGCCAGCGCCGCTTCCTGTCGCAGCAGGGCTTCGCGCGCAGCATCCTGCTCGTCGTCCAGATCGCGGCCCCACGTGTACGCTTCACCATACGTGGTCCGGTCGTCGCGGATCGCCTTCGTGCCGTCCATGCGCAGGTTGTTCGGCTGCTCGGGGCTGTAGCTGCGCACCGTGAATTTCGCCGGCACCGTCTTCGTCTTCATCGTGAGCGACTGCACGGACTCCCGCCCAACCGTATGCAGGCCGTTGGGCTCCTGATACGGCACAGTGAGGCGTTCGCGGTCGTGGACGTAATGCGTGAAGTCGTCCCCGAACCGGACCGTTTCACAGTGCTTGCCGGTCTCGCAGACGAACCAGATACCGATGCGCCTGCAAAGACGCGTAATGAACGCGAGATCGTCTTCCTGCCATTGCGTGATGATGGGCCGCTTGCGATAGGTGCGATAAAGATCGAATACGAAGTCGGCCAGAACCTTGTCAAAACCGTTCTCCCTGAGAATCTTTTCGATAACTTCCGGCTCACTCTCGTTCAGAAAGAAGCGGGTACGCGGCGAATTGCGCAGCAGTGCGAGGCGTGATTCGAGCGTTACCTCGTACATCGTCTGTTCGTGATTACTCGCAACGAGGGAAAATCCGGTAATCACGCCTTGAACGCGGCGCGCGTCTTCCGGCGTGTGCCAGCGGGTCGCGGGCGGCGGCTGGATGACGAACGACGCCGGTTTCAGGATGAAATTGGTGCGCGGCAGGTCGCGTTGCGGATGCGTGAACTGGATCGTGTACTTCGTCGGCTCGCCCATGCCTCGCGTGCCTTCGAACGCATAGACATCAGCGAGCGCAGCACTGGCGGAAGAGGGTATGTCGAGAGAGTAATACTGGTGGACGTTTATGCCGGGACGTGCCAGCGGATCGCGCGAATTCAAGTGAGCACTCCTGCGAGAGGCGGTGGATTATCCTTCGCCAGACTGATAATGCTTCTCCATTTTTCGCCATATCGCAATCGGAAAAATGTCAAGAAATATCAAGCTGGGTGGCATCCCGGATATTCGGCATGGAATTTAACATGTGGTAAAACGCGGTTGATATCGATTTAAATCAGGACGCTGCACTGCCGTGCCCATCATTTAAAGCCCGCGCAATGCGGTTTTTTTCGTCTTATACCTCTCCCGCAATTCCTCACCATGCGCGACTGTTACGCGGAAACCGCTGCGGCCTTACGAGAAGCGCTGCGGCCTACCGTCAAGCGCGGCGGCGCATCGTCGCTCGGGGTATTGCACCAGGGCGTACCGGCTCCTTCCACGCTGGCGGGCGACGCCGCGACGGCGCAGAACGGGCGCATCCGGCGGTAACCCCACCGACCGTGACCTGCGCCACGTGCGCCGCTCGTCGTGGCCCATGCGCCGCACGATGTTGCGTGCACATGCCGCGCGCTGTACTGCGCCGGCCACTCTCCGAATCCCGAATGGCGCTCGGCGCTCGATATGGATTTGCGCGCGTTGATACGATGCTGCGCGAGGCCGGCATAGTGGCCTTGCCGAAGAAACGGCAGAAGCGGCATAGCCGCGGCGCGCTGCGGAGGGCCATGCAGCATTCGGCAGCCAGAAGAAAGGATGCGTGTTACTCGGCAGGACATCTTCACCGGCAGGGGCGACGTACCGGCGTGCGTGCATTGATCCATGCGCCGCCAGGCATTTGCATGGCATATCGGAAGGTACGACCGGACCTGCGCGTCGTGCAGCAGTAACAGCCGGACAAACGCGCCCAGTCCGTTACCGCGCTTCCTGACGACGCCGTTCAGAAGGCGCTGGCGCAGCTAATGGCCGGCAGACACCGAGCGAATCTGGAGCATGAAATCGCGTGAACAGCAGCAAAGCGGTAGCAGACGCCTCCAGGCGCGCCTCAAGCTCCCGTACGCGCCGCGCGAGCGCTTCGATTTCCTCGGTCTGGTCGTGCTGGTCGCGTAACGGATCAGATCGGTGCGGGTGTAGTCAGTGGGAACAATGTGCCGCTGCGTTCGAGCGGCTTTGACCTGCGGCCGTTTGCTCTTTGCATGCCTTCCTTGCCAGACGCGGCTCCTGCGATCGGCCTGTTCGAGCAGCGTCGAGGTGGCCGCGCCGAATTCGCCGCCCTGCGAGAAGCCCTGCATCAGCCGCGCGAGCACGATGATGACGGGCGCGCCGCGACGCCGATCTGCGCATCAGTGGGCGCGATGGCGATGAGTCCCATGCCGAGCGCCATCAAGAGAATCGTGACGTTGAGCGCAGCCTTGCGTCCCTTGCGGTCCGCGTAGACGCCCAGCAGCACGCTGCCGAGCGGACGCGTGAAAAAGCCCGCCGCGAACGTGCCGCGCCGAAAGCAGCAGCGAGTGGGTCGAATCCGCCGACGGGAAATACAGCTGGCCGATGATCACGGCGAAAAAACCGTAGACGGTGAAGTCGAAGAACTCCAGCCAGTTGCCGACCACGGCGGCCGCGACCGCACCGCGGCCCATGCGTGTGGCCGGCGTAACAGTGTGCTCATCGCTGCCCCAGATAACGTTCGACGAGCCGCGCCCAGAACGCTGCGCCCACCGGCAGGTTGGTGTCGTTGAAGTCGTAGTGCGGGTTGTGCACCATGCAGCCGTCTTCGCCCACGCCGTTGCCGATGCGCAGAAACGTGCCGGGCCGCTTCTGGAGCATGAAGGCGAAGTCTTCGCTGCCCATCAGCAGGTCGGCCTGCGCCACCACCTTGTCGTGGCCCACGAGTTCGCGCGCCACTTCGATGGCGAACTCGGTCTCGGCCTCGGAATTGATCACCACCGGATAGCCTTCGATGTACTCCACCGTCGCCTTCGCGCCGTAGCTCTCGGCCTGCGCCTGCGCCAGTTCGGCGATGCGCTTTTTCAGCAGCGCGCGCACGTCGGCGCTGAACGAACGCACGCTCAATTCGAGCCGCGCGGTGCTCGCGATCACGTTGTTCGCGGTACCCGCATGCATCGAGCCCACCGTAACCACCGCGGGCTGCGCCGGGTCCACGTTGCGCGCGACGATGGTTTGCAGCGCCATCACGATGCTGGCTGCCACCACCACCGGGTCCACCGTCAGATGCGGGCGCGCGGCGTGACCGCCCACGCCCTCGATCACGATCACGGCCTTGTCGCCCGCCGACATGAACGGGCCCTTGCGGAACAGGAACACGCCGGGCTCCGCGCCCGGATGGTTGTGCACGCCGAACACGGCGTCGCACGGAAAGCGCTCGAAGAGACCATCTTCGATCATCTTTTTCGCGCCGCTATCGACGCCGCTTTCCTCGGCCGGCTGGAAATACAGATGCACCGTGCCCGAGAACCGGCGCGTCGCCGCCAGATGCTGCGCGGCGCCCAGCAGCATGGTGGTGTGGCCGTCGTGGCCGCACGCATGCATCTTGCCGGGCGTGGCGCTCGCGTACGGCAAGCCGGTCTCTTCGACGATGGGCAGCGCGTCCATGTCTGCGCGAATGCCGATGCTGCGCGCGCTGTTGCCTACCCCGTCGCCTACCTTCAGCGTGCCCACCACGCCGGTCTTGCCGACGCCGCGCGTCACCTGCCAGCCCCACGCTTCGAGCCGTTGGGCCACGAGGTCGGCGGTCTGGACTTCCTCGTAGGCCAGTTCGGGATGGCGGTGGATGTGATGGCGGATTTCGCGCAGCGCCTGCCCGGCGGGCTGCAGGTCGGCGACTTCGGTAAGGCGTGTGGCCTGGTTCATTGGCTACTCCTCATCGGTTACTCCTTCAGGAACCCCGGTTGATGGGCGAGCACTATATCGGCGCAATTTCCTTCGAATAAGATGCTGTTTTTTTCACCCCGATTAAGCCTGCTTATCACGGGGTTAACCCTTGCTTCCGTCGCCCATGAAGCTCCAGCAGCTCCAGGCCTTCGTCGCGGCCGCCCATCACAAGAGCCTGCGCGCCGCCGCGCGCGAGCTCGGCATCACGCAGCCCGCCGTGACGCACACCATCCGCGAACTCGAAAACGCGCTCAACGCCGAGCTCATGGTGCGCAGCGTGCGCGGCATCGAACTCACGGCGTGCGGGCTCGCACTGCTGCCGCGCGCGGAGCAACTGCTGGGCGACATGCAGCGCACCGTCGAAGCCGTGGAGCAGGTGAAGGGCGAGCTGGCCGGCAAGGTGAGCGTGGGCACCATGCCTTCCATTGCGCTTACGGCGCTGCCGCGCGCCGTCTCCGCCTTTCGCGCGGCCATGCCGCTCGTGCGGCTGCATCTGGAGGAAGTCACCGTGCCGGACGCCGTCGCGCGGCTGCGCAACGGCAGCCTCGATATCGCCGCGATCCACCACGTACAGGCGCTCGACAGCGACCTCGTGCAGGAACCGCTCTACTCGACGCAGTTCGTGGTCGCGATGCGCGCAGGGCATCCGCTCGCGAAGGCACGGCGCCTTGCCGACCTCGTGGACGCCGAATGGATCGTGACCGTGGGCGCCGATCACTTCCCGCACAGCGTGATGATGGCCATGTTCAGCGCGCACGGGCTGCCGGTGCCCCAACGGCTGCTGCGCGCGCCGTCGTCGTTCGCGGTAACGCTCGGGCTCGTCTCGCAGACCGACGTGATCGGCTGCTTCACGCGACCGCTCGCCGCGATGGTGGAGCCCCTCGGCATCCGCACGGCCGACATCGAAGAAACGCTGCCCAGCTACGACCTGAGCGTCATCTCGCGCCGCGATCTGCGGCCCACGCCCGCCGCCGCGCAGTTCGTCTCGTGCCTGCAACGCGCCGCGCGTGAATGCTTCGCCACGCCCGGCGAACACATCACCGATGGATGAAACCTTCCACGATCGCGGCTCAAGTCGCGCGCCACGCTGCCGTTAACCGAACGATCACCACGCGAGCGCGATGCCCGTCGAACCGGTAGCATCAGCATCCGAACCTACCCGTCTCTACCGACCGCCATGCAACCAGGCTCCCCCACCCCTCCCGCCAGCTTCGAAACGATGGGCGTCGCCCTGTTCGATTTCTTCGACCTCACGCCCACCTCGCTGTGGCTCGAAGACTACAGTCAGTTGCGCGCGCTCTTCGAGCGCTGGCGCGCGGAGGGCGTAACCGACCTGCGCCGCTTTCTGGAAGAGGACACGAAGCGTGTGGCCGCGTGCTCGGCGTGCATCCGCGTGCTGAAGGTGAACCGGCACACGCTTGCGCTGTACCGTGCGCAGTCGTTCGACGAATTGGTGTCGCGACTCGACCACGTGCTGCGCGACGACATGCTCGAAGCGCACGTGGATGAACTCGTGCAGATGTGGTCGGGCAAGACCTCGTTCGAAAGCAAGAGCGTCAACTACACGCTCGACGGGCGGCGCCTCGATATTCTGCTGAAGGGCGTGATCCTGCCGGGCCACGAGGCGCAATGGGACCGCGTGCTCGTGGCCATCGACGACATCACCGAACTCGAAGACGCTCGCCGCCGCGCCACCGCGAGCGAACAGTACGCGCGCGGCGTGTTCGAATACGCGCCGGTGTCGCTCTGGATCGAAAACTTCTCAAGCATCAAGGTGCTGCTGGAAGAAGTGCGCATGCAAGGCATCACGGACTTTCGCACCTTCACGGACGTGCACCCCGAGTTCGTGGAGCGCTGCATGGCCGAAATCCAGGTGCTCGACGTCAATCAGTACACGCTCGGCATGTTCAAGTCGCCGGACAAGGCAACGCTGCTCTCGCGCCTGCCCGACGTGTTCCGCGACGACATGCGTCCGCACTTTCGCGAGCAGTTGATCGACCTGTGGGAGGGCCGGATCTTCCAGCAGCGCGAGGTGGTGAACTACGCGCTGGACGGCAACGAAGTGAATGTGCATCTGCAGTTCTCCGTGTTCCCAGGCCACGAGGAACATTGGGATCTCGTGCTGCTCGCGCTCACGGACATCACGGCACGCAAGAAGGCGGAGATGTACCTCGAATATCTCGGCAAGCACGACGTGCTCACCAAGCTCAAGAACCGCTCGTTCTACGTGGACGAATTGAACCGGCTGGAGCGCAAGGGGCCGTTCCCGGTGAGCGCGATCATCGTGGACCTCAATAATCTGAAGGCCGTGAACGATCAGCTGGGGCACGCGGCGGGCGACGCCCTGCTGCGCCGCGCCGGCGAAGTGCTGAGCAAGGCGGTGCAGAAGCCGTTCCAGACGGCGCGCATCGGCGGCGACGAATTCGCGGTGCTGATGCCGGGCGCCGACGCACGCGACGCCGAAGTGGCGATGGAAAGCATCGTCAAGCTCGTCGAACTCAACAACCAGTTCTATACGGGACCGCGGCTCAGCTTCTCGATGGGCAGTGCCACCTGCGAAAAGGGCACGCGACTCGAAGACATGCTGCGTGCCGCCGACAAGGCGATGTACGAGAACAAGCGCAACCACTACGAAACGGTGAATAACGTGGGGCGGTAGGAACGCCGGGCGACGTGTCTGGTTGCGTCGCCTCGCTGTGTGGTTCAGTTGCGTACCTCGTCGCGCACTTCGCTGCCCGATTCACCGGCCCGCCACTGCGGTACAGGTATGCGTGAATGCGAAGGCGTAAGCATCGATACGTAGCCGCGCACGCATTCGTTTCGCCGCACCGCACATGACGTTACTCGTGGTTACACAAGCCACATGAGCGTTTCACCTCGGTCCCGCAGGCACTTCTAGAATCCCTCCGGCAATTCGCGTGGCGCGAAGCGGTGCTGCATCGGCACGCTTTGCACGACCGTCAGCACTGTCCTCGCGCCCTGCCCTTCATCGTCACACGGAGAACTCATGACCCGCTTGCCTCTCGCCCGCGCCGCTCGTTCCGCTTGCCTCACCACGCTTCTTACCGTCGCCGTTGCCGGCACGGCCCACGCACAGCAACCCCAGGCACCCGCCGACGCCCCGAGACTCCACGCTTCGGACGAAGCGTTCGTTGCCGATGCCACCCAGGCCGTGTCCACGCAGATCGACGCCGCGCGCATCGCCACCGCGCGCTCCACAGACCGCGACGTCAAAGCCTTTGCCGAACATGTGGCGAGCGACGACGCGAAGGTGTCCGCCGCGCTGCGCGCCGCCAGCCCGCGCGGCGTGGACGTGCCGAAGAACGACCCCGACGTGGCCGCACTCGACGCCGTGAAAAACCTGCGCGGCGCCGACTTCGACAAGGCCTACATCGAACAGGTCGCGCTGGGCGGCGGACAGAAAACGCTCTCGGCGTTCCAGGCGGAAATCGCGTCGGGACGCAACGAGCCGTTGAAAGACGCCGCACGCAAGGCGCTGCCCACTATCCAGCAGCACTACGCGATGGCGCAGGAACTGGCAAAGCGCAAGCATCTGCCCGAAGGCGCGCAATGAAGTGAAGGACACACGGCGGGCTCGGGTCGTATGAAGTGGCCTGGCGCCGCCGTGTGCATGAATTGAGCGACTGCTGCAACAAACTTCATGGCAACCGACACCGCCATGCACTGAAGCCGTTACGGCACATGCACCGGCAGTGCACCGTAACGGCTTCATGAAAAAACAGCCCATCGCGGGACGAATCCCGCGACGAACATCACCATCAAACCGTGGCAATGCCCGGGTCGCTCACGCTCGGGCGCCCCGTTTCCACGTGACCGGCAAAGCGCTGCAGGAACGCGCTGTCGCCGTTGTCCACCACGGAGAGGTCGTACCATCCGTGGCTGCCGCGCAGGTCCCAGTAGTCCTCCACGTGATCGCCGGGCTTCACCGTGAACACACGCGGATACCCCGTGCCGTAGGCGTTCGTCACCGTGATATGGCGCGCGGTGTTGCCGCGGTTCACGATGCGCAGCGAGACGTTGCCGTTCGCCACGTCGTAGCCCGTCTGCACTTCGAGGCGCGCGTGGCGGCCCTTGCCTGCCGCAGTGGATACCGAATAGTTGCCCTTGAACTCGCGCAGGAAACCGTTCGGGCCGTGCACGGCAAAGTCGTAGACATCGTCCGTGGACGAGAGCGGCGTCCACGCCGTCGAAAGCTTCTTGCCGGCTTCCACGGTGTAGGTCCACGGTCCGTCGGTGCGGCTTTGCGAGGTCACGTAGAAGGCCGCGCCCACCTCGCCGCGGTTGAAGAACTCCAGACGGAAGCGGCCGCTTTCGCCTTCGGCGTGACCGTGCACGAAGAGCTCGTAAGGCAGCGCGCGCGCCGGACGCAGGCCGCGCTCCTGACGCGGCAGCGACTGCACGAGCGGCGGCAGCGGCACGTAGTCGGGATGGCGCAGACGGTCGGGCGGCGCATAGCCCGTCGTGTCGGGCAGTTGTGGCCACGAGCCGTTCGGATTCGCGAAGTTGAACGCGGTGGTGAGGTCGCCGCACACCGCGCGACGCCACGGCGTAATGTTCGATTCGGGAATGTTGTACTGACGGCCGAAGCGGCGTTCGATGAAGCGGATCAGCGACGTATGGTCGAACACCTGCGAGCAGAGCCAGCCGCCGCGGCTCCACGGCGACACGACCGTCATCGGCACGCGCACGCCGAGCCCGTAGGGGCCGGCGGGGTTGTTCGAATCGCCGGCATAGATTTCGTTGGCCGTGCTCACCGTGGAAGCGCCGTTCGCGCTCGACGAAGGCGCGTACGGCGGCACCATGTGATCGAAGAAGCCGTCGTTCTCGTCGTAGGTGATGAAGAGCGCCGTGCGGCTCCACACTTCCGGGTTCGACGTGAGCACCTTCAGCACCTGCTCCACGTACCACGCGCCGTAGTTGGCGGGCCAGTTGGGGTGTTCGGTGTAGGCCTCGGGCGCCACGATCCACGTGACCTGCGGCAGCGTGCCGTTCGACACGTCCTGTTGCAGCACGTCGAACAGCGTGCCGCCCGCGCTCACGTTCGTGCCCGTGCGCGCCTTCTCGTAGAGCGGCGAGCCCGGCTGAGCGTTCTGGTACTGGTGGAAGTACAGGAGCGAGTTGTCGCCGTAGTTGCCGATGTAGGGGTTCTGCGTCCAGCCCCACGAGCCCGCCGCCGTGAGCCCCGTGCCGATGTCCTGATAGATCTTCCACGACACGCCCGCCTGCTCCAGCACCTCGGGGTACGTGCTCCAGCCATAACCGGCTTCGGCATTCGAGATCACCGGGCCGCCGCCCGCGCCGTCGTTGCCCACCCAGCCCGTCCACATGTAGTAGCGGTTCGGGTCGGTCGGGCCCATCAGCGAGCAGTGGTACGCGTCGCAGATCGTGAAGGCGTCGGCCAGCTGGTAGTGGAACGGAATGTCGTCGCGCGTCAGGTACGCCATCGTCGTGGTGCCCTTGTGCGGCACCCAGCCGTCGTAGCGGCCATTGTTGAACGCGCCGTGCGTGTCGGTCCAGCCGTGCGGCAAATCCTGCACGAATTGCATGCCGAGATTCGGCGCATCGGGATGGAACGGCAGCAGGTAGCCGCCCACGCCGTTCGGCTGGTACCAGACGGACTTGCCGTTTTGCAGGGTGACGGGCCGCGGATCGCCGAAGCCGCGCACGCCGCGCATCGTGCCGAAGTAATGATCGAACGAGCGGTTCTCCTGCATCAGGATCACGATGTGGCCGACGTCTTCAATCGTTCCCGTCGCGTTATGAGCGGGAATGGCGAGCGCATCGCGAATGGTTTGCGGCAGCGCGCCGAGCATCGCAGCCGCACCGGCCGAGCCGGCGGCAAGACGCAGAAAGTCACGACGATTCTTCGAGGTCATCTTGTTTCGTCCAGAGGTAGGGGCAAGCTTCAACGGGAAAGCAGAGGTACGCCCACGCGCTACCGCATGCGTCGGGCGGCTCTGCGCAACGGTTACTGCGCGTAGTGCATGACGGGTGATGCGAGACCGTCGGCGGAAGGCGCCGCGGCCTGAAGCTGCGCGTTGGCTGCGGACTGCGCGGCCTGCCCGGCCGGACTGGCCGCGTTGCTGTTCGCGGCCGTGCCGTTGCTCGCGCTTTCGGTGTTCGCGTCGCTTGGGCCGCACGCGGCGAGCGAAACCGAGAGCAGCGCGGCCGCGCACCATGCAAGCCGGGGACGGCGAATGGCCAACATGCGGCGCGCGGCTTGCGATGCGTTCGCCTCTTTCGACACCTTCGGCATTCGCGTAAGCAGTCTTGAGCTTCCGTTCATCGTGTTGCCCTGGCTTCTGGTGGGTGTTAGTGATGTAGCGGCTTGCGGCTAGTCGGCCCGGCTGAGTGAGCGCGGCGCTCGCGCAGATCGTCACTGCGGGATGGCTGCGCAGGTCACGATCGAATGGCGGGCAGCATACCGGCGCGACCGTGTCACCTTCGTGAATCCGGTAAGGGGGTTATCCGCGAGCGGACCGTGTGGCGGGGCTCTCAGCGGGGTTGGCCTTGCAAGGCGTTACCTTTTGTTACTC
The DNA here is from genome assembly GCF_034424375.1 of Paraburkholderia kururiensis. NCBI lineage: Bacteria > Pseudomonadati > Pseudomonadota > Betaproteobacteria > Burkholderiales > Burkholderiaceae > Paraburkholderia > Paraburkholderia kururiensis. The sequence continues at coordinate 1,448,602 of NZ_CP139965.1, read as the reverse complement.
TTTACCTGGGCTCGGACTGCGCTACGCGAGAGACCTTCGCGGACTCGTCGGCACGTGCGCGAACGGACGATGGCCGCGTTCGTGGCACCATCGAACGCGTGGCGCGTGGGTCTTCAACGCCGCCCGCGACGACGCTAGAGTTTTCCGCTTGCCGTTTTCCGCTTGCCGTTTTCCGCTTGCCGTTTTCCGCTTTCCGCTTGCCGCATCGAACCGAACGGGGCTGCCATGTCTGCACAGACCAACGCGAACACCAACACGCTCATCAACGAATACGCCCAACCTGTCGGCGCGCCGCTGCCCGGCTGGTCTGCGCGCCCCATGCCCGAGGCTGTCACGCTGGAAGGCACGTACTGCCGCCTCGAACCGCTCAACGTGGAACGCCATGCCGCCGATCTCTTCGCGGCCTATCGCGCAGCGCCCGATGCGCGCGACTGGACCTACATGGCCGTAGGCCCGTTCGAGCAGTTCGAAGACTATCGGCGCCACGCCGACGCCGCGGCGCGCAGCACCGACCCACGCCACTACGCCGTGATCGACCGCAGCACGGGCAAAGCCGTGGGCTCGCTGGCGCTCATGCGAATCGAACCCGCGCATGGCGTGATCGAGGTGGGCCACGTCACGTTCTCGCCGCTTCTCAAACAGACGCCGCTCTCCACCGAAGCGCAGTTCCTCCTCATGCGCTATGTCTTCGACACGCTCGGCTACCGCCGCTACGAATGGAAATGCGACAGCCTCAACGCGCCGTCGCGCAAGGCGGCGGCCCGGCTCGGCTTCCAGTTCGAAGGCATCTTCCGGCAGGTCATCGTCTACAAGGGACGCAATCGCGACACGGCCTGGCACTCGATCATCGACAAGGAGTGGCCGCTGCTGAAGCAGGCCTTCGAAGCGTGGCTCGCGCCCGAAAACTTCGACGACATGGGCAAGCAGCGCCAATCGCTGACCGAGGTGCGCGCGAAGTACTCACAAGGCGCCTGATCGGTCCATCGACGCGCAACCTCCTGCCCTGCCCACTCAGGGCAATTTTCTTCAATACGCGCGGCCTGCCCGCCGGTACCTTGCGATCTCGTTCTTCAAGCACGCAAGGTATCGGCGCCTCATGAGCATCTATCTTTCCATGGCGGCCTTCGCGCTCGCCACGTCGGTCACGCCGGGTCCGGTCAACATCGTGGCGCTCACGAGCGGCGCCCGCTATGGCCTGCCCGCCAGCCTCAGACATGTGACGGGCGCCACCGTCGGCTTCACGGCGCTGCTCGTGCTCACGGGTCTCGGTCTGCATGAATTGCTGGTGCGATGGCCGGGCTCGACGCGTGTCATTCAGTGGGCAGGCGTCGCGTTCCTGCTGTACATGGCCTTCAGGCTCGCCATGGACGACGGCCGGCTCGACACCGGCAACGCTACCGAAGCGCCCTCGCTGCTCTCCGGCGCCACCATGCAGTGGCTCAATCCGAAAGCCTGGCTTGCGTGCCTTTCCGGCATGGGCGCCTACGCGGCCTACGGCGGAAGCAGCCGCGTGTGGGCGTTCGCGGCGATCTACTTTCTGATCTGCTATGGGTCGATCGCGAGCTGGGCGTATGTCGGATCGTTTCTGAGCCGCTATCTGCACGACGCGCGGCGCGTGAGGCTCTTCAACCGGTCGATGGCGGCTTTGCTCGCGGCGAGCGCGGTTTATCTGTTGGCCGCGTAGTGCCCGGTACGGCGTACGTGCCGCTTCCTTGCCCCGTCACCCGGCCCGCGCCGCGCCACGATATTGCCCCGGCGTAGCCGCGACGTATTGGCGAAACGCGCGTTGCAGATGCGCCTGGTCGGCAAAGCCGGCGTCGATGGCGACGTCCGCGATGGCGCGGCCGCGCTTGAGTTGCGCGCGGCTGTAGTCCACGCGCCGGTTGACGAGCCACGCGTGGGGCGTCATGCCGTAATGCTGCTTGAACGCGCGAATCAGATAGGATGGCGAAAGATCGGCCGCCGCGCAGATTTCGTCGAGCCGCAGTGCGCGCGTGCAGTTCTCGCGGATGTAGTCGGCCGCGCGCAGCGGCTTGTGGTTGGCTTCGTCGGCGCGCGACGGGGCGGGGTTGAGGGCGCGATGCAGGTCGGCGAAGAAGTCGAGCACCGCGCCGTGCTTGTGCAGCGGATCGCCGTGCGGATCGGTCAGCGTCGCATACAGCCGGTTGACCCCGGCATACAGATGCGGCGCCGTGGTCCACGTCGTGGCAAAGCCGCGATAACCCAGGTTGTGACTGAAGCCCAGTTCGTGCTGCAGATTCGTGAGCCACGGCACATCCACATAGATCATGCAGTAGGACCATGCTTCGTCGGCCACGGGGTTGCATGCGTGCAGCTCTTCCGGATTCACCACGACCACCGCGCCCGCGCCGATCGGCTCGAGCGACTTGCCCTTCGCGCCGTTCAGGTACGTGCTGCGCCCGCCTGTGACGGCGCCGATCGAAAACGTGTCGTGCGTGTGGCGCGTGTAGCACACCTTGCGGCCGTCCTGCACCGAGCGCGCCTCGACGAAGGGCAACGCGGCGTCGCGCCAGAACTTCGGCGTGGTGGCATCGTGCTGCGGCAAGGCGTGAGCGTTCGTGTGCGTCGTCATGGATGCGTGGCTGCGTGCGAGTGGAGGGGCCGCTTCGAGGCAAAGGCGACAAAGGCGGTTTAAGCGCGTCGAGCCATTCTATCCGCGCACGTGCGGCACGCGCGCATGGCGGCAACGCCGCGAGGGTTTAGCCCGGCAAACGCGCGAGACGTTCGAGAAACGTCCGCAGCGCACGATTGAACGCGTGAGGCCGCTGCAACGGTGCGAAATGACTGACGTCGTGCAGCAGCATCCACTCGGCAGCCGGAATGCTGCGCGCGAGATATTCGGCGTGCTCGCGTTCGATGAACTCGTCGTGCTCGCTGTGGACGATGGTCACCGGCACGCGGATCTTCGCGAGGTCCGCAGCCGTGTAGTTGGGTTCGGTGCGCATCATCTGGGTCACTGCGGCCACAAACGCGTCGAAGTCGTGCGGCGTGGCGGAGAGCGCGGCGTAGTCGCGTGCGTGCCGGCGAAAGCAGCGGTCGATCACGTCGGTGGGCACGAAGGGCTTCGTGCCGCTCGGGTCCATGTTGCAGCCGAAGAAGAACACGCCTGCGATGCGCTCGGGCGCCTGCATCGCGAGAATCAGCGCGATGCAGGCGCCGTCGCTCCAGCCCACTATGGGCGCATGCTGAATGCGCAAGGCGTCCATGACGGCAAGCACGTCCGCCGCCATGCGTTCGTAGGTGAACGGACGCGTATCGCGCGTGCTGCGGCCGTGGCCGCGACTGTCGATCAGCAGCACGGAGCGCCCCGCCGCGACGAGATCCGGCACCTGGTATCCCCAGTTGCCGCCGTGGCCGAGGCCGCCGTGCAGCAACACGACCGGCGCCCCGCTGCCGTGCAGCGCATACCGGATGCACGCGCCGTCGTGATCGACGTAGCCCTCCTCCGCGGCCGCGGGCAGCGATGGCGCGCCGTGCGCTTCGAAGTGGCGCAGGTCGTCGTCGAACGTTTCCATGTCGAGGTCCTCCTTGAGCGATGGGCCGTGCCTCTACGACGACGAACAGGCCGCGCGCGACTCGACATCCGCGTGAAGAATCCTTCCCGATCAGCCCGCGATGCGACGCACGACCTCGACAAACGCGTGCCCGGCTTTGAGCAGCGAGCCCGAATTGTCGATGCGCGTGAGCGCAACGCCCGCCGGCATGCAAAAAGGTGCCTCGCGCGCAAGACGCGCCGCAACCTCGGCCGCGCTCTCGCGGCCTCGCGAGGCGAGCCGCGCGGCCAGCACGTCGGGCGCGGCTTCCACATGAACCACATGCAGTTGCGCGTACCGTTGCAGTGCGCGGTCCAGATACGCACGCGAACCGTTCACGATCACCGTGCAACCACGCGCGAGCCACGCATCGAGTTCGATGCCGATACCGTAGCGCAGCCCATGGCTCGCCCACTCCAGCGCGAACAGCCCGAGCGACGAGCGCGCCTCGAACTCGGCCGGCGTAAGCGGCACATGGTTCTCGCCATTGCCGCTGGGCCGCGTGATGTAGCGATGCGCGAACAGCACGCGCGGCTCATCGAGATGTTCGCGCGCGAAGCCGAGCAGCGAGTCTTTGCCCGCACCGGACGGCCCCATCACGTAGATCAGGTTGCCGTTGTTTCCTTTCGTCATGGGCGTTGCGCTCCGCTGGCGGTTGCATCGACGGATGCCGCAATGGCGTCGCGCGCGAACGGCAGGCGCTGCCACAACACGAACGGTGCGCCCGGTGCCGGCTCGACGAACAGCGCGGCGCCGCGCACAGGCAGCGCGCCGAGTTGCGGCACGCGCTGCGCCCACCACGCGCCGAGCGTATCGCGTTCGCGTGCGTCGTCGAGCGAACTGGAGAGCGTCATATGGAAGCGAAACTCTTCGAACACATATGGGTAACCCCACGCGTCGAGCAACTCGCGCTGGCGTGGCGTGAGCGACGCTGCGTGACGACGCGCGAGATCGGCCGCCGCGAGCGGCGCACGCAACGGCGCGAGCGTGCGCAGCGCGTCGGCGGCAAGCGCACGCATGTGCACGTCGCCCTCCGGGGTGGACGCGCGCAATGCAACGAAGTTGCCGAGCGTGGCGGCTTCGGCCTGCAAGTCGAAAGAGGACTGACGCAGCGCCCACGTGCGCGTGGTCTCGAGCGTCTGTTGCGGCGTGACGCCGGGCGCGAGACGGAAAGGCGGCACCAGCGTGCCGTGCCAGCCGTAGCGGCGCGGCGCTTCGGTGAGGGCGTGCAGGGGCCGCTGCAAAGCCGACGGCTGCGGCGCGGCGAGCGTCACGTCAGCTTCAGGATCGCGGCCCAGCCATGCGCACCCTTCGGTCCACCATGCCGACTCGCGCGGCGGCGCGTAATACAGCGCGAAACGTGCTTCGGGCGACCAGGGGGCTTGCGCGTTGCCCGCGAAGTCTGCGGCGACCATCGCGGTCATAGTTCGTTTTCCACGAGCAGTTGCACGCGGTCCGCAGCGAAGTGCGTAACGCCGTACTTGATGGGCGTGCCGTTGGGGTCCACGTCCACGTTCTCCACCCATAGCACGGGTTGCTGCCGGTTGATGTTGAGTCGCCGCGCCACTTCGGCATCGGGCAGCACGCTGCCGATGCGGCTCCACTTGCGCAGGTAGTCCGTGAGACCGTATTCCGCGAAGGCCTTCGTGCTGCCGCCCGCGCGATCCATGACGGCCGGCAGGTCCGGAAAACGCGCGGCCGGATACCAGCTGCGCGCGTAAGTGAGCGGCACGCCGTCCGACTCGTGCAGCGTTTCCATGCGGTACACCAATGCGCCCGCACGCAGACCCAGCGCCTTCGCCACCGCAGGGTCCGCCTTCACGCGCGACGACGACAGCACCTTGCCCGCTGCCGCGTGATGCTGCTGGCGCAGGTTCTCGGTGAAGCGCGTGCGGCGGCCGATCGTGTAGTCGATGGCGCCGGGCTGCACGAACGTGCCGCGCCCCTGCTCCACGCTGACGAGCCCCTGCGCCGCGAGCCCGAGCATCGCGCGCCGCACGGTATGGCGGTTCACGTCGAAGCGCCGCGCGAGTTCGCCTTCGCTGGGCAGGCGCCCGTCTTCACCGAACCCGCGCGCCGCGATTTCAGCGGCCAGAATCTGCTCGATCTGCCGCCACACCGCCACGCCCGCGCCGCGTTCGAGCTGCGTGGCTCGCGTTGCCTCGTCGGTGGATGTCATGGTGCTGTCATTCCCCCAGGTTCAAATAATCGACCGCGCATTGTAGTGCGCAGCGCGTGATGGAAGTATGAAACGCCGCGCGTCGCAGAACGAGCACGATTCTACCTCTAAACGTCTAGACGTTTAGATGAATAGATGGTCAAATGGCGACGCTGCATCACACCACCCTACCCGTTTCGACACACGGCATTGCGCCAGAGAGGATCTTCGATGAACGCAACGTCTGCCCTACCCACTCAGCCCGAACCCTCGGCGCGGCGTCAATGGATGGCCGTGCTGGCCCGCACGCCGCGCGCCGAACTCGAAGCGGCGCTTGGCCGCGCGCTCGAAGGACAACCGCGTCCCGTCTACGACTGGCTGCGCCGCCCCGAGACGGGCCTCGCCATGGTGCGCGGTCGCATTGGCGGCAGCGGCGACGCCTTCAATCTGGGCGAGGCCACCGTCACGCGCGCGACGCTGCGCCTGCGCAGCGCGAATCACGATACCCCCGCCGCCGCCCCGATCGGCGTGGCGTGCCATCTGGGCCGCGACAAGCGGCGCGCGGAATTGGCCGCGCTCGCCGATGCGCTGCTGCAATTGCCCGACCGGCACGCGCAACTTCACGCGCACCTGATCGAACCGCTTGCGGCGCGCATCGCCGCCACACGCGCGACGCGCGAGCAGAAGGTGGCCTCTACGCGAGTCGAATTCTTCACGATGGTGCGGGGCGACTGATGAACGAACCCACTACGACGACTATGGCCAAGCCCGCAGAGCACGCCGCGCAGATTGCGCTGTCCACCTTGACGCCCGGCTTCGCCGATCCCGTTCACGACACGCAAGCGGTCTTCCGCACGCTGCTCGATGCGCTCTCGCGCCCAGGCAGAATCGGCAGAATCGAAACGCCGCTGCCCGCCGCGGATGCCTCAGGCACCCTGCGTTCGCGCGCCGATCTTGCGGCGTTCGCCGCGTTGCTCGCGCTCTGCGATTACTCCACACCGGTCTGGCTTGCGCAGCCCGATGCGGTGCTCGGTTCCGCGCTGCGTTTTCACACAGGCGCGCCGCTCACCGAAGAAGCGCACGATGCCGCGTTCGCCTACGTCCACGACGCGGACACGTTACCGCCGCTCGAACGCTTTTCGCTGGGCGAGCCGGAATCGCCCGAACACGCGGCGACGCTCCTGATCCGCGTCGCCGCGCTCACGGGCGGCACGCCGGTCGTGCTGCGCGGGCCCGGCATCGAGCATACGCACACCATCGCGCCCATCGGCCTGCCCCCGCGCTTCTGGCACGAACGCGCCGCCCTGGGTCCGCTGTTTCCCTGCGGGATCGACTGCTATTTCGTCTGCGGCGCCACGTTGATCGGCCTGCCGCGCACCACGCTCGCGGAGGTGAACTGATGTACGTGGCCGTCAAAGGAGGCGAGCGCGCCATCGAGGCTTCATGGCGTCTGCTCGACGAGGCGCGTCGCGGCGACACGTGCGTCGCGGAACTCAGCGTACGGCAGATTCGCGAGCAGTTGCGCCTTGCCGTGGCGCGCGTGATGACCGAAGGCTCGGTCTACGACGAAGAACTGGCCGCGCTCGCCATCAAGCAGGCCGCGGGCGACCTCGTGGAAGCGATCTTTCTGCTGCGCGCCTGGCGCACCACGGTGCCGCGTTTCGGCTATACGTTGCCCATCGAAACCGAAGCGATGCAGATAGAGCGCCGCATTTCGGCCACCTTCAAGGACGTGCCCGGCGGTCAACTGCTGGGGGCGACCTACGATTACACGCAGCGTCTGCTCGATTTCGCGCTGCTGGCTGAAGGTTCGGATGAAGACGGCAACGCGGTTCACGCAACGGACGCGCCGCAAGATGCATGCACGCCTCTGGAAAGCACGAACGAACGCCACGCGCCCGCCGCTACGTCGATGCCTCGCGTCGTCGCGCTGCTGGATCGCGAAGGCCTGATCGAACAGGAAGTGCCCTCGCCTGCGGGCCGCGAGCCCGGCGACCTCACGCGCGAGCCGCTCGCGTTCCCCGCGGATCGCGCCACGCGTCTGCAAAATCTTGCGCGCGGCGACGAAGGCTTCCTGCTCGCGATGGGCTACGCCACGCAGCGCGGCTACGCCAATTCGCATCCGTTCGCGGGCGAAATACGCTTCGGGTCCGTGGACGTGGAGATGGTGCTGGACGAACTGGGCGAGGCGGTGGTGATCGGCGAGATCGACGTGACCGAATGCCAGATGGTGAATCAGTTCGCCGGAAGCAAAGAGGTGCCGCCCACCTTCACGCAAGGCTACGGCCTCACGTTCGGGCACGCGGAGCGCAAGGCCATGGCGATGGCACTCGTGGACCGCGCGCTGCGCGCCGATGAACTGGGCGAGCCGATCGAATCGCCCACCCAGGACGTGGAATTCCTGCTGTCGCACAGCGACAACGTGGAGGCGTCGGGCTTCGTTCAGCATCTGAAATTGCCGCATTACGTCGACTTCCAGTCCGAACTCGAACTCGTGCGGCGGCTGCGCGCCGAACATCGGGCGCAACGCGACGCGCAACGAAACGAGGCACCCACCGCGGCAAACGTCGCAAGCAGCGAAAGCGAACACGAAGAAGACAAGGAGCAAGCGCATGAACGCGCCTGAAACACTGTCGGGCCCTGCGCCGCACGACGCGGACGGCTACAACTTCGCCTACCTCGACGAGCAGACCAAGCGCATGATTCGCCGCGCCCTGCTCAAGGCCGTTGCGGTGCCGGGCTACCAGGTGCCGTTCGCGTCGCGCGAAATGCCGCTGCCCTTCGGCTGGGGCACGGGCGGCATCCAGGTGACGGCGTCGATCATCGGTCGCCACGACACGCTGAAGGTGATCGATCAGGGCTCCGACGAAACGACGAATGCGGTCAACATCCGCCGCTTCTTCGCGCGCACGGCCGCTGTGGCCACCACGCGCAAAACGGCGGAAGCCACCCTCATCCAGACGCGCCATCGCATTCCCGAAACGCCGCTTACGGAAAAGCAGATCCTCGTCTACCAGGTGCCCATGCCCGAGCCGCTGTTCCGGCTCGAGCCGCGCGTAGCCGAAACGCGCAAGATGCACGCGCTCGCGGATTACGGGCTCATCAGCGTGAAGCTCTACGAGGACATCGTGCGCCACGGCAGCATCGCGACCACCTACGACTACCCCGTGATCGTCAATGGCCGCTACCTCACCTCGCCCTCGCCCATCCCGAAGTTCGACAACCCGAAGATGCATCGCAACCCGGCGTTGCAGCTTTTCGGTGCGGGGCGCGAACGCCGCATCTACGCGATTCCGCCGTACACGAACGTGCGCAGCCTCGACTTCGACGATCACCCGTTCGAGATTCAGCGCTGGGAACACGCGTGCGCGCTCTGCGGATCGCGCGAGAGCTTCCTCGATGAAATGATCGTGGACGACGAAGGCACGCGCATGTTCGTGTGCTCGGACAGCGACTATTGCCACACGCGCCGCGAGTCCGCCGAAAACGGCACGGCCGCCGCGACGGGAGACGCCCCATGAAGCCGCTTCTCAGCGCACGCAATCTGACGAAGCAGTACGGCGGCCGCAACGGTTGCCGCAATGTGAGCTTCGATCTGTATCCCGGCGAGGTGCTGTGCATCGTCGGCGAATCGGGCTCGGGAAAAACGACGCTGCTCAATGCGCTCGCGTTGCGCACGCCGTCCGACGAAGGCTCGCTCCATTACACCACCGCACACGGCGAAACGCTGGACCTGTTCGCGCTTTCCGAGCCGCGCCGCCGTCTGCTCATGCGTACGGAATGGGGCTTCGTGCAGCAGAATCCGCGCGACGGACTGCGCATCGGCGTCTCGGCGGGCGCCAACATCGGCGAGCCGCTGATGGCGGTGGGCGCGCGCCACTATGGGCGGATTCGCGACAACGCCATGCAATGGATGACGCGCGTCGAACTGGACCCTTCGCGCATCGACGAGTTGCCCACCGCGTTTTCAGGCGGCATGCAGCAACGGCTGCAGATTGCGCGCAACCTCGTGACGGGCCCGCGCCTCGTGTTCATGGACGAACCCACGGCGGGCCTCGACGTCTCCGTGCAGGCGCGCCTGCTCGATCTGCTGCGCACGCTCACGGGCACGCTGCATCTTTCGGTGCTGATCGTCACGCACGACATCGGCGTGGCGCGACTGCTCGCGCATCGCTTGATGGTGATGCAAGGCGGCGAGGTGGTGGAGTCCGGCCTGACCGACCAGGTGCTCGACGATCCGCAGCATCCGTACACGCAGACGCTCGTTTCGTCCGTGCTGCCCGTATGACGCACGCCCTGCACTGTCTACTGGAAATACCGGATACCGGAATGTGCCCATGACTTCTTCTCTTGCAGAACCGCACGCGCACGACATGACACGCGACATGACCCGCGCGTTCGCCGATCACCCCGCACTCATGCTGCGCGCCGTCGGCGTGCACAAGACCTTCACGCTGCACGGCCAGGGCGGCATCGAAATCGAAGCGCTCGCGGGCGTGTCGCTCGACGTGGCGCGCGGCGAGTGCGTCGTGCTGGTCGGCCCTTCGGGGGCCGGCAAGAGCACGCTGCTGCGCTGCCTGTACGGCAATTACCTCGCGAGTGCGGGCGCGATCGCCGTACGATGCAGCGCGAGCACCGACCCCTCCACCGCCGCCTGCATCGCCATCACGAACGCCGAGCCGCGCGACGTGCTGAACCTGCGCCGCCACGTGATGGGCTACGTGAGCCAGTTCTTGCGCGTGATTCCGCGCGTGCCCACGCTTGCACTGGTCGCGGCGCCGCTCGTGGCGCGCGGCGTGCCCGACGACGAAGCGGAGCATCGCGCGGCCGCGCTGCTCGAGCGGCTCAACATCCCGAAGCGGCTCTGGCCGCTCGCGCCCGCCACGTTTTCGGGCGGCGAACAACAGCGCGTCAACATTGCGCGCGGTCTGATCGCGGACCATCCGCTCTTGTTGCTCGACGAACCCACAGCCTCGCTCGATGCGGAAAATCGCGACGTCGTGGCGGATTTGATCGTGGAAGCGCGCCAGCGCGGGGCGGCAATTGTCGGTATCTTCCATGACGAAGACACGCGCCTGAAAGTGGCCACGCGACGCCTCGAATTACAGCCGCCTATGTCTGGCGGCGCGAACGCATTCACACCCGCCGCGCTGCACTGAGCGGCGCGACTATGCCGAACGAAAGCGGTCCTGCATGCGCGGCCGCAGAACAAGGAGCCAACCGATGTTGATCAAGAACGCTCGCATCGTCACGCGAGACGAGGTATTCGAAGGCGTGGTGCGCGTCGAGAACGGCATGATCCGCGACGTCCAGCGCGGCACCACGTCGGCGCCTGAAGCCGAGGACTGGGCCGGCGACTACCTGCTGCCCGGCCTGATCGAGCTTCATACGGACAATCTCGAAAAACATCTCGCGCCGCGCCCCGGCGTGCAATGGAACACCGACGCCGCCTTCGTGATTCACGACGCGCAGGTGGCGGCTGCGGGCATCACGACCGTGTTCGACGCGCTCGCCATCGGCACGCGCCTTTCGGTGGGCGTACGCGGACGCGACGTGCAGATGCGCTGCGCGGCCTCGCTGGAACGCTTCGCCGCGCGGCAACTGCTGCGCGCCGAGCACTTCCTGCACCTGCGCTGCGAGATCGCGACCGAGGACGTGGTCGAGCTGTTCGACGAGCTGTGCACGCATCCGCTGATGCGGCTCGCCTCCGTGATGGACCACACGCCGGGTCAGCGCCAGTGGCACGACCCCGCGCAATGGCGCCGCTATCAGGAACGGCACGGCAAATGGACCGACGAGCAGGCCGCGACGATGCTCGCCGAACTGGCCGACGAACAGCAGCGTTTCGCCGACACGCATCGACACCAGATCGTCACGCGCTGCAAGGCACGCAACATTCCTGTGGCAAGCCACGACGACACGCTCGTGGAGCACGTCGAGCAGGCCGCCGCCGAAGGCGTCGCGATCTCCGAATTTCCGACCACGCGTGTGGCCGCACAAGCCGCGCGCGAACGCGGCATCGCCACCGTGATGGGCGCGCCGAACGTGGTTCGCGGCGGCTCGCATTCGGGCAACGTGTCGGCGCTGGAACTGGCGCAGGCGGGCCTGCTCGACATCCTCTCCTCGGACTACGTGCCGTCCAGCCTCCTCACCGCTGCCTTCGAACTGGTGCACAAGGCCGACTGGCGCCTGCCGCGCGCCCTCGCCACGGTCTCGTCCGAACCCGCGCGTCACGCCGGTCTCACGGATCGCGGCGCGATCGAGCCCGGCCTGCGGGCGGACATGGTGCGCGTGACCATGCTCGATGCGTTGCCCGTTCCGCGCGCCACGTATCGCGCCGGCCAGCGCATCGTTTGAGGCCTGCGGCGCAGGCGCCCGCGGCATGTGGGGGGGGACACGCGGCATACGTTGGGCATAAAGTCGCAGCCGCGCTTGAGTGCCACCTTTCGGCACGCCTTCATCGCGCGGCGTCCTGCCGCATCGCAACAGCCTTGTAAAGCCCGCCGCGCGCGGCTGTCGCGCCTGCGCAAAAGAAGCCGTGCTGCGCGGCGCGGCCATCTGCCTTGTCCGCGCCATCCGGTATTACACTAGCTCCGCTTTAATTTTGACTTGGTAAGCTTGGCGCGCGCTGCTGGCCGCCGGCCGGCGGCCGTAAACAGGGGCTGGGCGCGACAGGCGCCACCCTTCGCCGTGCGGGCGGCACAACCGCGCGCACGGCTATTCGAACCACTCCGAGGAGTAAAAACAGTGAAAAAACTGCTTGCGGCCGTGACGGTTGCCCTGCTTGCCCTTTCGGCGGGCGCCCATGCCAAAGACTGGACGACGATTCGTTTCGGCGTCGACGCCAGCTACCCGCCGTTTGAATCGAAGGCCTCCGACGGCAAGCTGGTCGGCTTTGATATCGACCTCGGCAATGAAATCTGCGCGCGCCTGAAGGCCAAGTGCGTCTGGGTGGAAAACGACTTCGACGGCATGATCCCCGCGCTGAAGGCGAAGAAGTTCGACGGCGTGCTGTCGTCGATGTCCATGACGCCGCAACGCGCCGAACAGATCGCGTTCTCGTCGAAGCTCTTCAACACGCCGACGCGCCTCGTCGCCAAGAAGGGCTCGGGCCTCAAGCCGACGCCTGAATCGCTCGCAGGCAAGAGCGTGGGCGTCGAACAGGGCACGATCCAGGAAACGTACGCGAAGACCTACTGGGAGCCGAAGGGCGCCAAGGTCGTGCCGTACCAGAACCAGGATCAGGTCTACGCCGACCTGCTGTCGGGTCGTCTGGACGCCGCGCTGCAAGACGCAGTGCAGGCCGACATCGGCTTCCTGAAGACGCCGCGCGGCGCGGGCTACGAGTTCGTGGGCAAGGACCTCGTCGATCCGAAGATTCTCGGCAACGGTGCCGGTATCGGCCTGCGCAAGGAAGACACCGACCTGAAGGCGAAGATCGACAAGGCAATCGCCGAGATCCTCAAGGACGGTACCTACAAGAAGCTCGAGAAGAAGTACTTCGACTTCGACGTGTACGGCGGCTAATCCCGCTGTTCTTCGTACAGCCGGCCGCGGCATACGCCACGCCGGCTGCACGAACCCGCAGTACGCAAACGGGCTTCGCGATACGCGCGGCCCGTTTTGTTTTGGCGCGCCGCATCGCCGCAAGTGCGACTCAAGCGCGCCGCTCATGACGGCACGTGCCGCACAGCGCGCCCATATCGGCTAAGATCGGCGGATTCCCTCAACGCCACATCAACTGTCTTTCGTGCGGCATGCGCTGCACGAACCCCATCGATCATGCAGACCAGGAACCATCCGCTGATTTCGCCGACGCTCGGCACCGCCCGCCAGATCACGAGCTTCCACTACGGCCCTGCCGGCGGGCAGAAAATCTACATCCAGTCCTCGCTGCATGCCGACGAACTCCCCGGCATGCTCGTTTCGTGGGCGCTGCGCCGCAAGCTCGCGGCGCTCGAAGCCGCGGGCAAACTTCGCGGCGAAGTGGTCGTGGTGCCCGTGCCGAATCCGATCGGCCTGAACCAGCACGTGCTGGGCCACCTGGCGGGCCGCTTCGAATCGAACACGGCGCAGAACTTCAACCGCAACTTCTACGATCTGGCCGCGCTCGTGCTGCCGCATATCGAAGAGCGCCTCACCGGCGACGTGGAGGCAAACCGCAACGCCGTTCGCGCGACCATGCGCGAAGTGCTCGATGCGCAGCGCCCGAAAACGGAACTGGATTCGCAACGCCTCGCACTGCAACGTCTCTCGTACGACGCCGACGTGGTGCTCGACCTGCATTGCGACTGGGAAGCGGCGCTGCATCTGTACACGAACCCTGACCTCTGGGACGACGTGGAGCCGCTCGCGCGCTACCTCGACGCGAAGGCGTCGCTGCTTGCGCTCAACTCCATCGGCAATCCGTTCGACGAGATTCACAGCTTCTGCTGGTCCGATCTGCGCGAACGCTTCGGCGACCGCTTCCCGATTCCGAACGGCTCCATCTCGGTCACGGTGGAACTGCGCGGCCAGGCCGACGTCTCGTACGAAGTCGCGGACAAAGACGCCCAGGCGATCATCGAATACCTCACGCTGCGCGGCGTAATCGACGGCACCGCTGCACCGATGCCGCCGCTCGCGTTCGAGGCCACGCCGCTCGCCGGCACGGAACCCATCGTCGCGCCCGCGAGCGGCGTGCTCGTGTTCCGCGCGATGTACGGCGAGTGGGTGGAGGCGGGCACGGCAATCGCCGACATCGTCGACCCGCTCACGGACCAGGTCAGTACGCTCAAGTGCACGGTAAGCGGCGTGCTCTACGCGCGGCACCGTGCACGTCTTGCGACGGCCGGCATGGAAGTGGCGCGCGTGGCGGGCGCCACGCCCATCCGCACGGGGTCGCTCCTCTCGCAGTGAAACTGCGCGGGCATCGTGTCCTACGGTGCCCGCTATTGCGATGACGCTGCGTGTCGTCGCACCGCCTTATAGCCCCGCCTCATAGCGCTGCATGACTCCGATGGCCGGCTTCGGTTTCGAGCCGGCCATCGCGCTTGTTCTCCCTTCTTCCCTTCGCCGCCCCCCCAGCGGTTGCACGCGCAAACGCTTGCGCGCCGCTGCACCGTGCTGCTCCGCGCGATTCAGTCTTCGTATGCGACGCCATCGCTATGTAGCGTGCGCACCACAAATCGCTTCGAAATTCTTGCTGTCACATTCCTTTCGTTGCCGGCCCTTACATTGCAGCCCGTCGCATGACCTGCCGAAGAATCAGGTGCGGCTATCGCATTCTTTTCTCCTGGAGAACACGCCTTGAACAAGAAAGTCTTGACCGCCGCTATTCTCGCCACGCTTGGCGGCACCGCCCACGCGCAAAGCAGCGTGACGCTGTACGGCCTCATCGACGCCGGCATCAGCTACGTGAACAACAGCAAGACCTCCACGGGCAGCGACAAGCTGTTCAAGTACGACGACGGCGTCGCGCAAGGCAGCCGCTGGGGCCTGCGCGGCACGGAAGATCTGGGCGGCGGTCTGAAGGCCATCTTCGTGCTCGAAAACGGCTTCAACAGCGGCAACGGCACGCTGGGCCAGGGCGGTGCGATGTTCGGCCGCCAGGCGTTCGTGGGTCTGTCGAAGACCGACGTCGGTTCGCTGACCTTCGGTCGCCAGTACTCGTTCACGACCGACTACCTGGGCGGCAGCTACTCCACGGGCGGTCTGACGGCAGCCGGCAACTACGCCTACCACGTCAACGACATCGACCAGCTCACGTCGAGCCGCATCAACAACGCGGTCAAGTTCAGCAGCGCGAACTTCGCGGGCTTCACGTTCGGCGCGTTGTACGGCTTCTCGAACCAGGCCGGCGCATTCGCGGGCGCGCCGCAGACGGGCACGACGGCCAACCCGGTTGCCGGTTCGTCGCGTGCGTACAGCTTCGGCGCGAACTACGCCGCGGGTCCGCTCGGCATCGGCGCGGCCTATACGGACATCCGCTTCCCGAGCCAGGCGTCGCCTGCCTTCACGACCGCGATCTTCGGCATCAACACGGGCACCATCAAGGACCTGCGTTCGTTCGGCATCGGCGCGCGCTACGCGTTCGGCCCGGCCACGCTGTGGGCCTTGTGGACCAACACGCTGCTCTCGCCCATCACGGGTTCGTCGACGATGTACAACGCCTATGAATTCGGCGGCAAGTACGCGTTCACGCCGGCACTGACGGCAGCGGCGGGCTACACGTACTCGCGCTCGTCGGGCCTCTTCTCGGCGCACTGGAACCAGGTCAACGCCGTGGTCGATTACGCCCTCAGCAAGCGCACGGACGTGTACCTGCTCGGCGTCTACGAGCAGGCTTCGGGCCATCTCGCGAACGGCACGCAGGTACCGGCGCAGATCGGTTCGAGCACGAGCTACTTCAACACGTCCGGCACGTCGGACAACCAGGTTGCCGTGCGCGTGGGCATCCGCCACAAGTTCTAAGCGGCACACGCTCGAGGCGGCACGCCGCCGTTGCATCGGGAAAGCGCCTTCGGGCGCTTTCTTTTTTCCGCGCGCGGTTCGCGCCCTTCTCCGGCCGCCCCCGTTCCCGCGGCGTCCATCGCGCTTCTGGTACGCTTCGCCCTTTCGGCTCTTGCAGCGCATTCAGGCGCTGGGTAACGAAGCAATGGCAATGGATACTCCTTTCAACGAACGCGGCGTCTCCGTCACGCGCAATGCGATTTCGGCGGCCGGGCAGGTCTTCACGTTGCGTGACGTGCGCGACGTGCGTGTCATCACGGTGGGCAAGAACCGCGTCGTGCCGATGGTCATCAGCCTGTGCGGCGTGGCCGTCGCCATCGCGGGCGGCTGGTTCGGCACGGCGGCGGCGCTCGTGTGCGGCGCGATGCTCGTGGTGGTAGGCGGGCTCGCGTGGACGACCCAGGACGTGACGCATCGGCTCATCGTTGCGACTGCGGCGGGCGATCGCGAGGCCGTGTCGAGCACGGATGCCGACTTCGTTGCACGCGTGGAGCGTGCGGTGAAAGACGCGCTAGCCGCCGCGAAGGCGCAGCAGCAACAACAGCAGCAATAACGCGTCAGCAACGGCGAAGGCTCGCTCGTAGCGTAGCGCCTCGCCTCACCACGGCCGCCTGAGCGACCCTCAGCCCATCTCCAGCGGCTTCACATGCCAGATGTCGTGCGCGTATTCGGCAATCGTGCGGTCCGATGAGAAGAAGCCCATGCCCGCCACGTTTTCGATAGCGCTCTGGTCCCACGCGCGCGACTCGCGGAAACGGCGGTCCACCTCTTCCTGGGTCTTCGCGAACGACGCGAAATCGGCCAGCACCATGTAGTGGTCGCCCCAGTCCACGAGCGTGTGGAAGATGTCCGAAAAGCGCAGCGGATCGCCGGGCGAGAAGAAGCCGGTACGGATCTGGTCGAGCGCCGTGTGCAGTTCCGCATTTTCTTCGTAGATCTGCCGCGGCCGGTAGCCGCCGGCGCGCAGGCCATCCACTTCATCGGCGGAATGACCGAAGATGAAAATGTTGTCCTCGCCCACCGCGTCGCGAATCTCGATGTTCGCGCCGTCGAGCGTGCCGATGGTGAGCGCCCCGTTCAACGCGAGCTTCATGTTGCCCGTGCCCGATGCCTCGGTGCCCGCCATCGAGATCTGCTCCGAAAGATCGGCCGCCGGAATGATCAGTTCCGCCACGCTCACGCCGTAGTTCGGCACGAACACCACCTTCAACCGGTCGCCCACCACGGGGTCGTTGTTGATCTTCGCCGCCACGTCGTTGATGAGCTTGATGATGGTCTTGGCCATGCGATACGCGGAGGCCGCCTTGCCGGCGAACATCACCACGCGCGGCACCCAGTCGCGCTGCGGATTTTCGCGAATGCGGTTGTAGCGCACGATCACGTGCAGCACGTTGAGCAGTTGCCGCTTGTACTCGTGAATGCGCTTCACCTGCAGGTCGAAGAGCGCGTCGGGGTCGAACGACACGCCCGTCTGGTGCATGAGCCGATGCCCGAGGCGGATCTTGTTTTGCCGCTTCGCTTCGTGGAAAGCTTCGACGAACGCAGGGTCGTTGCGCAGTTCGCGCAGCTTCGCGAGTTCGAACAGATCGGTACGCCAGTGCGTGCCGATCTGCGTATCGATCAGCGACGAAAGCGAAGGGCTTGCCTGCGCGAGCCAGCGCCGCGGCGTGATGCCGTTGGTGACGTTGGTGAAGCGCTCAGGGTACATGCGCGCGAAATCGGCGAAGATGTCGCGCGTCATCAGCTGCGAATGCAGCTTCGACACGCCGTTCACCTTCTGGCTCGCCACGATCGCGAGATGCGCCATACGCACGCGCCGCTGGCCGTACTCGTCGACGAGCGAAATGCGGCGAATCAGGTCGACGTCATGGTCCGAATGCTCGCTCACCTGCTTGAGGAACTCGGCGTTGATGTCGAAGATGATCTCGAGGTGACGCGGCAGCAGACGCGCGAGCAGCTCCACGTCCCACGTTTCGAGCGCTTCGGGCATGAGCGTGTGGTTCGTGTACGAGAACATCTGCTGCACGTGGTCGAGCGCCTTGTCCCAAGGCACGTGATGCACGTCGACGAGCAGCCGTATCAGCTCGGGAATGGCCAGCACCGGATGCGTGTCGTTCAGATGCACCGCGACCTTCTCGGAGAAGCGGCCAAACGTGCTGTGCGTGCGCAGATAGCGGCGAATCAGGTCCTGCATTGTCGCGGAGACGAAAAAGTACTCCTGGCGCAGACGCAGCTCGCGCCCGGCCGGCGTGGAATCGTCGGGATACAGCAGGCGCGAGACGTTCTCCGACGCGTTGCGCGCTTCCACCGCGCGCTGATAGTCGCCCTGGTTGAAGGCGAAGAGATCGAACTCCTCCGTGGCGCGCGCGGACCACAGGCGCAGCGTGTTCGTCGCGCTCGTGGCGAAGCCCGGAATCACCGTGTCGTACGCCATCGCGTTCACGTGCTGCGTGTCGATCCACTCGATGCGGCCTTCGCGCTGCACCGTGCGCCCGCCGAAGTGCACCACATACTGGACTTCCGGCCGCGGAAACTCCCACGGGTTGCCCGCGCGCAGCCAGTAGTCCGGCGCTTCCACCTGCTCGCCGTCAACGATCTCCTGGCGAAACATGCCGTACTCATAGCGAATGCCGTAGCCGAAGCCCGGAATGCCGAGCGTCGCCATCGAATCGAGAAAGCACGCGGCAAGCCGGCCCAGGCCCCCGTTGCCGAGCGCGGCGTCGGGCTCCAGATCCGTAAGCGCCTCCATGTCCACGCCGAGACTCGCGAGCGCTTCTTTCATGGAGTCGTAGATACCGAGCGCGAGCAGCGCGTTCGTGAACGTGCGGCCGATCAGAAATTCCATCGACAGGTAATAGACGCGCTTCACGTCCTGTTCGTACTGCATACGCGTGGTCTTCATCCAGCGCGCGACGAGCCGGTCACGCACGGCGAGCGCCGCTGCATGGAGCCAATCTTGCGGACGCGCCGCCACTGCGTCCTTGCCGACACCGTACATGAGACGGTTTGAAATGGAGCGCCGCAGCGCATCGACGGTACTGTTGAGCTGGTCGAACTCCAGATCCACGGTCGTCATCGAAACCTCCAGGAAAAACGATGCGGCTTCCTGCACGCGAATGCCGTGCCAGCAAGGCGGACGCGGAAGCCGGTCCGACGGGTAAATATGCAGAGTAGGACATTTTGCGCAGCGCGGTGCAGCCAGCGCGATGCACTCCACAGTGCAACGTAGAGCGGACGCAACACGGAGTGCATGCGGCCACAGCCGACATGAAACGCATTGCCATGCAATGCAATGCCGGTGCAGAGCAATGTCACCGCACGATGCAGTCACTGGCACGAACTGCACTGGCGCATGCACGATGCATCCTGTACCGCAGGCGCGTGCAGTACAGTGCAACAGAATGCGCAGCGCCCTGGCGCGCCGCGGCGCATGCCCGCACGATGGACGAAGCCTGAAAAAATGGAGGCCACCATGAACGAAGCCTTGACCCTCGGGATGCTTCACGCACAGGAACTGTTGCTGGTGTCGCTGATCCGCGCGCTGCCGCCCGACACGCGGCGCCGCATCGCGGACGAGTACCAGGCTCAGGCCGAACTCGCCGAAACGCCGCATTCCGCGCATCCCGGTTCCACCCGCGACCGCGAGGCCGACGAAGCCTTCAAGGCCCACGTGCGCAAGCTGTCGATCCTGCTGGCGTCGCTTTCCTGAAGCCACGCCGCGGGCGCCGGACGGGCGCGAGCGCTACGCCGCGCCTGCGCTGAAGCAACGGCACGAGGCGTCAACCCGCGGCGCCTGCAAAGCGTTTCACCGCGTCTCACTGAAGACTGGAGCGGGCGTTTTCTTTAAACGGCTACTGCCGTGCTAGTTCGAAGACGCCGGCCGGGACAGACCGTTAGTTGTGTTGTTGCTTCGTAAGCCTTGCCCCTTGCCGCGGGCGCCCTCCCCGCTCCGCCACCCCGCGTTTGAAGCGTTCACTGCACGATCGCGGCGGCTCTGTAACAATCGCGTGACGGGCGGCCGAGGGCCGCCTGCCCAGCCACCGACGAGCCCACCTTGTCCGACACTTCCGCTACCCCGGCCCCCGCCGAAGACGTCGACGAATCGATGTCCGGCAAGAACCGCCGCGCGATGGCCGCCATCATGCTGGCGGTCGCGCTCGCCACCCTCGACACGGCCATCGCCAACACCGCGTTGCCGGCCATCGCGGCCGACCTGCATGCCGCGCCTGCGGCATCCGTGTGGATCATCAACGCCTACCAGCTCGCCATGGTCGCGACGCTGCTGCCGCTCGCGGCCCTGGGCGACATCGTCGGACACCGGCGCGTCTACATCTCGGGGCTCGCCACCTTCACCGTCGCTTCGCTGGCCTGCTCGCTCGTTTCCACGCTGCCCGCGCTCGCCGCCGCGCGCATTCTCCAGGGCCTCGGCGCGAGCGCCATCATGAGCGTCAACATCGCGCTGATCCGCTCGCTTTACCCCGCGCATCGGCTCGGGCGCGGTGTGGGGATGAACGCGCTCGTCGTAGGCGTGTCGTTTGCAGTGGGGCCCACGGTGGCGTCGCTGATCCTCTCGTTCGGTGCGTGGCCGTGGCTCTTCGCCGTCAACGTGCCGCTCGGCGTCGTGGCGCTCGTGTTCGCGCTTCCCGCGCTGCCGGCCACGCCGCGCGGCAGCCATGCATTCGATCCGCTCGCCGCGTTGCTCAACGTGATCACCTTCGCCGCGCTGATCTTCGCGCTCGGCGAAGCCGCGCAGCGCGCGCCCGCGCCGCGCGTGCTGATTGCGGGCGCCATCGCGGTCGTCTTCGGATGGCTGTTGATGCGCCGCGAAGCGGGCCATCCCGCGCCGATGCTGCCCGTCGATCTGTTCCGGCGGCCCGTGTTCGCGCTCTCGGCGCTCACGGCGGTCTGCTCGTTCGCGGCGCAGGGGCTCGCGTTCGTTTCGCTGCCGTTCTATTTCGAAGACGTGCTTCATCGCAGCCAGGTCGAAACAGGCTTTCTCATGACGCCGTGGCCCGTGGTGGTCGCGCTCGCCGCGCCGTTCGCGGGGCGTCTATCGGACCGCTACCCGCCGGGGCTGCTGGGCGCCATCGGGCTGGCGGTGCTGAGTGCCGGCATGGCTTCGCTCGCGCTGCTGCCCGCGCATCCGACGGTGCACGAGATCGGCCTGCGCATGGCGATCTGCGGCGCGGGCTTCGGCTTTTTTCAGTCGCCCAACCTGAAGGCCATCATGTCGAGCGCGCCGCCCGGACGCAGCGGCGGCGCGAGCGGCATCATCGCGACCTCGCGGTTGCTCGGGCAGACCACCGGGGCGGCGCTCGTCGCACTCAGTTTCAGCGTTGCGGGCCGTCACGGGCCGACGCTTTCGCTCGCGGCCGGTGCCGTATTCGCGGGTGCCGCAGCGATTGCGAGCGGCTTGCGGCTCTTCGCGCCGTCGCATCGCCTCGGCACGCCGGTCGGGCCCACGGGTCGCTAGACGTCGGTCGTCTGCCTGGCACGACGCGGCGGCCCAATCGGGGAACGTGCGCGCGCCCGCCATCTCCGCTTCGTTTGCGCGAGCCCCATGGCTGCCCGCGCCTTCCGCTTGATACGATGCGCAGTGGCAGCGGCGAGCGCATCGCCGCCCTCTTCTCCTCAGACATTCCCGGCGCGGCGCGCGCTCTTTTCTCGCGCCGGCTCAGCAGAGACTTCAACGAAACGCAAAGGAAACGGACATGACGATCGAAACAGTGGGTGTGGTGGGCGCAGGCACCATGGGCAACGGCATCACGCAGACAGCCGCCGTCGCGGGCCTCAAGGTAATCATGATCGACGTCACCGACGCCGCGCTCGCCAAGGGCATCGCGACGCTGACGTCGAGCCTCGAACGGCTCGTCGCGAAAGACAAGCTGGACGCCGCCACGCGCGACGCGGCGCTGGCACGCATCGAAACGTCCACGGACTACCAGCGCCTCGCCGCCGCGGATCTCGTCGTGGAAGCCGCCACCGAAAACGTGGAGCTGAAAAACCGCATCCTGAAGCAGATCGAAGCGGTGGTGCAGCCTCACGCAATCATCGCGTCGAACACGTCGTCCATTTCGATCACCGCGCTCGGCGCCACGCTCGCCGACCCCACGCGCTTCATCGGCATGCACTTCTTCAATCCGGTGCCGCTCCTGCCGCTCGTCGAAATCATTCGTGGTTTGCAGACGAGCGCGGCAACGGCCGATTCCGTGCGCGAACTCACGGAGCGCCTCGGCAAGTCGCCGATCGGTGTGAAGAACTCGCCGGGCTTCGTGGTGAACCGCATCCTCGTGCCGATGATCAACGAGGCGTTTTTCGTGCTGGCAGAAGGTGTGGCGAGCGCGGAGGAGATCGATGCGGGCATGCGGCTGGGCGCCAATCATCCCATCGGGCCGCTCGCACTCGCGGACCTGATCGGCCTCGACGTGTGCCTTTCCGTGATGGACGTGTTCCTGAAGGACTTCGGCGATACGAAATATCGCGCGTGCCCGCTGCTGCGCGAACTGGTCGCCGCGGGCCACCTGGGACGCAAGACGAAGCAGGGCGTCTACAAGTACGACTGAAGTGCGCGCTGGCGTGTCGCCCGCACGTCAGTCTTGCTGGCAGCAAAATACCGACAGGGCGCGTGTCGCGAAACCACGCCGCGCGCCCCGCTCGCTCGCACCGTCAGCGTGCGAAATACCCCTTCACCGCAGCGATAAACGTGTCGATGTCCGCGCGCGACACATCGAGGTGCGTCACGAATCGCGAGGCGTACAACATCTGCGTGAGGATGCCGCGTTCCTTGAGCCATGCTTCGAGCGGCGCGCAGTCTTCCTTCGGAAACTGCGCGAACACCATGTTCGTGGCCTGCGATTGCACCGTGACCTGATCGATGCCCGCGAGTCCCGCCGCGAGATGTGCGGCATTCGCGTGGTCCTCGGCGAGCCGGTCGACGTTATGCTCCAGCGCGTAGAGGCATGCGGCCGCGAGCACGCCGGCCTGACGCATGCCGCCGCCCAGCACCTTGCGCCAGCGATGCGCGCGCTCGATCAGTTCCCGGCTGCCGACCAGCACCGATCCCACGGGCGCACCAAGCCCCTTCGAAAAGCAGATCGAAACGGTATCGAACGGTGCCGTGAGCGCGCCCACCGGCTGCCCCGACGCAACGGCCGCGTTATAGACGCGCGCGCCGTCCAGATGCGTGGCGAGCCCGTGCTGACGCGCAAGCTGCACGGCATCGGTCACGTAAGCGGGCGGCAGCACCTTGCCGCCGATCGTGTTTTCGAGCGCGAGCAGGCGTGTGCGCGCGAAGTGATCGTCGACCGGTTTGATCGCGGCGGCGATCTTCTCGAGCGGCAGCGAACCGTCCGCCGCATTCTCGAGCGGCTGTGGCTGGATACTGCCCAGCACCGCGGCACCGCCGCCTTCGTACTTGTAGGTGTGCGCGGCCTGACCCACGATGTATTCGTCGCCGCGCGCGCAGTGCGCCATCAACGCGGCGAGATTGCTCTGCGTGCCGCTCGGAAAGAAGAGCCCCGCCTCCTTGCCCGCGCGCTCGGCCACGGTGGCCTGCAGACGTTGCACGGTGGGGTCGTCGCCCCACACGTCGTCGCCCACCTCGGCGCGCATCATCGCGGCCTTCATGCCCTCGCTGGGTCGCGTTACGGTATCGCTGCGCAAATCGATCATGCGTCATGTCCTTGTGACGGGTGCAATGGGGTGTAACGGATGCAAAACGGTGCGATGGGCACGCGCGGTGCCCATCGCACGACAGACGGGGAAGTGTATTTCCAAACGCACACCGTTGCCACGCCACGCGCGACGCGCGGTTGGCAGCCTACCCGGCCATGCCGGGCGGTGTGGATCAGCCGCCTTGCCGCGGCAGGTAGCCGAGCGGATCGACAGGCTTGCCGTCGCGGCGAACTTCGAATTCGAGCGTGCCCGCGCCTTTCGCGTCGGCGCCCATCTCCGCGATGGCCTGGCCTTGCGCGACGGCGTCGTCTTCCTTCACGAGCAGCTTGCTGTTGTGTCCGTAGGCGGTAATCAAGGAGTCGTTGTGCTTGACGATGACGAGCGGCCCATACGCTTCGAGCCCCGTGCCGGCATAGACCACGCGCCCCGCCGCGGCCGCCTTGACTGTCTCGCCTTCGGTGCCGCCGATCACGATGCCGTTCGTTTTGCCGGCCACGAAGGGCTTGAGCACCGGGCCTTGCACCGGCCATGCGAGCCGCACCGCAGGCGCCGCGTTGGCACCGTTGGCCGTGCCGGCACCCGGCGACATGGCCTGCGCCGAGGGCAGCGGCGCGACGCGCAGCACCTGACCGGGCAGCGGCGGCACGTCGGCGGCGATGTGGTTCCAGTCGGCGATATCCTGCTTGCGCTGGCCGAACGCCGCGGCGATGCCCGCCACCGTATCGCCCGGATTGACGCGGTAGTAGCCCGCCGGCACCGGTTGCTGTGTGCGCTGCACACTCGCGCTGGGGTAAGCGGGCTGCTGCTGTTCCCAGGGCATCCAGCCGGTCGTACAGCCCGAAACGAGCACGGCGGTTGCGCCTGCGCTTACGCCGATACTCGCCGCCGTCCTCGTCAGCGTCTTTGCCAGATTCATGCCCACGTTGCGCTGCTGTCGAATCATCGTTGTTGTCCTCCGCTCGCTGATGCCAACCCACATTCGATTGCCGCAAGCCGCGGTTCGTTCGCGCGAATTCGTCGACCGGCGCCGTGGCGCTCCACCTTGCCGGCCGCTGCGCTACACGCTGCCTTCCGACTCGATTACAAGAATTCGGGCCTCGCCGACGGGATGCGCGACGTGTTCGGTGCCCACCGACGCGAAGAAGATGTCGCCCGCCTCCAGCACCGTAGTCTGTTCCGCGCCGTTGTCGCGATAGCGCATCTCGACGCGGCCATCCAGCACCGCGAACACCTCTTCGCCGTCGTTCACGTGCCAGCGGTACGGCTGATCGGTCCAGTGCAGCCGCGTGGTAATGCCGTTCATGTTCGCGATGTCGAGCGCGCCCCATGCGCGCGGCGCCGTGAACGTCTTGCTGCGGATGATTTTCATGATGTGGGCCCCGAACGGCCCGGCTGACTTCGGTACGTGAACGGAACCACGCGGAAAGCAGCGCGGACCGGCGCGAAGCGCAGACGGAACCGGCAAAGCGAATGAATGGAGAGCCCGATTATAGGGCGCATGCGCAACCCGCGTGCCCGGCGCGGGGTCGGCAACCGCGGCCGGAGGCGCATTGCATCGGGAGGCTGCTGGCCTATACTGGGTCCTGCTGCCCAGATTCCCTCCACCCACCGTTTGCCCCGTCGCAAGCCACATCGGTAAGGACCGCGAGCATGAACAAAGCCACCTTTCTGTCCGTGCAGTTGAACCTCGAGGATATTGCAGCGTCGCCCGGTCTCGTCGAATTGCTCAATACACACCTCGTTTTTGCCGCGGACGTGGCCGAAGCCGCCGACGAACTCGTCCAGCTCGCGAGCGTCGCGCGCCTGTCGGGCGGCGTGGAAGCGAAGGTCGAAGTGCCGGCGCTCGCGATCGAGCGCTTGCGCGACGCGCTCGATACGCTCAGCGGCTACGACGAAACCTGGCTCTTCGCCCTTGAACCGAGCGAAGGGCTGTTCGACGACCTCACGCGCCGGCACATGCTGCATTGAAGATTGCCGCAGCGGCATAACGCAGCCGCCGCCCCACAAACAAAAACGCGGACCGGGTAACCGGTCCGCGTTTTCTCTTTGCAGCGGGCGCGTCGCCCGCGTCGCTCACTTCCGGCTCGCGCCGCTGCTACACGGCGCAACCGGACAGCGCGCTCGCTTTAGTGGCCGAAGTACACGTCCTGGCTCGGCGCGGCCTGCGTCACCGCGCGACCTGCCGCCGACGATCCCACAATTTGCGCACCGTAACCGCTCGTATCGGTTTGCGCCACCTGCGCTTGCGCCGCGACGCGTTGTTGCGCAGCCTGGATGTCGGCCGGGTAGTCGACGCGATCAGCCGCCGGGTTATAGCCGGCCTTTTCGAGCTGGATCAGTTCGGCGCGCACTTGTGCACGCGTCACGGGTTGGTTCGACTGGGCAAACGACGCCACCGGGGCGGCGAGCAGCGTGGCAACGGCGACTGCGGAAAGAAGAGACTTGGCATTCATGATGACCTCCGGAACTTGTCTGTTTTGGCTGCCCGACACCCTGTCGTGCAGCGCTTGAGAACAAGTCTAGGCAGAACATCCCCTAGGGGAAACCCTCACTTTGACCAAACTCTATTGTTCAGATCGCAATAAAGACCGCGAAAATCACCGATTGAAACAATCCATTACAGCAATAGTCGCGGCCGCCTGCGTGTCGTGTCAGGCCCAATGCGCGTGGAAGCTGCCCGGCTTGTCGACGCGCTCGAAGGTGTGCGCGCCGAAGAAGTCGCGTTGCGCCTGCACGAGATTCGCGGGCAGACGTTCGGAACGGTAGCCGTCGAAGTACGCCACCGCGGACGCGAACGTGGGCACCGGCACGCCCGCCGTCACCGCCGCCACGACGACCTCGCGCAGCGCGCCCTGGTAGCGTGCCGCGATGTCGCGGAAGTACGGATCGAGCAGCAGGTTCGCGAGCGTCTTCTCGTGAGCGTAGGCGTCCGTGATCTTCTGCAGGAAGCGCGCGCGGATGATGCAGCCCGCGCGGAAAATCTTCGCGATGGTGCCGTAGTCGAGGTCCCACTTGTACTCGTCCGAGGCCGCACGCAGTTGCGCGAAGCCCTGCGCGTACGAGATGACCTTGCTCAGATACAGCGCGCGGCGCACCGATTCGACGAATGCGGCACGGTCGCCCGAAAACGCCTTCGTCGCCGGCCCTTCGATCACCTTGCTCGCGGCCACACGCTGCGTCTTCAGCGACGACAGCACGCGCGCAAACACCGATTCGGTAATGAGCGGCAGCGGCACGCCGAGGTCGAGCGCGTTCTGGCTCGTCCACTTGCCCGTGCCCTTTTGCGCGGCGCGATCGAGAATCACGTCGACCAGATCCTTGCCCGTTTCGTCGTCCTTCTTGCGGAAAATCTTCGACGTAATCTCGATGAGGTAACTGTCGAGTTCGCCCTGGTTCCATTCGGTGTAGACGTCGGCCAGTTCCGCGTTCGACAGACCTGCCACCTGACTCAGCACCGCGTAGCTTTCCGCGATGAGCTGCATGTCGCCGTACTCGATGCCGTTGTGCACCATCTTCACGTAGTGGCCCGCGCCGTCCGGGCCCATGTAGGCAACGCACGGCTCGCCGTCGGGCGCCTTCGCGGCAATCTCGGTGAGGATCGGGGCCACCAGGTCGTAAGCTTCGCGCTGGCCGCCCGGCATGATGGACGGCCCCTTGAGCGCGCCTTCCTCGCCGCCCGACACACCCGTGCCGATGAAATGAAAGCCCGCCTTCGCGAGCTCCTGATTGCGGCGGATGGTGTCCTGAAACGGCGTGTTGCCGCCGTCGATCAGAATGTCGCCCTTGTCGAGCAGCGGCTTGAGCGCCGCGATGGTGGCGTCGGTCGGTTCGCCCGCCTTCACCATCATGAGGATGCGGCGCGGCGTTTCGAGCGAGGTCACGAATTCCTCGAGCGTGTAGGTCGGCACCAGCTTGCGGTCCGGGAATTCCGCGATCAGTTCGTCGGTTTTCTCGCGGCTGCGGTTATAGACCGAGACCGCGTAGCCCCGGCTCTCGATGTTGAGCGCCAGATTGCGCCCCATCACGGCCAGCCCTACTACGCCGATTGCCTGTTTGCCCATGTCGATTCTCCACTTCAGAAAACGGGGATGCCGCGTGCGCGGTGCGCCACTGCGCGGCGTCGAGGGTCAAAGGATAAGGGAAATGGCCGTTCGCTGCCCTCGCGTGCTCATCGGCGGCAATTCGCGGACCCGCTCAGTAGAGCCCCTTCTTCAGGCGCTCGGGCAGTTCGCGGTCGTAGGCCACGGCATCGAAGTCTTCGCTGATACTGCGCAGCATTTCACCCGCGCTCGGCAGCAGCGAACGCTCGACGTACCGCGCCGGGTCCCAGAGTTTCGAGCGCACCAGCGCCTTCGAGCAATGAAAGTAGACCGCGTCGACGTCGATCATCACCACCGTACGCGGCCGCTTGCCTTCCACGGCGAAGCTCTCGAGCAGCGCCTCGTCCACGCTGATACGCGCGCGGCCGTTCACACGCAGCGTCTCGCCTACGCCCGGCACGATGAAGAGCAGCCCCACGTGCGGCTGCGCGAGGATGTTGCGCAGACTGTCCACGCGGTTATTGCCGATGCGGTCCGGCATGGCCAGCGTGCGTTCGTCGACGATGCGCACGAACCCCGGCGCGTCGCCGCGCGGCGAGCAGTCGAGCCCTTCGGGGCCCGCCGTCGCAAGCACGACGAAAGGCGAGCGCTCGATGAACTGCCGGTAGGTTTCGTTGACGTAGCGGATTTCCTTGCGCACGGACCGCTCCTGCGGCTGGCCGTAGAGCGCTTCCAGTTCTTCGATTGTGGTGAGCATCGGCACGTTCCTGTCGTGATGGCAATGGAGTGGAGTGGCGAACCTGAGGCGTGGTGGAACGGGCGCGCTGCGAACCCGTTGCAAACCGCGCGCGATGAGCCCGCTTCGAGCGCTCTATCCAGCGGCGGCGGCGAGTTGCTCCGCGAGCGCGGCCAGCGTCTCGCCGCATGGCGCTTCCACCTTCAGCGCGAGCATCGGGTCCGCACGCGTTTTGCCGAGATTAATGGCCGCGATCGGCTTGCCGGCACGCTCGGCCCACACGCAAAAGCGAAAGCCCGAATACACCATGAGCGACGAACCCACGACGAGCACGGCGCCCGCCGCATCGAGCGCGGCGCTTGCCGCTTCGACGCGCGTGCGCGGCACGTTCTCGCCAAAGAACACGACAGCGGGTTTCAGCATGCCGCCGCAGACCTCGCATACGGGCACGCGAAACGCGGCGAGATCGGCCCATTCGATGTGCGCGTCGCCGTCCGCGGCCGGTTCCGCATTCGCACCGGCAAACGCCGGGTTGTCGCGCTCCAGGGTCTGCTGAAGCGACGCGCGCGAATACGCGGTGCCGCACGCCATGCACGTCACGCCGCCGATGCTGCCGTGCAGCTCGATCACGTTCGCGCTGCCCGCGCGCTGATGCAGTCCATCGACGTTTTGCGTCACGAGCGCGGCCACGTGCTGCGCCGCTTCGATGCGCGCGAGCGCGCGATGCGCCTCGTTCGGCTGCGCGTGCGCGACCACGGGCCAGCCCACCATGCTGCGCGCCCAGTAGCGCTGCCGCGCCTCGTGCGAGCCGACGAACGCCTGCAACGTGATGGGCGGCGAACGTTTCCATTCGCCGTTTTCGTCGCGATAGCCTGGAATGCCGGAGTCGGTGCTGATGCCCGCGCCGGTCAGCACGAAAAGCCGCGGATGCCGGTGCACGAAAACATGCAGCGCCGCAAGCGCGGTGGGGTCGATGGCGGGGGACAGGAGGTCGGTCATGGGCGAGGCTTTACGCGCCGGGTGTTCTGCATTGCCTGCGCCGTCTGCCCTGCGTGCGGCGCGTGCCGTGCCTCCCATGCTGCGAGCGCGGCGCGGTAGCGCTCGCACGCTTCGTCGTAGAGATCGAAGACACAGGGCGAGCAGCCGCTGCGACAACAATCGTCTTCGGCGGGGCGCATAGGTGGTTGTGGACGAGGATCGTCGGGGTGCAGGCAGTCGTGCACGGCGGACAAACGAAACGGCGTGAACGCGATCGCGCCAGTATACGGGAGCGCCGTCGAATGCGCAGAGCGCGCGCGATGCTCGCGATCACGCGCACGCTCTGCCCTGCTGCATTGTCCTCACGCCGCGCCGGCCTTGCGCACGACGAGGCGATGAATGCGCTTGCGCAACGAAGCGCTCACGTTCAACCGCGGCCCACGAACGGCATCTTCGTCGCCATGAGGGTCATGAACTGCACGTTCGCAGCGAGCGGCAACTCCGCCATGTGCAGCACTGCGTCGGCCACGTGCGCCACGTCCATCAGCGGTTCCACGGCAATTTCGCCATTGGCCTGCGGCACGCCGCGCGCCATGCGCTCGGCCATGTCCGTTGCCGCGTTGCCGATGTCGATCTGCCCGCAGGCAATGTCGTACTTGCGTCCGTCGAGCGATACCGACTTCGTGAGTCCCGTGATCGCGTGCTTGGTCGCCGTGTACGCGATGCTGTTGGGGCGCGGCGCATGCGCCGAAATAGAGCCGTTGTTGATGATGCGGCCGCCGCGCGGCGACTGCGCCTTCATCAACGCAAAGGCCGCACGCGTGCAGAGGAACACGCCGGTGAGATTGGTATCCACCACGGCGCGCCAGACATCGACATCGAGTTCGTCGATCTCCACAGGCGGCCCGTTGCGTCCCGCGTTGTTGAACAGCACGTCGAGCCGCCTGTAGCGGGCGCGAACGGTATCGAAGAGATGCGTGACGCTCGCGGCATCCGCAACGTCGCAAGGCACGGCCAACGCTTCCTGGCCGAGTTGCCGCGCTTCGGTAACGAGCGAATCGAGCAGCGCGGCGCGACGCCCCGCGAGCACGACGCGATAACCGTGTTCGAGCAGCCGCTTCGCGACGGCGCGCCCGATGCCGCTGCCCGCGCCCGTCACGAGCGCGACCTTGCCCGTGCGCGGATCGGCTGCGCGGCCTTCATGACGATGAACCTCTGTTCCCATGCTCACCTTGCCCTGTCTCCTGGTTGCATACGGTTAACGCGCGCCGCACATGACGTTACGAGGGCGGCGCGCGGAAAGTGTCTGCGGCAATGTCGTTGTCGCTTCGCGTTTCGAGCTTGCCGCTTCGGCAGGCCGCGAGGAACACATCGTAGTCGCGCTCCGCCTGGTCTGCATAGGTGCGTGCATACGCTGCGAGCGACTGCGGGAATTGATCGCTGCGTCCCATGTAGGCCGCGATCTCGATGGCCTCGCCGCTCGCCTTCGCATGAGTGCGTGCGAGCGCCCAGCCACAGAGCCGCGCGTAGCTTTCCAGCAGCATGCTGTCGAACAGATCGACGTTCGCGGCAAGCTTTTTTTCGCGCAATTCGCGAACATGGAAAGGACGCTGTGCGGTGCTGCTGGTCCAGCCGGCGAAGACGTCTCGTGTAGCCTGCAGCAAACGCTGCGCCATCGCTACGCGCTCGCCATGATGGCGCGCGGTCAGCGTACGTGGCGAGCCGTCACCTACGTATCGTGCAATGGCAGAGGGATGCGCCTCTCTCGCCTGGAGAAAGAGCGGCTTGTCGTGATGGTCCGTGCACAGCAGCACGAAATCGCGACTCGCGCCGTTCTCGATTTCAAGCTGAAAAGTGAGGTCCTGTAGCGTGAATTGGTCGAGCAAAGCGCGGCGGTCGTATGCCAGCGTCTCGCGATATTGCTGCCACATGGGCTCGATTACGCTGCGCCAGTCGCCGCCCTCTTCGAACGCGCCCTCGTCCGCTGCGAACAGCGGCGCGGCGTGTTCCGCGCGAAACAACGTGGGTGGAAAGTTGCGCCACGCGAAGCCGTGCGGCGTGCGGTCGACGAGCGTGTGGAGCGCACTGCCGAGCGTGCCCACCGCGCCCTTTTCCAGACTGCGCCGAATGACGCGACGCGCCTCCGGCGTCAGCGCGCTTTCGATCATGCGGTCGAACGTGATGTTCTCGTGCCACAGATCGATGGCGCCGTATTGCGCGTACTGACGCATGCGGTCGCGATACTGCGCCACGGCGGACATCACGAGGTCTTCCGCGGCGCGACTCGAGAGCTTCCTTTGACGTGCCGCGAGCACAAGACTCACGACGAGCCGCTTCACGTCCCATTCCCACGGACCCATCGCCGCTTCGTCGAATGCATCCAGTTCGAACGCGAGTTCCCGCTCCGCGGTAACGAAGCCGCCGAAGTTGAGCAGATGCGCATTGCCGCTAATAGGCACGAGCATGCCGGTGTAGGGCACGCGGCTCAGGTCATGCGCATGCAGCGCCGCGCTGCCGAGAAAAAATGCGAGCGGCGACGACGCCATGCGCGCGTGATGCAGCGCCGCGAGTCGTGGCGCATGACGGGCGCTCTGCTCGCGCAGCGGCCCGAGCGGGTCGCGACTCAAATCGCCGATCTGCCGATGCGCGGAACGCTTCATGTGTTCGCGCGCCGCGCGGCCCTTCGCGTGCCGGTGCTCGATGGTGCTGCCTTTCATGCGGCTCTCCGTGGTGTTCGATGTCATGCAGCAGATCACGCGTCGTCATGTGACGGTCATGCTGGAGCGAGAAGCGACAAGCCGCGCAGAACCGATGCACCGCCGCCCGCATAAAAGCGCCGCCCGTATTAAACAGTGCAGCCGCACCCCACGCAAGGGGACGTGCCCGCGCACCGCGCGCTACAATCCGCGCATTCCCCACACCGGTGATGCGCCATGTCCCTCTCCGCCTGGCTCTTCTTCCTGCCCGCATGCTTCGCCCTCAACATGGCGCCGGGCCCGAACAATCTGCTCTCCATCAACGCCGCCGCGCGCCACGGTTTCCTGAAAGCCGTCGTCGCGGGCGCGGGCAGGCTCGTCGCCTTCGCCACGATGATCGTGCTCACCGCAACGGGCCTCGCGGTCGTGCTGCAGGCGTCCGAACTCGTCTTCCTCGCGATCAAGCTGGCGGGCGCTGCGTATCTCATCTGGCTCGCCATTCAACTCTGGCGCAGCGATGCGGGCCCGCTCGCTTCCATGGCCGACGACGGCGGCTCGCTCGCGCGCATGGCGCGGCGCGAATGTTTCGTGGCGGCGGGCAATCCCAAAGCGATCCTCGTTTTCACGGCGTTTCTGCCGCAATTCGTCGATATTGCGAAGCCCATGCTGCCGCAGTTCACCGTGCTCGGCGCGAGCTTTCTCGTGCTCGAATGCATTGCGATCGCGCTCTACTCCGCGGCCGGCGTCTACCTCGCACGCTGGCTTGCGCGCGCGTCGGTGCGCCGCTGGTTCAACCGTTGCTGCGGTGCGTTCCTCGGCGCCATCGGCGTGAGCTTCCTGTTCGCGCGTCGCGCCTGAGCAGTTTCATAAGGCATCCCTAATGGTTGCGCCGAAAAACTTTAACTGTCGTGAATCGACATTGCCTCCTATGCTGTGATCATCGCCCTCGCCGGCGCGCCCGGTTCCTGTTCGCCTGAACAGGACGCAGCGCAGCGCCCACGCGTGCAAAGGGCAGCCGGCCTTTTCATCGTCAGTGGGGATGTCATCATGAAGATCTGTATCTTCGGGGCGGGGGCTATCGGTGCTCTCATGGGCGTGGAGTTGGCACGCGCGGGCGCGGACGTGAGCTTCGTGGCGCGCGGCCCGCACCTCGCCGCCATGCAGGCGAACGGCGCGCGGCTTCTGATAGACGGCGAAGAACACGTTGCCAAAGTGCGTTGCACGTCGGACGCGCGCGAACTCGGCGTGCAGGACTACGTGATCATCACGCTCAAGGCCCATTCGGTGGCCGGCGTGATCGATTCGATGCAGCCGCTCCTCGGCAGCCACACCGCCATCGTCACGGGCACCAACGGCATTCCTTATTGGTACTTCTATCAGCACGGCGGCAAGTTTGCGGGCACGCGGCTGGAAAGCGTCGACCCGGACGGCGCGCAGTGGACGCGCCTCACGCCCGAACGCGCCATCGGCTGCGTGCTGTATCCCGCGGCGGAAATCGTGGAGCCCGGCGTCGTCAAACATGTGTACGGCAAGAAGTTTCCCATCGGCGAGCCGAGCGGAGAGCGCACGCCGCGCATTCAGCAGCTGCACGAGATCATGCAGGCAGCCGGGTTCGATGCGCCGATACGCGACAACATCCGCGATGAAATCTGGCTGAAGCTCTGGGGCAATCTCTGCTTCAATCCCATCAGCGTGCTCACGCATGCCACGCTCGACATCATTACGAGCGACCCGGCCACGCGCGCACTGTCCCGCACGATGATGCTGGAAGCGAAGGGCATTGCCGAGCAGTTCGGCGTGCACTTTCGCGTGGACGTGGAGCGGCGCATCGATGGCGCGGGCGCCGTGGGCGCGCACAAGACCTCGACGCTCGTCGATCTGGAACACGGCCGGCCGCTGGAGATCGATCCGCTTCTGACCGTCGTGCAGGAGATGGGGCGACTGGTGGGGGAACCGACCCCTACCATCGACATCGTGCTCGCGCTCGTGAAGCAGCGCGAACGGATGGCGTTGCAGGGCGCCTGAATCACGCAGAAACAAGAAGCGGGCCGTGTGCGAACGGCCCGCTTTTTTTACGTCCGCGTCCGCGCCTGCGCTACTGCGCGAGCGAGAGCCACACCGCCTTCGGCTCCGTGAAGTTTTCGATCGCCACGTCGGCGTGCTCGCGCCCGAAGCCCGAATCGCCCGAGCCGCCCCAGGGCAGACGCACATCGGTATAGCCGTAGGTATTGATCCACACCGTACCCGCACGCAGTTCGCGCGCCATGCGATGCACGCGTCCGATGTCCGCGCTCCACACGCCCGCCGCAAGGCTGTAGAGCGTGCCGTTTGCGATGCGCACCGCGTCCTCTTCGTCTTCGAAACGGATCACGCTCGCGACCGGGCCGAAGATCTCTTCCTGCGAAATGCGCATCTCGTGCTCGACGTTCGCAAACACGGTGGGCTCCACATAGAAGCCGCGTTCGCCGATGCGCCTGCCGCCCGTGACGAGTGCCGCGCCCTCGTCGCGACCGATGGCGACGTAGTCGAGCACCGTCTTCATCTGCGCGGCCGAAACGAGCGGTCCCATGGACGTGTCGCGTCCTGACGGATCGCCCACGCGAATGGCTTTCGCGCGTGCGGCGAGCCGCTCCACCACGTCGTCGTAGACATCGCGATGCGCGAGGATGCGCGAGCCCGCGGAACACACCTGCCCTGTGTTGAAGAAGATGCCCGATGCCGCTGCGCGCACGGCCTGGTCGAGGTTCGCGTCGGCGAAGATCACGTTTGCGGACTTGCCGCCCAGCTCGAGCGTCACGCGTTTGAAGTTGCCCGCGGCGCCTTGCAGAATGCCGCGACCCACCGACGGCGAGCCCGTGAACGTGACCTTGTCCACGCCGGGATGCGCGACGAGCGCGTCGCCCACCACCTTGCCCTTGCCCGTCACGATGTTGAGCACGCCGGGCGGCACGCCGGCTTCAAGCGCGAGTTCGCCGATACGCAGCGCCGAAAGCGGCGTGATCTCGGCCGGCTTGACCACGAGCGTGCAGCCGCACGCCAGCGCCGGCGCGATCTTCCACATGCCGATCATGAGCGGGAAGTTCCACGGCACGATCGCGCCCACCACGCCTACCGGTTCGCGCACGGTGTAGGTGAGCGCGTCGGGACGCACGGGCACCACCTGCCCGTTGATCTTGTCGCACCAGCCCGCGTAGTAGGCGAGCGTGTCGATGGCGGCGGGCACGTCCTGACGCATCACGGCGGCAATGGGCTTGCCCGCATCCAGACTTTCGAGTGCCGCGATCTCGTCCTGATGCTCGCGCAACAACTCGGCCATGCGGCCCAGAATGCGGCCGCGTTCGGCGGCACGCATACCGTTCCACACTTTCAGCGCGGCGCGCGCGGCCTGCACGGCGACGTCGACATCCGCCGCCGTGCCCTGCGCGACGAGCGCGATGGGCGCTTCGGTGGCGGGGTTGAGGTCGACGGAATAGTCGCCGCCGCTCGGGGCAATGCGCTTGCCGTCTATCAGCAAATCATGGCGAACGAGGCCTGCGTGGGTGGCTGATTCCATGGTGAGACTCCTTGCATCGATCGAAGAAGGGCGATCCGCTTGTCTCGCGTCGTGGCCGACGCGGGCATCGCATGCCTGGCACCGCACGCCGGCCCTCGTGTCTTCCGGATGCAGGACCGATGCCTCAGGCGATACGCGCCGTGAAGGACCGCGGCCGTGCTGCTCCATGCGACGGAGCGAGCGTGCGAACCGAAGGGCGAGCGAGAGCGGTGGCGTCATCGTGAGCATCGGGCGACGTGGCGTGCGGGCTCCTTTCTTCGCTTGCCGCGCACTCTGTCGATTCGTTCAGCCCCTCGCACGCATACTCGACAAGCTGCTGCCATACCGCCTGAGCATTCGGGCGCAGCGAGCGGTTCTTGCGCCGTACCAGCAGGGTGGTGAGCGTCACTTCGGGTTGCAGCACACGCACCGTCAATGCAGCGGAGGGCGCGGGCCAATGCATGCCCATCGGCAAAATCCCTACGCCGAGTCCGAGTTCCACCACCCGCAGCACGGCCGCGATATGGCCGAGCTCCTGAACCGGTGCCGCATGGGGCGCGTGCGTCGCCAATGTCCGTGCGATGACACCGTGGCCGCACGCATCGTCGTTGAGCGTGACGAGCGGCGTCGAGTCGAGGTCGCACCACGCGAGTGTGTCGTGTTGCGCGAGCGCATGGTCCGCAGGCAGCACGGCGCAGAGCGGTGTCGTGAAGAGCGGCTGCGTTTCGATGGTGCCGGTCGTCGCGGTTGCACCTTTCGCGGCCATCGGTGCATCGGCCATCAGCGCGAAATCCACTTCGCCCTGCTCCACGGCCGGAATGATCGCGGCCTGCGGCAAGTCGCGGATGCGCACGGCGAGCGCAGGAAACGCGGCAGCGCACCGTGCGAGCCCGGCCGGCAGACAGCCGGACGACAACACAGGATTGCTGGCCAGCGCCACCACGCCGGCATGGCCGACGCACGAGGCGCGCCCCTCGTTGAGCGCCAGCTCGATCTCATCGAGCAGCCGGCCGATACGCTGTTCGAGCCCCGCGCCCGCCGAGGTCAGCGCAACCTGGCGCGTGGTGCGATCGAAGAGGCGCAGGTCGATGGCATCTTCCAGCTCGCGAATACAGCGGCTCACGGCCGACTGCGTAAGGCCGAATTCGCGCGCCGCGCGCGTGAAACTGCGCTCGCGCGCCACCGCCACGAATACCTTCAACTGATGTAGCGAAACGTTCATTGGCGACCGTTCCTTCGATGAGGCCTTCTACGCGGTCCGGCATCTCGCCCGGTTACGCGACTTGCCGCTCGCCTCGTTACTCGCCCGTCTGTTCGGGCCAGTGAGAGAGCCGCGACGCGCCGCCGTTGCCATTGCCGTTGCGCATAGCCCCGGACAAAGCTTCGCCTGACTCGATCCAGCGCGCCCGCATGGGCTGCAGAATGAATTTCGCCGACACGCCCGCTGCAATCGTAATGACCGCCGAGACCACGAACACCGCGCTCCACCCGCCCGTGGCCGACAGCACCGAAGCGATCGGCACGAGCAGCGACGCCGTGCCCTTGGCCGTGTACAGCGTGCCCGCATTCGCTGCCGCGTACTTGCTGCCGAACGTGTCTGCGCAAATGGCCGGGAAGATCGAGAAGATCTCGCCCCAGAACAGGAAGATGAGCGCGGCGAACACCATGAACGCGTAGGGGTTCGTGCCGAACTGCATCATGCCGAGCAGTGAGAGCCCTTCGCCGATGAAGATCAGGAACATGGTGTTCTCACGGCCGATCTTGTCGGAGATGAACCCGCATAGCGGACGCGTGAAGCCGTTGCAGATGTTGTCGATGGAAAGCGTCAGCGTGAGCAGCGGCAACGTGGCCCCGAACACCGTCATCGGTATGCGGGCAAGGCCCCAGTCCTTCGCAATGGGACCGATCTGCGCGGTGGCCATCAGCCCGCCCGCTGCCACCGCGACGAAGCACACGTAGATCACCCAGAACACGGGCGTCTTGATCATCTGCCCGGGCGTGAAGTCCATGCGCGACACCGCGAAGCGCTTCTTCTGCGAGGAGACCGCACGAAGCTGAGGCTTCCTGAGCAACAACGCGAGCACGAAGATCGCGATGCCCTGCAGCAGACCGAAGAACAGGAAGGTGTGCTCGTAGCCCGAGCGCGTGATCATGTTGGCAATCGGGATCACGGTCACGGCTGCGCCCGCACCGAAGCCCGCCGCCGTGAGGCCTGCGGCAAGCCCGCGGCGGTCGGGGAACCACTTCAGCGCATTGCCCACGCAGGTGCCGTACACGCCGCCCGCGCCTACGCCTGCAATCACGGCGGCCACGTAGAGCATCGGCAACGTCGTGGCATACGAATTGAGCACCCACGCGAGCCCTGCGCATACTGCACCGCCTGCCACGACCGGACGCGGACCGAAACGGTCCACGAGCCAGCCCTCCACCGGCACGAGCCACGTCTCGGTCAGGATGAAGATCGAGAACGCAAGTTGAATCGATGCCTGGCCCCAGTGGTGCCTTGCGTTCATCGGCGCGACGAAGAGGGTCCACGCGTATTGGAGGTTCGCCACCAGCGCCATGCACATCATGCCGATGACAAGCTGACACCAGCGGTTTTGCCAAAACGGGCGTACCGCGGGTTGATTGATGTCTTCCATGAGACTTGTCTCCGCTATGTATTCAGGGCAGCAGACTCATACGCCGGCCTGCATCCATTCCGCCTTATGGTTATGTCCCGGCCATTGCGCCACCGGATTTTTCATTGCGGGAATTAAGCGAAATGCGGAATAAACCTTTACCGCTTTTCGCCCCCGCCTGCGCGGCTCCCTGCATGCCCGGAAGCCTTGCCCTCCTTGCTTTTCGCCCCTTTTTGCCGCCTTTTTCCGCGTCTGACCGCGCGTTAACCCGCATTTCACGGCCGGCGACTCATGCTTTCAAAGTCATGCTAGGGTCATTGCTGAATTACTCATAATTAAAGTTTGTTATTATCAGGATTCACATTCGTTTATGGATACGGCCATGACGATGAGAAACGCCACGCTGCGCCAGCTCAAGGTATTCGAGACGGTGGCGCGTCATCTCAGCTTCTCGCGCGCCGCAGAGGAATTGCACCTTACGCAGCCCGCGGTCTCCACGCAGGTAAGGCAGCTGGAGGAACATGCGGGCCTGCCGCTTTTCGAGCAGCTCGGCAAGAAGATCTACCTCACGCCCGCCGGCACCGAAATGCTTCATTACAGCCGCGCCATCATGCAGCAGTTCCACGAAGTGGACGAAGCGATGGGGCAATTGAAGGGCGTCTCGGGCGGTACGCTCAACGTGGCCGTGATCAGCGCCGGCGACTACTTCTTTCCGCGCCTGCTCGCCGAATTCATGCGCCGCTACTCGGGCGTCGTGCTGAACCTTGCGGTGCATAACCGCGAGGAACTGCTGCAACAGCTGGCCACGAACCGCACGGACCTCGCCGTCATGGTGCGGCCGCCGCACGAGATGGACTCCATCAACGAGCCCTTCGCGCCGCATCCGTACGTGATCGTGGCCGCGCCCAACCATCCGCTTGCGCACAAGCGCAACATCAAGCTCAGCACGCTCGCGAACGAGGCGTTCATCGTGAGAGAACGCGGCTCGGACACGTGGAATTCCATGGAAGAAGGTTTCACCGGCAAGCTCTCGAACCTCAAGATCGCCATGGAGATCAAGAGCACGGAAACCATCAAGCAGGCCGTGATTGCGGGCATGGGTATCGCCTTCCTTTCCGCGCACACCATTGCGCTCGAATTGCAGGTGGGCAATCTCGTCGTGCTCGACGTGGAGACCTTTCCCGTCATGCTGAACTGGTACGTCGTGCATCGCCGCAACAAGCGGCTGCCGCCTGTCGCGCTGGCGTTCAAGCGCTTTCTCATGGAGGAAGGCGCGCAGCTGATCGAACGGATTACGCGCGTGACCGAATCGACGGTCCATAAAGGTTAAGTTATGGACTGCCAATAAAACTTTAACTATTGCAAATCTATTGCGGCCTCTATGCTGGAGTCGAGTTCTCTCACTCGACTGCACAGGAGTCCGACCATGAATCACGCTTCGGTTCTGTCCCATTCCATCACGCGCAACACGTCCCGCAGCGCGACCGAAAGCGCGGAGGACGCCCACCTCGACGCCTACAACGCGGCGTTCAGCGACCTGGGGCTGCGCTTTCGCTGGGACCGCGACACGTTCGCCGCGCTCAACGAGTTCGGCAGCGAGCTCGCACGCATCACCGCTTACATCGAACGGTTTCATGCGCATCTGCATCGCGCGTATGACGCCGACTTTCTTGCCCAGCTGATTCTCAGCAAGAAGAGCGAATACTTCCGCGAGATCTCGCCGCAGGCGGGAAACTGATTCACGGGCCCAGATTTCCTGGCCCTCCTGCGCGTGGCCTCGCTTCAGGCTTCGGCATGGCCTCACACGTGACCGATGCCTGAAGCGCGCGTAACGCGTGCGCGTAGTCGCGTTCATTCCTGCCCCGCCATCGCCACTACGGTCGGCTGCTGGGCGTGCGCCGCAGTCAGCGTATTGGCGAGTTGCCCGATTCCTTCAATCGCGATCGTCACCGTCGCGCCATCGCGTATCGAACCGACGCCGAGCGACGTGCCGCATGCGATCACGTCGCCGGGCTCCAGCATCATGTCGTGA
Organism: Paraburkholderia kururiensis; assembly: GCF_034424375.1. NCBI lineage: Bacteria > Pseudomonadati > Pseudomonadota > Betaproteobacteria > Burkholderiales > Burkholderiaceae > Paraburkholderia > Paraburkholderia kururiensis. The sequence goes on along the minus strand of NZ_CP139965.1, from coordinate 1,408,090 downwards.
GAAATCATGCTGACCTGCTGTGCGGGCGTGAGCACCATGTCCGCCAACGGATAGTTCTGCCGCTCGGTGCCGTCTAACGTGGTCACTACGCGCGCTGCGCGCCAGTCGAAGCCCGAGACAATAGCCGGGCCGATCGCGCAGAACGTATCGAATCCCTTGGCGCGACACCACTGCGGAAAATCCGGGTTCTCGTTGAGCAGTTCGGCAGCGGTGACGTCGTTGACGATGGTGTAGCCGAAGATGGCGGCCTCAGCCTCCTCGAGGCTCGCGTCGCGGCAGCGCTTGCCGATCACGATGCCCAGCTCGCCCTCGTACGCGATCTTTCCCGCGTAGCTGGATGGCCGCCGGATCGCATCGCCTGGCCCGATCACCGAGCCCGCCGGCTTGATGAGAAACAGCGGATGCGCGGGCACGGCCTTGCCGAGCTTCGCGGCAAGCGCATGAAAGTTGTTCCATAGCGCCACCACCTTGCCCGGCGCGCACGGCGCAAGCGGCGTCAACGCGCGCAGGGAGAGCACGGCGCCCGTGGGCACCGGCTGATCGATGCCCTCGTATTCGTGCAGATAGCCGTTCTCGACGCGTCCGAACGCGATACCACCGTCGCTGGACATGAAGCGCATCCATGTTTCCATGCTTGCCTCCGTGGCGAGCCGGCCTGCACACGTGCCGTCATGCCGGCCGCCCGAACCATGCTGAACGTTGCCGATGCCCCTCTATGTGCGACCGGCCACACAGCGTGCGGCCCGTCGCACTCGCCTTCGCTCACGTCGGCATCAGATGAGGCCCGCGGCGCGTGCCCACCGGTACTTCGCGCCGAGCACGGCCACCGGAATTTCAGTGGAGTACGCGTAGGCCGGCACGCCGTGCTCGTAGAGATACGCAGCGGCTTCCTCCACTTCCACGTCGCCGGCAAGCGATGCCACGATGGGCTTTTCAATGCCCTTCGCCTTCATCTCTTCCTTCACTTCGACCACCAGTTTCGCGAACACCATGGGCGGCGTGATGATGGTGTGCCAGTAGCCGAGGATGATCGCGTGGATACGCGGGTCTTCGAGGCCCAGCCGGATGGTGTTCTGATACGTGGTGGGCGGCTCGCCGCCCGTGATGTCCACGGGGTTGCCTGCTGCGCCGAAGGGCGGAATGAACTTGCGGAACGCGGCGTCCAGATCGGGCGGCATGGTCATCAGCGAGAGGCTGTTGTCCACGCAGGCATCCGAGAGCAGCACGCCCGAGCCACCCGCGCCCGTGATGATCACGACGTTTTCGCCCTTCGGCGTGGGCAGCTTCGGAATGCCGCGCGCGAATTCGAGCAGATCGCGCAGCGAGCGCGCGCGAATCACGCCGCATTGCCTGAACACGTCTTCATAGATACGGTCATTGCCGGCGAGCGCGCCGGTGTGCGAACTGGCCGCCCGTGCGCCAAGGCTCGTGCGCCCCGCCTTCAGCACCACGACCGGTTTCTTCTTCGACACGCGCCGTGCCGCTTCTGCGAACGCGCGGCCGTCTTTCAGGTCTTCGCAGTGCTGCGCGATGATTTCCGTGTTGTCGTCCTGCTCGAAGAACGTGAGCAGATCGTCTTCGTCGATGTCGGACTTGTTGCCGAGTCCCACGATTGCGGACACGCCCATCTTCGCCGCACGCGAAAAGCCGATGATCGCCATGCCGATGCCACCCGACTGCGACGACAGCGCTGCCTTGCCCTTCACATCGTACGGTGTGCAGAACGTCGCACAGAGATTCTTCGGCGTGTAGTAGAAGCCGTAGATGTTGGGTCCCATCAGGCGGATGCCGTACTCACGCGCAATCGCCACAATTTCCTGCTGGCCTTCGACGTTGCCCGTTTCCGCGAAGCCCGACGGGATCAGCACCGCGCCCGGAATACCCTTCTGCCCCACTTCCTTGAGCGCCGCCGCAACGAACTTCGCGGGAATCGCGAACACGGCCACGTCGATGTTGCCCGGCACGTCGAGCACGCTGCGATACGCCTTGCGGCCCATGATCTCGTCGGCCTTCGGATGGATCGGATAGATCTCGCCCTGGTAACCGCCGTTGATCAGGTTCTTCATCACCGAGTTGCCGATCTTGCCGTCCTCCGACGACGCACCGATCACCGCGACGCGATCCGGCCGCATGATGCGGTTCATCTGCCGCACGATGGCTTCCTGGCTCGGACGATAGCGCTCCACGGGCGGCGAGAAGTCGAGCACGATGCGCACGTCTGCCGCAATCGCGCCCGTCTTGCTGGCGAACACGGGGTTCAGATCCATCTCCGCGATTTCGGGAAAGTCTGTGACGAGCCGCGACACGTTTTCGATCAGCGTGGCGAGTGCCTCGCGATTCACCGGCTCGCCGCCGCGCACGCCTTTCAGCATTTCGGCAGCCGCGATGCCGTCGAGCATCGAGCGTGCGTCGTCGCGTGTGGTAGGTGCGAGGCGGAACGTAATGTCCTTGAGCACTTCGACCAGCACACCGCCCAAGCCGAACGCCACGAGCTTGCCGAACGACGGATCGGTCACGGCGCCCACGATCACTTCCTGGCCGCCGCCCACCATCTGCTGCACCTGAACGCCCACCAGATTCGCGCTGGCGTTGTAGCGCTTCGCGTTTTCCATGATGGTCGCGAAGCCCTGCGTCACCTGATCCGCGTTCGCGAGTCCCACCAGCACGCCACCGGCTTCCGTCTTGTGCAGGATGTCGGGCGACACGATCTTCAGTACCACTGGAAAACCGATTTCACTCGCGAGCTGCGCCGCATCCGCAGCGGTGGCCGCCACGCCTTCCTTCGGCACCGCGATGCCGTAGACGTCGCAGATGAGCTTGCCTTCCGGCGCCGTGAGCGCGTTGCGTCCTTCCGCTTTCACGTGATCGAGAATGTGCCGCACGATGTCCTTGTGCGTCTTCCCCGCGTGACGGGTTGCGTCCTGAACGGCGGCCGTGCCGCGTTCCTTGAGCGTGAGTGCGTCTTCGTATGCCATGTCCTGCCGTCTCCGAAACAGGTTGAAGAAGAGCCGCCCTGCGCGCCGCGATGCGGCGCACGGGTGTCGCGTTGCATGACTTCTGCCGTGCCTGCAACGAAGAGCGGCGGCGAGCGCGAGAGGCCGCTATGCCAGCTGTGCCAGGCTGGTAGCGTCGCGCTTGAAAACAGCCTTCAGATGGCGCCTGCGGCCCGCAGTGCGTTGATCTGCTCCGACGAGTAACCGAGTTCGGCCATGACTTCCTCGGTGTGCTCGCCGAGCAGCGGCGAACGCTTCACGTCCGTGGGGCTGTCGGAAAGCTTGATCGGATTGCCGACCGTGAGGTATTTGCCGCGCACCGGATGGTCCACCTCGACGATCGTGCCCGTGGCGCGCAGAGACTGGTCCTCGGCGATTTCCTTCATCGAGAGAATCGGTCCGCACGGAATGTCGTACTTGTTGAGCAGCGCCATGGCTTCGAACTTGGTGCGCTGCATGGTCCAGTGCTCGATCTCCGCGAAGATTTCCTTGAGCTTCGGCAGGCGCGCGTTCGGCGTTGCATAGTCAGGATCACTAATCCATTCTTCGCGGCCGATCAGTTTACAGATGCGGTCCCACACCGGCGCCTGCGTGATGAAGTAGATGTAGGCGTTCGGATCGGTCCCCCAGCCCTTGCACTTGAGGATCCAGCCCGGCTGCCCGCCGCCCGAGGCGTTGCCGGCACGCGGCACCGCTTCGCCAAAGGTGCCGTTCGGAAACTGCGGATATTCCTTGAGCACGCCCGTACGGTCGAGCCGCTGCTGGTCGCGCAGCTTCACGCGGCACAGGTTCAGCACGCCGTCCTGCATGGCGGCCAGCACCTTCTGACCGCGGCCCGTCTGCACGCGCTGATAAAGCGCCGTCACGATGCCGAGCGCGAGGTGCAGGCCCGTACCGCTATCGCCGATCTGCGCGCCCGTCACGACGGGCGGGCCGTCGGCGAAACCCGTCGTGGAGGCCGCGCCGCCCGCGCATTGCGCGACGTTCTCATAGACCTTGCAGTCCTCGTACGGCCCCGGGCCGAAACCCTTCACCGATGCCACGATCATGCGCGGATTGAGTTCCTGGATGCGCTCCCACGTGAAACCCATGCGGTCCAGCGCACCCGGCGCGAAGTTCTCCACCAGCACGTCGCAATGCTGGATCAGCGTTTCCAGCACACGCTTGCCTTCGGGGTTCTTCGTGTCGAGCGTGATCGAACGCTTGTTGCCGTTGAGCATCGTGAAGTAGAGGCTATCCGCGTCGGGAACGTCGCGTAGCTGCTCACGCGTAATGTCGCCCGCACCCGCGCGTTCCACCTTGATCACGTCCGCACCGAACCACGCAAGCAACTGCGTACAGGTCGGGCCCGACTGCACGTGCGTGAAGTCGAGAATGCGCACACCATCGAGTGCCTTGCCCATTTGATGTCTCCTTCTCCTGATTCGCGTGATCGGCGCGTCACTTGTACATGGTCTGGTTCTTCGTTCCCGGCGCGTACTCGCGCGGGTCGACCCAGATGTTCACCACGGCCGAGCGACCGGTGCGATGAATCGCTTCACGCGCACGCTGCAGGGCGCCCGCGATCTGCGCAGGGTCGCGCACTTCCTCGCCGTAGCCGCCCAGCATTTCGGCAAACTTGCTGAAAGGCACGTCCGAAAGCAGGTTGCCGACGTTGCCGCGTTCTTCGCCGTATTTCGCCAGTTGTCCGTAACGAATCTGGTTCATCGCCGAGTTGTTGCCGATCACGGCGAGATACGGCACGCCGAAGCGGTTGGCAGTCTCCATGTCGAAGGCGGTCATGCCGAACGACCCGTCGCCGTAGTAGCAGAGCACTTCTTTGTTGGGATGCGCGAGCTTGGCGGCAATCGCGAAGCCGGTGCCCACGCCCAACGACCCGAGTGCGCCCGGGTCCATCCATTGGCCCGGCCGGCGCGGACGAACGGCTTGCGCGGAGATGGTTACCACGTCGCCGCCGTCGCCGATGTAGATGGTGTCTTCGCCAAGAAACGCGTTGAGTTCATAGGCGACGCGGTACGGATGAATCGGCGTGTTGTTCGACCGGAAAAGCGGCATCAGTTTTTCCGTCGCCGTTATTTCGGCATCCTGAAGCTGTGCCATCCACTTGCGCCGCGCTTCGCGCCGGTCGTTCTTGATGCGGCCGCTCGCGGCCTGCAAGACGGCATTGAGAATCGCGCCGGGGTCGCCCACGAGCCCGAGGTCGATATCGCGGTTCTTGCCTACCGTGCGGTAATCCATGTCGATCTGCACCAGCGTGAGTTCCTTGCTGATGCGGCGGCCATAGCCCATGCGAAAGTCGAACGGCGTGCCCACCACGATCAGCACGTCCGCGTTGGCGAAGGCCTGCGAGCGCGTGCGGTCGAAGTGATGCGGGTCGCCCGGCGGCAGCAGGCCGCGGCTTGCGCCGTTGAAGTAGCCGGGAATGTCGAGGCCGCGCAGCAGTGCGATGGCTTCTTCGTGGCCGCGTGCCGTCCATACCTGCTGGCCGTAGAGAATGGCCGGCCGTTCCGAGTTGACGAGGATGTCGGCCAGTTTCTCGATATCGCGCGGATCGCCGATGGATTTCGTCGACGCACGATAGTGGCCAGGCTGCGGAATCACAGCGCGAGTGAGGTCGACTTCGCGGTCCAGAACGTCGCGCGGAATTTCGAGATAAGCGGGCCCCGGCGCGCCGTTGAAGCACTCGCGCGCAGCCATGGAGATCATGTCGGCCACGCGTTCGGTGCTCGGCACCGTGGCTGCGAACTTCGTGATGGGCGACATCATGTCCACGTGCGGCAGGTCTTGCAGCGAACCCATCTTGTGCTGACCCAGCGCGCCCTGGCCGCCGATGTGCAGCACCGGGCTTTCCGAGCGGAACGCCGTGGCAATGCCCGTCACCGCGTTCGTGCAACCCGGGCCCGCCGTCGTTACCACGCAGCCCAGCTTGCCGGTCTGGCGCGCATAGCCGTCCGCCGCGTGCGCGGCCACCTGCTCGTGGCGCACGTCGATGATGCGGATGCCTTCGTCCACACAGCCGTCGTAGATGTCGATGATGTGGCCGCCGCACAGCGTGAAGATGGTGTCCACCCCTTCGTTCTTCAGGGCTCGCGCGACCAGATGGCCGCCCGAGACGACGTTCGCGTCACGGCTCTTCTGCTTGAGGGTGTCTTCTGCGGTCGTGGTGCCGCTAGGGCTGACGGGTGAAACCACTGCGGACATGGTCGTCTCCTGGTCGATCGGTTTGTTCAACGGCGACTGCTGCTCACATCGAAGACACCCGGCACGCGGATAGCCTGCGACCGCTTTTCAATACACCGTATGTGATATATCACATTCAATCAAGACGAATTTTCCCGTGCCGTTCGCCGCCTGTTCGAGCCGAATCTCTTTCGAGTTCGGGCCATCAGCTCGAATTTTCCGGTCCACACGCCCTGCACTTTCGGGAAAACCCTGGAGGTCGTTACGTCTTGATGACATGTGATATATCACATACCATATTTTCAAGATCGTCAAGCACGATCTTTCCCGCACCGGCTGCGGTGCCCTTTGGAACGGACGAACGCGAGCGAGGAGACAGTGAACATTCACGAATATCAGGCGAAGGCGCTGCTGCGGCAGTACGGCGTGGCGGTACCCGAGGGACGCGTGGCCTTCACGGCCCACGAAGCCGGCGAGGCGGCGCGGGCGCTCAGCGGGCCGGCATGGGTCGTGAAAGCGCAGATTCATGCGGGCGGGCGCGGCGCAGGCCGTTTCGCCAACGACCCCGACGGCAAGGGCGGCGTGCGCGTCGTGCGCTCGGCAGACGAAGTGGCGAGCCACGCGGAGCAGATGCTGTCTTCCGTGCTGGTGACGAAACAGACAGGTCCGGCCGGGCGCGAAGTGAAACGCGTCTATGTCGAGCAAGGTTGTGCGATTGCGCGTGAGCTTTACCTGGGAATGCTGATCGACCGCAGCACATCGCGCGTCACCGTGATGGCGTCGACCGAAGGCGGCATGGAAATCGAAGACGTAGCCGCACGCACGCCAGAGAAGATCGTGAAGCTCGCCATCGATCCGGCTACGGGCATGCAGGCGCACCACGCGCGCCGGCTCGCCTTTGCGCTCGGGCTCTCGGGCAAGCAGATCAATGCCGCGACGCAATTCATGTTGGCCGCGTGGCGCGCATTCGTGGAACTGGATGCCTCCATCGTGGAAATCAATCCGCTCGTCGTAACCGAAGACGGTGATCTGCTCGCGCTGGATGCGAAGATCAACTTCGACGACAACGCCCTCTTCCGTCATCCGCAGATCGAAGCGATGCGCGACGAAGCCGAGGAAGACCCGACCGAACTCGAAGCCGCGCAGCACGCGCTCAACTACGTGACGCTCGACGGCAACATCGGCTGCATGGTGAACGGCGCGGGCCTCGCCATGGCCACGCTCGACATCATCAAGCTATACGGCGGCGAGCCTGCCAACTTTCTCGACGTGGGCGGCGGCGCGACGAAGGAGCGCGTGGCCGCGGCGTTCCGGCTGATTCTGCGCGACCCGAAGGTGAAGGGCATTCTCGTCAACATCTTCGGCGGCATCATGCGCTGCGATGTGATTGCCGAAGGCGTGGTCGCTGCCGCGCGCGAAGTGGAACTGGACGTGCCGCTCGTCGTGCGGCTGGAAGGCACCAACGTCGATCTGGGCAAGCAGATTCTGCGCGAGTCGGGCTTGCCCATTCTTTCCGCCGATCATCTCGCCGACGCCGCCGCCATGGTGGTCAAGGCCGTTCAAGGGGTGCACTGATATGGCCGTTCTTATCGATAGTAGTACGAAGGTGATTTGCCAGGGCTTCACCGGCTCGCAGGGCACGTTCCATTCGGAACAGGCGCTGGCCTACGGCACGCAGATGGTGGGCGGCGTCACGCCCGGCAAGGGCGGCACGACGCATCTGGGCCTACCCGTGTTCGATACCGTAGCCAACGCGGTAGAACGCACGGGCGCCAATGCTTCGGTGATCTACGTACCGCCTCCCGTGGCAGCGGACGCGATCCTCGAAGCCGTGGACGCCGGCGTGCCGCTCGTCGTGTGCATTACCGAAGGCATTCCCGTGCTCGACATGGTGCGCGTAAAGCGCGCGCTCGCCGGCTCACGCACGCGGCTCGTGGGTCCGAATTGCCCTGGCGTCATCACGCCGGGGCAATGCAAGATCGGCATCATGCCGGGCCATATTCATCGGCCGGGCAAGATCGGCGTGGTCTCGCGCTCGGGCACGCTCACCTACGAAGCGGTGGCGCAAACCACCGCGGCGGGGCTGGGGCAAAGCACGTGCATCGGCATTGGCGGCGATCCCGTGAACGGCACGCACTTCATCGACTGCCTCGAAATGTTCCTTGCCGACGACGACACCGAAGGCATCATCATGATCGGAGAGATTGGTGGGAGTGCCGAGGAAGACGCCGCATGCTTCCTCAAAGACACGCGCATGAAGAAGCCTGTGGTGGGCTTCATCGCGGGCGTGAGCGCGCCGCCCGGTCGACGCATGGGCCACGCGGGCGCGATCATTTCGGGCGGCACGGGTACGGCCGGCGCGAAGATCGAGGCCATGCGCTCGGCGGGCGTGCACGTGGCGCAATCGCCGGCGGCGCTCGGCGCAACGATGGTCGAAGCGCTGCGGGCGATGTGATTCCGCGTGAGTGGAAGATGAACCAGAAGCGGCGGGCTGCTCATGGGCAGCTCGCCGCGCGCGTTCAGACGAGGAAGTCGCAGTTCGCTTCGACGTAAGCGGCCAGATCGAGCGAATGCTGGCGCACCAGCTTTTCCGCAAGTTCCGTGTCGCGCTTTTCCAGCGCCTCGATGATGCGCAGATGATCGACGATGGAACGCGACGCGCGATCGCTCTGCGAAATGGTCATACGGCGAATCGCGCGCACATGGATGAAGATGTTCTTGATGGTGTCCAGAATGATCTGCGACTTCGAGAGTTCCACGATGGCCTGGTGAAAGGCGATGTTCGCGTCCGAGTACTCTTCGATGTGCTCGGCCGGCGTGGTGTCGCGAAAGTCGTCGAACATGTGGCGCAGCTTCGCGATTTCGTCGTCGCTCGCATGCAGCGTGGCGAGGCGCGCGGCCATGCTTTCGAGCGCGGCCCACATCTGGATCATCTCGACGATCTCGCGCTTGCTCTTGCGCACGATATAGATGCCGCGGCGCGGCACCATGCGCAGAAAACCTTCCTGCTCGAGCAGCGTCATCGCTTCGCGCACCGGCGTGCGGCTCACGCCGAGCTTCTCGCTCAGTTCGCGCTCGTCCAGCCTTATTTCGTCGTGCGACTGGTAGATGTCCGCGTCGGCAATGGCCTGACGCAGCATCACGTAGGCCTGATCGCGCAGACTGGCGCTCGCGTTGATGGGTTGCAACGCGAGCGTGAGAGGGGTAGCCACCGGCGTTACCCCCGCCTCAGTTTGAAGTTCCGACGACATTCATCGCCTCTTTACGGACAGCAGGACGATACGCGGCGGGTACGGCAGCCGGCACGTCGCCCAGATCGGCGAACCGGCCGTGCAGAGCGGCCTGGCGCGCCACGGATGTCGGCACCGCACGGGTCAGCAGCACAGTGGCGGCGGCGCCCAGACCCACCACGGCGAGGGCAAAAAGCCCGAGAGACACAAATTCCATTTGAAGCTCCATAAGATTGAGAGACCGGATGACTCAATCATATGGTGCGTCGCCGCAAAAATCAATATTACGTATGTAGTATATCAGAAGCACTGTCGGTAGATTACAACAAGTTGGCCGACGAATGCGAGGCCGTATGCCGCCGCCATGTATACGCTGCGCCTGGGGCTCCCGCCGTCGCCTTCACCAGATGCCGCCGAGCGCCTTCACGAGATCCACGCTCGCGTCCATCTCGCGCCGCCGCAGGTCGACGGCCAGACGCTCGTTCGTGAGCGCCGTGTTTTGCGCCGTCACCACATCCAGATAATTCACCGTGCCGATGCGGTACTGCTCCAGTTCCAGTTGCAGCGTCTTTTCGGCCGATTGCACTGCCGCATCCTGCTGCGTCGTCTCCTGCTGCAGGATGCGCAGCGCCGCGAGGTTGTCCTCCACTTGCTGGAACGCCGCGAGCACCGTCTGCCGGTAGTCGGCCACGCTGGCGTCGTACTGCGCCTTCGCGCGGTCGGTCTCGGCTCTGCGACGGCCGCCGTCGAACAGCGTGCCCGCCAGCGCCGGTCCGAGCGACCACACGCGCGAAGGCGCCATCAGCCAGTTCGAAAGCGCCGAACTCTCCAGCCCGCCCGCAGCGGAGAGCACGAGGTTCGGGAAGAAGGCCGACTCCGCGATGCCGATCTGGTCGTTCGCCGCCGCCACGCGTCGCTCGGCGGCGGCGATGTCGGGCCGGCGTTCGAGCAGCTGCGACGGCACGCCGGGCGGAATCGCAGGCGGCGTGAAGTCGGCTGCCGCGGGCGGCAGCGTGAACGTCGAAGCGGGCTGGCCGATCAGTGTGGCAATGGCGTGCTCGTATTGCGCGCGCGCCACGCCGAGGTCGAGGTCCTGCGCCTCGGTGGCTTGCAGTTGCGTGCGCGCCTGCTCCACGTCCGCCTGCGACGAGATGCCGATGCGATACCGGCTCGTGGTCAGATCGAGCGCCTGGCGGTAGTCCGAGAGCGTCTGGTCCAGCAGGCGTTGCGTGGCGTCGAGCGTACGCAGGTTGAAATAGTCGACAGCCAGCTCGGATTGCATGGCGAGCCGCACGCTTTGCAGGTCTGCGGCACTGGCCTGTTCGTTCGCGCGGGCCGCGTCGTTCTCATGCGCCACGCGGCCCCAGAGGTCCGGCTCCCATGTGGCGTCGGCCACGACCGAGTAGTCCTGGAACGTCTTGCCCGCCGTCTGCTGATGGCCGATGACGTTCGCCGAGTCGTGCAGGTTCGACGCAGCCGTTGAAGCGCCGATGGTCGGGAACCAGTCCGCGTGCGCGGAGGCCACCATCGCGCGTGCCTCGCGCCACTGCGCAGCGGCTTTCTGCACGGTCTGGTTCGATACGTCGACACGCGACTCCAGCGCGCAGAGTTGCGCGTCGCCGAAGCGCGTCCACCACGGGCCGCGGGCGGCTGCATCGGCGGGCGTGGCGCGCGTCCACGTGGACGACGCCGCTGCGCCGCTCGTTGCGGCAGCGGCAAGCGGTGCGGACGGCGTGCCTTCCTTGTAAGCCGCGGGCACATCGACCTGCGGCCGCACGTAGTCGGGGCCGATCATGCAGCCGCCCAGCAGCAGTGCCGCGAGCACGCCCGAAAATGCGACACGGGCCCGCCGCATCGTCCCTTCATGGCTGCGGCGCTGGCCGGCGCCTGAGCGCGCGCCCTCGCCTGCTCTACCATCGCAGGCACGTCGCCGCCCCATACGGTGAGCGACACCGCAAAAAGCGTCGTTGCTCATGATTGCGCTCCACCCGCTTGCACCACGCGCACCGGTTCGCCGCCGGTAATCGAGTCCGACGGATTCAGGATCACCTGATCGTTCGCCCCCACGCCCGCTGCTACCTCGATGCGCGTACCGAAGTCGCGCCCCGGCGTGATCGTTTTCAGCACGACGCGATGCCGGGCGTCGACGGTTGCGAGTTGCACGCCCTGCGGCCGATACAGCAGCGCGTTGACCGGCACCGAAAGCCCCGGCTGCGCGCTGTGCAGCGTCAGCCTCAGTTGGCCGTACGAGCCGGGCAGCACCGCGCCGTCGTCGTTGGGTACATCCACTTCCACGCGCAGCGTGCGCGTAGACGGATTGATCGCCCCGCTGTTGCGCACCACGGTGCCGGCGTGGCATTCGCCGGGCTGCTGCGTGAGAACGAGGCACGCCGGCGTGCCGTCGCTCACGGCTTGCGCGTCGTTCTGCGGCACGTCCGCGTAGACGCGCAGCGTGTGCGTCTGCGCGAGGTCGAACATCTCTCTCGCCGGACCGCCCGTGCTGCCCGCATCGATCAACGCGCCCACGTCGACGTTGCGCGCCGTCACCACGCCGTCGAACGGCGCATAGACCTTCTCGTACGACTGCATCTGCGCAAGCCGCGCCACGTTCGATTGCGCCGCGAGCAACGCGGCGTGCTTCGCCTGCGCGTCGCTCACCTTGATGTCGGTCTCCTGCTGCGAGACCGCGTGCGTATCCACGAGCTGTTGCCAGCGCGAGGCCGTCACCTGCGCGAGCTGGTCGTTTGCCAGTGCCTGCTGTTCGTCGGCGCGTGCCGCGCGAAGGGCCGCGTCGACCTCGGGGGCATCGATGACGGCGAGCAGTTGGCCCGCCTTCACGTGCGCGCCGATGTCGGCATACCACGCCTTCAGATAGCCGTTGGTGCGCGCGAAGATGGGCGTCTGCTGGTTGGCCTCGATGTCGGCCGGCAGCAAGAGCGGCTGATCCGCCGGCGCCACGGTCGGCTTCGTCACCTGGACGGCGGGGACTTCGAGCGTCGCCGTCTGCTTCTTGAGCGCCGCGTGAGCGGACAGACGCGGCACGATGCCCGCCGCGAGCGCAGCCGCCACGGCGGCGGCGATCACCGCAAACCGCCGACCGCGGTGGTGGTTAGTCGAGGACGGTTGGCTCGCGGGCACGTCCGCATTACCGCCGCGTTGCGCCTCACCCGTTTGCCCGCTGTTTGCAGTGGCCGACGCCTCGCCGGGCGCTGCCGCGTCACGCGCGGTCACGTCGAAATTGCTGGAAGACATGGTCAACTCCGCTCAATTCAGGATGCTGGTATCGATGGGCTGCTCCACGGCATGGCGTCGGCGCGAAGCAAGCCAGCCGTGCACGAGAGCAAACACCACGGGAAGAAGGAGCAGCGTCGTGGGCGTGCCGGCCAGGAGGCCGCCGATCACGGCGCGGCCCAGCGGCGCGTTCTGTTCGCCGCCGTCGCCGAGGCCGAGCGCCATCGGCACCATGCCGATCACCATGGCGAGCGCCGTCATCAACACGGGGCGGAAGCGGCTCACGCCGGCCTCGAGTGCGGCCTTGAGCGGCGCCATGCCTTCGGCAATGCGCTCGCGTGCAAAGCTCACGACGAGAATGCTGTTGGCCGTCACCACGCCGATGCACATCATGGCGCCCGTGAGTGCGGGCACGCTGAGCGTGGTGTGCGTGACGAACAGCATCCATAGAATGCCGGCCATCGCGCCGGGCAACGCGCAGACGATCACGAGCGGATCGAGCCACGACTGGAAGTTCACGACCATCAGCAGGTACACGAGCAGCACGGCGAACGTGATGCCGGCGGCCAGCCCCGCGAACGAGTCGTGCATGGTCTGCACCTGGCCGCGTATTACCACACGTGCGCCGCGCGGCAACTGCGCTTTCGCGGCATCGACGATGCGCGTGACGTCCGCCGCCACGCCGCCCAGGTCGCGGCCTTGCACGGAGGCGTAGAGGTCGATGACAGGCTGCACGTTGTAGTGCGACACCACCGCCTGCTGCGAGTCGCGCGAGAACGTGCCGAGCGTGCCGAGAATGCCCGTGACCGCGCCCGCGTTGCTGCCCGAGCCGCCCGTGCCCGGCGTGAAGGTGGCCGCGAGCGGAATGTTGGCGAGCGTCTGCAACGAGTGAATGTCGTACTGCGGCGTCTGCGTGATGACGGGATAGCTCACGCCGTTGGCCGGATTGAGCCAGAAGTTCGGCGACGTCTGCGCGCTGCCCGAGAGCGCGATCAGCAGGCTGCGCGCCACGTCCTGCTGTTGCAGGCCGGCCTGCAACGCCCTCGTGCGATCCACGTCGACGTCGATGGCGGGCTGGTCGGCAGGCTGCTGGATGCGCAGATCGACGAGTCCGTCCACGCCGCGCAGCTTCGGCAACAGCGCGTCGGCAAACGCGCGGTTCTGGTCGAGGTTCGTGCCGATCACCTGGATGTCGATGGGCGCGGGCAGTCCGAAGTTGAGGATCTGGCTCACCATGTCCGCGGGCAGGAACGAGAACGTGATGCCCGGAAACGCCGTACCCAGCTTCTGCCGCAGCGCGGCCACGTACTGCGCCGTGGGATGGTGCTTCGCGTTCAGCGTGATGAGAATGTCGGCATCCGCGCTGCCGATGGGCCCCGAACTCGTATAGGAAAGGTTGATGCCGCTCGCGGGCAGCCCGATGTTGTCGACGATCGTGGAAAGCTCCGCGGGCGGAATCACGGTGCGGATGGTGCCTTCCACTTCGTCGGTCAGCCGCGCCGTTTGCTCGATGCGCGTGCCCGTCTTCGCCCGCATGTGCAGGCGGATTTGTCCCGAATCGATTTGCGGGAAGAAGTCGCGGCCAAGGAACGGCGCCAGCGCGAGCGAGCCGAACGCGATCACGATGAAGCCTGCCACGAAGCGGCGCGGCGACACGAGCGCCCGTTCCAGCGCGCGGCGATAGCGCTGGCGCAGACGTTCGAACGCAGCCTCGAAGCGCTGCTGAAAACGCCGCAGCGCCTCGAATCGCGGCGCGCCGCCCGCGTCAGGCAGACTCGTCTCGCCTGTCGATTTCGCGTGCCGCAGCAGATACATCGCGAGCGTGGGCACCAGCGTGCGCGAGAGGAAGTACGACGCGAGCATCGCGAACACCACTGCTTCGGCCAGCGGCGTGAACAGATAGCGCGCCACGCCCGAGAGCAGCAGCATGGGCACGAACACGATGCAGATGGACAGCGTGGAGACGAGCGTGGGCACGGCGATTTCGCCCGAGCCGTAGAGAATGGCCTGCAGCAGCGGCTCGCCCTGCTCGAGATGATGCGTGATGTTCTCGATGGCCACCGTCGCGTCGTCCACCAGAATGCCCACCGCGAGCGCGAGTCCGCCGAGCGTCATGATGTTGATGGTCTGCCCGAGCAGCGAGAGCGCGATCAGCGACGAGACGATAGCAAGCGGAATCGAAATCGCGATGATGAGCGTGGCGCGCCAGCTGCCGAGAAAGAGCAGGATCATCGCGGCGGTGAGCCCGGCCGCGATAAGACCTTCGCGCACCACCCCCGACACGGCGGACTTCACGAAGGTCGACTGATCCGTCACGGTGCGAATGTCGAGCGCCGCCGGCATTTGCGAGCGGATGCGCGGCAGGAGCTGCTTGATGTTCGAGATGATGTCGAGCGTCGATACGCTGCCGCTCTTCTCCACTTCGAGCAGCGCCGCGCGCTGGCCGTCGTGGCGCACGATGTTGGTCTGCGGCGCGTAGCCGTCGCGCACCGTTGCCACGTCGCGCAGATAGATCACCGTGCCGTCCGGGTTCGCACGCAGCGGAATCGCGTTGAGCTCGGCCACCGAGCGCGCCGCGCCGTTCATGTTCACGTTGTATTCGAACGTGCCGATCTTCGCGGTGCCGCCGGGCAACACGAGGTTTTGCGCGTTGACGGCGTTCACCACGTCCGTCGGTGTGAGGTGCTTTGCGGCGAGCGCCTGCGGGTCGATGTCGACCATGATCTGGCGCACCTTGCCGCCGTACGGAATGGGTACCGCGGCGCCCTGCACCGTGGCCAGCTGCGTGCGGATGAAGTTGTTGCCGAGGTCGTAGAGCTGCTGTTCGGGCAGCGTCTTGCTCGACAGCGCGAGTTCCATGATAGGCACTGTCGAGGCGTTGTACGTGAGCACGAGCGGCGGCAGCGTGCCGGGCGGCAGGATGCGCAGCAGCGACTGCGCGCCCGTGGAGGCCTCGCTCATGGCACGCGTGATGTCCGCGCCGGGATGGAAGAAGATCTTCACGACCGCGACGCCGTTCAACGACTGCGATTCGATGTGCTCGATGTCTTCCACGTCGGACGTCAACGCGCGTTCGTACGGCGCCACGATGCGGCGCGACATGTCTTCCGAGGAAAGACCGTTGTAGCTCCACACCACGCTGATGACGGGGATATCGATGTTCGGAAAGATGTCGGCGGGCGTGCGCAGAATCATCAATGGCCCGAGAATCGCGAGCAACAGCGCAAGAACGATGAACGTGTAGGGGCGCCGCAGCGCGACTTTGACGATCCACATGGCGAAGACCCGGCAGCAGAAGGAATGCGCACAGTCTGCGGGGGCCGCGTTTGCGCCTCCATGGCGCGAGAATGACAAAGATGTAATGATCGCCGCGCCGCGCGCCGGGTATCATCGTCGACAGTTTTTCACGCTCATTTCCCGCTTATTTTTCCGCTCAACAACGAGGGTGCCGCAATGAAGGTTCTCGTGATCGAAGACGAGCCAAAGGCCGGCGACTATCTGAAGAAGGGCCTCGAAGAATCCGGCTTTGTGGTGGACGTGGCCCGCAACGGCGTGGACGGACTGCACCTCGCGCTCGAGGAAGCGCACGACGTGATCGTGCTCGACGTCATGCTGCCCGGCATGGACGGCTGGCAGGTGCTGCAGCAGTTGCGCGGCCGCAAGGACACGCCCGTGCTGTTTCTCACCGCGCGCGACGAAGTGGAAGACCGCGTGCGCGGCCTCGAACTGGGCGCGGACGATTACCTCATCAAGCCGTTCGCGTTCGTCGAACTCCTCGCGCGTGTGCGCACGCTCGCGCGCCGCGGCCAGGCGCGTGAAGGCGACGCGCTCACCGTCGCGGACCTCGAAATCAACGCGAGCCAGCGGCGTGTGCGGCGCGCGGGCAAGCGCATCGACCTCACGCCGCGCGAGTTCTCGCTGCTGCATCTGCTCGCGCGGCGTACCGGCGAAGTGCTGAGCCGCACGCAGATCGCGTCCTACGTCTGGGACATGAACTTCGACAGCGACACGAACGTGGTGGACGTGGCCATACGCCGGCTGCGCGCGAAGGTCGACGACGACTTCGCCGTGAAGCTGATTCATACCGTGCGCGGCGTCGGCTACGTGCTCGAAGCGAGAGAAGGCTGATGCGCCGGCCGCTGTCGCTCACCGCGCGGCTCGCGCTCTGGTTCGCCGCCATCACGGTGCTCGTGTTCGCGGCCGGTGGCGCGGTGCTCTACGACGCGCTCGCCGACCAGATCCGCACCCAGGACGACCTCGACCTCGTGTTGACCGCGCGCCACCTGCGCCGCCTCGCCGAAGAACTGCAGGGCATCGACGACATTCGCGAGCACGAGTCGCGGCTCGACAGCCTCGTGCTCGGCAACCAGGCGTTCTTCATGCGCATCACGGACAAAGCCGGCAACGTGCTGCTCGAACGCAACCCCTCGCGCTTCGCGATCGGCACACTCAAGCAGGTGTCGTTCACGCACCGCATTCTCGAACACGACGTGACGGCATGGGGCGGCGCGGACGGACTGCGCCTGCGCGGCGTCGCCACCAACATGCAGTTGCGCGACGGCAGCGTGATCGAAGCCGTGGTGGGCCGCGAAATGAGCGACCGCGAAGCGCTGCTCGCGCGCTACCGCCTCATCATCGCGGGCGTCACGCTGTGCGCGCTCGCAGCCGCGGCCGCGCTGGGCTACGCGGCCGTGCGCGAGACGCTCAAGCCGCTGCGCGACATGGCGGGCAGCGCGGCACGCGTCACGGTGGGCGCGCTCGATACGCGCATCGACGCAACACGGGCGCCCGCCGAACTGCGCGCGCTGGCCGACGCGCTCAACGCGATGCTGGCGCGGCTCGAACTCGGCTATCAGCGGCTTTCGCAGTTCACGGCGGACCTCGCGCACGACCTGCGCACGCCGCTTGGCAACATGCGCGGCGCGAGCGAGGTGGCACTGGCCCGCCCGCGTTCTGTCGAGGAATACCAGGCACTGCTGGTGTCGAACATCGAGGAATGCGAGCGGCTCTCGCGCATGGTGGAAAACGTTCTGTTCCTCGCGCGTGCCGAACATCCGCAGTTCGCGCGCAGCGCCAGCACGTTTGCGGCACAGGAGGAACTCGCACGCATTGCGGACTACTTCGAAGGCATCGCCGACGACAACGGCATCGCCATTCGCGTGGACGCGCAAGGCACGCTGCGCGCGGACGTGGACCTGTTCCGCCGCGCCGTGAGCAACCTGCTCGCCAACGCATTGCGCTACACGCCGCGCGGCGAGACCGTCACGCTGAGCGCCGCGCCGCACGCTCAAGGCATGACGGTCACCGTGGCCAATCCTGGGCCCGTCATCGCCCCCGAACATCTCGAACGGATCTTCGACCGCTTTTATCGCGCCGACGAATCGCGCACCAGCACGGCGGGCGGCTCCACGGGACTCGGCCTCGCGATCGTGCGCACCATCATGGACCTGCACGGCGGCAGCGTGAGCGTGCAAAGCGACGAGGCGGGCACGCGGTTCCATCTGCATTTCCCTGCGGCATGAAGGGCGATATGAGGGGCAACATGAGGGTCATGCGCCCGACGCGACGACCGGGCTCGCGAATTTTTTTCGTCTCGGCCCGAGACAAAGATTGACAATTGCACGCCAGTCGAGACACACTCGTTCGCATGCATACGCCAGCCCTCGCCACCATCGCGATTAATAAGCCAATGAACAACCATTGGGGTTACGCCCGTTGGTTCGAGTCATGGGGGACGCGTGCGCGATAGCAGGTAGCATCACTTGCGTATCACAAGGCCCCGCCGGCAAGGTTTGGGGCCTTTTTAGTTTGTGGTGACGGCGCCTTTCCTCTGTCGGCTTCTACTGACGGAGAAAGAAGATGGAAGAGGCGTCACAGCAGTCCAGCTTGCAGTCCGCATCTCAGTTGTTAAGCCACCGGCCCGTGCAGCAAAACCCGCGCGACGACGAAGCGTTGCCGAAGCTCGTGCTCCATTTCGCGGTGAACCCGGCCGCCACCGTCACCTGGCGCGTCACCGCCGACGCCGAGTTGCGCGTGCACAGCGAACGCATCTGGCTCACGCGCATTTGCTCGCCATACGACTACTGGATGAACGCAGGCGAGACGATGCGCCTGCAACGCGGCGAGCGCATCTGGCTCAGCACGGACGGCCACGAGGCCGCGCGCGTTTCGCTGACGAGTGCGTGGCACGCGCCACGCACCGTGCTCGCGCGCGTCTCGCGGCTCTTCAACAGCGTGTTTCGCGTGTTCGCCACGTGACGCAGGCACCGTGGATGCGCCGTCCGGTAACGACGATACGGAGCCGCCGTCACGTGCCGCGTTGGGCCGGGGTTGCGCGAACTCGCGCGCTTCGAAGCAACGTGGCCGTGCAGCGCGCCGGCATCGCGGCACGCGTGATGTCGCGCGTGCCGCCGTCGGTCAGAACTTCGGTCAGAACTTGTGGCGCAGCCCCAGATTGACCATCTCCTGCGTGCTCGTGCCGGCGTAGCCGTACGAGCCGATCGACGCCTGGGCCGCCATCGAACCGCCCGTGCCGTTGCCCGTCTGGCCGCTCGCATGCTGATAGGCGGCGGTCAGATAAACGTCGGTGCGCTTCGAGAGGTTGTAGTCGGCGCCCAGCGAAATCTGGTGGTAAGTCGCCGACGTATCGCCGTTCGCCTTCGTGTAGCTGTATCCGACGCCCACCAGCAACGGCACCCCGACCTGATAGTTCACCCAGCCCTGGCCGGTGTTGTACTTCTCGCTGGAAACGAAGGTCGAGCTGCTGTCGGGCCGGTATTGCGCGTTGCTGTAACCGAGCCCGAACGTGAACTGGCCGAGCGTGTACTGCCCGGCCACGCGCGCGATGGAGAGCGAATGCGCGGTCTGGTAGCCGAGGTTGACGGGGCCGTCGAAAGTGCCGTCCGACGTGCTGTCCCACGTGGTGCGGGGCACCGCCGTCGCCTGGCTGTTGGCCGCGTAGAAGTAGCCGGCGGCCACGCCGAGCGGCCCGTTCGTGTACGAGACCGCGCCCGCATACGACTGTCCGGCGCCCGTGCTGCCCGCCACGCCGCCGAACGAATACATCGCCTCGGCCTGCAGGCCGTACCACACCGGCGACGTGTACTTCACGGCGTTGTTCACGCGAAAGCTGTTGTCGTAGTTGTCGACGTCGCCCGCCGTGGCGAAGGCGCTGCCGAAGTAGTTGTCTTCGGTGAGACCCTGCACGAGGTCGATCAGCGGATCGTACTGACGGCCGAGCGTGACCGACCCGTACTGCGCGCTCGCCAGCCCCACGTATGCCTGGCGGCCGAACATCCGGCCGCCCTGGCCGAGTTGTCCTGTGGATGGATTGAAGCCGTTTTCCAGCTGGAAGATCGCCTTCAGGCCGCCGCCCAGGTCTTCCGAACCCTTGATGCCCCAGCGCGTGCCGGAGAGATTGCCGTTGCTGCTGTTGCCGAGGGCCCACAGGTTCTGGTTGCCCTGGGCGTTGTGCACGTAGGTGATCGAGGTGTCGATGGTGCCGTACAGTGTCACGCTGGTCTGCGCGTGAGCCGTGCCGGCAGCGAACAGTGCGGACGGCGCAAGCAGGGTGAGGGCAAGTCTTTTCATTGATGTTCTCCTGTCTATAAACGAGGCAATGCACGCGGAAATACGACCTATGCCGCAATTGCCCGAGGAGACTAACCCGCCTTAATTCGAATCGATTCGTCCGCTAAACGCGCTGTATCAAAACGGTGACGCGTGCCGAATGGAATTCCATTTATTTCCCGCAATGGTTATTCGACGGAGAAGAAATAATGGTGATGCCTGCGCTGAACCGATCCACGGCGCCTGCGGCTTTGTGCGTTATCCGCCGCCAAATGGCGGTTAAATGGGCATCACGATTGACTGCTCGCTGCGCTGATCTTCATTTCTGCGCCGAATTCAATACTGAATTGCCATTTCGGGAATCAACATTGGTAACGAATTTCGTTATATTCGGCGGCTCGATGCGTCGCCTTTTCGCAAGCGACCTCCCCGATCTCCACGCTGATTCGGTCTATCCGACCGCATGATGCGCTTACGCGGCTCCGGCCGCGTTTTTCTTATCCGGCAGCGCCCCGCCGCTCCCTTCACGCCACCAACTGCTTCAGCAACGCCTCCACCGCGTTCACGAGGCCGTCCTCTTCGTTGCCGGCCCGTCGCGCGAGTCCGATCTCGATGTCGGGCAGCGCGGGCAATCCCACCGGGTCGGGCACGCGGGCAATGCCCGGTCCCGTCGCCGTGGGCAACAGCGTGGCCACGCCGACGCCCGCGCGCACCGCCGCCTGAACCGCGGAGAGACTGCCGCTTTCGAAGGCCACTTTCCACGGGCGCCCCGCCTGCGCCAGCGCGGAAAAGATGACGTTGCGCCAGCGGCACGGCTCCGAAAAGAGCACGAGCGGCAATGGGTCGGCGAATGCATCGAAGCCCTCCGCCGCCGCCCACCAGAGCGGCACGTGCGTGCCCCAGCGCAGCGGCCGCTCGAGAAACGCGGCGTCGCAAAGCGCAAGCTGGATGCGGCCCGACTCCAGCGCGCCCATCGTCTCGGCGCCGCCCAGCACCAGCAGTTCGAGCGTCGTCGAAGGATGCAGGCAGCTGAAGTCCGCGAACGCGGCGGGCAACGCGGTACCGGTGAGATCTTCCAGGAGGCCCACGCTGCACCGCCCCGACAAGGTCGCGCGTGGCACGCCGGCCAGCGCCTCGCCGGAAAGCGCGACGATGCGCTCGGCGTAGGGCAGCAGCGCCATCCCGGCGTCGGTCAGCGACACGCCTTTCGCCGCGCGCTGAAACAGCGCATCGCCGACCAGTTCTTCGAGCCGCCGCAATTGCTGGCTGAGCGCCGGCTGCGTGCGCCCGAACGCGTGTGCCGCCCGGCTGATGCTGCCGAGGCGCACGCAGGCGAGAAAGACGCGCAGCGATCCGATATCGAGATCCATTGCCATAAGAGATCGTTATGGGAGGCGATAGATTCTGCCACGTTCCTTTGAACCGCGGGCACGGGTACCGTGACGGCAATATCGAAGGAGACTCGCCCGTGACACCCCACGCCACCGAATCCGCCTCGCCGCGCCTCGCCGGTCCCGCCCTCGCGACCGGGTCCATGATCAGCGTGCAATTGGGCTCGGCGCTCTCCGAGCCGTTGATGACCGCGCACGGCTCCGCGGCCGTCACCGCGTTGCGGCTGGTGTGCGCCGCGCTCGTGCTGCTCCTGCTCGCGCGGCCGCGTCTCTTCCGGCTGACGGGGGCGCAGTGGCGGGCCGCGCTCGCGCTGGGGGCCGCGATGGCCGGCATGACGCTCTGCTACTTCGAGGCGGTGCTGCGCATTCCGCTTGGCGCCACGGCGACCATCGGCTTTCTGGGGCCGCTCGCGGTCGCGGCCGCCGCGTTGCGCGGCTGGCCGCGCTTCGCGTTGCCCGCGCTGGCCGGCGCCGGCGTGCTTGCCATGAGCGCAGGCAGCGCCCACGGCGCGCTCGACCCGGCCGGCATGCTGCTGGCGGGCGGCGCGGCGCTGGGCTGGGGCGCGTACATCGTGCTCACACGCCGCGTCGGTCAGCTCTTTTCACAGCAGGAAGGGCTCGCGCTTTCGCTCGCGGTGGCCGCCGCCCTCACCTTGCCGGTGGCGCGAGCGGTCGACCCGGCCGGCTTGCCTGCCGCCCTGTGGCCGGCCGCCGCGGGGCTTGCGCTGCTCGTGCCGCTCCTGCCGTACTCGCTCGAAATGATGGCCCTGCGCCGCATGGACATGGGCGCCTTCAGCGTGCTGATGAGCCTCGAACCGGCAATCGGCGCGGCGCTCGGCTTCGTGGTGCTGCATGAGCGGCTGTCGGCGGCGCAGTGGCTCGGGATGCTGGCGGTGATGGCCGCGAGTGTCGCGGCAGTGCGGTTGACCGCGCGCCGCGGTGCCGTGGCCTAGTCGGTCTGCGCTCGCGTCGACGCGGATCATTTGTCTGAACACCGTAAGCCAGGACCGGACAAAATCTTTCATCGACACAACAAATCCAGACATTTCCCTAAAGGCCGTCAACCGTTCGGCCGTTATAGCCGTTTGCTGTCTTTTACGAAATCTTTACGCGCGCTAACGGGCCGAACACGCCGGTGGGCGCATACGCAGGCGCGCGTTCAAGCGCAACAAGGCTGGCGGATCTCCGCCCGCCCGACAGGCGTACACAAGCTGTAAAGGATCGACCGTGCCGCCGCCGGGGGCAGCGCCTCGAGATTCGGGGCCACAGCGGCACGATGCCAGTCCATATCCTTGCCGATACATGTCAGACACTGATTCATCCTGCTTCGCCCGTGTCCGTGCTCTTGCGCGGCGCGTCTGTGGTTCGCGGCACCTGCAGCGCTTCGCGGTGCCCGTCCTTGCGGCAAGCGTCTGCGCGCTCCTGCTGCTGGTCTTTCAACACCTCTCGCAAACCGTCAATTACCGCTCCGTCGTCTCGCAGCTCTGTCACCTGAGCGCGCGCGAATGGATCGGCGCGCTCGGCGCCACGGCCGCGAGCTTCGTCGCGCTGGTGGGCCGCGATGCCGTCGGGCTGCGCTACGTCGACGCCAGGGTGCCGCGTCTGCCGCTGTGGGTCGGCGCCACCGTGGGATCGGCGCTCGGCAACGCCACGGGCTTCGGCGCGCTGACGGGCGGCGCCGTACGCTGCCGCGTATACGGCGTGGCGGGCGTCACGCCCGTGCAGGTGGGCCGCATGACCGTGTTCACGAGCATCACGCTCGCCCTGGCCCTCGCGATGATGACGGCGGCCGGCATGGTCGCCTCGGCCGGCACGCTGGCCGGCATGATGGGGCTGGCGCCCGACGTGCTGCGGCTCATGGGCGCGATGCTGCTGGCCGCCAGCGGCGCGCTGATCGCCGCGTGCGGCGCGGCGCCGAAAAAGCTGCGGCTCTTCGGCCGCGACGCGCTCTCGTTCAACGTCCCGGCGCGGCGCGACCTCGTGGCGCAACTGGCACTCGCCGTGGTCGACGTGATCGCGGCCGGCCTCGCGCTGTGGGCGCTGCTGCCGCACAAGGGCACGTCGGTCGCAGCGCAGGTGGGCTTTGTCCAGTTCGTCACCGTCTACGCGGCCGCGATGCTGCTCGGCATGATCGGGCACACGCCGGGTGGCGTGGGCGTGTTCGAGGCCGCGATGGTCTACGCGCTGGGCGGCACCGTGCCGACTCCGCAGATGCTCGCCGCGCTGCTCGCGTATCGCGCGATCTACTTCGGCGTGCCGCTTGCGCTCTCCGCCGGCGTGCTCGCCGTGTTCGAAGGACGCGCCCTCAAGGCACCGCTCGCGTCGGGCTTCGCGCAGCGCGGCGCGCAAAGCGTCTCGCAGCTCGCGCCGCTCTTTCTCGCCATCTGCACCTTCGTGGTGGGCGGCATGCTCGTGATTTCGGGCGCCACGCCCGCGTTCATGAAGCGCATCGCTATCCTGCAAACCGTGCTGCCGCTGTGGGTCATGGAAAGCTCGCAGATGCTCGCGAGCCTGTTCGGCGTGCTCCTGCTCTTCGTCGCCCGCGGCCTGCTGCGCCGGCTCGACGCGGCGTGGTGGTTCGCGCTCATCATCGCGTCGCTGAACCTCGCGCTCTCGCTCGCCAAGGGTCTCGCCTTCGTCGAAGCGGGCGTGCTGTGCGTGCTGATTGCGTTGCTGCTCGCCACGCGCAAGCGCTTCAACCGCCATTCGTCGCTGTTCGCCGAGCGCTTCACGCCGGGCTGGCTGGTGTCGGTGGGCATGGTGATCGCGCTCGCGGTGTGGGTGCTCTTCTTCGCCTTCCGCGACGTTCAATACTCGCAGCACCTCTGGTGGCAGTTCGCCTTCGACGAACGCGCGCCGCGCGCCTTGCGCGCCACGCTGGCGGCGGGTCTGCTCGCCTCGGCGCTCGCGTGCTGGCAACTGTTGCGTCCCGCGCCGGGCCGCTTCGAAAAGCCCGAGGCAGCCGATCTGCTCGAAGCCGCGCGCATCGTGCGCGCCCAGGAGCGCAGCGACGCCGTGCTCGCGATGATGGGCGACAAGAGCTTCCTGTTCTCCGAGTCGCGCGAGGCCTTCCTCATGTACGCCAAGCGCGGTCGCACGTGGGCCGCGCTGCACGACCCCGTGGGCCCGCGCTGCGAATGGCCCGGTCTGATCCGGCAGTTCGTCGCGCTGGCCCACGCACACGGCGGCCGGGCTGCGTTCTACCAGGTGCGTGCGGATGCGCTGCCGCTCTACCTGGACGCCGGCCTCACGCTCATGAAGCTCGGCGAGGAAGCGCACATCGCGCTGCCCGAGTTCGAGCTCAAGGGCTCGCACCGTGCGCATCTGCGCTATGCGTTGAAACGCGGCGAGCGCGACGGCTTTTCCATCGAGCTGATCGAGCCCGACCGTGTGCCCGACTGCCTGCCCATCCTGCGCGAAATCTCCGACGCGTGGCTGGAAAGCCGGGTCGCGCGTGAAAAGAGCTTTTCGGTGGCTGCCTTTACGGCGGGCTACCTTGCGGCGCAGTCCGTGATGCTGGTGCGCCAGCAGGGCAAGCCGCTCGCCTTCGTCACCTTCATGACCACTGACCTCCACACCGAAGCAACGGTCGGCGTGATGCGCCATCTGCCCGACGCTTCGCCCTATGCCATGGAATATCTGTTCACGCAGCTCGCGCTGCATCTGAAGGGCGCGGGCTTCCGCTCGCTGAGCCTCGGTGTCGCGCCGCTCTCCGGCATGCAGCCGACACCGCTCGCTTCGCCCTGGCACCGCGCCGCGGCGCTCGCCTGGCGCTTCGGCGGCTGGTTCTACAACTTCCGCGGCCTGCGCGGCTTCAAGAACAAGTTTCAGCCGCACTGGGAACCGCGCTATCTGGCGGCTTCCGGATCGGTGAGCGTGCTGCTCACGCTGGCCGACCTTTCGCTTCTGGCGGGAGGGTCGCGGTCGTGAAGGCTATTGGATCGATTCGAGTGGCACACGCGCGGCGCGAGCGGGCTTCGGCTTCGGCTTCGGCTTCGGCTTCGGCTTCGGCTTCGGCTTCGGCTTCGGCTTCGGCTTCGGCTTCGGCTTCGGCTTCGGCTTCGGCTTCGGCAGGCCGCAATGTGGCTGAAGCGACGCGCCTCGTGCGCGCCGCGTCGGCCGCGCTGCTGATGTCCGCTTCGGCCATCGCCTTCGCGCCTGGCGCACACGCCGGGACGCCGGAGCACGTGGCGGGCGGCCGTTACGGCGACGTCACCGTCACGAAGCCCGCGGGCGACATGCGCGGCTTCGTCGTGCTGTTCTCCGAGGCGAACGGCTGGGCGCCGTCCGACCAGCAGGCCGCCGACGCCCTCGCCCGTCACGGCGCGCTCGTGGTGGGCGTGGATACGGCGCGCTACGCCGCGAAGCTCGCCACGGCCACGCGCGAAAACTGCCACAAGCTTTATGGCGATGCCGAAGCGATCGGGCACCAGCTCGAACGCCAGGTGGAATCGAACCGCTATTACTCGCCCATCGTGGCGGGCACAGGCGAAGGCGGCCTGCTCGCGGAACGCACGCTCGCGCAGGCGCCGGCCAATACGATTGCAGGCGCGGTATCGGTCGATGCGGACAAGACGCTCGACGCACGCTTCGCCCCTTGCCCCGCCGATCCCGCACTGAGCCGCGGCCCCGGCTTGCCGGGATTTCTCGCCAAAGGCGTGACGCGCGCAGCAGGCTCGGCAACGCCCACGGCAGCGGCCGGCGCACAACAGACCACGCAGGAAACCTTCGCCCCCGGCATGACGAAAGCCGCGCGCCTCGTCGCGCTGACCGAGCCGCATCTGCGCGCGGAGATCCAGAGCGAAGAGGACGTCTCCGACCTGCCGCTCGTCGAACTGCCCGCGGCGCATCCGTCGGACATGCTCGCCGTCGTGATCTCCGGCGACGGCGGCTGGCGCGATCTCGACAAGACCATTGCCGAAGCCATGCAGCAGCAAGGCGTTTCGGTGGTGGGATGGGATTCGCTGCGCTATTTCTGGCGCGAAAAGACGCCCGAGCAAACCAGCCACGACCTGGCCCGCGTGCTGAAAACCTACAGTGCGCGCTGGCACACGCGTCAGATCGCGCTCGTCGGCTACTCGTTCGGCGCCGACGTCATGCCGTTCGCGTACAACCGGCTGCCGGCGGCGTTGCGGGCAAAGGTGTCGTTCGTGTCGCTGCTGGGCTTTGCGCCCGACGCCGATTTCCAGATTCGCGTGACCGGCTGGCTCGGCATGCCCGCCAGCGACAAGGCGCTGCCGGTGAGCCCCGAACTCGCGAAGATGCCGCCCGCCATCGTGCAATGCGTGTACGGCGAGCGCGAGCCCGATTCGCTGTGTCCGTCGCTCGCGGGCAAGGGCATCGAACTCGTGCGCACACCGGGCGACCATCACTTCGGCGGGAATTACGATGCGCTCGCGAAGCGCATCGTCGATAGCTGGAAAAAGCAGATCGGGTTGCGCGGTTAAGTGCGGCTAAACGCGCGCAGGTGATTGCGCCGCCTTCAACGCAATCGCATCGCGCCACGCTCAATGAAAAACGGCCCGCCATGAATGGCGGGCCGTTGCTTTTTGCTCGACCGGCTGGCAGTGAGCCAGGCTTATTCCACTTCGGCCAGTTGCTGCGCGTCCTGCTCGCGCTCCACCGACGAGCGGATCAGATGCTCGAACGCGCCCAGCGAAGCCTTCGCGCCTTCGCCCACCGCGATCACGATCTGCTTGAACGGCACCGTCGTGACGTCGCCGGCCGCGAACACGCCGGGCACCGAGGTCTGGCCCTTCGCGTCCACTTCGATTTCGCCGTGCTTCGACAGCGCGACCGTGCCCTTCAGCCACTCCGTGTTCGGCACGAGGCCGATCTGCACGAACACGCCTTCCAGTTCGAGGTGACGCTTCTCGCCCGTGGTGCGCTCCAGATAGTGCAGGCCCGTGACCTTGCTGCCGTCGCCGGCCACTTCCGTGGTCTGCGCCTGCTTGATGACCGTCACGTTCTTGAGGCTGAACAGCTTGCGCTGAAGCACGGCGTCGGCACGCAGTTCGGCGCCGAATTCGAGCAGCGTGACGTGGCTCACGATACCGGCGAGGTCGATCGCCGCTTCCACGCCCGAGTTGCCGCCACCGATCACGGCCACGCGCTTGCCCTTGAACAGCGGACCGTCGCAGTGCGGGCAGTACGCCACGCCGCGGTTGCGGTATTCGCGCTCGCCGGGCACGTCGATTTCGCGCCAGCGCGCGCCGGTCGCAATCACCACGCTCTTCGCGCGCAGCACCGCGCCGCTTGCGAGGCGAATCTCGATCTGCTCGCCCGGCACAAGTGCCTCGGCGCGCTGCAGATTCATGATGTCGACGTCATAGGCGCGCACGTGCTGCTCGAGCGCCGCCGCGAACTTCGGCCCTTCGGTTTCCTGCACGGAAATGAAGTTTTCGATGGCGAGCGTATCGAGCACCTGGCCGCCGAAGCGTTCGGCCACCACGCCCGTGCGAATGCCCTTGCGCGCCGCGTAGATCGCGGCCGCGGCGCCCGCCGGGCCGCCGCCCACCACGAGCATGTCGAAGGTGTCCTTCGCGTTGAGCTTCTCCGCCGCGCGAGCAGTCGCGCCGGTATCGAGCTTCGCGAGAATCTCTTCCACGCTGCAACGGCCCTGGCCGAAGACCTCGCCGTTCAGGTACATCGTGGGCACGGCCATGATCTGGCGCGCTTCCACTTCGTCCTGGAACAGTGCGCCGTCGATCGTCACGTGGCGGATGCGCGGATTGATCACCGACATCACGTTGAGCGCCTGCACCACCTCCGGGCAGTTCTGGCACGACAGCGACACATAGGTCTCGAAGGCGAAATCGCCGTCGAGGTTACGAATCTGTTCGATCACTTCCGGTTCGAGCTTCACCGGATGTCCGCCCACCTGCAGCAGCGCCAGCACGAGCGAGGTGAACTCGTGGCCCATCGGAATGCCTGCGAAACGCACGGCGATGTCCGTCCCCGCGCGGCGCAGCGTGAACGAAGGCGCGCGCTCGCCCTGGGCTGCCGCGTCACGATGCTCGGCAAGCGTGATGCGACCCGACAGCGAAGCGATTTCCTGCAGCAGCCCCTGCAATTCCGCCGACTTCTCGCCATTGTCGAGAAATGCGGCGATCTCGATGGGCTGCGTGATTTTTTCGAGATAGCTCTTGAGTTGATTCTTGAGATTAGTGTCGAGCATGGCGATTTCCAGCGAATGGCGATACAGAAAAAAGGCAACACCGGGCCACCCGCAGGCGCGAATGGCGCCTGCGGCTCATGCAAATGAGCGGGAGAGGTAGCCCGGTCGGGAACGACCGGGGTCGTTATGAGAGCGTTTAGATCTTGCCGACGAGGTCCAGCGACGGCTTCAGCGTTTCGGCGCCGGGCGTCCACTTCGCCGGGCACACTTCACCCGGGTGCGACGCCACGTATTGCGCAGCCTGCACCTTGCGCAGCAGTTCCTTCGCGTCGCGGCCGATGCCGTTGTCATGCACTTCGTACAGCTTGATCTGGCCTTCGGGGTTGATCACGAACGTGCCGCGCAGTGCGAGACCTTCTTCTTCGATCAACACTTCGAAGTTGCGGGCGAGCGTCGCCGTCGGGTCGCCGACGAGCGGATAACGGATCTTGTTGATCGTGTCCGACGTGTCGTGCCAGGCCTTGTGCGTGAAATGCGTATCCGTCGACACGCCGTAGATTTCGACGCCCAGCTTCTGGAATTCGGCGTAGTGATCGGCCAGGTCGCCCAGTTCCGTCGGGCACACGAACGTGAAGTCAGCCGGGTAGAACACGACGACCGACCACTTGCCCTTGAGGTTCTCTTCCGAAACCGGCACGAATTCGCCGTTGTGGTATGCCGTGGCCTTGAACGGTTTGACTTGCGTGTTGATGAGAGACATGCGTGCTTTCCTTACGCGGTTGGGTTGAGACGTTTGGGTTGAGACATGAATAAAACTGCGACAGACGAAGAGTACGGGAATGCTGCACCGCTGCAAAATTGGTTAGTTTGATCGCGGGAATTGCCTATCCCTATCGCCTGCGAAGCCCGGCCGGGCGGGGCTCGGCGGCATTTTACCGTGCTCGCGGGGCGCGCGCCGGAGCGCCGCGTGAGACCACCGGCGGAGTCGCGCCCGCCAGGGGCGCCGGTTTATGACGCTTTCGCGACACCTTACGACCCACGACGCGGCGCCTTCGTTCCCCGACCGTTCGGCAACGGCCCGCCGTGCCGTCTCGCAAATTTGATCAAATTTACAGCGGCCGCTTTCCGTGCCAGGATTTGATCAAATCCAACCTTGCCCCGCCGCCGCGCTGATGCAGCAGTCCATGCGCACGCGGTCGCGCGTCGTCATTCGAAGGAGCGTCGCTTGAATATCCGTCACGGTGTGAACTGGGAACGCGCGCAAGCGCTGCTCGAACACGAGCGGCAGGCCTTTGCCGCGGCACGGCCGAAGTCGCAGGCGCTGTCCGCGCAGGCCGCACAGCATTTGCTTTTCGGCGTGCCGCTGCACTGGATGAACGACTGGTCCACGCCTTTCTCGCTCTATGTGGAGGAAGCGCGCGGCGCCCGCTTCACCGACGTGGACGGCCACCGCTACGTGGATTTCTGCCTTGGCGACACGGGCGCCATGTTCGGTCACGCGCCGCCGCCCGTGGCCCGTGCGCTCGCGGCTCAGGCCGAGCGCGGCTTCACGACCATGCTGCCCAGTGAAGACGCCGTGTGGGTGAGTGCCGAACTCGCGCGCCGTTTCGGCCTGCCCTACTGGCAGTTCGCGATGACCGCCAGCGACGCCAACCGCTTCGTGCTGCGCTGGGCGCGCGCCGCGACGGGCCGCGACAAGATCGTCGTGTTCAACGGCTGCTATCACGGCACGGTGGACGACGTGTTCGTCGATCTGATCGACGGACGGCCCACGCAGCGCGCGAGTCTGCTGGGCCAGGTGCACGACCTGCTCGACCACACGCGCGTAGTCGAATTCAACGACCTCGCCGCGCTCGCCGATGCGCTGAAACACAACGACGTGGCCTGCGTACTCGCGGAGCCGGCCATGACGAACATCGGCATGGTGCTGCCCGAGGCGGGCTACTGGCAGGAAGCGCAGGCGCTAATCCGCCGTCACGGCACGCTGCTGGCCATCGACGAAACGCACACCATCAGCAGCGGCCCCGGCGGCTACGCGAAGGCGCACGGCATCGAGCCGGACCTTTTCGTGCTCGGCAAACCGGTGGGCGGCGGCGTGCCTTGCGCGGTCTACGGCTTCAGCGCCGAACTCGCGGCACGCGCGCAGCAGGCGAAACGCACGGCGCCGCCCGGGCACTCGGGCATCGGCACCACGCTGACCGCGAACATGCTCGCCATGAGCGCGATGCGCGCGATGCTGGCCGAAGTCATGACCGAAGCGGCCTATACCCACATGTTCGCGTTGGCAAGCCGCCTCGAAAGCGGGCTCACCGAGGCCATCGCCCGCCACGCGCTACCCTGGTGCGTGACGCGCGTGGGCGCGCGCACCGAATTCCAGTTCACGCCCTCCCCGCCGCGCAACGGCAGCGAAGCGCGAGCCCAGCTGGACGATGAACTCGAACACATCGTTCATCTGTATCTGCTCAACCGCGGGGTGCTCATCACGCCGTTCCACAACATGATGCTGGTGTGCCCAGCAACAACGACGCAAGACGTGGACCGTCTCGTCGATACGTTCGACGCGTGCCTCGCCGCATTGACGTGAACCACGCAAAGGCACATCGAGGTCCATGAAAACTCGCCATCATCATTCGCTCCAGGACGAAACCTACGCCACGCTGCGCCAGTGGCTCACGGTGGGCCGCTTCGTACCGGGCGAGCGGCTCAAGATCCATCACCTCGCGGCGCAGCTGGGCGTGGGCGAGATGCCGGTGCGCGCGGCGCTGCAACGGCTCGCGGCCGAATCGGGCGTGATGAACGTGCCGAACTGCGGCGTCGTGGTGCCGCAACTCACGAAAGCGCAATTCGACGACGTGCTCAACGTGCGGCTGATACTCGAAGGCCAGGCCGCCGAGCGCGGCGTGCCGCATCTTTCCGCGCGCGACATCGGCCGGCTCGACACGCTCGCCGCCGCCATGGCCGATGCGCTCGCGCAAGGCAGGCACAAGCGCTACCTCGACGCCAACGAGAAATTCCATCTGATCCTCTATCGCGCGAGCGGCTCGCCGCTGCTCGTCGATCTGATCGAGACGGTCTGGCTCCAGGTCGGCCCCATTTCGAACCTGCTGTTCGGCGACGCCGCGTTCGCACTGACGCTCAACCACGCCCACGAAGCACTCATGCAGCAGCTGAAGCAACGCGATGCGGCCGGCGTGCGGCGCGCCATCGAACACGACCTCGAACACGCGGCCCAATACTTGCGGACACGGTGCGTATGAAAACGCCTTCCCCTCCACCGATGAAAACACGCGAAGAAAACCGTATCGATGCACTCGACGCCCTGCAACAGTCGATGTTCGATCTCATCAAAGGGCTACCGTTCAAGGGGCGCCTCGCGCAAGGGCTGCTGATGGCGTTGCAGGCCGTGGCGAGCGCGAGCCTCGCCTACGGCATCGGCCTCGCGCTGCATACCGAGCAGGCGTTCTGGGCGGCGATCACGGCCATCGCCGTCACGCAAAACAGCTACAGCGACACGATGCATCTCTCGCGCGACCAGTTCATCGGGGCGATAGCGGGCGGTCTCGTGGGGTTCGCGGGCGCGATGCTGGGCGGCGGGCCGGGCGCCACGCACGCCTCGCTCCATTTCGCGATCTACATGGCGAGCGTGGCCATCGTCATTGCGGGCTGCTGGTGCTTCAACATGGGAAGCGCCGCGCGCCTGGCCGCGATTACGACCACCATCGTGCTGCTCGTACCCGCCATCGGTCCGGCATGGAACATCGCGCTCGTGCGCTTCGCGGAAGTCACGCTCGGCACGGTCTGCGCGCTCGCGGTGTGCTGGGTCACGGAACGCATCGAGCGGCGCGGCACGGGCGCGTCGTAACGCCTATGGCCGACTGTCGCGCCACAACCTTGTGACCACAACCCGGCGGCCATGACGAGCGGGCTGCGACAAGACACGATACGCGCGCCATGGTTTTCCCGCGTGACTACGCGGCCCCGCTTTGTTTTACCCTAACGCCTTCCTTACGTCCCCTCAGAAAGCCTCACGCCATGCCTGAAGAATACGAAGTTCACGGACCCCACGATCACGCCGTCGAGCACGCGGCACATGGACACAGCGGCCACAGCGCCCATGGCAGCGGGCCGTCCGCCGACCCGCTGCCGGGCCGCATTGCGGTGATGACCGCCGTGCTCGCCACGGTGGGCGCGATCCTCTCCTACCAGAGCGGCACGACCGAAAACCTCGCGCTCTACTACAAGAACGAGGCCGCCATCCGCAAGACCGAAGCGGCCAATCAGTGGGCCTACTACCAGGCGAAGGGCGAGAAGCAGAACCTCGCGGAACTGGGCGCAGCGCTCGCGCCCGCCGATTCACCCGCGCGTGCGAAGTTCGAAGCCGACGTGAAGAAGTATCGCGACCAGAAGGAGCCCATCCGCACGCAGGCGGAAGCGCTCGAAAAGGAAGTGGAACGAAACGACGCGGCAGCCGAAACGCAGCTGCACCGGCACCACCGCTGGGCGCAAGCCACCACGCTGATCCAGATCTCGATTGCGCTCGCCGCCATCACGCTGCTCACGCGGCGCAACTGGCTGCAAGGCGTGACGATCGCCGTGGCCATAGCGGGCATTGCAACGGGCGTCGCGGCCGGGCTCGCGCTTTGATGAACGACGTGGGCAACCCGTGCTCACGTTCAGCGCGCGACGGAGGCGCTCACGCGCTCAGCAGCACCCCGCTGCGAATGGGCCGCACGCCGCTCACGCGGCCCAGCGGCGCACCGGCCGTCACGAAACGCACGGCGCGCCGCATGTAGAGAATGCCGTCGGTGCGGCTCGTGAGCGTGACCGTCTCGTCGGTGATCGGGTCGACGATGTCGAAGAGCGCGTCACCCGCGCGCACCGCGGCGCCCGGCTCCACGCGATGCACGAGGATGCCGCTCACCGGCGCATAGAAAGGCTCGCTGCCCGCAAGCGGCGTGGCCTCTGCGAGAAGCGCCGGCAGCGGCCTCGGCTCGCCGCGAATCGCACCACGCAGCTTGAGAAAGTCGACGATCGCGTCGGCGTCCTGTTGCGCCGTCTCCCACGTTACGTCGCGTTGACCGCGGCACTCCACCGTCGTTGCCACCGTGCCCGCCCGCACGGGCCGGCCTTCCGGCGCACGCTGCTGCAAGCGCCACCAGAAGAGGCTATGTGCTTCGTCGAACGCGATGCCGCCTGAATCCGTGGCGAGCAACGACGCCCGCGCACCCAGGTAGCGCGCGAGCGGTTCGAACGTCTCCCACCCTGCGTCGCTCGTGTACAGGTGCATGGTGGCTTCCAGCGAGCAATGCAGGTCGATCACCACATCGGCGTCGAACGAAAGCCTCAGCAGTTCCAGTTGCAGCGATTCGAACTCTGTCTGCGGCGTCTGCGCGGCAAGCGCGGCTCGCACGGCTTCGCGCACGATCTGCACGTTGCGTGCGGCGTCGCCCGTCAAGGTTTCTTCGACACCCGCCGTGAGCGCGGCGAGATCGAGGAAATGCCGGTTGAAGTTCTTGCCGCTCAGCAATTCGAAGCGACCGACGAATTGCCCCAACACGTTCTGCGCAAGACCCACGGGATTCGCCACGGGCACGAGCACGATCTGCGCGGCCAGCGCGCCTTGCGCCTCGAGCGCGGTAAGGCGGCGTCTCAGCATCACGCCGGTGAGCATGGCCGGCGTTTCGTCGGCATGAAGCGAGCACTGGATATAGACCCTGGCACCGTCGCTTGACGACGAGGAGGACGAAGAAGAACCGAAATGGAAACTGACAAGCTCGCGCCGCGTGCCGATGGCAGGCGAGAGCAAGGGCGTGACGCGCGTGTGCATGATGGGCGTGATGATCGTGATGAGCCGGGGAAAGCGCAGGAAGCTTCGCGTGCAGAGCCTTCGTCGGGACCTGAGCAAGAGCCGCCGCGCCGAAACGGCATGGTACGTTCGGCCGGTTGTCTGCACGAGTGCTGATCCCGCTATCATGATCGCCTTTTCCGATCGGTCGAAACCATGGCGCTCACGCTCGCGCAATTGCGCATCTTCACCGCTGTCGTGGAGCACGGCAGTCTGCGCGCGGCGGCACGCGCGCTCGGCACCGCACAGAGCGGCGTCACGCAACAGCTGCAAAACCTGGAGACCACGCTAGGCGCCACGCTCTTCACGCGCACGAATCGCGGCATTGCGCTCACGGCGTTCGGGCAGCGGCTGCTGGCGCGCGCCGGCGCGATCCTCGCCGAGTGCGAGCGCACCGAGCAGGAGATGGCGCAATTGCGCGGCACATTCGAAGGCACGGTCTCGCTCGGTATGACGACCGAGCCGCTCGTCGATACGCTCGCGCCCGTGCTCAGCGAGTTTCGTGCGCGCTACGAGCGCGTGGCCGTGCATCTCATGAGCGGCACGTCGCGCATGATGATCTCGTGGATTCGCGACGGCACGCTCGACTTCGCCGTGGCGCCCGTGTCGAAACAAACCGACGTTACCGGGCTGACGGTGACGAAGCTGTATGCCTCGGACCCGGTCGTGGTGTGCCGGCGCGGGCACCCGCTGGCTGCCGCCACGTCGCTGCGCCAGCTCGCGGGCTGCGAGTGGATTGCGACACGCGCCCCGCATCAGCCGGGCACGCCGCCCGGCACGGCGTCCGCCAACCGCCTCGTCGATCTGTTCGCCGAACATCGCTTGCCGCCGCCCAACATTTTCGTGACCACCGAAGCGCTGTTCGACGCACTGCACCTGATCATCGAAACCGATTGCCTCTCGCTGGAGCCGTCCGTGGTGACGCGGCACCGCTCGTTCTCGCGCCTGCTCGCCACCATTCCCATCCGGGAGCGCGTGAAGCGCACGGACATATGCCTGCTGCAACGTGCCGACGCGCCGCTCACGCCCGCGGCCCAGGAACTCGCCGCCATGGTGGCCTCTTATGCACGCGCAATGCAGGTCCGCAAAAGCCGCGCGTAGCACGCGATTCAACCAAAGCGCATGAGCGCTGCACACGTTCAGATGCAGTGGGCATGAAGTTGCGTCGAATCGAATGCGCGGCGCGTGTGTTGTCACCCAGGTAACAGCGACGGCCTCTACGCATCGCCAATCTCACGTGCACCCCATCACGCGAGATTGCGATGAGACCCGAGACCAACGTGTTACCCGCGGGCACGTTTCGCCCGCATGCCGATGCGTCATGCACGGCGAATGCGGCCTTCGAACGCGCGTGGCGTTCGGTTCATGGCCACCTCGAACAACGCGCGCGCAGCCTCGCGAAGGGCGATCGCGTGGCCGCCGACGACCTCGTCGCGAACACCGCGCTCAAGGCCCTCGTCTACATGCGACGCATGCCCGATCGCATCCGCAATCCCGAAGGGTTCCTCTTTACCGTGCTCAATCACGTGTTCCTCGACAGCGTGCGCCACGCGAGTCGCGAGGGCCGCGTGCTCTACTACTGCGACGAATCCGATGCCGACTACCTGGGCGCCGCCGCTGCCACGGCCATTTCGCCCGCGCACATCGTGGAGCTTGGCGAAGGACTCGCGCTGATTGCCGAGGCCATCGAACGGCTCACGCCCGCGCAGCGCCAGCTCTTCTCGCTCAAGTTCGAGCACGAGCTTTCCTATGCCGCGATTGCGGACGAACTGAACATCAACGAAGCGCTCGCGCGCAAACGTGTCGAGCTATTGCGCCGCAAGCTGCGCGCGGCCGTTGAAAAGCGCGACACGCGTCCACGCCCGCATTCACGAATGCGCGGCTGACGCGTTCTTACTGCCGTTACCCGAGCCGCGCCTCGCGATCCAACCGACCCACGACCTCAAGGAGAAACTCCATGGCGGATTCCACCGCAGTCAATGCCCAGATCACCGACGCCGTCACGCAAACCAACGTCAAGGTGGTGGCCGAGGCGCCGGCGCAGGCCATCGCCTCGCTCTACCAGGTCGCGAGCCACTCCGCGGGTTTGTCGCTGCAGAACGCGGTGCAGAGCCAGCAGTCGCTGAACCAGATATCGACCGCCGTGGTGTCGAAGGCCGTGGCGCTGATCATGGCGATCGGCGAATAGCGCAGCCGGCACGCGTGACGCGAGCAATCGAGGTCCACACTGGAGCACCCTCTCATGGCTATCTGGGATCTGTTTACGAAGGGCGCGCGGCCGGCGGCTGCGACACAGGGCAGCGGGGCGGCGCCGGGGGCGAGCGCAGGTGCAGGCACGACGGCGGGCACGGGCGCGGGCACCGACCCGAGCACGACACAGGACGCCACGGCTGCTCCGAAGGCTCAAGACAACGCGCCTGCGTCGGGCAGCGGGGCCGCGCCTACGCCTACGCCTACGCCTACGCCTACGCCAACACCAACACCAACACCAACACCAACACCAACACCAACTCCAACTCCAGCGCCACCGCCCATGCCCCAACAACCCACCCCGCTGTCGCGCATGAACACGCTGCTCGCCGCGCAGATGCAAGCGGCCACGCCGCCCACCGACGCGCTCAACAGCCAGATCGTGCAGGCGGTCCAGCTCACGAATGCGGAGACCGCGAGCTATGCGGCATCGCAGATCGCGACTGCGCCCGACATGATGATCAGCCAGGCATCGGGGCTTGTTGCGCAGTCGGCGGCGAATTACTTCGACGGCGTAAGCAAGCTCGCGCTCGCGAGCCAGGCCGTGCTGCTCAAGAAGATGACCGAAGACATCGCCAAAGAGAATCTGACCGGTGCCGCCGAAGACGCGCTGGGCGCGCTCGCCACCGATCTGCTGATGGGCGCCGCGGCCGCCGTCGCCGCAGCGGCCGGCGTGATCGAAGCCGATGCCGCGAGCTTCGCCATCGACAAGATCGATCAGAGCATCGCGAAGTACAGCCAGACACTGGCGAACCGCAAGACGAGCTGAGCCGCGTCGCGCCGCATTCAACCATTCACGAACGATACAAGGACACCCCATGAGCGACATCGAATCGCAGGTCTCCTCCTCGTTGCGCCGTCTCGCGGAGGCCTGGCTCAAACGCAGCCTGACGCCCGCCGAGGCGCGCGAACTCGACAACTTCCAGCAGTCGTGGGCGAACGGCGAATCGCCTGCAACAACGCCGGCAACGACACCGCCGCCCGCCGGCACGACCTCGAGTGACCCTGCCGATCACGCCCGCGCTCAAGCCGCGCAGGCGCTCGCCGAAGGACGCGAGCGCTCCGAAAACGTGATCCGCGACATCCTGCAGAAACTTCAGAGCACGGCCGCGCAGGCGTTGCAGGCCCACGAGCGCGAAGAGGCCGCCATCCTGAAGATCGTCGAGAGCGCGCGCTCGCTGAACGACCTGCGGCCCTCCGCGCTGAGTCTTCCCGGCAGCGGCGTGCCGCCCGCCGCGCAGCTCGTGCTGCCGCAGATCGCGGACCGTCTCGCGAATCTCGTGAAGAGCGAGGTGGAGCGCTGCTTCCAGCAGAACTTCGGCCCCTTGCAGCGCGAACTCGCGAACGCGCTCGCGCAACTGCACGACGCGAACACAACGTCTGCGGGCACGCAGCAGGACGGCACGCAGCAAGCCTCGACGCAACCCGCATCGGCGCCGCAAAGCGCAGCCGCGAGCAACGTCACGGGCAACGCCACCGGCCACGCCGACACCGTCGCGCAACCCGGCACGCCGCCCGCGGCCTGAGAGCTTCACAGAGTCCCATGGTGGACGTTCATGCAACCAGCGCGGCGCCTGCCGTGCACCAACCTCAAGGAGTCTCAACATGGCCTTTCCCACTTCCGTGAACGACCAGGTCACCGATGCCGTCACGCAGTCCAACGTCAAGGTGGTCGGCGAAGCGCCCGCCATGGCGATGGGTTCCATCTATCAAACGATGGCGCACTCCACCGGCATCCTGTTCGAGAACGCCGTGTCCGCGCAGCAGCAGCAGAACACGCTCACGCAGGCCGCCACCAACCAGGGCGTGATGCAGATCTACAGCCTCGACACGACGGCCGCCGCGGGCGCCACCGAAAAGGTCGCGCAGACGGGCGTGTCGGACAACCTCACGAGCCTGCTCACGGTGCTCAACGCGTTCCGTCAGCGCTAACGCGCGCCGCCGTCACGCGTGAGCCGCATGGCATCATCCTCAACGCATGAAACGCATGATTCAGGAGCACAGCAATGGCCTTTCCCACTTCCGTCAATAACCAGATCACCGACGCCGTCACGCAGTCGAACGTGAAAGTCGTCGCCGAGGCCCCGGCCATGGCGATGGGTTCGATCTACCAGACGATGGCCCACTCAACCGGCATCCTGTTCGAGAACTCGGTGTCGTCGCAGCAGCAGCAGAACACGCTGTCGCAGGCCGCGGCCAACCAGGGCGTGATGCAGGTCTACACGCTCGACACGACGGCTGCCGCGGGCGCCACCGAAAAGGTCGCGCAGACGGGCGTCGCCGACAACCTCACGAGCCTCCTCACGATCCTCAACGCGCTGAACCCTCCGGGCAGCGCGATCTGAGCGACCGGCACGCGAGTGCGCCTCACCGGCGCCACTCGCTCACAGCGCGCCGAAGCGGCACACCGCTTCGGCGCTTTCGTTTCGAAGGCGCGCGTTGCACATCAACGGCACCGCATCAACGGCAGCACATCAACGGCACCGCATCAGCGGCAGCGCATCAGCCGCCGGCCACGTTAGCCATGTAGCGCAACTGATCGACGTCGACGATCAAGAGCTTGTCCTGCGTCCACGTGACAAGACCGTTGCGGCGCCACGTCTGCAACTGCGCATTGAGCTTGGGGCGGCTCGCGTTCACCATGGCGGCGAGGCTGCTCTGGCTGGGCGGCAGCGGCACGACTACGCCGCCGTATTCGGCGCGCCCGCAGCGGTCCACCACAGAGACCAGATAACGCGCAAGCCGCGATTCGAGCCGATACAGGCAGACGGATTCCACGAACGCCGCTGCTTCGCGCAGCTTCAAGCGCAACAGCATGAGCAGACGCTGCACGAAGAGCGGCTCTTTCGTGAGTTCGGGAAAGTGGCGCCGGCCCAGAATGAAAATGCGCGTATGTCCGCACGCGAACGCCGCCGATTCGCGCACGCCCGACTCGACCAGCGCGGTTTCGCCCACCACGTCGCCGGGCTCCGTGCTGTTGATGATGAGCTCGCGTCCGTCGGGACCGTACATCACCGAATACACGCGGCCCGATACGACGAACGCCACGAAGTCGTCGGGATCGTGCTTGAGAAACAGCGCTTCCCCGTCGTTCAAGCGACGCTCCACCACGTGGGTCGCCGCGTGCCGCACCAACGCATGAGGCATGTCGCGAAACAGCACCGACTGCTGGAGGATCGCGCCGCGGTCTTCGCACGCGTCAGCCCCCATCTCCCATGATGAACCCCGTCCCCTTGCTCCCACTTTGGCCCCCGGCACAGTTTTCTATGGAACACGTTTGAACGTTCGAGTAGGTGTTCCGTGAAGCATTCATCATAGGAGTCGCGCGGGGCGCATATCGCCATGCATTGCGCACCGGCCTGCGTGGCCGTACGCAGTCGTGTACGATGCGCCTCGATCGACAAACGGGCCCGAGAGAGGGCAAGGGCAAGGACCATGACGACGTTGCGCCCCGACGAAGCGCTCACGCATCCCGGCTCGCTGCTGAGCGCAGACCAGCAGATCGTCGCGTCGTACGACTTCGAAGTGACGGGCCGCGACATCGAAGGCGCACGCGCACTCACCGCGCAGGACGGCATTGTCAGCGCGCTCGCCGAACCGCTACGCATCGACTACGGCCAGGTGCATGCGGCGCAGATCATCAACGGCATGGGCGTGACGCTCGGCGACTCCATCATCGGGCTCACGGCAATAGCGGCCATCGCGCATATGCATCCTCAGGTGCGCTTCACCGTGTACCGCCCGGCCGAAGCGCCGCGCTATGTCGAAGCGCTCTATGCCCTCGCGCAAGGCACCATCGCCGACTTTCGCCCCTTGCCCTGGCCGCTCGCGACGCTGCCCGCCGACGGGCCGCGCATCGACGTGGGCAATCATCTGTTCTGGCCCGCGTTCATGAAGCTGCCGATGATCGACTTCTTTCTCGAAGCGCTCGGCGTGGATGCGGCCACCATTCCCGCCGCGCACAAAGCCAACCGCTGGCTGCAACGGCTGCGACTACCCGCGCTGCCCGCCGCGTGGCAAAGCACGCCGTACGTGCTGTTCTGCCCCACGGCGAGCACGCCGGTGCGCAGCATTCCGGCGTCGGCGCACGCACGGCTCGTCGAAGCGCTCGCGCGCCGGTTCGATCTGCCCGTGCTCGGCTTCGGCGCCGTGGATCATCCTCGCTATCTCGACGTGAGCGCGCTGTCGCCGGATACCGCGCACTTTCTCGCCTGGGTCGCCCACGCGCGCTACCTCGTCACGTCGGACACCGCGGCCGTGCACATCGCCGCCGGCTTCGACGTGCCCACCACCGCGTTCTTCACCACGGTCGCACCGGCACTGCGCGTGCGCGACTATCCGCACTGCCGCGCCATCGCGCTCGACGTTTCGCCGTTGCGCGACATCCAGGCGAGCAGCCGCGAGGCCGACCTCGCGCTCGTCGAAGCGGCCTTGCGCGCGTTGTCGATCGACGACTCGCTCTTCGCCGGCAACGTATAGCGGGCGCGCTCGCGCGCCGTTATTGCGTTGCAGCGTAAGGGCTGCACGTCGAGCATCCGGTCATGCACCCCGCCCGCAACGCTGGCATACCCAGCTAGCCGTACCCGCTTTTTTCGCCAATAATGGCCGCACCTCCATCTCTGGACGAGGGCGGCCATGCACTACAGCCCGGAAGCCATCCGCACCATTGCTCTGGTGGGGCACGCAGGATGCGGAAAGACATCGCTGGCGGAAGCCCTCCTGTTTCAGGGCGGCGCAGTGCATACGCAAGGCACCGTGGAGCGCGGCACCGCCCTGTGCGACTTCGATCCGCTCGAACGCAAGTACCACCACTCCCTCTCCTCCGCCGTCACCCACTTCCACTATCACGACACGCGCATCTATCTGCTCGACACGCCGGGCTATCCCGATTTCGCCGGCCTTTCGATCAGCGCCCTGCCCGCCGTGGAGACCGCGGCCATCGTCATCAACGCGCGCACCGGCATCGAGATGACCACGCGCCGCATGATGGCGTACGCCGAAGACCGCAAGCTGTGCCGCATGATCGTGGTGAACGGCATCGACGCCGAGAAGGTGGACCTGCCGCGTCTCTTCGCCGAGATTCAGGAAGCGTTCGGCAAGACGTGCCTGCCCATCAATCTGCCCGCGCAACAGGGCCGCGACGTGGTGGACTGCTTCTTCAATCCGTCGGGCGAGGCGGACTTTCTTTCGGTGGAAGCGGCGCACAACGCGCTCATCGATCAGGTGATCGAACTCGACCCGGAACTCATGGAGCTTTATCTCGAGCAAGGCGAGGCCATTCGCCCCGAGCAGTTGCACGCGCCGTTCGAGCGCGCGCTGCGCGAGGGGCATCTCGTGCCCGTGTGCTTCACGTCGGCGGCCACGGGTGCGGGCATCGGCGCGCTGCTCGACGTCTTCGTGCGTTTGCTGCCGAACCCCACCGAAGGCAATCCGCCGCTCTTCTATCGCGAAATCGAAGGGCATGTCGAAGTCGTGCATGCCGAACCGGTGCCCGACAAGCACGTGCTCGCGCATGTCTTCAAGATCGTGATGGACCCGTACATCGGCAAGATGGCGGTGTTCCGCATTCATCAGGGCACCGTGACGCGCGACAGCCAGCTCTATATCGGCGAGGGACGTCAGCCGTTCAAGGTGGCGCATCTGCTGATGCTGCAAGGCAAGGATCACGCCGACATCCAGCGTGCCGGCCCCGGCGACATCTGCGCCGTGGCGAAGGTGGACGAGATCGGCTTCGATGCCGTGCTGCACGACGCACCCGAAGACGGCAACATCCATCTCACGCCGCTCGATTTTCCCAAGCCTATCTACGGACTCGCCATCGAACCCGCGCGGCGCGGCAACGAACAGCGCCTGTGGGAAGTCCTGCAAAAGCTCGCTGCCGAAGACCCGTGCCTCGTGATCGATCACCCTGCCGGCACGAACGAAACCGTGGTGCGCGGCCTCGGCGAATTGCATCTGCGCTACATGCTGGAGCGCCTCACGGAGCAGTACAAACTCGAAGTCGTCACGCGCCCGCCCAGCATTGCGTGGCGCGAAACCATCGGCGGCAGGGCGGAGGGACATTGCCGCCACAAGAAGCAGACCGGCGGCGCCGGCCAGTTCGGCGAAGTCATGCTGCGCGTGGAGCCGCTGCCGCGCGGCGCGGGCTTCGAATTCGTGGATGCCGTGAAAGGCGGCGCCATTCCTGGGCAATTCATTCCAGCCGTCGAAAAAGGCATTCTTCAGGTGATCGAGAACGGGCCGCTCGCGGGCTTTCCGATGCAGGACGTGCGCGTCACCGTCTACGACGGCAAGAGCCATCCCGTGGATTCGAAGGAAGTGGCCTTCGCCACGGCCGGCCGCAAGGCGTTCATCGAGGCCGTGCTGAAGGCGCAGCCCATCGTGCTGGAACCGATCGTCGATATCGAAGTGATGGCGCCCGAGGCCGCGATGGGCGACGTGATCGGCGACCTCTCGGCGCGTCGCGGCCAGGTGCACGGCACGCGCACCGTGGGCGGCAACGCGATCGTGGTGGCGGGCAAGGTGCCGCTCGCGGAACTCAACGACTATCAGTCGCGGCTCAACGCGATCGCGGGCGGCGACGGCAACTACAGTATCCAGTTCAGTCATTACGACCCGGTGCCGCCGGGTCAGCAGGAACGGCTCGCCGCGCAGCACCGCAGCGAGGCGAACAACGCAGACTGACGAGCGCCGTGCCTGGTCGCTCGCGAGTCCCGATTAAATAAGCTGCTTCGAGCGGGAATAACCCCCACCTGCGTGCGGTTCACCCTGCACGTGCCGCTTTCGTGCGCCCACCGCCGCCTCCACCGCGGTCGTTTCATCTGCACAAAGCCGCACGCGAACCCGGGCATATCGCGTTCCACTTCACGACGCATCGCATCGGGACGATCCACTCCGGTCCCATTTCGGCGAATGGAGCACATCATGAAGCTTTCACTCCTGATCACAGCAGCCGCGCTCGCACTCGGCGCCGCTCAGGCTTACGCACAGACCGACGCCACCAGCACGGCGGCCACCCAGGGCGACAACGCCGCCATGACGAACGACGCCGTGGGCGGCCAGTTGCCCGGCATGAGCGCGAGCGGCGCACCGCATGCGAAGACACGCGCCGAGGTCTATCAGGACTTCCTGCGCGCGAAGCAGGACGGCACGCTCGACCGCATCAACGCGCTGTACGGCGGCGGGGATTAACCTGCCGCGCCCCACAGAACCACCCACCCCACCCCGCTTTGCGCCGCCGGCCGCTGACGGCGGCGCTTCCGTTCTCTCGCCGCCGCACCCCGGTTCGCTCCCGCCGCACGCTCGCGTTCGCTTTGCGACACGCCGCTTCGCGCGCCTGACGGCACGGCCATGACGCATGAATAAAGTGTCCTGAAGCCATCAGGCGGACGGTGCTCGCCTGTGCGCTGTCGTGTCGTTCGTGTTCGTGCTTGCGTTTGTCCGGCTTCCCGTTCTTACTCACGACCCGGTCGCTACCATGAGCAACACCATCACCAGTCAGTACCTCCGCACGCAGACGCCCGTAGACGACGCGCAGGCCGGCAACACGCCGCCTGCCTCGGACATCGAGCTGCGCATCATGCAAGACATCGAACAGCTGCTCGCCGACCTCAGCGTCGCCACGGCGAACGGCGACTTCGATACCGGCAGCGGCAACACGGGAGGCGGTGGAGGCGGCTTCGGCTCGGGCGCCTCGAATTTCTTCCAGGCACCGGCGTTCAACCTCGGCTCGGCAAGCGGCACGAGCGGCGGCACCACGCCCGCCACCACCGGCACAACGAGCGCTCCGGTCATGGGCAACAGCGGCACGCCGAACGGGCAGTCGGGCTCGCCGCAGCAGACGGGTTCGGTCATTCCGCTCAGCACCGCGCCACAAACCACGGCACTCACGCCCGAGCAAAGCAAGCAGACAGCCGACGCCTACGTGTCGAACCTCCAGCACGACTTCGGTCTGACGCGCGACCAGGCCGCCGGCATCGTCGCCAACCTGTGGCACGAGAGCGGCGGCATGAATTCGGGCATCAACC
Source organism: Paraburkholderia kururiensis (assembly GCF_034424375.1). Lineage (NCBI taxonomy): Bacteria > Pseudomonadati > Pseudomonadota > Betaproteobacteria > Burkholderiales > Burkholderiaceae > Paraburkholderia > Paraburkholderia kururiensis. The sequence goes on along the minus strand of NZ_CP139965.1, from coordinate 1,363,257 downwards.
AGGGCGGCGCGATCGGCGCGCCCAGTTCGAACATGGCCGACGACAACGGCAACGGCTACGGCATCGCCCAATGGGGCGGCTCGCGCAAGCAAGGGCTCATCGACTACGCGCACGAGCACGGGCTCGACCCGTCGAGCCAGGCCGCCAATTACGGCTATCTGAAGCAGGAACTCGAGACCTCGGAATCGGGCGCCATCGCGGCCGTGAAGAACACGAACAGCGCCCAGGCCGCCACGGCTGCGTTCTGCGACGTGTTCGAAAAACCGAGCGACCCGGAAATGGCTTCGCGCCTGAGCCACCTTTCGGAGATTCTCGCGTAAGCGAGCGTTGCGTTTGCGGCGGGCGCCGCATTTGACCGCTGGCATTGGACGGCCGGCTCGTCGAAGGGCCGCGGCCGCTGAGCGGCGCAGCCCTCCAGGTCTTCAACGGCGGGCTTCGTCCACCAGCCCCGTTCGCTCCTGCACGCCCCAGCTCTTGCGCGCCGTCAGCAGATGCAGCCAGCCGAGCGCCGCGCCCGTGTGCCGCAGCAACTGGAAGCTGAACGGCTCGGCCAGCGCCGCGAGAACCGCGAGCGCGAAATGCGAGCTGCGGCGCTCGCCCGTCCAGCGTCGGTACAGATGCACCGACCACACGTGAAACGCGAGATCCACCACGATCTTCGCGACGATTACCGCCGACACCGAAAGCGCAATACCGATGCGTCCCGTGTAAATGAACATCAGCAGCAGCACGAACGCCGTGAGGCCGTAGATAGGCTGCAACGTATCGATGGCCTTCACCGGCATCATCAGAAGCCCCAGCGCCCCATAGCGCCGGTTGCCGGCCATGTCGCGGTTCCAGTACTGCGTCTGGAGAAAGCCCGCGAACCAGCGGCGCCGCTGGCGCAGGAACGCGGCGAGCGAGCCGGGCGCGTCGGTCTGCGCGTGGGCCGTGCCGATCACGCGCACACGCCACGTCTTGCCGTGCTCCACGGCGTAGCGGCGCAGCCGGTGAATCAGCTCGTAGTCTTCCACGAGGCATTGCGTGTCGAAGCCGCCCACCGCGACGAGCGCCTCGCGACGAAAGCAGGCGAACGCGCCCGACACCAGCAGCAGGCTATCCGCCCGCATCCACGCAAAGCGCGAAATGAAATTGCGGATGTACTCGTAGGTCTGAAACCACTGGAAAAAGCGGCCCGTCAGCGTGCGCGCGCACATCGGCGTGATGATGCCCGTGGCCGCCACGAGTTCGGGCTCGCGCGCGAAGGCGTCGCGCATCGCGGCGCAGGCGGTACCCGCCAGGCGCGTGTCGGCATCCACGGTGAGCACGGTGTCGGTATCGACGGAGGCAATCGCCACGTTCAACGCATGCGCCTTGCCCGCGTGCGGCAGGCGCAGCCAGCGCAGCGTGGGGAACAGCACGCTCGGCGCGCTGATCTGCCCTTCGGGCGGCGGCACGAGACCGTAGCGGCCCGCGAGCAGCGCGGCGGTGCCGTCCGTGGAGCCGTCGTCGGCAATCACGATCTGCGCGGGCGGCGCGTCCTGTTCGAGCAGCGCCTTCAGCGTGACGGGCAGCACCGACGCCTCGTTCCAGGCCGCCACGATCACACCGAGCGTGGGCTGCGCGGCTTGCGCTGCGGTGCCGCGTTCCTGCGAAGACGGCGACTTCATCAGCGGCAGTGTCTTGAACGCGACGAAGGCGAGCAGCAGCGTGTCGTACACGACGTAGGCAATGCCCACGGACCACGCCACCACGTTGTGCAGGAAAAACGCGCGGGCGAACAGCACGACCCACACCGCGAGCACGCCGCCGTGGATCAGCACGCTCACGAGCGGCGTGCCGCGCGGCGTGACGCGTGACGAGGCCTGGGCGAAGGCGTCGCTGAGTGTATGGGGCGCGGGGCGGGCCGGCTGGTTAGCCGACGACGCGCAGCGCGGCGACCGGGCGTGCAGGTCCGCGGCCGGGCTCGCCGAATGGCCCTTCGCGTTGCGCCTGGGGGCGCGCCGGGGAGCCCCATTAAGGTCGCGATTGAGGTCGCAACTGACGTCGCGCTCGTGCTCGCGCCTTTCGAGCGCCGCCAGATCGGGCACGGAACTCATGGCCACATCCGCCGCAGCACGGAGTGCCGATCGATCAGCTCATGCTTGAGCGCGCCGCCCACGTGCAGCGCCAGCACCAGATAGAGCGCATAGCCGAACCACGTGTGTATGGCGCCGAGCACGTCGTGCATGTGCTCCTTGAACTGCGGCTCCAGATGCATGATGAAGCCGACGCGCGGCCACGGCACGAGGTGGAACAGCGTCATGGGGTGCGTGCCCGCGTCCTTCCAGGCCGAGTCGTGGAACCAGCCCGAGAGCGGCAAACCCAGCATGATCGCGTAGAGCAGCCCGTGCGCCACGTGCGCCGCCACGCGCTCCGCCCGGGGAAACGCGAGCGGCAACGGCGGCGGCCGGTGCGACGCGCGCCACAAGATGCGCATGAGCACGAGACCCAGCACGGTGATGCCGATGGACTTGTGCGTATCGATGACGGGGCGCACCCAGGCGTCGGGCAAGGCATCGACGGCCAAGGCCAGCGCCACGTTGCAGAGAATGCCTGCGGCAATGGCCCAGTGAAGCAGGATGGCGACGCGGCTGTAGCGCGCCGACGGCCCGGGGCGGGCGCGTTCGGCCTGCGCCCGTAGAGTGTTGGTGTTCATCGTGGCTCGGCTGGAAGCGGGAAGGTTCTGCAACGGGACATCAGGACGGCGCGGACGGAGCCCGCCGTGCAGTTTTACCGCGCAGTCACCGCGCAAGCGGCACGCGGCACTGCCAGCAATAACGCCCGGCCGACGTACTTTATTCCCTCGCGCTTCGGCCCAGCAGTTTCTTCCGGCCCCTAAAAGGCGCGCCACAGGCTTCCCACCGATGCCGCCAAGCGATGCCGTGCAAGCCGCCCGCCAGCCCGGACGGCTACAGATTCACTCTTCGGCACACAGCATGAACAAGGCCCGGCCATCAACGGAAAACGCGGCACGCCCAGCACGTGGCAGGCCGCCGCGATTGCTCCGTCGTCAGCCGTCGTCCATCCAGCGGGGCTATGAACTGGCGCGCCGGACGAACACGCGGCGCGTGACGTCGAACGCCACGAGGTTGCCGGCCACCACGAGCAGCAAGCCCACCACGGCAAGCGGCGACCACTGGTAGCCCTCGAACACCGTGGAGACCGCCAGCGCGACCAGCGGGAACAGCACCGTGCAGTAGGCGGCACGCTCCGGGCCGATGCGCCCCACGAGCGTGAGGTACGCCGTGAAACCGATCACCGACCCCGGCACCGCGAGATACGCGAGCGCCCCGAGATAGCGCGGCGTGAGTTCCACCGTGAACGGCAGGCCGGCCAGCGCGCTGCCGAGCGTGAGCACCGCCGCGCCGATCAGCATGGCCCAGCCGTTGGTGACGAGCGGATTGAGCCCGATCGACTGCATCCGGCTGGACAGCAGATTGCCCGCGGAAAAGCACATCGTGCCGAGGAACGCGATGGCAAGGCCTGGCCACGTGCCGTGGTCGCCGACATGCCCCGCCATCTGTTGCAGGAACAGGCACGCAATGCCGGCAAGGCCGAGCGCCGCGCCCGCAATGGCCGACGGCTGGAGCGGCCGCCCCATGAAGAGCCGGCCGTTGATCGAATTGAGCAGCGGCGCGGTGGAGAACACCACGGCCACGAGTCCGCTCGGCACCGCCTGCTCGGCGTAGTAGAAGCACAGAAAGTTGATGCAGAAGAGCGCAAAGCCCTGGGCGACGAGAAAGCGCCACGCGCCGCGCGGCGGCTTCATGGGCCGCTTGAAGAGACGCAGCAGCAGGAACATCGCGGCGGCCGCGAGCCAGAAGCGCCACGCAATGGAAACAGGCGGCGGCACCGCGCCGAGCTGCCATTTGATGGCGATCCACGTGGTGCCCCAGATCAGCACGGTGACGGCGTAAAGAAAGAGATTCATGGCGCAATGAACATGGGTGAGTAGCGAACCTGGGCCTGGTTTTGAAGGAGTCTTTGCTGCGCCGCTCTCGAACCGCGGACGCAAGCTGCCCAGCAACGCCCACTGTGCCGCCGCGCACCATCCGCGCGTTGTCCAGAATTGCGGTCTTTTCGGGCTCCCGCCGGCGCCCGGCAACCCGCGGCCTTATACTGGCGCGACCATGTGCGACCCCATCCTTGCCTGCGCGAACGACGCCCCGCCCGACTCCCTCGCCCGCCTGCGCGAAGCCGGCGAGATGCCGTTCGGGCTGCATTCGGTGTGCCGCACGTTGAGCGAAACGGACGCGAAGCTCGAACGCTTCGCGTGGCTCGGGGACCAGCTCGCCATCGCCGAATGGTCACGCTTCACCGACGAAGTCGAAACCGCCTACGACCACCCGGGCCATCACACGCTGTCGTGCTACCTGGACGGCGGCTATCGCACCGAGCGCCGCAAGCTGCCGGGCCGCTATGGCGCGCCGAGCCGCCTGTGCGCGCTGCCGGGCGATCACGAGTCCTCGTGGTGGGTGCGCGGCGAAATGCACTTCCTGCACCTCTACTTCCTGCCCGAGCATTTCACGCGCCGCGCGGTGCAGGAACTGGACCGCGAACCGCGCGAACTCACGCTCGCCGACCGCACCTATTTCGAGGACGAACGCATCGCGGCGCTATGCCGGATGCTGATCGACGAACACTGGGACGACGCCGACGGCAAGCTGCGCGTCAACGAAACCGCGCACGAAGTGCTGAGCCTGCTGCTGCGCGGACAGAGCGCCACGCGCGCGGACCTCGCGTTGAAGGGCGGACTCGCGCCGGCCGTGCGGCGGCGCCTGTGCGAGTACATCGACGCGCATCTCACGCAGCCCATCACGCTGGGCGATCTGGCCAACGAGGCCGCGCTCTCCGAATACCATTTCGCGCGGATGTTCCGCCTTTCGTTCGGCGCAGCGCCGCATGCGTGGATTGCCGGCCGGCGCATCGAACGGGCACGCGCGCTGTTGCGCCACACCGCACTGCCGCTCGCCGAGGTGGCCGCGCAATGCGGCTACGCGAACGCGGCGCACTTCAGCCATCGCTTTCGCGACGCGCTCGGCGTCGCGCCGAACGCGTTCCGCCGCATCATGCAGGCGGCTTGACGGCCGCCTGCTCGCACCCTATCCCAATGCCCCCGCCACGATGCGCGCCGCCGCGGCGATCACGTCGTCGCGTGCCTTCGCCTTCGGCTCGCGCTGCGTGAAGTAGACGGCCAGCATGACGGGCGCACGCCGGGGCGGCCAGAGAATGGCCAGATCGTTGGTGGTGCCGTAGTCGCCGGTACCCGTCTTGTCGCCCACGGCCCAATCCCCCGGAACGCCCGCGCGAATGCGATGCGCGCCCGTCGTGTTGCCGCGCAGCCATGTCACGAGCTGATCGCGTTGTGCCGCTGGCAGCGCCTGTCCCACGGTGAGCGTCTCCAGCGTGTGCGCCATGGCGGCCGGCGTGGACGTGTCGCGCAGGTCGCCCGGGATGGCCGTGTTGAGTTCGGTCTCCCAGCGGTCCAGCCGGAAGGCGGTATTGCCTGTGGCATGCGCGTAGGCCGTCACGGCCTGCGGACCGCCCAGCACCTTCATGAGCTGGTTCGCCGCAGTATTGTCGCTGTACTGGATCGCGGCCTGACATAGTTCCGCTACTGTCATGCCGTCTCTCACGTGCTTCGAGGAAACCGGCGAGTAGTGCGCGAGGTCTTGCTTCGTGTAGCGGATGCGCCTTTGCATCAGGCCGGGCACGTCGAGGCTGCGCGCCAGAATGGCCGCGGCCAGAACGACCTTGAAGGTGCTGCAAACGGCAAAGCGTTCGTCGGCGCGATAGCCGATCGCGCGCGCCTTGCCGCCGCCTTCCGTATCGATGGCGCACACGCCCAGACGTCCGCCCGACGTGCGTTCCAGCGCGGCGAGCGCGTCTCGTACGGAGGCATCCTGCGATGCGGTCGGCGAGGTCTGCGCTCGCGTCTTCAAGGTCAGCGCGAGCGGCAACATGCCGGCGGCGAGCAACAGGGTTCGGCGGTAAGCGCGATGACGGCGATGGGTCATGATGGGTCGTCTCTTGTCGTGATGGTCGGGCGAGGGTGCTGCACGAACAGCACTATCGGCCCGTTGCGAGCCGCCGACAATCGACGATAATTGCCGCCACGCAAAAGAAAATCTATCGGCTTCGGCAACCATGCGTCTTCATCTTCCTCTCAACGCGCTGCGGGCATTCGAGTCGTCGGCGCGGCATCTGAGCTTCACGCGCGCGGCGCAGGAGCTCAACGTCACCCAGGCCGCCGTGAGCCAGCAGGTGCGCACGCTCGAAGCGCGGCTGGGCTGCGCGCTCTTCAAGCGCCTGCCGCGCGGCCTTGCGATCACCGACGAAGGGCTCGCCCTGCTGCCCGTGCTCAGCGAATCGTTCGGGCGCATCGAGACCGTGCTCAAGCAGTTCGAAGGCGGCCGGCGCCGCCAGGTGCTCACGGTGGGCGCGGTGGGCACGTTCGCGGTGGGCTGGCTGATTCCGCGGCTCAAGCCATTTCGCGAAACGCATCCGTTCGTGGAGTTGCGTCTGCTCACGCACAACAACCTCGTGGACCTCGCGGCCGAAGGGCTCGACTTCGCCGTGCGCTTCGGCGACGGCGGCTGGCCTGCCACTCACAACACGCTGCTGCTCGATGCCCCGCTCGCGGTGCTCTGCGCGCCGGCCATTGCGAGGCGCCTCAAGAAGCCCGCCGACCTCGCCAACGAAACGCTGCTGCGTTCGTATCGCACCGACGAATGGCCGAACTGGTTCGCGGCCGCGGGCGTGGCGCCGCTCGCGGCCAAGGGCCCGGTCTTCGATTCGTCGCGGCTGATGGTGGAGGCGGCGGTTCAGGGCGCGGGCGTGGCGCTCGCGCCGCCGCGCATGTTCGTGCACGAACTGCAAACGGGTACGCTGGTGCGCGTCTTCGAGGCGGAACTGCGTGCGGGGGCCTACTGGCTCACGTGGCTGAAGTCGCGCCGCCTGTCCCCCGCGATGCAGCTGTTTCGCGACTGGGTCTTGCAGGAAGCGGCGGCCACGGCGTGATGCGATGTGCGCCACGCGGCAGGTGGAGGTGGCGCCATGAGGCCAAAAACGCCCCGCCCGCCTGCCGGCTTGCAGACTCAGGCGTCGAAGCCCAGTTCCGCGTTCACGGTCATCCCCACTTCGAGCCACGTGCCCGCGCCGGCCACCACGATGCCGTTGTTACCGAACGTGAGCGCGCCGTCGAAACGCGGATTCGCGCGATACGCCTGCATGGTGTCGAGCGGCTCGTGCGGCCAGGCCGGGTCGGGTGCGCCGGTTTGCTGGTCGATGGTGGGCATCGGGCAGCGCGTGCAGAGCTTCACGAGCCGCACATCCACGGTTGTACCGCTCGCGTCGATCTCGAGGCGCTCCACGTAATCTTCTTCATAAGGGTCGAGCCCCGACACCACCACGTTGGGACGAAAGCGGTTCACGGGCACGGGCGGCGCGCCCCTGGTTGCGAGCCGCGCGTTGAGATCGTCCAGCGACGCCTGACCCAACACGAGCAGCGGATAACCATCGGCGAATTGCGTCGTCGAAACGAATTCGCCGGTCCACTTGCGGCTCACCTCGCGGCGCGCCGAGGGCGCGAAGCGCACCAGACGCACGGGAAAACCGAGGAAGTCGCTGAACCATGCCGCGGTTTCTGCGCCTGTATCGAGCGCTTCCACCGTGTCTTTCCAGACGGTCGCGGCGACAGTGGGCGCGCCGGCAAGATCGTCCGCAAGATTGGCGGCGGAAAGCGGCGTCATGAGCGGCGCGCGGTCCGGCGCGCTGATGGTGAGCACGCCGTCGCCGAAGACGGGCTTCACGAGCGCGAGCCGCGGATGAACGCGCTGCGTGAGCATCACGCCCGCGGCATCGACGAGCATCCAGCTGCGGTCGTAATCGAAGCCGGTTTCGCCGAGGCGCGCACGGGACAGCGCAACGCCCGCGCACGACTTGATCGGATAGACGAACAGTTCGCTGATGATGGGCATGGGGACAAAGCAGCAGAGAGGTGGGGCAAGGCGCAAACATAGCACAGGGCATGCAGTGGGCGGGCGTGGCGCCGTGCCCGCCTGTGCCGCCCTGTTCTGCGCGGTGGGCCTTGTCGTCTTGCTGCCTCGAAACCCCTGCCTTGCAGCATCCGCCGGCGCAGTCCTATATTGAAAGATCGACATGCCGGCGGCGCGCGCAGACGGCGCGGCGCGTACCGGCGCATCACTGCACATGTCCAAGCCGAGGGGGGGCAGATCGTGAGGACCACGACAGACGTGCTCAGGACCGGACGACGCGAAACGATACGGCACGTGGCTTACAGCCTGGCGGACAGCGGACGCTATGCCGACTGGCAGGCCATCGAAGGCATCTTGTGCACCCGCTACGGGCTGCTCGAAACACGCCGGCTGCTGGCGGACCGCTTCATTCGCTCGGAACTGAACCGGCGCTGCACGGCGGCGTCACGCGGCCGCGGCGGCCGGGAGGGATTGAACGGGTAGGCGCCGGGCCGGCCCGTTCGCGTGGCGTCATTGGAACGGCCGACGGCGACGGAGCCGTCGCAGGGTTCGCTCGGGAACATGCGGATTTATGCGAGGCGAATAAAACGTGCGGTGCATCGTCGTCGCTCACGCTTGCGGCGCGCCATGCGCGCGCCGCATGTCTTCGAGAAACGCCTCGACAATCGGGCCCCTGCGGTTGCGCTGCTGCGTGACCATGTGAAACGTCACGTCGTAGCGCAGCTTGGCGGGGTTCAGCGCCGCGAGCAGGCCCTGCTTCACGTAAGGCGCCGCGAAATGCTGCGGCAGATACCCGAGGTGGTGCCCCGAAAGAATCAGCAGCGCGACGGCTTCCATGTTGTCCGCCTGGGCCGTCACCTTCGCGGGCGTCGTGGAAAGCTGCACCTCAGGCAACGGATACGTGCGCCACGCCCATTCGAAGTCCGCAGCCTTCGACGGATCGAGCCGCCCCGCCTGGCGATACAGCGGATGCCCGCGCCCGCAGTAGGCCACCTGCCGCTCCTCGAAGAGCGGCGTGTAGTCGAGCGTAGGCACGCGGTGCCAGAAGTAGCCGATGGCGACGTCCACGTCGGCCGCCAGCAACCGCTCTTCGAGTTCGCCCGGCGGCCGCACCGAAATCGAGAAGCGCACGGCCTCGTCGCGCCGCCGGAACAGCGCAATGGCTTCGCTGATGCGCGCGTTATGGCTCACGGGCGTGTGCCCGATCAAGCCGATATCGAGCGAGCCCACCAGTTGTTTGTCCATGTGGCGCGCCTCGCTGCTGAACTCGTCCACGGCCGCGTAGAGCTTTTTCGCGAGCGCGTAGAAGCGCTCGCCCTTCGTCGTGAGACGAAAGCCGCCGCGGCCCCGCTCGCAGAGCCGGAAGCCGAGCCGCGTTTCGAGCGTGGAAAGCTGCGTGCTGATGGTGGGCTGGCTCACGTTGAGCGTGGACTGCGCGACGCTCACGCCGCCCGCATCGGCCACGGCGACGAACACGCGTATCAGGCGCAGGTCGAGGTCGGTCAGCGCGCCCAGCATGTCAGGTTCCTGCCTTCAAAAAAATACATACCGATTGATCAATGTTAACGTTCGAACTTAGCGATTCAAGTTTCGATTTTGGTGCCGCACACTACTGCCGCAAAGGGCCATTGGCATGATAGGCCAAAACGGATGAATACAGACCAATCCACCCGCAAACGACGAGGAACGGCGATGACCAGCGAATACTTCCAGCCCATGAGCGGCAACGCGATGCCCCGCTTCGGCGGCATCGCCACGATGATGCGTCTGCCGCACGCGGAAAGCGCCGAAGGGCTCGATGCCTGTTTCGTGGGTGTGCCGTTCGATCTGGGCACGTCGAACCGCACAGGCGCGCGCTTCGGGCCGCGCCAGATCCGCAGCGAATCCGTGCTGCTGCGGCCCTACAACATGGCGACGCGCGCCGCGCCGTTCGACTCGCTGCGCGTGGCCGACATCGGCGACGTGGCGACCAATCCGTACAACCTGCATGACTCCATCGCGCGCATCGAAGCGGCCTACGACGCGATCCTCGCTCACGGCTGCCGTCCCATTTCGCTGGGCGGCGACCACACCATCGCGCTGCCCATCCTGCGCGCCATGCATCGCCGGCATGGCCGCGTCGGCCTGATTCACGTCGACGCCCACGCCGACGTCAACGACACCATGTTCGGCGAGAAGATCGCGCACGGCACGCCGTTTCGCCGCGCGGTGGAAGAAGGACTGCTTGACTGCGAGCGCGTGGTGCAGATCGGTCTGCGCGGCACAGGCTACGCGGCCGAAGACTTCGACTGGTGCCGCGAGCAGGGCTTTCGCGTGGTGCAGGCCGAGGAATGCTGGAACCGCTCGCTGAGCCCGCTCATGGACGAGGTGCGCGAACGCGTGGGCGGCGGCCCCGTGTACGTCAGCTTCGACATCGACGGTATCGACCCTGCCTACGCGCCGGGCACGGGCACGCCCGAGATCGCGGGGCTCACGGTGCCACAGGCGCTGGAGATCGTGCGCGGCGCGTGGGGTCTCGATATCGTGGGGGCCGACCTGGTGGAAGTGGCGCCGCCCTACGATCCGTTCGGCACCACGGCGCTGCTGGGTGCGAACCTTGCGTACGAGTTGCTGTGTGTGTTGCCGGGTGTGGCGCGACGCGCGTGATGTGAAGCAACGCAGCACGTGAGGCACGGACGAGCCATAACAGCTGAACAACAAGCAAAACAACAAGCGAACAACAAGCCGAAGGCCGCACGACGATGCGGCCTTCGTCGTTTCCGAAGCCTCGAAATCGCCAAGGCTAAGACTCTCTTAAGCGCCCGCGGATATTCTTGAGCCCGCTTGCACTCACAGCACTATCCCGAACACAAGGAACAGCGCATGACGAAACAACCGCTCTCCGTCACCAAAGTACCCGAGGTCACGCTCGGCTTCTGGATCGTGAAAATTGCCGCCACGACGCTCGGCGAAACGGGCGGCGACGCCGTCTCGATGTCGATGAATCTCGGCTATCTGATCGGCACCGCGATCTTCGCGGTCATCTTCATCGCCGCCGTCACGGCGCAGGTTCGCGCCAAGCAGTTCTACGCGCCGCTCTACTGGCTCACCATCATCGCCACCACGACCGTCGGCACGACGCTCGCCGACTTCGCGGACCGCTCGCTCGGCATCGGCTACGCGGGCGGCAGTTCGATCCTGCTCGCGCTCGTGCTCGTCTCGCTGCTCGCGTGGTATCGCACGACAGGGTCCGTGTCGGTCAGCACGGTGTCGTCGCCGAAGGCCGAGGTGTTCTACTGGATCACCATCATGTTTTCGCAGACGCTCGGCACCGCGCTCGGCGACTGGACCGCCGACTCGGCGGGCTTCGGCTACAGCGGCGCGGCCGCGCTGTTCGGCGGGCTGCTGCTCGTGCTCGCGATCCTGCACTACTGGACCCGCATCTCGAAGACGCTGCTGTTCTGGTGCGCCTTCATCCTCACGCGGCCGCTCGGCGCCGTGGTGGGCGACTTTCTCGACAAGCCCGTCGATCACGGCGGACTCGCGCTGAGCCGCTATACGGCGTCGCTTGCGCTGGTGCTCTTTATCGTTGCGTGGATGACGTTCTTCCGGCAGCGGCCCGCCACGGCGGCGCATTGAACGAGACGCCGCGGGCTTGCAACGCACCCGCGGCCACTTCATACGCCGGCCTCACTGATACAGCTTTTTCAATCGCGCGGCACGGCGCTTACAACATCGACAGGCAGGCATTTGAGGCGGCCTACTTCTCCTCGCCCTCGATGCCTGTCATGCCGAGTTCGGCACCGGTCTCGGGGTCCGACGCGGTGTCCGATGCAAGACGCTGCTTCATCGCCTCCACGGCCTTGACTTCCTTGCCGTCGAGTTTCCCGCTCGCCAGTCCGTCGCCGCCGTCCACCGCGACCTGCGGCTCGGGCACGAGTTCGAGCCCGCGGCCCTCGTTCCACGGGCCCTGCACGGGCGGCTCGCCCACCTGCATCCTGAAGTACTTGCTGGCGTACTCCTTCACCGGCGGCAGCTTGCCCGGCGGGAAGTTCGGGCTGATCGAATACAACGCCTTCTCGAACGACTTCTGGTGCGAGACTTCGCGCGTCATGAGAAAGCCGAGCGCCTCACGCACGCCCGGGTCGTCGCTCACGTTGATGAGCCGCTCGTAGATGATCTTCGCGCGCGCCTCCGCCGCGATGTTCGAGCGCAGGTCCGCCGTGGGCTCGCCGATGGTGTCGATATACGCTGCCGTCCACGGCACGCCGCCGGAGTTCGTGAGCGGCGTGCCCGCGCCGTACAGCACCTGCGTCACGTGGCTGTCGTTGCCCGCGCCGTTGAGCTTGCGGTACATCTCCGCCTGCGCGTCCACGGCCTCGGCCAGTTCGCCCTTCGCGCCGCGATTCAGCATCGCAACGATGGAGCCGATGATCTCGAGGTGGCTCAACTCTTCCGTCGCGATGTCGAACAGCATGTCCTTGCGGCCCGGATCTTCTTCGGTGATCGCCTGCGTGAAATAGCGCATGGCCGCGGCGAGTTCGCCTTGCGGGCCGCCGAACTGCTCGAGCAGCAGATTCGCGAGCCCGGGATCGCATTCCCCGACTCGCACGGTGTACTGCAAACGCTTGTTGTGGACGAACATGACACTCCCCCTTCGTGGGCGATTGAACGAGCCCTTCGCACCGCATTGAACATTCCCGGCAGCGCGTGCACGGCGCGCTGCGGCCTTCGCAGCGACCTTTCCCGAGCGTTCCTGTAATCGGGCGCATGAAACCCGACCTGCCGCTGTCTCCGTCCACTGCTCGGCCTACTGCCGGCTCGTTCGATGCGCGCGCTTTGCTGCGTTCGTCGGCCGCGCTTCGCTACGGACGGCGCGCGCTCGTCGCCGTCACGTGGGCGAGCATGGCGATCTTCGGCGTCTACATTGCGATCTCATTGCGATCTCATTGCGGTCTATTACGGCGGGGCGATTCCGGCAGGCCGGCTCGACGACTGGAACGCGGTACTGCCGCGCCTCTACGTGCCCGGCGAGCGCTGGGGCAGCGTGGCGATTGCCGCGCACTTCCTCGCCGGGGCGATGCGGCTCGCCATGGGTCCGGCGCAGTTGATCACCGGCCCGCGCGGTACCACATCGCGGCTGTATCGCTGGACGGGACGCGTCTACGTCGCGGCGGCGGCCATCGCGGGCGTGGGCGGAACGCTTTACATCGCGTTGCGCGGCACGGTGGCCGGCACGCCGATGAACGTCGGCTTCGGCCTCTATGGCGTGCTCATGGTGGTGGCATCCGCGCAAACGCTCAGGTACACGCGGGCACGGCAGTTTCTCCAGCATCGCGCCTGGGCCATTCGCCTCGTCGCACTCGCGGTGGGCGCGTGGCTGTATCGCATGGATGACGGCCGCTGGCTGAAACGGGCCCACGGCATCGACGATCACTCGCGCACCTTCGACGGCCCCTTCGATGCCTTCATGGCGTTCTTCTACGTGCCCAACCTTGCCGTGGCCGAGGCGCTGATTCGGGCTCACGAGGCGCCGCCTTCGCTGCGCATGCGGCGCGTGCTCACGCCGCTCGTAATCGCGGCGGCGGCGCTCATCGCGCTCGCCACGTGGCGCTTCACGGCGTCGTTCGTATTGGGCACCGCCTATCGTGGCCCGCATCGCGAGACTGTCGAGAACGTAAAGCGGGGGACATAAAGCGCGCAACGCGACCGTGGCATGCAGAGGCGCCACGGCACCGCGGCACGCCGATTGCTACGCACTGCCCAGACCGCTCGCGCCTCATTGGGCCGCCCCGCGCGAAGAGCCTCGCTCCCGCCCCCGGCGCCCCATACCGCGCGCTTTCCGCGGTTCTTCAGGGAGTGACGCATGTACGAATTACAGAGTTCGCGTGAGGCGGCGGGCTCGCGCATGACCCGCCGCCTTGCGGCCTCCGCTGCCGCCTTTGCCGGCACAGCGGACGCCGATGCAGGCATCCGCCGCGTTCCGGTTCATCTCTGTCGCGCGGAGCCCGCATGACGCCACCCGTCGACGCCCTCACCGCCCGGTCCGCGCAAGCGTTGCATGCATCGCGCGCGGACGATCAGGCCGAGCGCGCCGGGCCGCAGATGACGCGCCCCGTTCCGACCGACGCGCCCGCGCAGCAGACCGCCCTCCGCTTTCCGGGCAGCATCCAGCCGCACGGCTTTCTGCTCAGCTTCGACGAGCGCGGACGCATCCGCCAGGCGAGCGCCAACGTCGTGGACCTCACGGGCATACCGGCCGCCGATCTGATCGGCGAGCCGCTTGCGCGCGTGATCGGCGAAGCCGCGGCCTCGGCTGCCGTGCGCGCTGTCGCGACGCCGGGCGCGGACGGCACGCCGCGCTTCGTCGGCGCCATCGCGGACCCGCGGCCGGCCAGCGGCGTGAAGGCGCCGCCCATCGGTATCGGCCACGACGAAGTGCAACGCGCCTCGCCGCGCAGCGCTTCGTCCAGCGCGGCCATGCAAACGCAAGCCCAGACACAAGCGCAAACACAAACACAACCGCAAACCCAGAGCCACGCAAGCTCGGCCCCAGACCCACGCGAAGCGACCACCACCCGCCCGCCGCTTGCCGTCGTCGCGCATCGGCACGACAGCGTGGCGCTCGTCGAACTCGAGCCGGCGTTGGGCACGGCGGACGTGTTCTCGTCGCTCTATCCGCTCGTGCGCACGTTCCTGCGCGGCCTGCAGGACGCCGGCAGGGTGGAGGACCTCGTGCACCTCGCCGTCGAGGAAATCCGGCGCATTACCGGTTTCGGCCGCACGCTGGTGCGCCGCTTCGACGCCACGGGCCACGGCCACGTGATAGCCGAGGCCCGCGAGCCCGGCTACGCGCCCTGGCTCGATCTGCGCTTCCCCGCCTCGGAACTGCCGGCCGAAGCGCGCGCGCTCTATCTGCAAAACCGCATCCAGCTGGTGGCGGATGCCGCGTACGCGCCGGTGCCGCTCGTGCCGTCGCTGCATCCGGACACGGGCCGCGCCACTGACCTCACGTGGGCTTCGCTGCGCAGCGCGCCGGCCGCGCAGGTCGCGCAGATGAAGCACCGCGGCTCCGGCGCGGCGATGTCGATGGCCATCGTCGTGCGTGGCCGCTTGTGGGGCATCGTCTCGTGTCATCACGCCACGCCGCGCCTCGCGCCGTTCGAGGTGCGCGCCGCGTGCGAGCACATCGCGCAGATGCTCTCGCTCCAGATCGAAGCGCGCGAAGACCGCGCCGAGGCGCAATACCGGCTCGGGCTGCGCGAGCGGCTGTCGCGGCTCGTCGCGGCAATGGCCAACAGCGAGCACTTCGTGGCCGCGCTGTGCGAGAACGCCGCGGACCTGCTCGGCCTTGCGGACGCCACGGGCGCGGCCATCGTCTTCGACGGTCGTGTGGCGACGGTGGGCCATGCGCCGGACGAGGCCGCCGTCGAACAGATCGTCGCGTGGCTCGACCGCCAGAGCGGCGAGCCCTACGCCACCGACCAGCTCGCCGCGGCCACGGGCGCGCCCGCGCTGCCCGGTGTCGCGGGCATGCTCGCGGTGCCCATCTCGAAGCTCTTTCGCAATTACGTGCTCTGGTTCCGGCCCGAGGTCGTGCAAACGCTGCACTGGTCGGGCGATCCGGACGCCCATCCATCCGCAGCCGGCACCCGTCCACAGAACGAAAACCGCATCGGCCTGCACACCGAAACCGTGCGCGGACGCTCGCAGCCCTGGCGCGACGCCGAACTCGAAATCGCACGCGAGTTTCGCGCGGCGCTGCTCGGCATCGTGCTGCGCCGTGCCGAAGAGATCGCGCAACTGGCCGTGGAACTGGGCCGTGCGAACGAGGAACTGGAGGGCTTCTCGTACACCGTCTCCCACGACCTGCGTGCGCCCTTGCGTCACATCGCGGGTTTCGCGGACCTGCTGCGTCAACTGGAAGGCGGGCGCCTTTCGGAGCGCGGGCGCCATTTCGTGGAACGCATCGTCGATTCGGCGCGCTTCGGCGGCCGGCTCGTGGACGACATGCTCGCGTTCTCGCACATGGGCCGCGCCGCGCTGCGCGTGCAGCGCGTGAATCTCGACGAACTCGTGCGCGAGCTCGTGGCCGAGCAGCAGCGCGAACAGTCGGCGCGTCCCATCGAATGGCACGTGGGCAAGCTGTGCACCCTTGCCGCGGACCCCATGCTCATGCACGTGGTGCTGCGCAACCTGCTCGACAACGCCGTGAAGTTCACGCGCCACCACACCCGCGCGGACAACCCTGCGGTCATCGAAATCGCGCACGAGCCGGGCGAAGCCTTCGACGAAGAACGCGAGCGCCGCCACGAAAACGGTCCGCCGCTTGCGGGCTACGAAGTGATCTACGTGCGCGACAACGGCGTGGGCTTCGATCCGCGCTACGTCGACAAGCTGTTCGGCGTGTTCCAGCGCCTGCACCGCTACGAAGACTTCGAAGGCACCGGCATTGGCCTGGCAAGCGTGAGGCGCATTGTCGAGCGGCATGGCGGCAAGGCGTGGGCCACGGGCGAGCCGGATCGCGGCGCCACGGTCTACCTGGCCTTGCCGCGCGCCGCCGCGGTGCCGCCGCATTCCGCGGGCGAAACGGCCGCGGCGGCCGTCGCGCGGCTCGCCGCCATCACGCCCGGCACGCAGCCGTTTCGCAACGTCCGCCAAACCGATGCACCCAAGGAGTAGCTGTGCTCAGACCCATCCTGCTCGTAGAAGACAACCCCAACGACATCGAACTCACGCTCATCGCGCTGGAGAAAGTGCGGCTCGCGAACCCGGTGGTGTCGGTGCGCGACGGCGTGGAAGCGCTCGACTATCTGCGCCGCGAAGGCCAGTGGTCGGAGCGCGCCGAAGAGAACCCCGCCGTCATCCTGCTCGACAAGAAGCTGCCGAAGATAGACGGCCACGAGGTGCTGAAGATCGTGCGCGCCGACGAGAACCTGAAGCGCATTCCCGTCGTGATGCTCACGTCGTCGCGTGAAGAGAAAGACCTGCTGCGCAGTTACGACCTGGGCGTGAACGCGTACGTGGTGAAGCCCGTGGAGTTCGACGACTTCATGGCGGCCATCAGCGACCTGGGCGTGTTCTGGGCCGTGCTCAACGAACCGCCGCCCTATTCGAAATAAACACAGCGAAGTGAACGCAGCGAAGTGAACGCGGCGCGTCGACCGCCGCGAAGGAATCACCGATAGAGCGGCAGCCTGATCCAGAACGTTGCCCCGCAGCCGCGCCCCTCGCTGTGCGCGGTGATGGTGCCGCCATGCAGTTGCACGATGTTCCGCGCGAGCCACAGGCCGAGCCCCAGGCCCGACGCGCGACCGCCGCCGTCTTCCTGATGAAAGCGCTCGAAGATGCGCTCCAGCGCTTCGGGCGCAATGCCGCGGCCCGTGTCGCGCACCATCAGCAGCGCCTCGCCGCCGTCCGTCTGCACGGCCACGGTCACGCGGCCCTCCACGCAGAACTTCGTGGCGTTGGTGAGCAGATTCCAGATCACCTGGCGGATGCGCGCCTCGTCGGCCATCACGATGCACGACGAGAGTTCGTCGGCGACGAGGCACAGCCCCTTCGCCTCGATGCTCACGCGCATGTCTTCCGCGACGTTGCCAGTGAGCGCGCCCAGATCGACAGGCGCAAGCTGCACCGAGAGCTTGCCCGTGGCAATGGCGCCGCTGTCGAGCAGGTCGTCCACCATCAGCGCAAGCTGGCGGGCGTTGCGCTCGATCACGGTGCCCGCACGCATCATATGGGCCGTGTCGCTCGTGCGCTGTAAAAGCGTGGCCCACGACAGAATGGCGCCCAGCGGCGAGCGCAATTCGTGGCTCACCGCGGTCACGAAATGGTCCATCGCGCGCGTGGCCTCCTCGCTCTGACGGCGCGCCTGCCGCTCGGCCTGCGCGATGGCGACGTGCTGAAGCTCCGACTCCTTGCGCGCGGTGATGTCGAGCGCAAGCCCCGCGATGGAGGCGCCCACGCCGTCGCGATGCGCCTGGCCCGCGGCGCGCAGCAGAATCCAGCGCGGCGCGCCGCCCGGCAGCGTCACGAGAAAGTCCACTTCGATCGGCGTGCCCGTGCGCAGCGTTTCGTCGAATGCGTCCTGCACGCGCGCGCGATGCGCCTCGTCGATGCATTCTTCGAAGAGACGCGTTTTGGTGAGCACAGCGTCGGGGTCGAGCCCGAGCAGCGCCTTCAACTGCACGTTGCAGATCAGCTCGCCGGTAGCCGTTTCCAGTTCGATGGCGCCGACGTTCGCAAACGCCAGCGCCTGCTGGAAGCGCTCCTGCTGCGTGCGCAACTGCGCCGTCGCTTCTTCCATCAGCACCTGGCGCAGCCGCGCCTGCGAGCGCAGCTTGGCCCGCTCGCGCTGGTCGCGCCCGGCCGCTTCCATGCCGTCCGTGATGTCGAGCACGCACAGGCCGTAGAGCCGCCGGTTGTCGCCGGCTTCCAGCAGCCGGGCGCGCACCTGCCAGTAGCGCGTTTGCAGGCGCCCGTCGCGGTGCGGATCGAGGTCGTAGCGAATGGGCGGCGACAGGCGCGCCTCGCCCGGCGCGAGATGCGCGAGCACGGCATGCAGCCAGCGGCGGCGCTCTTCACGCTGCTCGCGCGAGCCCACCTGATTGATGTCGTACACCGAGCGGCCCACCACGGCCTCGCGTTCGCTCCCGAGCAGCTTCAGGTACGCGCGGTTCACCGCGACCACCTGGGCGTCTTCGTCGAGCACGAGCCAGGCGTCGGGCAGCGCATCGAAGATCTCCCCGCCCGCGAGGAGACCCGGCGCATTAGACGGATAGCGCGACATGACGCGGCCGCCCGCTAGCACACGCTGCAACGTCGCCCCGGTGCGGCAACGTGGACGCGGGCACCGGCGCCGCGCGGCGCTTCGGCATGCGAAACGGTGGTCAAGACGGCTTGTGCGACTTCTTGCGAGGCTTCCTCCAATACACGGAGCGCAGGCGTTGCCTGCCAGCAAACCTGATGGAAAGTGGGCACGTATAAGGTCCAGATAGATAAACGAGGCCGCGCGGACGCGAACCTCCGTCAACGACATCCCGCTGACAGGAAGACTGCGCGCAACCTGCGGCGCAGGTTGCACAGAAACCGAAAAAGCCGGGCGCGGCCTGCCGCCCGGCGATCGTTCGGCGCTGCCGCGGTGCGGCAGCAGGGCGGACAGACGGCGCCGCGCGCCGTGCCGTCCGCCGCGAACGCGTCAATGACGGCGCGAGGCGTCGTCCTTGACCGCTTCCTTCATGTCGCCAATATCCTTGCGCGCCTGGCCGGCGCCTTGCTGCAGATCGCCCTTGAGTTCGCGAGCCGGGTTGTCGGTGGCCTTGCCCACCTGTTCGTTAACCTTACCTTTCACCTTTTCGGCTACGCCCTTTACCTGGTCTTTGTTCATCTGGGTTCTCCCATTGGACTGCGACGACTTTGCCGCCCTCGTGGAGTAGCAGCCCGCGTACCTGGCACGGTCGTGCCTGTCATGCCGTTCGCCGTGCGTCGCGGGACAACGCGGCTTTCCGCTGCCTTGTGTGTGCGTTGCTCTGGGCGCGGTGCCACTGCGCTACAGCCCCGCTACAGCCCCGCTACAGCCCTTTTACGCAGCGCACCATGAAAGAAGCGCCGCCGCCGTGCAAATAAGAGAGGCCATCCGGCCGCAAGGGCCGCTGCCCAAGGCGTTCGGGCACGGCGCACACACGAATGCCACGGGCGGGCACGGCAATCGCTACGCCACATCACGGCGGCTGCACTGGGGCAGAGAGGACAGCCGTTGACGCCGCCGGAGAAGGGAAACGCTTATGGCTACGCTGCTGCTTGTGGACGACGACCGGAATTTCCTGCGCGCGCTGCGGCTCGTATTCGAGCTGGACGGCTACCGCGTGCTGACCGCGCACGACGGTGCCGACGCCTGGGCGCTCGCCACGGCCGAGCGGCCGGGCGCCATCGTCACGGACCTGATGATGCCGGGCATCGACGGGCTGGAGCTATGCCGCCGCCTGAAAGCCGAATGGAGCACGCTGCGCATTCCCATCGTCATGCTGACTGCCACGTTCCCGCTGCCCGCGCGCGGCGACCGTCCGTGGGACGTGCTGCTCAGCAAGCCGGTCTCGGCCGCGCTGCTGCGGCGTGTGGTGGACTCGCTGACGGGCGGCAACGCAGGCGACAAAACCGCCGCACCTGAGGCGCACACGCATGGACGCGAGTCCGCGTCGGCGCCGAAGCGCGACTTGATGGAGCGATAGCCCCGGCGCGCATGCCGCAGCGGCAACGGTCGCCGTCAACGCGCAAGGGCGCTCTGCCGCCTTGCCCCCTGCCTCACAACGGCTTCGCCCTCACCTGATTCGAGACCGGCACGAAGATCCCCGCGCCCAGGTGGTGGAGGGTGTGCAGCCCGGCATTCGATCCGTCGAAGTTCCAATGGCCGTTCGCGAACACGCGGCTGTCCGCTGCTGCCGCAACCACTTCGCCAAAGCAGGTGTCGTAAGCGTCTTCGGTATGCGGCTCGCGAATCAGGCGGCACTCCATCCACGCGGCGCAGCCCGTTTCGACGAGCGGCAGTCCCAGCACCGGCCCCTGCACGGTTTCGATGCCGTACTTCGCGAATTTGTCCATCTCGCGCCCGCTCGACGAACCCACCGCATACGTGTGGTCGATGAAGGCCGCACCCGGCACGCAGATGCCGAAGGTGCCGCTCGCCATGGCGAGTTCGCGCGTGAAGGTGTGCTTGTCGATCACCACGGCGATGCGCGGCGGCGTGAATTCCACGGGCATCGACCAGGCCGCGGCCATCACGTTGCGCCGGCTGCCGTCGGCGCTCGTGACGAGCACCGTGGGGCCGTGGTTGATGAGGCGGCTGGCATGTTCGAGTGCGACGGGTTGGAAGTGGCTCATGTCGGTGTGTGTAGAAGCGGTCGATGAACGTGAATGGCTGGAGCGCGGTGCGGTCAGAACGGATGCCTTGGACGGGTCTTGAGCGCATCGATCAAGGCCCGCACCTTGGGCGACGGATGGCTCGTGGAAGGATAAACGACGTGCACGCCCGCTGCTGGCGAGCGCCACGCGGGCAAGAGACGCACGAGGCGGCCCGCTTCCACGTCGGCGGCAATGGAAAAGTCCGTGAGGTAGCCGAAGCCCACGCCCGCGAGCGCAGCGGCGCGGGCGGCCGGCGCGGTGTCGGTGGTGAACGCGCGCTTGCAGCGCACGCTGCGTTTGTCGCCGCGCGCGTTGACGAGTTCCAGCGCCTGCGGACGTCCCGGCACGGGACGCGCCACGTAGGGCTTGTCTGCAAGCGCCTCGGGCGTGCGCGGCGCGCCCCATGCCGCGATCCATTCGGGGCTCGCCACGAGCCACCGTTCGTAGCCGTCCACCCTGGCGGCGCGATAGTTCGAATCGGCGAGGCGCCCCAACCGCACCGCCACATCCACGTTTTCCGCCACGAGATCGATCACGCGGTCGTTGCAGAGCAGTTCGACATCGAGTTCGGGATTCGCCGCGCGCAACTCGGCGAGCGCGGGCACCACCACGACCGACCCGTAGTCCACCGGCGCACTCACGCGCAGCGTGCCGCGCAACGGCCCCGTGCCGCCTGAGACGGCCGCGAGCGCCTCGTTCGCGGTGCGCAGAATTGCCACGCTCGCCTCGTAGAACGCGCGGCCGGCGTCGGTTACGTTGAGGCGCCGCGTGGTGCGCACCAGCAGGCTCGCGCCCACCTCCGCTTCCAGCCGCTGCATGTGCGTACTGACCATCGTTTTCGCGAGACCCAGCCGCCCGGCCGCCGCCGTCAGGGACCCCGCCTCCACCACGGCAGCGAAGATCGCCAGCCGGTTCAGATTCACGTCGCGTACGTCGGCCATCGTCGATTGTCCACTCGAAAAGGATTATGTTTCCGCGATTATCCGTCTTCACCGCACACGCCGCCCGGCCTACGCTTCGGTCCATGCCCTTTCGGCACGCCCTTTCACGAACCACCAGACGGAGTCTTCGCATGTCCCCCACGCCTGCCGCTTCGCGCCCGCGCCAACCCATTCGTCTTCACACCACCCGCCTGTCCGGCCACGGCCACCGTGTGCAGCTGTTTCTCACGATGCTCGATCTGCCGTTCGAAGTGGTCGAGGTGAACATGAAGGCCGGCGACAACCGCCGTCCCGAGTTTCTCGCGCTCAATCCGTTCGGCCAGGTGCCCGTGATCGAAGACGGCGAGACCGTGCTGTTCGATTCGAATGCGATTCTCGTCTATCTCGCGAAGCGTTACGGCGACGCGTCGTGGTTGCCCGACGACCCGCACGGCGCCGCGGCCGTGCAGCGCTGGCTCTCGCTCGCCGCGGGGCCTATCGCCTACGGTCCGTGCGCGGCGCGGCTCGTCACCGTGTTCGGCGCGCCGCTCGACCACGCCTTCACGCAACGCGTGGCCGTGAAGCTCTTCGACGTGATCGAAGGTGAGTTCGCGAGCAAGCGCTTCGCCGCGGGCGACACGCCGACCATCGCGGACATCGCCGCCTACGCCTACATCGCGCACGCGCCGGAAGGCGGCATCTCGCTCGATCCGTATCCGAACCTGCGCGCGTGGCTGCGCCGCATCGAAGCGTTGCCGCGCTTCGTGCCGATGCCGCAGACGAAGGCCGGGCTGCTGGCGGAATAACGCATCGCGCGGCCGTTGCCGTTTCGAAGCCACCATCGCGCTCATCGGGAGAAGCTCACCATGTCCGACCTTTCGACCTTGCCGCCGTCGGTCTCGCAGAACGAGCCGCGTGCCGACTGGCCGTTCCACGCCGGCGAACTCGAAGCGCAACGGCGCGCGGACCCAGGCAGCGACGGCAACAGCGGCGGCACGCGCGGCATCCGCACCTACCTGCCGGAGCAGCATCGCGCGTTCTACGCGGAGTTGCCGTTCATGGTGCTGGGCGCACTCGATGCAAACGCGCAGCTCTGGGCAACGCTGCGCGTGGGCGCACCCGGCTTCGTTTCGTCGCCGGACCCGCACACGCTGCGCGTCGCGGGCCGGACGTTGCCCGGCGATCCGCTCGCGGATGCATTCAAACCAGGCGCGGCCGTGGGCGGCCTCGGCATCCAGTTCGCGACACGCCGACGCAATCGCGTGAACGGCATCGTCACCGCCGCGAGCGACGACGCTTTCACGCTGCACGTGAGCCAGAGCTTCGGCAATTGCCCCAAGTACATCCAGCGCCGCGAGCCGCTGCCGTTGCCACCGCAGTTATCCCTTTCGCGCGATGGGTCCGCGCATGCCGCGGCACCGCAGCGCATCGCCACCACGCTCGACGACGCCGACCGCGCACTGATCGCCAACGCCGACACGTTCTTCATCGCGAGTGCCAACCTGGCCGACGACGCCGGGCCGGCGCGCGGCGTGGACGTCTCGCATCGCGGCGGCCTGCCGGGCTTCGTGCGCGTGGACGACGCCCGCACGCTCACCGCGCCCGACTTCAAGGGCAACCGCTACTTCAACACGCTCGGCAATCTGATCCGCCATCCGCGCGCGGGGCTTCTTTTCATCGACTTCGAACGCGGCGACCTGCTTTATCTGGCCGTGCAGGCCGAGGTGATCTGGAGCGGCCCGGAACTCGACGCCTTCGCGGGCGCCGAGCGGCTCGTGCGATTCCACATCGAAGAGGTGCGGCGCAGCGCGGGCGTGGTGCCGTTCAGGTGGTCCGCGGTGGAGTACGCCGCGCAGTTTTCACCGCCGTTTTCATCGTCGTTTGCGCCGCAGCCGGGTGCTTAGCGGTTGATTGCCTGGCGGCCGGCGCTGTCGTGGCGGGCGCCTCGCCGCGCTTCAGAAAATCGATGAACGCCCGCAACGGCGCGGGCACGTGGCGGTAGCCCGGGTAGTACAGGAACGGCCCCGAAAACCGCTGCCACCATGGCTCCAGGATCGGCTCCAGCGCGCCGCTTTCCAGGTGGGGCCGCAGCATGTCTTCGAACAGGTGCACCACGCCCACGCCCGCGAGCGCCGTGCTCACCACGAGGTCCATCGCCGCCGCGGGCCGCACCACCAGCGTGCCGGGCGGGTCGAGCCGCACCACTTCCCCGTCGCGCTCGAAGGTCCACATGGCCATCGCGCCGCCCGCGAACTGGCCGCGCAGACATACGTGGCCGAGCAGCTCGCGCGGATGCTCGGGGCGTCCGTGCAGATCGAGGTAAGCGGGCGTCGCGGCGGTCGCGAAGCGCTCCACGCGCGGGCCGATGGGCACCGCGATCATGTCCTGTTCGAGCCGCTCGTCGTAGCGGATGCCGGCGTCGCAGCCCACTTCGAGCACGTCGACGAAACCGTCTTCCACCACCACTTCCACGCGGATGCCGGGATACGCCTGCAAGAACGGCGGAATCACGCCGGGCAGCACGATGTGCGCGGCACTGGAGGGCACGTTGAGCTTCAACGTGCCCGCGGGCTTGTCGCGAAAGCCGTTCAGCACGTCGAGCGCGGCTTCCATTTCCGCAAACAGCGGCGTGAGCTTTTCGATGAGACGCTGGCCCGCCTCGGTGGGCGCCACGCTGCGCGTGGTGCGGTTGAGCAGGCGCAGACCCAGCTTCGCCTCGAGGCGCCGCACCGCCGTGCTCAGGCTGGACGCCGACACGCCGCTCACGCGCGCCGCGTCGCGAAAGCCGCCCGCGCGGGCGACGGCGACGAAGGCGGCCAGATCGTTCATTTCCATGCTGGACCTTTCCAGAAGCTTTCCGAGAGGGCTTACCGCGTTGATTTCGCTGTGCAGCTTTTTGCACAACCTGTACACACTAGCCTGGATTATCGAACAGCGCAGTTACGCCCATACTGGCCCTCGCCTCCTCTCTCACACCCACATTCAAGGAGAACGACATGGCTACGATGCAACTTGCCGGCACCTTCCGGCTGGGCGATCGCACCGTGAACCGCATGGGCTACGGCGCCATGCAACTGGCCGGCCCCGGCGTGTTCGGACCGCCGAAAGACCGCGCGGCCTGCATCGCGGTGCTGCGCGAAGCCGTGGAAGCCGGCGTGAATCACATCGACACGAGCGACTTCTACGGCCCGCACGTCACGAACCAGATCATTCGCGAAGCGTTGCATCCGTACCCGGACGATCTCGTGATCGTCACCAAGGTCGGCGCCGTGCGCAACGCGGAGGGCGCGTGGCTGCCCGCCCTGGAACCCGCGCAGATCGCTCAGGGCGTGCACGACAATCTGCGCAATCTTGGCCGCGACGTCATGGAAGTCGTGAACCTGCGCGTCATGGGCGACGTCCATCGCCCGTCGGAAGGATCGATCGAAAAGCAGGTGACGGCACTCGCGGAGCTTCAGCAGAAAGGGCTCGTGCGCCACATTGGCCTCAGCAATGCGACCGCGGCGCAGGTGGCCGAAGCGCAGCGCATCGCGCCCGTGGTGTGCGTGCAGAACCACTACAACGTGGTCCACCGCGACGACGACGCGCTCATCGACCACCTCGCCGCACAGGGCATCGCCTACGTGCCGTTCTTTCCGCTGGGCGGCTTTTCGCCGATCCAGTCGACCAAGCTCGCGCAGATCGCCCGCGCGCTGGACGCCACGCCCATGCAGGCCGCGCTGGCCTGGCTGCTGCATCGCGCGCCGAACGTCCTGCTCATTCCGGGGACGTCGTCCGTCGGGCATCTGCGCGAAAACCTGAAGGCGGCGCAGCTCGAATTGAGCAGCGAGGTGCTGGCCGAAATGGACGCCATCCGCACCGAGGCGCAATAAGGCGCCGCACGTCGCTCGTTGGCCCTCGCGTGCGTGCATGCCGACGGAGCACGCGGGTTGCTTCACCTTGCTTGAAGCGATGGATGCGCGGCATCCGTTCGAACCATCAAGGAGGACCGACATGCAACGACCGCAAGAACGCGCAAGGCTTGCCAGCAGCAGTGGCAGCGGCCACGAAGCGCCGGGCGATGAAGCACCGGGTGACGAAGCACCGGGTGACGACGCACCCGCCAACGCGCCCGCGACCGGCGAGAACCTGTGCCCCGACTGCCGCGGCACGGGCGTGCTGGACGGCAAACCGTGCGCGACGTGTGAAGGCACGGGCCGCGTGACGCAGGGAATCGGCGGCGGTTGAAGCGGCGGCGATGTGCGGCGCGTGCCTGGCGCGGCGCACGTCGAGTCAGGCAGACGAGCCTCGGCGGCGGATGCGGGCCGCGGCTCCCTTCCCGAACCCGCACAGGCCATGCGCAAAAGGCCAGAAGCCTCGGCCCCTCACCGCACGCCCAGCTTCCACAGCGTCACCTCGTGCAGCGTTTCGCCGGGCCGCAACTCGGTGGAAGGAAACGCGGGCTCGTTAGGCGAGTCGGGAAAGTGCTGGGCTTCCAGCGCGAAAGCGTCCGTCTGTCGGTACATCGTGCCGGAGCGGCCCACCGCGCTGCCGTCCAGGCTGTTCGACGTATAGAACTGCAAGCCGGGCTGCGTCGTGTAGACGTCGAGCACGCGGCCCGAAGCGGGGTCGTAGGCGCGCGCCGCAAAGCCGGGCTCCGTGCGGCCGCCGTTGTCCAGCACCCAGTTCTGGTCGTAGCCGCGCGCGATTTTCAGCTGGCCGAACGCATCGCGCAGATGCGCGCCGATGGGCGTGAGCGTGCGCACATCCAGCGGCGTGCCTTGCACGGGGCTCAGTTGGCCGGTGGGAATGGAGGTGGCGTCCGTGGGTGTATAGCGTTGCGCCGCGATCTCGATCATCTGCTGCTCGACGTTGCCCGACGCCTCGCCCGCCAGATTGAAGTAGCTGTGGTTCGTCAGGTTGACCACGGTGTCCTTGTCCGTCGTCGCGCGATAGTCGATGCGCACCGTATCGTCGCTCGACAGCGTGTAGGTGACGTCCACCGTAAGCGTGCCCGGAAAGCCGTTTTCGCCGTCCGGGCTCACATAGCGCAGCGTCACGCTCGCATGCGTGGCGTCGCCACGTGTCGCGACGGTGGTCCACAGCTTCGTGTCGAAGCTGTTCGGGCCGCCGTGCAGCGTGTTGGGGCCGTCGTTGACGGGCAGCGTCCACGTGCGTCCGTCGAGCGTGAAGCGGCCGTGCGCGATGCGGTTCGCGTATCGGCCAATGGTCGCGCCGAAGTGGATGTTGCCGTTGTAGGCCTCGTAATCGGCAAGCGAGCCGAAGCCCAGCACGATGTCGGCGAGCGCGCCGTGGCGGTCCGGCGCATCGAGTTCGGTCACGATGGCGCCGTAGTTGATCACTTTCAGCGTCACGCCATGCGCGTTGCTCAACGTGTATTGAGTCACCGCCGCGCCGGACTTCGCGGTGCCGTACGGCGCCTGAGTGAGCACAACTTCAGCGGCCTGTGCGGCGTGCGTGCCGCATGCGGCGCACGCGGCGAAGACGAACGCGGCCACGCCTCGACAGGCGAGCCGGTGCGGTCGAATAAAGGTTGCCGGTTTCACGTCGACTGTTCCCCCGTGGTGGACCCGATCGTGCGGCGTGCCTTCCGCCCGCAGGTATCCGCCACGTGCGCATGATCTGTGCCGCGGCCGGCGACGATCCGGCGGAACGTCGCTACGCGCCTTCGCGCAGCGCGAGCCGCGCTTCGAGAAACTGCAGCAACGCACGCACCTTCGACGAATTGCGCCGGTTCGGCAGATACGCCGCGTAGGCCACCACCTCGCCGCTTTGGGGCGTGACGCAATAGTCGGGAAAGAAACGCAGCAGGCGGCCGGCGGCGAGGGGCTCGTTCACCAGCCAGTCGGGCAACAACGCGAAGCCCTGCCCCGCATGCACGGCTTCGAGCAGCATGTCGAGGCTGTTCGATAGCAGCCGGCCGCGCACCGGCACGCGTTCCTCGCTGCCGTTGCGCGTGAAGGTCCACACCTGGCGCGCGCGATAACTGCCGCCGTAGGCAATGCGCACGCACTCGCGTTCCGCCAGTTCCGCGGGCGTTTGCGGCGCGCCCACACGTTCGATATAGGCCGCGCTCGCCACCACGAAACGCGGGTTCGCGGCCAGCGTTCTCGCGATCAGGCCGGGGTCGCTCGACGGCAGCCCGATGCGCAGCGCCACGTCGATACGTTCGAGCGCGAGATCGACGAAGCGGTCGGACACCAGCACGTCGAGCGCCACGCGCGGGTAGGCGTCGAGGAACGCGGCCAGATGCGGCGCCAGCACGATGCGGTTGTACGTGGAGGGCACCGTCACGCGCAGCGCGCCCACGGGTTCGGCGCCGCTGTCCAGCACGCTCTCGTCGGCCTCGGCGAGTTCGTCGAGCAGCTTCGAGACTTGCGCCACGTAGGCCGCGCCGGCGTCCGTGAGGCTCACGCGGCGCGGCGTGCGCGTGAGCAGCGCGGTGCCGAGCGACGCTTCGAGCGCATCCATGAGCCGCGTCACCGACGACGTCGCCACGCCAAGCCGCTGCGCGGCCCGGGCGAAGCCGCCGGCGTCGGCCACTTCGAGCAGCGTCGTAAGGGCGAGCAGTTTGTCCATGCGGCGGATTATGCCAGCGCAGGCACGCCCGACAGACCGACGTTGCGCTGCACGCAAAGCGGGGTTGCGTGCCGTACGTATTCCGCGCGCGGCACCGGCCGCCTATGCTTGGCGCGGTCGGTATTCAAGCCGCTATTCATCTCCGTATTCATCGTTGGTCGTCGTCATTCAAGGAGTCGTCATGTCCACGCCGTCAAGCGCGCTGGCCGGCCACGGCAAGGCCGCCGGCCTCACCCAGGGCCTCATCGCGCTCTTCGCCTTCAGTTGCGGCGCCATCGTCGCGAACCTGTATTACGCGCAGCCGATCACCGAACTGATCGGGCCGTCGCTGCAGATGTCGGACGGCACGGCGAGCCTCATCGTCTCGCTCACACAGATCGGCTACGCGCTCGGCCTCTTCTTCATCGTGCCGCTCGGCGATCTGCTCGAAAACCGCAAGCTCATGATCGCGACCGCCGTGGTCTCCATCGCGAGCCTGGCCGCCGCGTCGGTCCTGCATTCGGCGGGGGCATTCCTCGCGGTCTCGCTGCTGGTCGGCTTCAGCTCGGTCGCGGTGCAGATCCTGATTCCGCTCGCCGCGCATCTCGCGCCCGACCATTCGCGCGGCCGCGTGGTGGGCACCGTCATGGGCGGACTGCTGCTCGGCATTCTGCTGTCCCGGCCGCTTTCCAGCATCGTGGCCGGGCACTTCGGCTGGCGTGTGGTGTTCGCAGGCGCCGCGGTCGTCATGACCATCGTCACCACCGTGCTCGCGTTCACCATCGCGCCGCGCAAGCCCGATCATCGCGCCACCTATTTCGAACTGATCGGCTCGCTGCTGCACCTCGGGCGCACGATGCCCGTGCTGCGCCATCGCGCGCTGTACCAGGGACTCATGTTCGCGTCGTTCAGCCTTTTCTGGACCGCGGTGCCGATCGAACTCACGCGTCACTACGGGCTTTCGCAGACCGCCATCGGCGTGTTCGCGCTGGTGGGCGCCATCGGCGCAACGTCGGCGCCCGTGGCGGGCCGGCTGGCCGATGCGGGCCACTCGCTGCGCGCCACGCTCGTCGCACTCGTGGCCGGTGCGCTCGCCTTTGCGCCGGCGCTGGTTCATCCCGCGTGGGGCGTGGCGGGCCTCGTCGTGACGGGCATCGTGCTCGACTTCGCCGCGCAGATGAACATGGTGCTCGGCCAGCGCGAAATCTATGCGCTGCACGCGGCAAGCCGCAATCGGCTGAACGCGCTGTACATGACGAGCATCTTCGTGGGCGGCGCCATCGGTTCGGCACTGGCCAGCGTGCTCTACGAGCATGGCGGCTGGCCGCTCGTGGCGGGCGTGGCCATGGCGTTCCCCGTTGTCGCGCTGCTGCATTTTCTCGCGGTGGGCCGGCCGCATGTGCGCAATCAGGCAGCGCGCGCGGCACCTTCGGCATGAGCATGCGTGTGGCCGGTCAGCGCTTCAGAACGATTAAGCCCTGGTTTCAGGCCTCGTCAGGACAAACGGCGTGGGCCTGACAGAAACTAGGCGCCATCGTGGAACCAGCAAGCAGGCGAGGAGCGACATGAATCGCAGACGACTATGGATAGCCGCAGCCGGCCTCGCCATCGCGGCGCTCGCTGTGGCGGCAGGCATGATGTACAAGCCCGCCATCGATCCCGTGCCCGTGCCCTCGCCCGCCGGCTTCGACCCTGAGCTCGTGCGCGAGGGCGCGCGCGTGGTCGCGCTGGGTGACTGCGTGGTGTGCCACACGTCCAAAGACGGCCGCCCCTTCGCGGGCGGCCTGCCGCTCGCCACGCCGTTCGGCACGATCTACGCCACCAACATCACGCCCGACGCGGACACGGGCATCGGCCACTGGTCCGAAGCCGCGTTTGCGCGCGCATTGCGGCACGGCATTGCGCGCGACGGTCATCCGCTCTACCCCGCCTTTCCCTACGTCCACTTCACGCGCATGCCCGACCGCGACATCTCGGCGGCCTACGCGTATCTCATGAGCCGCGACCCGGTTCATGCCACCGCGCCCGCGAACCGGTTGATCTTCCCGCTCAACTTCCGCCCGCTCGTCGCGTTCTGGAACGTACTGTTCTTGAGGCCTGGGCCACGCGAGCCCGACACGTCGCACGACGCCGTCTGGAATCGCGGCAAACTGCTCGTGGATAGCCTGGGCCACTGCGCCTCGTGCCATTCGCCGCTCAACGCGATTGGCGGCGAAAAGGCGGGCCACGCGTTCGACGGCGGCATCGTGGACGGCTGGGAAGCGCCGCCGCTCAATGCGCTTGCCGATGCCGTACGGCCGTGGACGGAGGCGCAACTCGTCGAATATCTGCGCACGGGGCGCGCCTCGGAACACGGGGCCGCCGCGGGCCCCATGCTGCCCGTCACGCGCGACCTCGCACGCGTACCCGCCGAAGACGTGCAGGCCATTGCGGCGTACCTCCTCTCGATCCAGAAGACGCCTGCGTTGATGAACCCAATCAACGCAGGCAATGCAACGTCAGCAACGGCCGCCACACCCACGATCACGCAAGCCGCGTTGCAAGCCGCGCCGCAAGCCGGATTACAAGCCGGGTTACAGCCCTCCTCGCACGCCACCACCCCCGCCGAGCAACGCGGCGCCACGCTCTTCAACGCCTCGTGCGCGCAGTGCCACGGTCCCGCGTCGCCCATGCAGACGCTCGGCGAACGCGCCACGCTCGCGTTCAGCACCGCCGTCAATGCCGTGACCCCGCGCAACGCGATCCAGATGATGCTCAACGGCATCGCCTGGCACGGCGAAGACGCCATCCACTACATGCCCGCGTTCAGCGGCCTCTACGACGACCGCCAGATCGCAGACCTCGCGGCCTACATCCGCGGCGCGTATTCGGCGAAACCCGCGTGGCCCGACGCCGCGCCGCTCGTCGCCGACCTCAGGAAGACGCTCAAAACGGAGGACTCCGCACGATGATCTCCCTCACCGTGAACGGCGTGCAGCACACGCTCGACATCGATCCTTCCACGCCGCTGCTCTACGTGCTGCGTAACGACCTGCATCTGCACGGCGCGAAGTTCGGCTGCGGCCTCGGGCAATGCGGGGCCTGCACCGTGATCGTGGACGGCGAGGCCACGTTCTCGTGCCTGCTGCCCGTGAGCGCCGTGGGCACGCGCGCCGTGCGCACCATCGAAAGCCTCGGCACCGCCGCGCAGCCGGGGCCGCTGCAAAAGGCGTTCATCCAGCACCAGGCCGCGCAGTGCGGCTACTGCATCGCGGGCATGATCATGCGCGCCCAGGCGCTGCTGGACCGCAACCCGCATCCCACCGAACAGCAACTGCGCGAGCACATGGAGCCGAACCTCTGCCGCTGCGGCACGCACATGCGCATCCTCGCCGCCATTCGCGAAGTGGCCGGGCTGCCGGAGCCGAAGGTCGAAGCACCCTCCACGCACACCGCAACCTGAGAGCAAGGGCCGACCGATGAACCCTCAAGACGAAACCATCGACGAAGGCCGGCGCCGCTTCATGGTGTCGGGCGCGCTCGTCGTGACGTTCAGCCTCGTGCCGGGCGCCGAGGCGCTGGCGCAGCAAGTGATCGCCGACGAAGGCGCCGCGGTGCATGTGGCGAAAGAAACGCAAATGCTGGCGGGCAGCCTGAAGACGAACCCGCTGCTCGACGCGTGGATCAAGATCGCACCTGACGGCAAGGTCACGGTGTTCACGGGCAAGGTGGAACTGGGCACGGGCGTGCGCACCGCGTTGCTGCAAGTGGCCGCGGAAGAGCTGGACATGGCGCCCTCGCTCATCACGTTTCTCACCGCGGACACAGGTGCCTCGCCCGACGAAGGGCTGACCGCGGGCAGCCACACCATCGCGGACAGCGGCAGCGCGCTGCTGAACGCGTCGGCGCAAGTGCGCGGCCTGCTCGTGGAGGCCGCGGCGAAACGCTTCGGCGTGGCAAGCAGCGCGCTCGTGGCGCGCGACGCCGTGATCCGCGCGCCGGACGGCCGCACCATGACGTACGGCGAGGCGGTGGGCTTCGTCGATCTGCATCGCAACGCAACGCCCACGTCCCCGCTCAAAGACCCGAAGACGTTCAACGTGATCGGCACGTCGCTGCCGCGGCTCGACATTCCGTCGAAGGTCACGGGCGGCGTGAGCTACGTGCAGGACCTGCAGTTGCCCGGCATGCTGCACGCACGCGTCGTGATGCCGCCGTCGTACGACGCGAAACTGCTCGACACCAACGAGCACGACGTCATGAAGATGCCGGGCGTGGTGAAGGTGGTGCGTAACGGCAGCATGCTCGCCGTCGTCGCGACAGGCGAGTGGCAGGCCGTGGTGGCACAGCGCGCGCTCATGGCGGGCAGCACATGGTCGCCGGGCCGCGCCTTGCCCGACCCGGCCACGGTGCATCGCAACCTCAAGACACTGGCCACGCAGCAGATCAAGATCGCGGACCAGCACACCGCCACGGCGCCCGCCGTGAAAACGCTTAACGCCCGGTTCGAAAAGCGCTACCTGCTGCACGGATCGATTGGTCCGTCGTGTTCGGTAGCGGTGTTCGACGCGGGCAAGCTCACGGTGTGGACGCACTCGCAAGGCGTCTATCCATTGCGCGACGCGCTCGCCGAAATGCTCAGCATGCCGAAAGAAAACGTGCGCTGCATCCACACCGAGGGCTCGGGCTGCTACGGCCACAACGGCGCCGACGACGTGGCCGCGCACGCCGCGCTGATCGCCGCCGCCCTGCCGGGGCAGCCCATCCGCGTGCAATGGATGCGCGCGCAGGAGCACGTCTGGGACCACTTCACGCCTGCGATGGTGACGGAAGTAAGCGCGTCGCTGGATGCGAACGGGCAGATCGTGGACTGGCGCTACTCGCTCTGGAGCAGCTCGCACAACGAACGCATCGTCAACGCGGGCCGGCTGCTTCCGGCGCGCATGCTCGACAAGCCGTTCGTGTCGGCACCTTCCGTGCCCATGCTGCAACCCGAAGGCGGCGGCGACCGCAACGCCATTCCGCTCTACGCGCTGCCGAACCTGTACGTGATGAACAACTTCTCGCCGACCATGCCGTTGCAGACCTCGGCCATGCGCTCGCTGGGCGCGCATACGAACGTGTTCACCATCGAAAGCTTCATGGACGAACTCGCGCATGCCGCGAAGATCGACCCTGTGGCATTCCGCCTGCGGCATCTGGACGATCCGCGCGCGAAAGACGTGATCCGTCTCGCGGCGGAGCGCTTCGGCTGGCAACGCGCGATGTCTTCTCCACGGCCCCGCCATCACGGCGTGGGCTTCGGTTTCGCGAAGTACAAGAACCTGATGGCCTACGTGGCGATGGCGGTGGAAATATCGGTGGAGCCCGAAACGGGCCAGGTGACGCTGGAGCGCGCCGACGTGGCCGTAGACTCCGGGCAGATCGTGAACCCGGACGGCATCCGCAACCAGATTGAAGGCGGCGTGATTCAGTCGGCCAGCTGGACGCTGCACGAAGCGCTGCGCTACGACACCGAACGCATTCGCAGCTTCGACTGGAGCAGCTATCCGATCCTGCGTTTTTCGTCGGTGCCCAAACGCGTCGCCGTGCATCTGATCGACCGGCCTGGCGCGCCGTTTCTGGGCGCCGCCGAAGCCGCGATGGGACCGACGGCCGGCGCACTCGCGAACGCGCTTTTCGACGCGACCGGTCTGCGCATTCGCGAGATGCCGCTGGCCGGCGACGCGTTACGGCGCCGGATGGAGCAGGCGTAGAGCGAGGCCCACGCCGGCGCGTGGCGAGGCGGCGAGGGGCGAACTCGCCGCCCTGTCGTCGGCTCGTTGCCTTGCTTATTTGCCACCTCGTTGCCACCTCGTTGCCGCCTCGTCTTTCTGCCTCATTACCTCCTCGCGCGCTTCAGCGCCCCTGCCTCCAGACGCCCCGCACGCCCTCACTGCAACGACCGCGCCGCCGGATGCACGGCGAACGCCGCGGTTTGCCAGCGGGGGGCCGGCGCGGGCGCCGCCTTCTGCGACGAAGCGGCCTCGCCGCCATGCGCGGCTGCGGGCGCGGCGGCCAGCTTCTTCGCAATCGTTTCACCGAGCGTGACGAGACGGCGGATATCCGGCGCATCCGAATGCAGGTTGAAACGCGGCGAGAGATCCGTGGTGAGGGCGGCGGCCTGCCGCAATTGCCCCTTCTCCGCCAGGTGCCCCGCGAAGTCCAGCGCCGCACGCAGTTCCCACATGGGCGCGTCGTGCTCGTGAGCCAGCCGCATCGCATCGGAAAGCAGGCGGCGGCCCGCGGCCTCGTGCAGTTCGGCGGCGTCGGGCGCGCGTTCGGCCACGCGGCGCGCGCGCTCCAGCTCCACGATGCCGCGCACGCGCAGCAGTTCCGGCACGAACATGTACTCGCCATTGGCCTCACAATGCGCGAGCGTCTCGTCGAGCTTGGCGCGCGCTTCGTCGATGCGCCCCGCTCGCGTCAGCCCCTCGCTCCACGCCACGATCAACGGCGTGACGAGCCGCCGGAAGCCGCGCCCGAGCAGCCGCGCAAGCGCCGGCCCCATGCGCGCGAGCCCGGCCTCGGTACGCCAGCATTCGATATCGATCTGCCCCGCGAGGCATTCCGCGTAGTCGCGCCAGCTCTCGAAGCGATGGATCGCGGCCTGCGAGCGCAGGATGCTCAGGTAGCGCGTAGCGGTCTCCAGCTCGCCGCATTGCAGCGCCAGCGGCACCACGCCCACGGCAAGCAGATGGCTCAGCGAAGGCTCGAGCATGTCGGCCCGCACGCGATTCATCGCCTTTTCGATGTACTGCATGGCGCGTTCTGCGTCGCCCTGAATCCACGCCATGCGCGCGAGCGTGGCGTTGCCGATGATGAGCGGGTCCACCGAGAGCGAGCACTCCGAAGGGCGCGACTCGTCGATGGAATTCGTTGCGTGCTCGATGCGCTCGCGCGCCTGCTCGTGCTCGCCGTAGAGGTGCAGCGACACGGCAAGCATCTGCGCGGCGAGCGCCTGCTGGAACGGCGAGCCGCTGCGCTCCGAAAGATGCTGGAAGCGCGTGGCGAAGCGCATCGATGCGTGAATGTCGCCGGTGGTGAGCATGGTGTTCCACAGGCCCCAGAGCGCGCGCGCCTGAAACGCCTCGTCGCCGGCGTCGCGCGCGAGCCAGAGCACGCGGTTCCATAGCGACGTGGCGTTGTGCACGGGCACGTCGGTATAGAGCAGCGTGGAGGCATACGCGGTGCACAGGCGCATTTCGCAGACCGTATCCACGGCGCCCGCGGGCAACGTATCGAGCATCGTCAGCGCGCGTTGCGCGCGGTCGCGGCATTCGTGCACGAGCCCGGCTTCGAGCAGCGTGCAGACCAGCGAGCCGGCCATCGCCACGCCGAGTGCGCGGTCGCCGTCGCCGGCAAGCGCCCAGTCGCACGCCGTGCGGGCTTCGTCCAGCGACGGCAGCGGGCGCTCCTGCGCGCCGCCGCCGAGCGGCCCTCCGCCCACGGGCAGCGCGCCTTCTTCCATGCGCTTTTGCACGTGCAACATGTGGCGCGTGCCGATCAGCTGCACTTCGCCCTCGTCGCGCAGCTTTTCCATGGCGTAGGCGCGCGTCGATTCGGTGAGCCGGTACTGGGCAATGGCGCCGCGGCACTCCACGTTGACGAGCGACTTCGTGGCCAGTTCGCTGAGACTCGTGATGACGGACGCCACCGGCATGCCGGGCTCGGTGGCCACGGCGCACACCGCGTCGAAATTGAACGTGCCCGTGAAGAACGCGAGCCGCCTGAAGAGCGCCCTCGACGTGGAGTCGAGCAACGCGTAGCTCCAGTCGAACGTGGCGCGCAAGGCCTGGTGGCGCGGCAAGGCCGAACGCAGGCCGCCCGTGAGCAGATTCAGGCGGTCGTCGAGCCGCGAGGCCACGCCTTCCACGCCGAGCGTCGCCACGCGCGCCGCGGCCAGTTCCACGGCAAGCGGCAGACCTTCGAGGCGGCGACAGATGTCGGCCACGATCGCGAGGCTCGCTTCGTCCGATGCGCACCCAGGCGCGATGGCGCGAGCGCGATGCAGGAACAGTTCGACGGCGGAGTGCGCGAGGATCGTGTCGGCGGATGCGCCGTTGGCCGGCACCGCGAGCGGCTCCACGCGAAACACGCATTCGGTCCAGATACGCAGCGGCTCGCGGCTCGTCACGAGCACGCGCAGCGCCGGGTTGCGCAGCACCAGCACTTCGACGAGGCTCGCCACCGCGTCGATTACGTGCTCCGCGTTGTCGAGCACGAGCAGGCAGCCGGTGTCCGCCAACGCATCGGCCACTTCCTGGGCGGTGAGCGACTGTGCGGCGTCGGCCAGGCCCACGGCGGCCGCGAGCGTGGCCAGCACGGCATCGGGCGACGCGGCCTGAGCCAGCTCCACGAAGTACACGTTGCGCTCGCCGCGATCGCGCATCGCGCGCGCAACGTGCACGGCAAGACAGGTCTTGCCGATGCCGCCCGCGCCCACCAGCGTGGTCACGGCGGCACGGCCCATCTGCTCGACGATCTGCTCCACTTCGGCCTGCCGTCCGATCAGGCGTGCCACGCCCGCGGGCAGCATGCCGCCTTGCGGACCCGCAGACGATTGCCGCAGCGTGTCGGTATCGGCTTCGGCCGTGCGTGCCGTCTGAGCCACCAGCAGATAGCCGCGGCCCGGCACGGTCTTGATGAGATCGCGGTCGCCGCCCAGCAGCTTGCGCAACGCGGCGATGTGCACCTGGAGCCGGTTCTCTTCGACGATCAGGCCGGGCCAGACGGCATCCATGATGTCGTCCTTGGAGAGAATCGTCCCGTTGGCACGAAAGAGCACTTCCAGAATGTCGAACGCCCGCGCACCGACACGCACCGAGCGGCCGTGCTGATGAATTTCGCGCTGGTCGAAGTTCACCAGCAATGTGCCGATCTGATTCATGGCCATTCTCCTGGCAGGGTTTCGCAATGGCGCCTGCGGCATGCGCGCCCGATCAAATGTCAAAAATGTAAACGAGCGGTAATATGCCGTCTTGAACAATAGTGCTCAAGCGCATCGCACCGCGGGCAGCGCCTCGCAGGTGCCGGTGTTTCGCCGCGGTCGTTCGCGGCTGTGGTGGCGCAGCAGGTCACGAGGCCACGCCCCGTCTTGAGGAAACCGCCCCATGTCTCACGCACACACCACGACGGCCCGCCCTGCGAAGGACCCTAAAGACACGCTGGGCTGCGTGTCGAGCAAGCTGCTCAAAGACGTTCAGTTCGACGGCGACGACATCCGCTTCTACCGCAAGTGCATGGAAG
Organism: Paraburkholderia kururiensis; assembly: GCF_034424375.1. NCBI lineage: Bacteria > Pseudomonadati > Pseudomonadota > Betaproteobacteria > Burkholderiales > Burkholderiaceae > Paraburkholderia > Paraburkholderia kururiensis. The sequence goes on along the minus strand of NZ_CP139965.1, from coordinate 1,325,615 downwards.
CGGCGCAACTGGACCGCATTGCGATGCCCGCGTGCGAGCGCGGCTTTCTGATCGGCGTATCGCTCGCGGCCGGGCACCGGCGCAAGATCTTCCGCGGCGCGCGCGCCGTGGACCGTCGCTTCGAAGCAGGGTCCATCTATATCCGCGATTTCTCCGAGGATTACCGGGCCGACCTCTACGGCGGCTTCGACTTCGTGCTCGTGGAGCTGCCGCGCGCCTTTCTCATGCGGCTCGCCGACGAGCAGGGCGTGGCCGACATCGCGGGGCTCACCTGTGCGATGCATCAGAAAGACCGCGTGCTCGGCCATCTCGCGCAAACGTTGGCACCCGGCCTCGAAGCGCCCGGCCCGCTCGGCAAGCTCTTCATCGAAGAGGTGGGGCTCGCCATCGGCACGCATCTCGCACGGCAATACGGCAATGCGCGCGTGGCGCATGTGATGCCCGATCCGCACACACCGTTGAAGCCCATGAAAGGCGGCCTTTCCGCCGCGGCCGAAGCGCGGGCCAAGGAAATGTTGATGCAGGCCTCGCAAGCGGGCGCATCCATTTCGGACATTGCACGCGAATGCGATCTTTCGCGCGCCTACTTCATCCGCGCATTCGCGAAGACCACGGGACGCACGCCGCACCAATGGCTGCTGGAGCAGCGCACGGCCCAGGCGCGCAACCTCATCGAGGCAACCGGGCTGCCGCTCTCGGACATTGCGGCCATCTGCGGCTTTGCGGATCAGAGCCACCTGAGCCGCGTGTTCCAGAAGACGGTGGGCATGTCGCCGGGCGCGTGGCGGCGCAGCGGAGCGCCGCCCGGCGGCGCGCCGCGTGCGCAGTCGCGGCCTGCATCGGAGTCCATACCGCGCGACCAGGACACCGGCCCGCACGCCGATTGAAGCGTCGAAGGCGCCCGCGATGCGGCTCGCGGCGGGCCGCTAGGCATGCGCCTTGATGTCGGCCAGGTACGCGTGAATCTGTGCCACCACGGCCGCCCCGTCGCCCACGGCCGCGGCCACGCGCTTGGCCGACTCCGAGCGCACGTCGCCCACGGCGAAGAGGCCTCGCACGTTGGTCTCCAGCGGATAGCGGTGCCCCGTCACGACGAAGCCGCGGCTGTCCAGTTGCACGCCGCTGGTGGAGAGCCAGTCCGTTTTCGGGTCCGCGCCGATGAAGAGGAACAGATGCCGCGTCGCAATCGCCTCGCGCGTCTTGCCCTCGGCGCAACCCGGCAGCGCCTGCGCTTCCGTTCGTGGTTCCACTCGTGGTTCAACCCGCGCTTCCGCCGCCGTTTCGTCCGCGGGTCCGTCCCGCACGATATGAATCTGCGCGAGCCCGCATTCGTCGCCCTCCAGCGCATCGAGCACGCAGCCCGTGCAGACCGATACGTTGGGCAGCGCCGCGATGCGATCGATCAGATACCTCGACATGCTCGCGCGCAGGTCCTTGCCGCGAATCAGCATGCGGATGCTGCGCGCGAAGCCCGCGAGATACACCACGGCCTGGCCCGCCGAATTGCCGCCGCCGATCAGCACGATGTCTTGCCCCTTCGCGAGCCGCGCCTCGATAGGCGAAGCCCAGTAGTAGAGCCCGCGCCCCTCGAAGCGCTCGAAGCCCGGCACCGCGGGCTTGCGATACGCGGCGCCGCTCGCGGCCACCACGGTATGGGCGCGCACGCATTGCCCATCGGGGAGACCCAGCACGAAACCGCCGGAGGCACGGGCCACGTCGCGGTGTACATCGACCACGCACCCCGGAATCGCGACGTGCGCGCCGAACTTCAACGTCTGCTGGAATGCGCGCGCCGCCAGCGCCTGGCCCGAGATGCCCGTGGGAAAGCCGAGGTAGTTTTCGATGCGCGCGCTCGCGCCGGCCTGGCCGCCCGGCGAGCGGCGGTCGAACACCACGACCGAGAGCCCTTCCGAAGCGGCATACACCGCTGCCGCCAGTCCGGCGGGCCCCGCGCCCACAATGGCCACGTCGTAGACATGCGAGCGCTCGAAGGTGGGCACGAGACCGAGGCGCGTCGCGAGTTGCGCCTCGTCGGGCGCGCGCAGCACCGAACCGTCGGGGCAGAACACGAGCGGGAAATCGGCCGGGCCGGTCGTGAGTCCCGAGAGCAGACGCACCGCGTCGGCGTCCGTGCGGGCATCCACGATGGAAGCCGGATACGCGTTGCGCCGCAGGAAGCCTTGCAGGCTCACGAGGTGCGCGTCGCCGGCATCGCCCACGATGATGGGCCCGAGCCCCTGCTCGATGAGCCCGAGCCGCCGCAGAATCAGCGCGCGCATGATGTGCTCGCCCAGCTGGGCGTCCGCGACGATCAACGCACGCAGACGTTCGGGCGTGACCACGAGCGTGTCGCAATCGGTGAGCGCGAAGCCGTCTATGAGCGCGGGCTTGCCCGCGAGCTGCGCCATCTCGGCCATGAAGTGGCCGTCTTCGTGTTCGGTAACGAGTGTCTGCCGGCCCAGACGGTCGCGCGAACAGATGCGCACGCGGCCCTTGAGCAGCACGAAGAGGCCCGGCGCCACCTGCCCCGTCTCGAAGACGAGTTCGCCCGCGGCGAAGCGCTTAGGCGTCGCGAAGCGGCGCAGGCTGGCGATCTCCGCGGCAGAGAGCTTCGGAAACATCTGGTGCTGACGATGTTCGAGCGACGAGTAAGGCGTATCGAGTTCCGCTGCGGGAGCATCGGGCGAAGCGGAAAGGTTCGGCGGGCTGGCGCTCATGGTCGAACTCGGCAAACGGGTGTGCCGCGCGGCAGGCGGCACGGCTGGATAGGAGAGGTTAACGAGGGCCTACGCATAAAGCCTTGGCGACGGGTTAAACGTTCTGAACGAAGGAGTGCGGCAACACGTGCCGTCACCGTTCGTTGCTTCGTATGAAAACCATGAAGCGACATGAGTACATCGGGCCGCGTGGAAACTCACCTGCACGCAGCGGTAAAACACCTTGAAACGTTCTTAAGTACGCTCATGACGGACTCCAATCAAGCTACGATGCCGCTCATGCGCCATGGATGCCGGCTCTGCCCACATTGCCCCGCCTGCGGCGACATCCTCATACGAACAGGAATCTGGCCATGAAGCTGTCATTCGAAGCCCTCGAAGCCCTGGATGCGATCGACCGGGCCGGCACGTTCGCCGAAGCAGCGGAACAGCTGCACCGCGTGCCGTCGTCGCTCACCTATCTCGTCCAGAAGCTCGAAAGCGATCTCAACGTCGAACTGTTCGACCGCAGCGGCCGCCGCGCGCGGCTCACGCATGCGGGCCGCGTGGTGGTGGAAGAAGGCCGGCGTCTGTTGCACGCCGCGGAGCAGCTCGAACTGAAGGCGCAGCGCATTCAACACGGCTGGGAGTCGGAACTGCGCCTGTGCATCGACGAAATCCTGCCGTTCGGCGCGCTGTGGCCCTACGTGCATACGTTCTACGACCTCGCCATGGATACGCGCCTGCGCCTGTCCACCGAAGTGCTGGGCGGCACGTGGGACGCGCTCGTCACGCGCCGCGCCGACCTCGTGGTGGGCGCGACGGGCGAGCCGCCGCCGCTGCCGCATATCGTGGCGCGGCCCGTGGGCACGCTGCGCCATGTGTTCGCCGTCGCGCCGGATCATCCGCTCGCGCAACTGCCCGAGCCGCTTTCGCTCGAAACGGTGCTGCGCTATCGCGGCGCCGTGATCAGCGACACCTCGCGCGAATTGCAGCCGCGGTCGGTGGCCACCGAAGACGGCCAGCCCTACATCGCCGTGCCCACGCTCGCCGCGAAGCTGGCGGCGCAATGCGAGGGGCTCGCGGTGGGCACGCTGCCCGAGTGCCTCGCCCAGCAGGCCATCGACGCAGGCAAGCTGGTGGCGCGACGCGTCACAGGCATGCGCGAGATCACGCACTGCTACCTCGCATGGCGCGAAGACGAAGCGGGACGCGCACTGCGCTGGTGGGTGGAACAGCTCGACCGCCCCGACCTGATCGACCGCTTCATCACGCAGATTTGAGCGTGCGGCGAATGGGTGGCGAGGTGAACCTCGACGTGGACGTGGACGTCGACGTCGACGCCGACGTTGAAGCGGCGCTCGGGTCGCCGCCCGTGTTGCTGCTGATGCCGCCCGTCCCGCCCGCGCGTAAAAGGCCCGTGCCGATGCGACGCAGTTCCGCGTCGAACCAGTGCTCGCCGTTGGCTTCGCTGTGGCGCTTCGCTTCGTCCAGCGCGGCAGCGGCTTCGTCGTGCCGTCCGCAGGCTCTCAAACCGCGCGCGTATTGGCCCAGCAGCATGGTGAGCGGTGCGAGATAGCCGGTCTTGCGCAAGCCGTCGAGCGCCGCGGCGAATTCGCGCAAATGGGCCGGCTGCGGATCCACTGCACACTTGAGGCTCGCGGCATAACACGCGCAGCACGCGCTCCAGATCACGAACCCCGTGCGTGCCGCGCGCGTTTCCAGCAGCGCAATGCCTTCGCGCGCCAGGTCGTGGGCACCGGTCAAGAGCGCGACGGGCACGAGCCCTTCCACCAGCACGTAACAGGTCACGATGTCGTGTTCGTAGCGCATGGCCGCATGGAGCGCGTCTTGCGCCACATGCAACGCCTGCCGCGCATCGCCCTGCGCCCACAGCACGCGCGCCAGCGTGGCCCGCGTGGCAATGCCGTGTTCGATGCGAAAGCCCACCACGTTCCAGCGATGCGTGGGGTGTGCGTAGACGGCCAGCATCTCGTCCAGCCGTTCGCGCGCCGCCTCCTGTTCGCCGGCGTAGTGCAGCGCGATGGCCTCGAGCCGCAGGCCGATCACGCCGACAGGCAGATCGGGGAAGCGCCGCGCCAGCGCACGAAAGCGCTGCGCGAACGCGAGCGCCGTGCGGATGTTGCCGCCGTACCGGCAGGTGCTCGCCAGGCCCCACAACGCGCGCAGCTGATACTCGCCGCTCTCCGTTTCGAGCGCGAGCGTGAACACGTCGGCCCATACGTCGAGCACCTCGCGCACGGGCCCTTGCGTATAGACGCGCGCGGCACCGTAGGCCGCGAGCAGGCGCAAGCGCGTTTCGGGCGGCACGGGCGCGACGGCGGGGTCGAGCGTGGCGTCGAGTGCGATGCGCGCACGCTCGCAGCATTCGTCGATCAGCGAGGCATCGAAGAGGCACGGCACCGCGACCGCCGCGAGCGCAATGCCCACGACCGCGTCCCCGCCCGGCGCGAACGCCCAGTCGAGCGCCGCGCGCAAGTTGCCGAGTTCGCGCCGAAACGCGAGAAACCACGTGCCGGGCGCGTGCCCGCTGCTGAGCGACGGCGCCTGCGAAAACACCGTGTGGAAATACGTGGCATGCGCGAGCGCTGCCTGCTTGCGCTCGCCGCAGTCTTCGAGCTTTTGCAGCGCGTAGGCGCGCGTGATGGCGAGCAGGCGGTAGCGCGTCTGTGTGCCGGCGCCCGCGCTTTCGCGAATCACGAGCGACTTCGCGACGAGCCCGCTCAACGCATCGAGCAATTGCGCCTCCGAAAAACCGCGCGACGCGTGGTCGTTTTCGGCGCCTTCGCTCGTCACGCCTCTCACGACGTGATACGCGGCATCGAACGAGAAGCCGTCCATGAACACGCCGAGCCAGCGCAACAGCGTGCGCTCGGTGTCGTCGAGCAGGCGATAGCTCCAGTCGAGCATCGCCTTCAAGGTCTGATGCCGCGGCAGCGCCGTGCGAAAACCGCCGGCCAGAATGCGGAAGTGATCGTCCAGATGATCGGCGAGCACTTCGACGCCGAGCACGGCCGCACGCGCCGCCGCGAGTTCAATGGCAAGCGGGATGCCGTCCAGCCGCCGGCACACGGCCGCCGTCAGGCGCAGCGTGCGTTCGTTGAGCGGGAAGCGCGCGTCCGCGGCACGCGCACGCGCGATGAAGAGCTGCACGGCGCTGGCCTGCACGATGGCCTCGCCGCTGTCCGCCTCGCCGGGCACTTCGAGCGGCGGCACCTGGTGCACCAGTTCGCCGGCCACGCGCAGCGCCTCGCGGCTCGTGGCCAGCACGCACAGCCCAGCGCTCGCCGCCGTCACCGCCGTGGCCACCTGCGCGGCCACGTCGATCAGATGCTCGCAGTTGTCGAGCACGAGCAGCATGCGACGGCCCGCGAGGCCGGGCACGATGTCGGCCAGCGTCAGGCGGCCGGCGGGCCTCGCCATGCCGAGCGCCCCCGCCAGCGCAGCGGGCAGCGCGTCGGCCAGCGCATCCGCGAGCGCGTCGGCCACGAAGCGCGGGTCCGATACCGACGCGAGCGGCACGAACACCACGCCGTCCGCAAAGCGCGCGGCCACGTGCGCCGCCACTTCGGTCGCCACGCGCGTCTTGCCGATGCCGCCCGAGCCCACCAGCGTGACGATGCGCGCGGCGCCGAGTGCGTTCGTGATCTGCGCCACGGACGCCTCGCGCCCCACGAGCGCCGAAGCCGACACCGGCAGGCGCTGCGCGAGGTCCGGCGTGCCGCGCTTCACCGCCGCGTCGCTCAATGCGCCGACCAGACAATAGCCGCGCCCCGGCACCGTGCGGATGAGGTCGCGGTCGTTGCCCAGCGCCTTGCGCAAGGCGGCGATGTGAACCTGAAGGTTGTTTTCCTGAACGATGGTGCTGGGCCAGACGCCGCGGATAATGTCGTCCTTCGACACCAATGCGCCTTCGGCCCGAATCAGCAATTCGAGAATATCGAATGCGCGGCTGCCAATACGCACCACTTCGCCGTTCAAGCGAATTTCGCGGCTCTCGAGAAAGACGTGGAGTTGCCCGATCTGAATCATTGCAAGCTGTCTTTCGACAAATGAGTCGGTATTAAGTCATGCCGGCGCAGCCGGCGCGGCACGCTCATCCTACGGCATTCCCCTCATTCGAAGATTTAAATATTCCGAACTCAATGTTCGATATTTTTGATTAGACGATTTTTTATTCGCGACGCGAATCTCTCAGGCAGCACGGCTTGCTTCTTTTGCCGTTTTGAACCAGGCGGTTTTGCTGCGCCCGGCCACGCATGCCTTCGGACCGAAAAGCCGCGAAGACATGCGCCTGTCACATTACGGGTGCTGGTAAGCGTCGCGCGGCTTCGGCATCGCCGGCATCTTCGTGTACTGGAACACCGGCATGGCCTTCAGCGCCTCGCGCGTGGCGCCGGGCAGCACGAGCTTGCCGTCGGCGAAATCGAGCTGCTCGATGGGCACCGCCACGTCGTGGCGCATGCCGACGAAGCGCTGCGCATCCACGATGGCATACGAGACGGACTTGTCCGGCGCCACGACGATGTCATAGACCTTGCCCACCTGCTGGCCTTGCTCGTTGAACACGGGCTTGCCGAGAATGGAGCGCTTCACGCTCCAGCCCGCGAGAATCGCGTCGGCTTCCGTCACCGAAATGCCGATCGTCTGATGGCCCACCACCTGCGCCTGTGCGGTCTGCAGGCAGACGGCGGCGCAGGCGGCCACGGCCACCGAGATCCACGTCTTTCGAATCATGCTGTTTTCTCCAGTTGCAATGCGAACTACGAAACGGCGCCGCCCGTCACACAGGCCGGCGCCGGACTGATGTGCCGGCCGCAGGAGCGCGCGCCCGCCGCCCGAGCCGGCCGACGCGTTGCGCTTCAGAAGCCGCGTTTATCGTGCAGGTCGCGCGCGGGTTCTGGGCCGCCGTTTCAGCGCGCGGCCATCTGCTCCAGTTCCGCGGCGAGGATCATCTCCATGCTGTTCGCCGGACGGTGTGCGCCGCGCCACTGCGGCTTGTAGATCGGGTCGCCGCGGCGAATGGCCCGGCCCGTCAGCGCGCAGTAGCCGCTCGAGCGCGACTTGGCGCTGATCCAGCGCTGGTCGATGTAGCGGCAGCGCGTGGAGTCGCTCCACGACACGAGCATGGAGCTGTCGTTCTGCTTCTCCATCGCGATGATCGACGTTCGGTTCAGCCCCACGCCCGCCGCCGCCCGCGCGGCATTGCCGCCCGCTGCCTTGCGTGCGCCTGCGCCGCTGCGCGCACGCGGGCGGGCCGCTTCGGGCCGCGCTGCGTGCATGGGCTGCCGCGCCTCGGACTGAAGCCACAGCAGCATGACGACGTGTTCCCAACGATCGAGTTCTTCCATTTGGCGTGTCCTCGCACAGGAATGGCTATACCGCGGGCGCGGGCGCAACCGCTCATGGTTGCGGGCCGCTCATGGCGCACATGGATGATGCACACCGTGAAGCCAGGCGCGACGCGGCGGACATTCCGGCCGTTCGGCTACGCGGCACCCGCAGCATGAACGTTAGGCGCGTGGCGCTGAAGAGTCCTTTGCGTTCGCTTAAATCTTCTTGCAGCCGCGCGGCAAGCAGGCCGCTGCCTCATTCGGCCACCGCGCATGAACCCGGGCCGGCGCGCAGCGCGAGGATCGCGAGCAGGATGACGGGAAACAGCAGCGCCCAGAACGAGGCCTGCACGAACGCGATGCAGGCCACGATCGCCCCCATGGCAAAGCCCGCCACCGGCAGCAGGATGTCGGCAAGCCGCTCGCGGGCCGCATGCTTCGCGTCGCTCGTGCGGCCGGTGAGCGCGTCGATGGTGTACAGCACGCCCAGCGTCACGTTCAGCGTCATCATCGTGGTGGGCGGTTGGCCCGGCAGCACGAGCCGGCTGTGCGCGTTCTGCACGCCCATGGCCGCGGCGCCGAAGAGCGCGGCCACGATGGCCCACGCGCTGTCGGGCCCGTAGTGCGGCCAGACCACGAGGCCCGCGGCCATCATCAGACACAGGCAGGCGGCCTCCAGCACATAGAGGGCGCGCTCCGCAAACGCGCCGCGGCGCGTGGCCATGCCCACCACGCCGCGCGCCACGGCCACGCCCGCGATGAAAGCGGGAAACGCGAGCAGCTTGATGAGAATGCCCTGCCCCTCGCCCACCACGTTCGCGCCGATCAGCACGAAGTTCGCCGTGACGTGCGCGGCGAACAGGCCGAACAGCGCGACGAAGCCGAACGCATCCACGTAACCGGCAATGAACGCGAGGATGGTGACGAGGCGTTGCGGCGTCGAAGCCTCGGCACCGGCCTCGGCTGCCTGCACGGCAGACGGTGAAACGTTCATGTCGATGTCCTGGTGCGGCGTGCTCATGACTTCGGCTGATCGTCGGCGCCTGCGTCGCGCTGCGCGGCGACGATGGGCGTGGGCGTCGGCGTGGACGACGTGGAGGCCGGCGCGCTGACCGCAGCCGGCGCATTGCGGGCCGCGAGATGCGCCTTCAGCTGCGTCACGAGCTGGTCGCCGCCCAGCATGCCGAGCAGCCCCGCGAGGGCGATCAACGGCGGCGCCGGCGATTTCAGGCCGAGCAGCCCATAGCCGATGCCGAACAGCAAGCCCGATAAGAGCGAGTAGACGTATTGCATGACGTCGGTCCTTGCAGTGCCCAATGGTGAGTGGGTGAGTGAAAACGCATGTGGACGCCGCCGCGGCTGGCCTTCCTGCCGCGGCAACGACGCGCAGCCATCCTATCGCCGTACCGCCGCCGCACCGATTTAATCGTTCTGAATTCTCCTGCACGCCGTTGCTGCTTGCGCCTCGATGCGCGCGAACCGGCGCACCGCCTCGCTTCAGAACGTTTCAGGTGCGGCTAAGGACTTTCAGCCGCCCCTTGCGTACTGTTGAAAAACCGACGGCGCAGCACGAGGCGAGCCGCTCCGTTCATCGCCTTCGCGCCATCACGGACAGCCCTGTCCATCCACCTACAGGAACGCACGATGACTGCCCAGTTCAACGACGCGGCGACCGCGGATACGGTCTTCTTCAACGGCAAGATTGCGACGCAGGACGAGAAGCGCTCGTTCGTCACGGCGCTCGCCGTCAAGGACGGCCGCGTGCTCGCCACGGGCAACGACCGCGACGTGATGCAGCGCGCCGGCGCCAACACGCGGCGCGTCGACCTGCAAGGCCGCACCGTCATTCCGGGTCTCAACGACTCGCACCTGCACGTGATTCGCGGCGGCCTCAACTTCAACATGGAGCTGCGCTGGGACGGCGTGCCCTCGCTCGCCGACGCGCTCGACATGCTGCGCCGCCAGGTGGCCCGCACGCCCGCGCCGCAGTGGGTGCGCGTGGTGGGCGGCTGGAACGAGCTGCAGTTCGCCGAGCGCCGCGGGCCCACGCTCGAAGAGATCAACGCCATCGCGCCCGACACGCCGGTCTTCATCCTCCACCTCTACGACAGCGCGCTCCTGAACGCCGCCGCGCTGCGCGCCGTGGGCTACACGAAAGACACGCCGAACCCGCCGGGCGGCGAGATCCAGCGCGACCGCAGCGGCAACCCCACGGGCATGCTGATCGCGCGCCCCAACGCGGGGCTGCTCTACGCCACGCTCGCGAAAGGCCCGAAGCTGCCGTATGACGACCAGATGAATTCGACGCGCCACTTCATGCGCGAGCTGAACCGGCTCGGCGTGACGAGCGCCATCGACGCGGGCGGCGGCTACCAGGCCTACCCCGACGACTACGCCGTCATCATGGAACTCGCGAAGCGCGGCGAGCTGACCATGCGCATCGCGTACAACCTGTTCACGCAGAACGCGAAGAAAGAGATCGAAGACTTCGCGCGCTGGGTGAAGATGACGAAGCCCGGCGACGGCGACGAGTTCCTGCGCGTGAACGGCGCGGGCGAAATGCTCGTGTTCTCCGCCGCGGACTTCGAAGACTTTCTCGAGCCGCGCCCGGACCTGCCGGAGTCGCTCGAAACCGAGCTGAAGGGCGTCGTGAAGCTGCTCGTGCAGAACCGCTGGCCGTTCCGCCTGCACGCCACCTACGACGAATCCATCAGCCGCTTCCTCAACGTGTTCGAAGAGGTGAACCGCGAAGTGCCGTTCGACGGCCTGCGCTGGTTCTTCGACCACTGCGAAACCATCTCGGAGGCCAACATTGCCCGCATCGCCGCACTGGGCGGCGGCATCGCGGTGCAGCACCGGATGGCCTATCAGGGCGAGTACTTCATCCAGCGCTATGGCGAAGCCGCCGCGCAACGCACACCGCCCATCCAGAAGATGCTGGCAGCCGGCCTGCCCGTGGGCGCCGGCACGGACGCCACGCGCGTGGCGAGCTTCAACCCGTTCGTCTCGCTCTACTGGATGATCTCGGGCCGCACGGTGGGCGGCACGCTGCTGTACCCCGAGCGCAACCGGCTGGAACGCATGGAAGCGCTGCGCCGCTACACCGTGGGCAGCGCGTGGTTCTCGAACGAAGACGACCGCAAGGGCGCACTCGTGCCGGGCCAGTACGCCGACTTCGCCGCGCTTACCGACGACTTCTTCACCGTGGACGAAGAACGCATCAAGTACCTCTCGTCCGTGCTCACGGTGGTGAACGGCAAGGTGGTCTACGCCGACGAGGAATTCAGCCCGCTCGCGCCGCCTGCGCTGCCCGTGAGCCCCACGTGGTCTCCCGTTGCCGAGTTCGGCGGCTACAGCCGCTACCGGCCGGCTGCGTCCGCTGCATCGTCGCAGACCACGGCGCGCGCCTGCATCGACGCTTGCGCGAACCAGTGCGGCGTGCACGGTCACGGCCATATGTGGGCGTGGCGCAGCAACGCGCCGGTGAGCGACCACAACGGCTTCTGGGGCGCGCTCGGCTGTAGCTGCTTCGCGTTCTGATCCGTCGTCGCCCATCGCCACCCATCGCCATCCGGACCGCGCACCATGTCTTTCGCACCCGCTCGCTTCAAGGCCAACGTCGCCGCGAACGCCACGGACATCGCCCTGCTGTTCCTGCGCGTCACCGCCAGCGTGCTACTGCTCATCGTGCACGGTCTGCCGAAGGTGCAGCACTACGCGAGCCAGGCCGCGGCGATCGAAGACCCGTTTCACCTCGGCAAGCATCTGAGCATCGCGTTCGCGATCTTCGCGGAGGTGGTGTGCCCGGTGCTCGTCATCGCAGGCTTCGCCGCGCGGCTCGCGGCGCTGCCTGTGATGGTGGTCACCGTGATCGCCCTGCTGTTCGTGCATCCCGAATGGACTGCGGAGCAGGCACAATTCGCGTGGATGCTGCTGATTCTGTTCGGCACGATTGCCATTGGGGGCGCAGGTCGTTATTCGCTTGCCGCACTGCTCGACCTGTGACAGGAGACACGATGAGCCGCTGCGTCGCCGGCATTCCGATACCGGACAGCACCATGGCCCAGGCCGCGCTCGCCACGGTCATGGCTACCGAACCCGACATTCTGTACCGGCATTCGGTGCGCGTATTTCTGTTCGCCGCACTGATCGGCAAGCATCGCGCGCTCGCCTATAACGCCGAACTGCTTTACGTGAGTGCGCTCTTCCACGACATCGGGCTCACGTCGCTCTATCGCGATTCGCAGAAGCGCTTCGAGCTGGACAGCGCGAACGCGTTGCAGGCGTTTCTCTCGTGCCACGGCGTACCGGACGACGACGTCGCCGAAGCCGCGCGCGCCGTGGCGCTGCACACGTCGTTCGGCCTGCACGCGGAAATGCCTCCGCTCACGGCATTGATCGGCGCGGGCGTGGAAACGGACCTGCTCGGCATGCACTTCGACGAAGTGTGCCAGGCCGACCGCGACGAAGTGGTGAACGCGTTTCCGCGCGGCCCGCGCTTCAAGGAACAGATTCTCGAAACGTTCGCGCAAGGCATGGAGCGGCGCCCACTCACCACCTTCGGCACCGCGAATGCCGACGTGCTCGAACGGTGCGATCCGAACTACCGGCGCAGAAATTTCTGCGGCCTGATTCTGGGCTCGAACTGGAAAGACTAGCGGCAGGCAGCCGCCACGCGGCATCGGGCGCCCGCTTCGCTGCGCCCGTCACGTTCGCGGCGCGACGGCCGGCCCACGCGCGCGTGGTATCGCGCCCAGGACCATTCGATTTCAACGGCATTTCACGGAGGCCGCCATGCCCACTGCCAACGCTCGACCGGGCAAGACCCTGCCCGGCTTGATCCATCAAACGCCGAATCACACACCGGACCACACGCCGATCCCGGTCGCCTTCCCGTCGCTCGTCTCGGTCGTCCCGTTCGTCTCGCTCGGCGCGAACGAAGCGCAGTGAAAGCGCATTGAGCGCGAACGCACCAGGCCAACCGTCATGAGCGACCCCGTCCTTTCGACATCCGCATCGCCCGCCGCCGCCCAGGCCGGGGCCGCCGCCGCATCGAGCACGACACCTGGCACGACTCCCGGCACGATGCCCGCCATCGCCCCCGCGCACGTCGGACCGCTGCTGACGGGCCTCGGGCTCGCCACCGGCATGGAGTTCTACACGTTCGACAGCATGAATCTCGTGCTGCCGGACCTCACGGGCTCGCTCGGCGTGTCCGGCGACGAGGCGAGCTGGCTGCTCACCACCTACAGTTGCGCGCTCTTTCTCGGCGTGCCTGTCTCCGTGTGGCTTGCGGGCCATGTCGGTTATCGCCGCTTTCTGCTCGCCACCGTCGTGGCCTTCGCGGGCACCTCGATGGGCGTGGCGCTCTCGCCCGGCTTCGAAACGATGCTGGTCTGGCGCGCACTTCAGGGTCTCGCCGCGGCGGGCCTCGTGGTGTGGTGGCGCGCGAGCATCTACGTGCTGATGCCCAAGCCCCAACGCAGCGCCGCGCTGATGCGCGTCTCCACGGTGCTCTATCTGTCGAGCGCCGCCGGTCTCGTCGCGAGCGGCTACATCACCGACCACTACGACTGGCGCCTCATCTTCCTGCCGAACCTCGTTTATGCCGGCGGCGCGCTGTGGCTCATCGCCCGATACTTTCCGGCCATGCCGCCCGCCTCGTCGCAACGCGCCGTGCAGACGGACTGGCCCGGCATCGTGCTGCTCGCCGTCGCGCTCATTTCGCTGCAGATCATCCTGAATCGCGGCGAGATAGACGGCTGGTTCGGCTCAGCGCATCTGCGCACGCTCGCCTTCGCGGGCGCCGCGGCGTTCGTGCTCTTCGTGGCGTGGCAATCCAGTCCGGCCAACCGGTCGCCGCTCATGTGCGTCGACCTGCTGCGCGACCGCCACGTGCTGTCGTCCGCGGTGCTGGGCGTGTTCACGGGCATGATTCTGTCGGGCAGCGTTTTCGTGCTGCCCGAATTCCTGCGCAATCTCGCGGCGAATACCTACAGCGCGACGCAAACCGGGCAGATCATGTGCGTCTATGCGCTCGCCGCCGCGGCCATGCGCCCGCTCATCGTGCCGCTCATCACGCGCGTGGGTCAGCGCAAGGCGATTGCGCTCGCGCTCGTCATGCTGATCGCCTCGATGGTGGTGTTTCATCGCCTGCTCACCACCGGCACGCCGGGCCCCTATTTCGTGCTGCCGCTCGTGCTCTACGCGGCCTGCCTTTCGCCGCTGCTGCCCGCCGTGGGCAGCGGCACCGTGGCGCGAATCGAACAGAACCGCTTGCTGGACGGCGTATCGCTCTACATGACGTTTCGCCAGTTCGGCGCGTCGCTGGGCGTGGCGCTGTTGACCATCCTGATTACGCATCGCGAGACGCTGCATTCGTCGCGCCTCGCGGACCACGTCCGCATGGACCGCGACGTCACGCGCGACTGGCTCTCCACCATCGGCGCCACGCTCACGGGCAACGGCGGCTACACGAGCTTCGACAGTTCGCGCGCCGCGGTGCGCATGCTGGCCGAAGAAACCGCACGCCAGGCCGCGACGCTCGCCTACGCCGACGCATTCGCCTTCATGGCCGCCGTGGGCGTGCTCACGCTCTGCGTGCTGCCGCTCGTGCCGCCTACGCCGGTTGCGTCTGTGGTTGCGTCTGCGTCTGCCTCTGTGTCCGTTACGCCCCTCACGTCTGTTCCGAAGAAAACACCATGAATCACGACACGATCCGCCACGCCGCGTGTGCGCTCGCTGCCCCCAGGAGGCCGCGATGAGCGAGACCCCGCTGCGGGAAACGCCCGCTAAAAGCGCCCCTGCCGTGCCGCCCGCCAGCCGCCGTTCGCTGATCTTCGGCGCGGCCGGGCTCGCCGTGCTCGTGCTCATCGCGCTCTACTTCCTCGTGCCCGACCTCTACGAGAAGCGCACGAACGACGCCTATGTGGACGCGCACATCGTGTCCGTCATCCCCAAGGTGCCCGCCTACGTGCAGAAGCTCCACGTCGACGACAACAGCAAGGTGCAGGCAGGTCAACTGCTGATCGAACTCGATCCGCGCGATTACGTGGTGCAGCTCGAACAGGCCAAAGCCAGCCTCGCCGACGCCGAGGGCAAGCTCCAGGAAGCACGCGACCAGATTCCCGTGGCCGATGCCGAGATTGCGCGGCAACGCGCCGAACTCGACGTTGCCGAATCCAACGCGAAGCTCGCGCAGATCAACCTGACCCGCCTGCAATCGGTGTCCGACATTCGCGCCGTGTCTTCGCAGCGCGTGGACGAAGGCAAGGCCGCGGCGTCCAGCACGCGTGCCTCTGTGATCGCGGCGCAGGTTCGCGTTCAGGCGGCCCAGGCGCAAGCGAAACTCGCGCGTTCGCAGGCCGCCACGGCGCAAGCCGCTGTGGGCCAGGCGCGCGCCGCCGTGGATCAGGCCGCGCTCAATCTCACGTACACGAAGATCTATGCGGGCGAAGCGGGCAGTATTGCGAAGAAGACGGTGGAGCCCGGCAACTTCGTGCAGCCGGGTCAGTTGTTGCTCTCCGTGGTGCCCGAGCACCTCTACGTCATCGCGAATTACAAGGAAACGCAGCTCACGCAGGTGCGCCCCGGCCAGGCAGTGGCCGTCGACGTCGACGCCTTCCCGGACCTGCACCTGCGCGGCCACGTGCAGAGCATCCAGCGCGGCACGGGCTCGCGCTTCGCGCTGCTGCCGCCGGAAAACGCCACGGGCAACTTCGTCAAAATCGTGCAACGTGTGCCGGTGAAGATCGAGTTCGACAACCCGGGCGAGGCGATGAAGTGGATCGCGCCGGGCATGTCGGTCGAAACGCGCATCTTCATCAGGGAGCAGCCGAAATGGCTCGAATTCCTGGGCTAGTGCTGCCGCAGCGGCACGCACGCATGTGGTACATGCGGCTCGCGTGCGCGGCGGCGTTCGCGTGGACCGGCGTGCTCGCAGGCTGCACCGTCGGGCCCGATTACGTGGCGCCCAAAACGGCGTTGCCGGCGGGGTACGTGGAGCGCGATCAGGTTTCATCGAATACGGCTTCGTCTAATGCGTCGCTCGATGCGTGGTGGCAGAACCTGGGCGACACGACGCTTGACGCGTTGATCGAAGAAGCGTTGCAGTCCGCGCCCGATCTCGCCGAAGCCGAGGCCCGCGTGCGCGAAGCGCGGGCGTTGCGCGGCATCGCGGGCGCGGCCGACTATCCCGAGATCGATGCGGGCGGACTCTACCGCCGCACGCACGGCAGCGCCAACGTGCCCACCGGCGTGCAGCCGGGCGGCATGGGGCCGGGCAAGAACGGCAATCTCTGGCAAGCGGGCTTCGACGCGTCGTGGGAACTCGACGTGTTCGGCGGCACGCGGCGCAGTGTCGAGTCCGCAGACGCCTCGTATGAAGCCGCCGTCGCGGGCAGCCAGGACGTGCGCCTCACGTTGGCTGCGGAAATCGCGCGCAACTATATCGAGCTGCGCGGCGCGCAACGCAGGCTCGACGTGGCGCGCCGCAATCTCGCCATCCAGCAGGACGGGCTCGTGCTCACGCGCGCACAGTTCGATGCGGGGCTCGCGTCGCGGCTCGACATGCTGCGCGCCGAAGCGCTGGTTGCGGACACGCAGGCCGAGATTCCGTCGCTCACAGCGAACGCGCGCGGCTCGATCTACCGGATCGGCGCGCTGGTGGGGCATCAACCCGAAGCGCTGCTCGCGCAACTCGATGCACCCCAGGCCATTCCAGCGCCCGTCGCCGACGTGCCGGTGGGCTTGCCCTCCGATCTGCTCCAGCGGCGCCCCGACATTCGCGCGGCGGAACGCCGGCTCGCGGCGGCCAACGCACGCATCGGCGTGGCGAAGGCCGACCTCTATCCGCACTTCTCCCTCACGGGCGCAGCGGGGCTGGAGAGCCTGGACGCCTCCACGTTCCTCACCTCGCCCAGCCGGTATCTCTCGGTGGGGCCCAGCATTCGCTGGCTGATCTTCGATGCAGGCCGCGTGCGTTTCCAGGTGCACGCCGAAGAGGCCCGCACCGACGCCGCCGCGGCCGCCTACCAGCGTACCGTGCTCGGCGCGCTGCGCGACGTGGAAACGGCGCTAGTGTCGTATGGCCAGGCGCGCGTGCGCCGCGATCGACTTGCCGCAGAAACGGCAAGCGACCGCGAAGCCGTGACCGTGGCCACGCGCCTGTACCGCCAGGGTCTGGTGGACTTCCTGCCTGTGCTGGACGCCGAACGCTCGCTCTACGCCGCCGACGACAAGCTCGCGCAGACCGACCGCGACACGGCGCTCGCGCTCGTCGCGCTCTACAAGTCGCTGGGCGGGGGATGGTCCGCGCAAAGCGGGAACGCGGTTTCCGGAGTATCGACCGTCACGGCAGTCGCTGCACCGTAGTGCGGCGCGTGGGCCGGCGCGCAGGCAAGCGCCCGTCCGTTGCGCCGGTTGTACGCATCAGTCCCGCATCACCCTCTTTTCAACCGCTTTGGCAGCCCGCAGCACTTCCTGCAACGCGTGGCCGTCATCGCTCACAGGAGCACGCACATGAGCACCATCATCACGAAAGACGGTACGCAGATTTTTTACAAGGACTGGGGCACCGGTCGCCCGGTCGTGTTCTCGCACGGCTGGCCGCTCAATGCCGATGCCTGGGATACCCAAATGTTGTTCCTCGTGCAGCACGGCTTTCGCGTGATCGCGCACGACCGCCGCGGCCACGGCCGTTCGGACCAGCCGTTCCAGGGCAACGACATGGACACTTACGCCGACGACCTCGCCGCGCTGCTCGACGCGCTCGACCTGCACGAAGCGACGCTCGTGGGTCACTCCACGGGCGGTGGCGAAGTCGCGCACTACATCGGCCGTCATGGCACGAAGCGTGTGGCGAAGGCGGTGCTGATCGGCGCCGTGCCGCCCATCATGATCAAGACCGAGGCGAACCCCAACGGTCTGCCGCTCGACGTGTTCGACGGTATCCGCAAGGGCGTGGCCGAAAACCGCCCGCAGTTCTATCGCGATCTGGCCACGCCGTTCTTCGGCTTCAACCGGCCGGAAGCGAAGGTCTCGCAGGGCGCCATCGACGCGTTCGTGATCCAGGGCATGGCGGGCAGCATTTATGGCCAGTACCAGTGCATCCACGAATTCTCGGAAGTGGACTACACGGAAGACCTCAAGAAGATCGACGTGCCCACGCTGATCCTGCACGGCGACGACGACCAGATCGTGCCCATCGACAACGCCGGCCGCCTCTCCGCGAAGATCGTGAAGAACGCCACGCTGAAGGTCTACGCGGGCGCATCGCACGGCATGTGCGTGGTGAACGCGGATCAGGTCAACGCGGACCTGCTCGCGTTCCTGCAGTCGTAACGCGCGCGGCGCATCAGCGGCACGGGGCGCAGGGCCCCGTGCTTCTCTCCGTTTCTTCGAACTCGCGTCGACCCAAGGCCATGACTTCCAAGACCCTCACCCATCTCACCTCGGCCGCCGGCGCGCCCGTTGCCGACAACCAGAACTCGATGACCGCCGGTCCGCGTGGCCCGGTCATGCTCCAGGACGTGTGGCTGCTCGAAAAGCTCGCCCACTTCGACCGCGAGGTCATCCCCGAACGACGCGTGCACGCCAAGGGCTCCGGCGCATTCGGCACCTTGAAGGTGACGCACGACATCACGCAGTACACCAGGGCCAAAGTCTTCGCGCAGCCCGGCAAGGAAACGCCGCTCTTCATGCGCTTCTCGACGGTAGCCGGCGAGCGCGGCGCCGCCGACGCCGAGCGCGACGTGCGCGGCTTCTCCATCAAGTTCTATACCGACGAGGGCAACTGGGACGTGGTGGGCAACAACACGCCCGTGTTCTTCATCCGCGACCCGCTCAAGTTTCCCGACTTCATCCACACGCAGAAGCGCGACCCGTACACGAACCTGCGCAACAACGTCGCGGCGTGGGACTTCTGGTCGCGTCATCCCGAGTCGCTGCATCAGGTCACCATTCTCATGAGCGACCGCGGCATTCCGAAGAACTACCGCCAGATGCACGGCTTCGGCTCGCACACGTACTCGTTCATCAACGCCAGTAACGAGCGCTTCTGGGTGAAGTTCCACTTCAAGTCGCTCAACGGCATCGAGAACTACACCAACGAGGAAGCCGCGCAGGTCATCGCTGCGGACCGCGAAAGCGCGCAGCGCGACCTTGTCGAGAACATCGACCAGGGCAACTTCCCGCGCTGGGCGTTCCGCATCCAGGTGATGCCTGAGGCCGACGCAGCGAAGGTGCCGTACAACCCGTTCGACATCACGAAGGTGTGGCCGCACAAGGACTACCCGCTGATCGACGTGGGCGTGATCGAACTGAACCGCAACGCGCAGAACTATTTCGCGGACGTGGAGCAGGCCGCGTTCACGCCGGCCAACGTGGTGCCGGGCATCGGCTTCTCGCCGGACCGGCTGTTGCAGGGCCGGCTGTTCTCGTACGGCGACACGCAGCGCTACCGGCTGGGCGTGAACCATCACCAGATTCCGGTGAATGCGCCGAAGTGTCCGTTCCACCACGCGTTCCACCGCGACGGCGCAATGCGTACCGACGGCAACCTGGGCGGCACCGTGAACTACGAGCCGAACCGCTTCGGCGACTTCACGCAGGACCGCAACGCGGAAGAGCCGCCGCTCGCCGCAGGCACCGTGGACCGCTACGACCATCGCGAGGACGGCGATTACTACAGCCAGCCGGGCGCGCTGTTCCGTCTGTTCGATGCGGGCCAGCGTGAGCGCCTGTTCGCGAACATCGCCGCAGCCATCGACGGTGTGCCGAAGGAGATCGTGGACCGCCAGATCGAGCATTTCCGCCAGGCCGATGCGGCGTATGCCGAAGGCGTGATCGCGGCGATGGCCGCAAGAGCAGAAGAAAGGAAGGCGTAAGAGACCTGAACGGCGGTGCGGAACGGTGCGTACGCCGTTCCACGCTTTTCGGGCTCGCCGTCTGCTGCACTTCAGGCGCGAGGCGCTGCGCCGGCTTGCAGGTTCCAGATTCGCTTGGGTCCTGCAAGCCAGCCGGCCTCAATGACCAGGCGAGCCCACGGTAAGCCGGCTCGTTACGTCGGTCACGCCGCTGACGCCTTGCGCGCGCTGCGTCGCAAGCGCGATCTGCCCTTCTTCGGGCACCGTGCCCGTGAGCGTGACCTTGCCGTCGCGCGCGAGCACCGTGAGGTGCGCCGTATCGACGTTTCCGCCCTTCACGATCGCCTTGCGCACGGCACTCGAGAGCTTGCGGTCGGCCTTGCGCATCGCCTTGCGCGCCACGGCGGCGCTGGACGGATGCGCGGCGTGGTTCTCCACAGGCGGCGCGTAGCCCGTTTCATCGGCGTGGGCAGCGATGCCCGTCGTGGCCACCGCAGCTGCGGCAAGCGTCATCCAGAACTTCTTCATTGCGCTTCTCCTCGAGTGAACAGTCGTTGAACGGCAAGTCGAACGGTAGTTCACCGAGGCTTAAAAGTCCTTGGATGCGGCTTAATCGTTGTTCGCAGGCGCTGTGGCAGCGCCGCTTCTTATGCCGCAGCGGCTTCCTGAGCGAGCCGCACGGCGCCGTTGCCCGTGGCGGCATGTTCCTGAATGAGCCGGTACACCGTCTCGCCCGGCACCGTCTCCACTTCGAGCAGCCGGTCGGCAATCTCGCGCAACACCGGTTCATTGGCGTGCAGCAACGCATGGCAGGCATCGTTCAATTCGGCGAGCAGCTGATTCGCGTGACCGATGGCCTCTTTGAGCTGCAAGCCCGCCACCTGCTGCGGGAGCGCCGCGAGGCTGAACAGGTTGCCGTCCGCGTTGAAGCCGAACTTCGACACCATGTCGAGCCCGATGCGCGAGGCCTCCTGCAAGTCCTGCGCCGCGCCGCTCGATGCCTCGCCGAACACCAGCAGCTCGGCGTTACGGCCGCCCAGCAGCACCTGGATCTCGTTGCGCATCTCCGTTTCGCGGTACAGGTGCTTGTCCTGCGTTTTCGTGATGAGCGCCACGCCGAGCGCGCCGCCGCGCGGCAGGATCGTCACTTCTTCGAGCACGCCGGTGCCGAGCAGCGCGGCCACGAGCCCATGCCCTGCTTCGTGCACGGCGATGCGCATGCGCTCCTCTTCGGAAAGCGCGCGCTCCGAGCCGTTCACGTCGCCAATGCGCGCGATCTTGATGGCCTCGATGAAATGCGCGGACATCACTTCGTGGTCGCCGGCCTTGCGTGCGAGCAGCCCGGCCTGGTTCACGATCATCGAAAGCGTAGCGGGCGACAGCCCCGTGGTGAGCCGCGCGAGTTGATAGAAGTCGATGCGGTCGAGCTTCGTTTTCAGCTTCGTCGCGTAAAAGCGCAGAATCTGCGCGCGGTCTTCGAGGTCGGGCAAGCGCACGTTCACCGTGCGATCGAAACGGCCCGGGCGGCGCAGCGCTTCGTCGAGATTGTCGGGATGGTTGGTCGCGGCCACCACGATCACGCCTTCGTTGGAGGCGAAGCCGTCCATCTCCGCAAGCAGTTGATTGATGATGCGATTGCTCTCTGCTTCCACCGACCCGCCGCCCGCATCGGTGCGCTTGCCGAGGCCGTCGGCTTCGTCGATGAAGATGACCGTGGGCGCGTTCTTGCGTGCCAGCTCGAACAGATGCCGAACCTTCTGGATGCCCACGCCGTAGTATTTCGCGCTGAAATAGCTGCCCGTGATCGAGATGAAGTTCGCGCCGCATTCGCCTGCGAGCGCCTGCGCGAGACGCGTCTTGCCCACGCCGGGGCCGCCCGTCATCAACACGCCGCACGGTGCGCGCACGCCCATGCTCGTGAACTGCGAGGGCGCCGCGAGATAGGCCTGCACGTCGGCGAGCGCCGCCTTGGCTTCGCCTGCGCCGATCACGTCGTTGAAGCGCAGCGCGGGCGAACGTTCGAGCAGTTGCGCGCCGCCGCGCATTTCGCGGCGCATGAACCACGCGAGCCCGCCGATTATCACGAGCGGCAGGAAGAGACTCAACAGGTCGCGCGTGCGGTCGAACACGCTGGTCCAGCGCGCGGCGCCGGTGCGAACGTCGGCGTCCGGCAGCCACACGAGTTGATACGGCGCGTGCGTGCCATCCTTCACTTCACCCAGCAGCAGCGCGTTCGAAAACGCGCCGTTGTGGTCCACAACGAAATACCGCTCGCCCGTCGTGGTGGAAACCAGAATGGCGTTACGCGCCACGCCGATGGCGTCCACGTGCTGTTCGCGAATGTCGGTCAGCATGGCCGAGGCATCTTTCTCGCGGTGTGTCCATGCCGATGCGTCGCTGCGCATCTGACTGGCGATGCCGGTCAGCGCGGCCTGCGTGGTCGCGCCATGATGCTCGTGCCGCCAGTATGCGAACGCGCCGGTGGCGACGATTGCCGTTGCGGCGACGGCCAGCATGACGTTCCGGCCAATGCGGGACCACAGCGAATTGCGTGCGGGTTTCATCAATCGATTCCAGATAGGGGCCGCATGTCGAACATGAGCGCCGAACCCGGGAGGAGAAGAGACGAGCGGAAGTGTGGCACGCGCAAGGGCATTTTTACTCGCCCCCGATGTGTCCACGACGTGTGCACTGCGCGCGTCTGACGTGCCTGACGAGTAGGACGCGCCGGTACGGCAGGCCGTTCATGCAGGAGGATGCGTGAACCGCCGCGCAGATCGAATCTCGGCCCTCGTGCGGGCCGCCTGGGTTTCAGCAAAGGGACATCGCGATTACGACCCTCATTAATCGCAGTGCACCATTGGCATTATGCCCGCTATCTCCTCGCTTCATAAGGCCCGAAAAAGCGAATATTTCCCCGTCATTTCGCCATTCGGCATTTATTACGGACTACTGGGGCATTTCCGCCGTGGGGCGCCTGCGGCACAGCGCTTGCTCCATCTCGGAACCGTCCGTGCACCGGCCGCGGAAGAGGAAACCATAAGGAGGTCACTCATGCTCTACTACGCTCTGGTCTTTTTCATCATTGCCATCATTGCCGCCGCGTTCGGCTTCGGCGGAATTGCAGCGGGAGCGGCAAGTATTGCCAAACTGCTGTTCTTCATTTTCCTGGTCATCTTCATTGTGACGTTGATCATGGGCCTCGTCAGGCGTTAGGCATAGCTCACGTTTGACTTCCCTTGCGCGACCCCGGCAGCGCGCGGCCATCGCCGCGGCCTGCCGGGGTCGCGTTTTTGCATCGCCCGGCTCTCTCCTGCCCGCGCAGTTCGTTCGCGCCGCACGCAGCGGCGCATTCACAAGCACGCGCCTCGCACGTTCATACGCATTGCCGACCGGCTTCGCACGGTGGCGTGCATTGAACCGCTGTCCAAAGGAGAGACGACATGATTGTGGCGACATGGAACATGCAGGGCGGCGTCAACACGCCGTACATCAATCAGGTGGTGCAGCAGACGGGCGCCCACGTGCTGTGTCTGCAGGAATGCGGCAACCTTGCGGAGCATCTGCAAGGGCGCGCGCCCATCCTCAACGGCATGGGCGCGATCATCGGCTACACGGGCAACTTACGCCTCGGCTACGGCTTCATGCAATGCGTGTACTGGGAAAACGTGTGGGCCCAGGGCGGCCTTGCGGTGCTGAGCAACATCGGCATCAACAACTACGGCATCCTGCCGCCGGCGCCCGTGCATGGCTTCGCGCCCGCGAACCCGCGCGCCATGCCGTGGATCACCGTGCGCGACCCGTGGAACGGCAACGTCATCTCCGTCTACTCGATTCACAGCCCGCCCGTGGACGGCCTCACCACCACGCTTCAGCAAACCTGCGCGTGGAACAACACGCAGCTCGCACAGATCAACGCGATTGGCGGCACGTGGGCCTGCGTGGGCGATTTCAACGCGGACCCGACCGTGCCGGGTTTCGTGGCACCGCCCGTGGGCAACATCGTGCGCGGCAACCGCGCGACGCAGCAGAGCGGCGGCATTCTGGACTACGCGGTGACGAATGCCTTCGGCTTCGCGTATCAGCAGCAGACCCAACTGGCGGGTGCGTCGGACCACTACCCGCAGGTGTTCACGTATTGACGCGCACGCATCAGCGGTACGTCCACGCGCGATGAGCGAGGAAGGTGGCCGGCGGCACCACGCAGGCCACTGCCGCGATGCCGGACCACGGCACACCGCCCGCGAATTGCACGCCGCCCGACACCAGCGCGGTGAGCCCGAGCCCCAGCGTCGAGACCACCGCGAAGCGCGACGCGTTACGCACGTGAACCGGCGCGGAGAAACTCCATAGCGTGTTCATGAGATAGGACACGCCGGTCGCACTGAGGAACGCGAGCGCGTTCGCGAGCATGGGTGGTGCCTCTGTCTGCACGATCAGGCTCATGGCCACTGCCGCATGCACGGCGGTGGCCATGACGCCGGACACACCGAAACGCAGCAGCTTCACGATGTCGCGCGAAGTCCACGCCACGATGTCAGGCTCCTTCGTCGGCGGTCAGTACGGCGAGCAGCGAGACGCCGAAGGGCAACGTATGCCGCGCGAGCCAGCGGCTCTCCGCGTGCATGGCCCGATAGAGCAGCGCGTTCACGGGCGGCACCGGAACGGCATCGCCTGTCGAACGTTCGCGGCGCAACAGCCGGTCGGCCCAACGCGCCGCCACTGCTAGCGGGAACAGCAGCGTGTTGAAGTAGGTCACGTGTTGCACCTTGCATCCCGCGGCACGCGCGCAGCGCTCGAGCGCGCGACGGCTGTAGCGCCGGCAGTGATGCAGAAACACGTCGTGCGCACTCCAGAGCCATTGATACGCGGGCACCGTCACCACTATCACGCCGCCGGGTGCGAGCAACGTGCGCATCTGCGCGAGCGAACCTACGTCGTCGGGTATGTGTTCGAGACAGTCGAAGAAGCAGATCAGATCGAACTGCTGGCCGTTGAAGGGAACGTCGTCGGGGCAGCGGCCCGCGCGAATGTCGAAGCGGCCGCCGGTCTTGCGGTCCGTGAGCCGGCGCGCGGTCTCGTCCATCTCGAGGCCGCTCACATGGCCGAACTGTTCGAGCAGCGCGAGATTGCCGCCCGTGCCCGATCCCACTTCGAGCACGCGCGCCGCTTCCGGCAGGCACAGACCATCGAGCAGCACGCGCAACACGTCGCGACGCCCCTTGAACCACCAGTGTTCGGCCTCGGTTTCGGCCATCTCGAGATAGGCTTCGGGCGACATGTCGGTCTCCTCTCTTTAATGGCCAGCGGCACGCGTACGCACACCGGCGCGACGACGGGCGAAGTCGGGACGCCATGCCTGAGCGGCACGCAGGTCGCTGCGTCCTGAACGGTTCACACGTCCCACCGGCAGCGGCGTGACCTTGGTGTGCGTCTGATAACGGCGGCGAATCAGATACACCGGGCGTTCCTTCGACTCGTAATAGATGCGCCCGATGTACTCGCCCACCACGCCGATGCCGATCAATTCGATACCGCCCATGAACAAGAGCACCGAAATGACCGAGGCATAGCCCGGCACGGGATTGCCGAACACCAACGTGCGCCCGATGATGAAGCCGCCATACACGAACGCGAGCAGCGCGATGACGAGGCCCACGTAAGTCCACGTGCGCAGCGGCACCGTGCTGAAACTCGTGATGCCTTCCAGCGCGAAGTTCCAGAGCCGCCAGCCCGAGAATTTCGAATGCCCCGCGCAGCGCGCCTCACGCTCGTACTCCACGACCACCGTGCGATAGCCGACCCACGCGAACAGCCCTTTCATGAAGCGCCGCCGCTCGGGCAGGCTGCGCAGCGCGTTGACCACCTGGCGATCCATGAGCCGGTAGTCGCCCACGTTTTCCGGCAGCTTCACTTCGGAAAGCAGGTTGTGCACGCGGTAGTAGAGGCCCGCCGCGGTGCGCTTCGCAAACGAATCGCAGGCGCGATTGCTGCGTTTGGCCACCACCACCTCGGCGCCCTCGCGCCAGTGCGCGATCATCACGGGAATCAGGCCCGGCGGGTCCTGCAGATCGGCGTCGATGGGAATGACGGCGTCGCCGTTCGCTTCGTCAAGGCCTGCCGTGAGCGCAGCCTCCTTGCCGAAGTTGCGCGTGAGGTCGATCACGCGCACACGAGCGTCGCGCGCGCCGGCGGCCACGAGCTGATGGAGCGTGCCATCCTGGCTGCCGTCGTTGATGCAGACAATCTCGAAGCGGATGCCTTCTATGTCTTCGAGCACCGGCACGACGCCCGCAAAGAACTTCTCTACCGCTTCGCCCTCGTTGTAGAACGGAACCACCAGCGAAACGAGCGGTATCTCGTTATGGTTCGACATGATGCTGCTCCCCGTATGACTTTTCCTGCGTGTGGTGTCGCCGCGCTTTTTCGTGCGGCGACGCTGTTCTTTCCGGACGCTTCGTTATCCGTGATGCGTTGCTTGTTGTTACGCTCTGCGCTTCACGCGCCCGACACGTTTCAATCGTTATCGTCCGTCCCGCTCCATGCTTCAAGGCCAGCGTCGCCTTCGCAGCCCGGCATCGTCCGTAACAGGCAGGCATGGCGACTCGCGCCGTTCGCGCTGCATCCTGGCCACGACTAAACCCCAGGCCGCGAGCGTGACGAGCGGCACGAACTGCAACGGCGCGCGGCTCACCACCAGCAAGCCCGCGAGCGGCATCAGCCAAAGCGCGGCAAGACACTCACGCTCGCCGGCTCGCCATCCGTGCGCGAGCGCATGCCGTGCGAGCCACGCCGCGAATACGGCGTACCAGGTGAGGTCGTAATCGTAGAGATAGGGGCTCACGAGCAAGCTGGCGCCGACGAGCGCGGCGGCCCGTAATCCATAGGCCGATTCGCGCGTCCACGCGAGCACCACGATGCTCGCGGCGAGCAATGCCGAGGCGCCTTGCGCGGCATAGGCGATTGCAGACGGCGAATGCAGCAGCTTCGCCATCGCGAAGAACGTCGGCATGCGGGCGAACGGTGCCGGCCCGTTTTGCACGTAGCGGGCCATCATGCCGACGTTGGCCACGAACGACGACAGCGCGTCCGCGCCGAACGCGATCACGCCCAGCACGAACAGCGTGCCGACGGTAGCGAGCAACGCGGCGAGCGCGCGCCATGCGCGGCTGCATAAAAGCGCCAGTGGAAACAACAACGCCAGATGCGGTTTGATGAATAGCATTCCGAAACAGATGCCCGCCACAACCGGGCGCCGGCGCAACAACGTCAAACCGGTCGCCGCAAGTGCCGCGGTGAGCAGGCTGCTCTGCCCCATTGCCGCAGCCAGCAGGGCAGCGGGGAACGCGGCCACGAGAAAGACGGCATCGCCGCGCGGCACGATGGCTCGGATGGCAGCAACGAAACACAACCCGGTGCCGACGCTCCACACCACGGCCGCTACGGGATAGGGCAACAGTGCGACCGGCTGCATGAGTAGCAGCGCAAAAGGCGGGTACAGCCAGGGCAATTGGCCACCGGTTTCGCGCAACGAAGGCACGACGCCCTGCTCGATTACCGCGAGCCGGTCCAGTTGCCACGCTTCGCAGCCGTGCCCATGCAAGGCGAGCCACGACGCGCTCCAGGTGGGCAAAAAGTCCAGTGCCAGCGGGCTCAAGCCAGGATGACGCAGCACATACAGGCGGTACAGATAAATGCCCGCGAACAGCAGTTGGCACGCGAGCACCGCAGCCGCGTAGATACGCACGCGCCGCAGGCCCAGCCAGTGCGGACGGCGCCGCGGTCCCGCTACGGGCAGTTCGACAAGCGGCCGGTTCCAGGCAGGCGACAGCGCGTGGCGTGCGAGCGGCTTCATGGCATTACCTCGCACCCGACTCGAGCCGCGCACGCCGCATCGTCATGAGCAGCATGAGCAGCAGCACCACGGGACCGATCTGCGGAAACTTGAGCATCCGGTTGGCGCTCTCGTAGACCGGCAAGAGCCAGCAGAGCGCGAGCACCGTCTGCTCGCCACGCAGCCAGCCCTTTTGGAAGCCACAGGCCGCAAGGCAGAAGACGGCGATGCCAAGCCATGCGAGTTCGTAGTGCCACACGTAGGGCGTAACCAGCAGCGTGGCAACGGCGAGCGCAGCTGCGCGCACGCGCATGTCGCTCGTCTTCGTCCAGACACGCAATGTGGCAGCGATGGCGATCAGCGCGACGAATATCTGTACACCGTACGATACCGGCAGAGAAAGCCCTGCAAGGCGCATCGCAGCGAAGGCCGAAGGCGAAGCACTCCAATACATGACGCGATGCTCGAGCACCAGTTCGCGCGCGATGGCGGTGCCCGCAGCGAATGCGGGTATCGAGGCTGTGCCGCACACCATCACACTTGCCGCCATCAGCGCGAATGCGGTCATCGCGGCGCTCGCGAATACGCGCCAGTCACGCACGGCAATGAGCACGAGCGGAAACAGCACGGCCATCTGCGGCTTGATGGCCAGCAGGCCCATACACACACCGGCTCGCACCGGGTAACGCGTCATCGCGCCCAGTGCATAGGCCGCAAGCGCTGCGGTAACCAGCGAGTTCTGCCCGAGCATGGCCGCGACGAGCACGCCCGGAAACGCGAGCACGACGAGCGCGGCGAGCCCCTTGCGCCCCAGATGAACCTTGAACGACGACACCTCCAGCACCGCCGCAACGAAGGCAGCGCAGCCCAATACGGTGAACAGAAGGAAGGACGCCGCATACGGCAACAGCGCAACGGGCGTGACGAGCATGAGGAGCGTGGGCGGATAGAGCCACGGCAGGAAACCGTGATTCACGTAGCCGCCCAGCAATGCGGTCTGCGCGTGCGCAAACGACGGATAGTGATAGACCGAGCCCGGGTCCCCGTGCAGCATCAGCCAGGACGCCGTCCAGAACACGGTGTAGTCGATGCCGGGACGCGGCCCGTCTTCATGCATGAAGCCGCCGCTGACGTACGCCCACGCCGCGAGCAAAATGACGGCGAGCGCGAGGGTTGCGCCCCCGTACAACACCACACGCTCGCGGTTCAACCACCCGCTTCCGTCATAACGGCTCTCGCCGTTTCGCGCTCCCCGATTCGCGACGTCCATGATTCCCCGCATGCTTCGTTAGACGGCCGGTCGGTCACACCGGCGTTTCGCATTTCACGTCCTTAATGCAGACAGGCCGTGCGCTCTTTTTTTTGCCTGGCGTGCAGGCTGCGTGTCACTTTTGTGTTGCCATGTGCGTTGCCGCACATAAAGACATGGCGCTGCGTTTTGCTCCGTGATAGTGCGTGCTTTTACGTGGCTTCACGTGGCACTGTGTGCGCTCGTATTTCGCTATGGATTACTACGTATCTCCGCGCCTTGATGTTTCGCACACGAGTCGCGGTACTCCATTGTTAGAAAAAAATCGGGCGGCTTGCAAGCCTGCGGGGTTTCCACAATCGGGTTTCTTCTGACCAGAAAAGGCTCGAAATTGAGGTGTTTTATGGCATCGAGGGCCGCTTATCCGACCCGCGTTGCAACCTTGAAACAATTCCGTTCGGTTCGCGCTTTGCAAAACCAGATAGCTATCTGCGCGGTGCGTTCTCGCAGTCTCAGGGAAAGTCCCTGGCATATTTTTTGTGCCTTGCCCGGCAAGGCTTTCCGGTCGATATGGGCGCGTACCCGCAGCGCACCATTTTTCAGAATCGTTACCTTTTGTAACGCCCCCGCCACTCGACTTTTCCGTCGCACGTCTGAACAGCCCCGTCATTCCTGGTTTTTGGGAAATCTGGCCCACTGTTTGCAATAGGTTCGTCGCGCAAGTCGACGACGTGACGACCCGCGATTCAGCAGTTCAACAGACATACAACATGGAATCGCAAAGGCGTCGCCCTCGGGGACATTCGTTCATGCGGAGCCTGCCAATAGGAAGGCAATCTCCCGCGTGAAGCGATGGTGGGTAGTCGTAGTCTTGCAGCAAGGTGCCGGTGCCGGCCGGACACCATAAACAATTGCAAGTCGGGGGATGAAGAAAATGAACAAGCATGTCATGACGAGGCTTTCCAGCCGCCACCGCAGCGAGACCGCCCATCGGCGTCCCGCTGCTTCCTTTCCTTCCTTGCGCGAACTGCCGCGCCACATGCCCGCGACCGCTCTTGGGCGTCGCGGGCGGCTGGTGGTTTCGCACCCGCTTGCCAGTCAAACCATGACGGTGGCCCAGACCGCCCGCAAAGGCATGTGCATGCGTGCACCTATGCCCTTGCGGACAGTCTGAGCGCCGCATGACCGGCGTCGCTTCTTTCGCCGTACCGCTGTAACCCGCAGTAACCCTGTAGTACCAGTCGTTCCAACCCGCAAGCCATTGAGCTCAATGGTGTTTATTTAGTTATCCAAAAGGAGAAAGCCATGTTGAAGATCATCAACCTCGTCAAGCAGATCGTTCGCGACGAAGACGGCGTTACCGCCATCGAATACGGCCTGATCGCAGCGCTGATCGCCGTCGTGATCATGGGCGCCGTCTCGACGGTCGGTACCGACCTGAAGAGCGTGTTCAACTCGATCGGCACCGACCTGACGGCGGCGACCTGAGGTGCATGTCGACGGACGATTCGCGGGCCTCCCTGGCGGATCTTCCTCGCGAATCGTCCTCGACATCACGTGGTCGTCGTCTCTTTCGCCGTGAGTGGATGTGAACCCGTAGACCAGGAGAGAACCGTCATGGAACGCTCGATCAACAGGACGCACGCAGCGTCCCGCACCGCAGGCCGGAAGCGTTCGCGCCTCGCGCTGCTTGTGAGCCGCGGCCTTGCTGCGCGCTTCGCATCCGCCGACGAAGGCGTGACCTCCATTGAATACGCGTTGATCGGCGCGCTGATCGCCATCGTGATCATTGGTGCGATCACGACGATCGGCACCGATCTGCAGTCGGTCTTCAACAGCGTTGCTTCGGATCTCTGATCAACGCCCGTCACGAAAGCGCTACGGAGAACGCCATGTACCTGCCTCTGCCGCCTCTGCCCGCCCAGCCGATTCCGCTGTGCGTGGCGTTGCTCGTGATCGTTGCGGCCAGCACCGACATCACGGCCCGGCGCATTCCGAACGAGGTCGTGGCGACAGGCCTCGCAGTGGCGTTCCTCGTTCAGTGCTCGATTCACGGTGCAGCGGCCGGTGCGCTGCTCTGGCTCACGGGGGCCGCAACCGGCTTCGCGCTGCTGCTGCCCTTCTATCTGTTGCGCGGCATGGCCGCAGGCGACGTCAAGCTGATGATGACTGTCGGCGCCTGGGTGGGCCCCGCACTCGCATTTCATATCGCGCTCGCAGCGTTCATGGCGGGTGGCATCGGATCCGTTGCGCTTGTCGTGTATCGCGGCCGCGCACGGCAACTCGTCGGCAATCTGCGCGCCATTGCGCGCAACACGTCGCAAGCGGCGCAAGACGGCGCCACAGGACCCCGGCAGCTGCCGGGATCGGTAGGCACGATGCCCTACGGCGTCGCGATTGCAGCAGGAACGCTCGGAATGTTGTTCGCAACGGCCGCATAGCGAAGCACACGAGCACGAACACAACAGCACGACCGATTCAATCAGGCAGAAACAGAACAGGCACGCAGGGGGGACGCGATGGAAACGGACAACATCGGATACGAAGCGAGAGGCGCAGCAGCCTCCATGCGCGACGGCGCGCGAGGCAGCATGCCCGCCGCCGACAGTCGCACGGCAGGCGACACGGCGCCCGCCCTGCGCGCGCCCCGCACGCTGGCCGACACCGGCCTGCCCGCCACCTTCGTTGCGGCGCTCGTGCTGAAGTCCACGCACGTGCACGGCAAGTCGTGCTTCGCCGATCTCGCCGAACGGCATCGCCTGCCCATCAGCGTGCTCGACGACGTACTGGCCCACCTGGTGCGCGAACGTCTCGCCGAAATCAGCCATCGCGGCGCAAGCGACGTGGACGTTCACCTGCGCCTCACGGATGCCGGCCGCGCCGCGGCGCACGACGAACTCGCCCGCTGCAGCTATTTCGGCCCGGCGCCGGTCACGCTGGAACACTATATCGATAGCATTGCGAACCATTCGGTTCGCTCGCTGCGGATCGTGCGCAACGACGTACAGGCCGCGTTTCAGAACATCGCGATCGATCCGACGGTGCTCGACGCCGCGGCGGCATCGCTCAACGCGGGCCGTCCGCTGCTGCTGTACGGGCCGGCGGGCAGCGGCAAGACGTTCCTCGCCGAACGGCTGGGCCGCCTGCTGCACGGCGACGTGCCGGTCCCGTACGCCATCTACGCCGGCGGCGAAATCGTGCAGCTGTACGACCCGCTCGTGCACGAAGACGCCGCAGGCGAAGCGCTCGCGCAGCCCGGCGACCGCCGCTGGCGCATGTGCCGCCGCCCTCTCGTGATCTCGGGCGGCGAACTCACGCTCGACATGCTCGACCTGCGCCGCGACGCGTCCACCGGCTTTTATCAGGCGCCGCCGCACATGAAGGCCAACATGGGTATCTACATCGTGGACGACCTGGGCCGCCAGCGCATCGAGCCGCGCGATCTGCTCAACCGCTGGCTCATGCCGCTCGACCGCAACTTCGATCTGTTCACGCTGCAGAACGGCTCGCGTTTTTCCGTGCCCTTCGATGTGTGGCCCGTGTTCTCGAGCAACCTGGAACCCGCCGAACTCGAAGACGAAGCGTTCCTGCGCCGGCTGGGTTCGAAGATCTACGTCGGCCCGCTCGCCATCGAAGACTACCGCGCCGTGTTCCAGTCCTGCTGCGCGGCGCTCGGCGTCGAGGCCCCGGAAGACGCATTCGCGTACCTGGTGCATCGCCTGCACATTCCGTCCGGCAAGCCGTTTCTTGCGTGCTATCCGAACGATCTGCTGCGCCTTGTCGCCGCTGCCGCGTATTACCGCGGCGAACCGAAGGTCGCCACGCAGCCCGCGCTGCGCGACGCGTGGTGCAGTTACTTCGGTGTACTTCCTGACCACGACGGCATCCATCCGAGCGACGAAGAACGCGCCGCCCGCAAGCTGGCGTCGGGCTGATCCGCATCTAACCCTGATCTGTCGAGGAGTCTTGCCATGAAAAACAGTCGTGCCCTTGCGATGCTTGCCGTCGCAGTCCTGGCGGGTCTGGCCGCCGTCCTGTTCGCGTCACGCTGGCTCGTGCAGAGCTCGTCCAGCGCCGTGACGCCCGTGGCCGTGGCCACTGCCGAAGTCAATCTGGGCGAGCCGCTCGGCGCGAACCAGATTCGCGTCGTGAACTGGCCCAGCGCCAGTGTGCCCCCTGGCGCGTTCACCGACGCGAAGTCGCTGGAAGGCCGCGTGGTTCGCACGAGCCTCGAGCGCGGCGAGCCGGTGCTCGAATCGAAACTCGCGCCCATCGGCACGAAGGGCGGTCTCTCCGCGGTGATCGGCGCGGGACGGCGCGCCATCACGGTTCGCGTGAACGACGTGGTGGGCGTGGCGGGCTTCGCGCTGCCGGGCAATTACGTCGACGTGATCGTGAACACGCAGGAGCCGGGCAAGCCCGATTCGCAGCAGAGCATTTCGAAGATCGTGCTCGAAAAGATTCTCGTGCTCGCCGTCGCACAGCAGGTGAGCCGCGACGACACGCAGCCGAAGGTGGTCAACGCAGTAACGCTCGAAGTCACGCCGGACCAGGCGGAGAAGCTGGACCTTGCTCGCAGCGTGGGCACGCTCTCGCTCGTGCTGCGCAATCAGGTGGACCGTCAGACGCTGGACACGAAGGGCGCCACGAAGATCACGCTGCTCGGCGCAGCGCCCGCCGCGCCGGCGTCGGCGCCGGTCGCAGCACCCGTGCATCCGGCCCGCGTGCGCTACGTCGCCCATGCGCCGGTGAAGCGCGATTGCGTGGGCGTGCTCTCCGGCGTTGCCGGCAGCGTGGAATGTTTCTAGCGCACTTGCAAGCAACAGCGACGGCAGCGAACGACCAGACGCCGCCGTCAAACAAAGCAGCGAACGAACTCAATGAAGTCGAATCCCGGCGCAAGTCGCCGGGCACACGGGGGATCACGTCAATGGACACCACACGCGTATTTGAATCGGGGCGCCGCACGCAAGCCTGCGTGATTCGCGGCACGGCGCTCGCCGCGGCACTCTTCGCCGCACTGCTCACGGCCCAGGCCGGCGTCGCGCAGGAAGCCGCCCTGCCTTCGAAGATGGCCGCGGCACCGCTGCCCGCCGCACGCGGCGCGGTGCCGATGCTGGTCAGCATGGCTGCCATGCCGGCGGGCGCAGTCGCCGCGGCCGCCGCTGCCGAAGCCGCCCCGCTGCGCGGACCGAACTGCACGGGCACCATGCACGAGGAGTCCAACGTGGTGGTGCCGGTCGGCAAGTCCACGCTCGTGCCGCTCGCCGAACCCACGCGCAATCGCACGCTAGGCAATCCTGGCGTCGTGCAGGCCACGCTGGTTTCGCCGCGCACGCTCTATGTGGTCGGTATGTCGGTTGGGACCACTAACATGATCGTGCAGGGCAAGAGTGGTGCGTGCCAGATGATCAACGTGGTGGTCAATATCGATCCCTCGGGTCTGCAGCAGTCGCTCGCGCAGCTGATGCCCGAAGAGCCCAACATTCGTGTGGCAACGGCTGCCGGCAACCTGGTGCTCGCGGGGCGTGTATCGAGCGCCGCGGCTGCGCAGCAGGCCATGCACATCGCGCAGGCGTTCGCCGGCGCGCAGCCCACGCAGCAATCGCAGTCGGCCACGTCCAGCGCGGGCAACGGTTCGTTCACAGCGAGCCAGCAGATGTCGAGCACGAGCAAGCCGTCCGAAGTCATCAACATGATGACTATCGACTCGCCTCAGCAGGTGATGCTAGAAGTCAAGGTGGCCGAAGTATCGAAGACGCTCATGAACCAGATGGGCTCCGCACTCAACATTCAGGGCGGCTTCGGTTCGTGGACGGGCGCCGTGGTGAGCGATCTGCTCGCAGGCGTTTCCAGCGCCTTCGTGGCGAACAAGGCGAACAACCGGCCGTTCCGCGTGGCGCTCGACGCGCAGAACACCGACCAGCCCGTGAAGATTCTCGCGGAGCCGAATCTCGTCACCATCAGCGGCCAGGAAGCCACGTTCCTGGCGGGCGGCAAGATCTTCATTCCGGTGCCGCAGAGCAGCAGCACAGGCGCCACCACCATCACGCTGCAGGCCGAGGAATTCGGCGTGGCGCTCAAATTCACGCCTACTGTGCTGTCGAGCGGCCGCATCAACCTGAAGGTGGCTCCTGAGGTATCCGAACTATCTTCCACGGGTGTGACGCTTTCGGCCACCAATGTCTCGGGCGTTTCGATCCTGCCGCTCATCACCACGCGGCGCGCGTCCACCACGGTGCAGATGGGCGACGGCGAAACTTTCGCGATTGGCGGGCTCATCAAGGACAACGTGTCCGGCACGTTGAAGGCGCTGCCCGGTGTAGGCGAAGTGCCGGTGCTGGGCGCACTGTTCCGCAGCACGGCCTTCCAGCAGGACCGCACGGAGCTCGTGTTCATCATCACGCCGCACCTCGTGAAGCCGCTGCAAACGAGCAACGTGCCGCTGCCCACGGATAGCTTCAACAAGCCCAACGAGGCCGACGTCTACGCCACCGGCGTGATGGAAGGCCGCGGCGGCGCCCGCAAGCTGCACGGCATGCCGGCAGCGCCGAACACGCCGCCGCAGCCGCAACCCGGCAACGCAGGCGATACGACGCCGGGCCCGGTCTCGCGCAACGACACGGCAGCAGGCGCCCAGGCCAGCACGCAGGCGGGCACGCAGGCAAGCGGGCAACAAGCGGCGCCCGATGCAAGCGCGCCCGCTGCAACGGCGCCCGCTGCCCCGCCCGATGCCAGCACCGAAGCCCAGGTCTCGCGCATCGAAAACGAAGCCGCACGCATCGCCACACGCGAAGCCGGCACGCCGGGCCAGTCGGCCGACCACTGATGCATGCACTGTTCAAGGGGAACGTCATGAAACTTGCATTCTTCGCTCTCGCGTCTCGCACCACGGCGGCCGTGGCCGCCGGAGCCGCCCTCCTCACGCTGGGCGGCTGCATGACCAGCACGCCGATCTGGGACGCGCACTTCGGCCAGGCGGTACGCGCCGTCACGCAAGCCCAGATCATCGACCCGCATGCAGCCGAACACGCCCAGGCCTCGCACGACATGGACGGCCGGGCGGCCGTCTCGGCCGTGGACGTCTATCAGAAGAGCTTCGAGGCGCCCACGCCTTCGCCCAACGCGTTCGTGATCGGCGTGGGTAGCGGTTCGGGCGGCGGCGCGGGCCAGTAACGTCAACGTGTGCGGGAGACTGTCATGCGTCGGAGATCTTCAATGAGCGCGCGGCGTGCCGCGCATCGCAAGGAGCGCGGAGCGGTGGCCATCGTCGTCGCGCTGGCCATCGCCGTGCTGATCGGCTTTCTCGGCCTCGCGCTCGATCTCGGCAAGCTGTACGTGGTGCGCAGCGAGCTGCAGAATAGCGCGGACGCATGTGCACTCGCCGCGGCCCGTGACCTCACGGGGGCCATCAATCTGTCGGTGTCCGAAGCAGCCGGCATCACGGCCGGCCATCTCAACTTCGCGCTGTTCCAGCAGAACGCCGTGCAGCTTTCCACCGACAGCAACGTGACCTTCAGCGACTCGCTGAACAACGCGTTCATGCCGAAGAGCTCCGTGGCAGCGCCTGCCAACATCAAGTACGTGAAGTGCACCACGCAGCTCACGGGCATCGCCAACTGGTTCATCCAGACGCTCAACATGCTGCCCGGCTCGACGGTAGCGAACGCGTCGTCGGTCTCCGCGATGGCGGTGGCGACCGTGGGCGCGGCGCAAACCACCTGCGCCATTCCGGTGTTCATCTGCAAGCCGGGCACCGCGGGGCCGTCGAGCCCTTCCGCCTACACCATCGGGCAATGGCTCACGGCCAAGGCCGGTGCGCCGCCCACTTACGGCTCCGGCGACTTCGGCTGGGCCGCGCTCGACGGCAGCAACAGCGCGTCGTCAATCAAGAGCGAACTCACGGGCAACTACTGCTCGCTGCCCGCAACGGGCACGAGCCTCGGCTCGCCCGGCAACAAGGTGGCCGACTCGGCGGCGTACAACACGCGCTTCGGCATCTACGCGAACCCCTATTCGCAGAGCGGCGGCACGCCCGACTTCACGGGCTACGCCTATACGTCCACGAACTGGAACGCCACCACGGGCAACGCGTACAGCGACTTCGTGAGCAAGCGGCAAAGCTTCACGCCGTATCAAGGCGATTCCGCGGCGCAATTGAGCACGAGCGGTTCGTACGCGCAGACCAGCTACTCCGCGGGCGCCGACCGCCGCCTTGCGCTCGCGCCCGAGGTGGACTGCACGCAACTCCTCTCGGGCCACAGCGCCGCCGTTACCTCCTGGGACTGCGTACTCATGCTCGACCCCATGCAGTCGGGCGGCAGCGCGGGCCCGGTGCATCTCGAATACCGCGGCTCGTCTTCCGCCGCCGGCAGCCCGTGTGCCACGCATGGCGTGCCGGGCAGCGGCAGCTCCGTAGGCCCGCAGGTTCCGGTGTTACTCCAGTAGAGGCAACCATGAACCGCTCCGCTCATCGTCTTTCCAGCCGGCGCCGCATGCGCGGCGTCGCCACGGTCGAGTTCGCGCTCGTGCTGATTCCGCTCCTCATCATCGTGACGGGCATTGCCGAATTCGGCCGCGCCATCTATCAGTACGAGGCGCTCACCAAGGCGACGCGCGACGCGGCACGCTACCTGTCCACCTATCTGCCCACCGACCCGGCCTACCCGGTTGCGCAGGCGCAGTGCCTCGTGGTGTACGGCAGCACGACGTGCGGCTCGCAGGGCACGGAACTGGCACCTGGCCTCACGACCTCGATGGTGGTGATCTGCGACAGCGCTCACACCGCGAGTTGCAGCGATGCGTCGGACCCCGCGCAATTCGCGAACGTGCCGACTTACGACACGAACAACGGCACGGCGAACCCGTCGTATCTGTCGGGCAGCATCAACCTCGTGGAAGTGAAGATCAAGGGCTACCCGTACCAGCCCACGCCTGCCTTCTTCACGTTGCCGCCCATCACGTTCAGCAACATCGTCACGGTCATGAGGCAGGTGTCATGAAAACGCTCGCCCTTTCCATCACGCGTTCCGCCACGCGTCGCGCGAAGCAGCGCGGTGCCACGAGCGTCGAGTTCGCGCTGGTCTGCGCGATTCTCTTCACGCTGCTCATCGGCATCTGCGAATTCGGCCGTGTGCTGTTCTACTGGAACACGGCGAGCGAAGCGGTGCGGCTCGGCGCGCGCACGGCCGTGGTGTGCGACGCGGATGCCACCGTCGTGAAGACGCGCATCCAGTCGCTGCTGCCGCTGCTCGCCAGCTCGAAAGTCAACGTTGCCTATGTACCGTCCGGCTGCGACTCCGACCCGTCCACGGCGCGCAACAGCTGCACGATGGTCACCGTGAGCGTGACCAATCTCAGCGTGCAAACCATGATTCCGTTCGTTCCGTTGACGCTCTCCATGCCGCCGCTCACCACGACGCTGCCGCGCGAGAGTCTTGCGAGTGCAACGGGCGGCACCGTCTGTCAATAAATGCCTTCAACGCTACCAACGCCACCGGCGAGGTCCACCATCATGATGAACATCCTCGTTACCTCCGAAGACGCCGCGCGTCTTGCGCAGATCGCACGGCTCGCCGGCGACTGCGGCTCGTACCGCATCACGCGCGCATCCGGCAAGCCGTCGCAGCTGGAAGGCCGGGCCGAGGGACTCGACGCATTCGACGCGCTGCTCGTCGACGCGGGCACACTGCAAGCCGCGGAACTCGCGGTGATCGAGCGCCTTTGCCGCGAGCATCCGGGCCTCACCTGCATTCTGATCACGGCCGACGCGTCGCCGCAGACGTTGATCGAGGCCATGCGCGCCGGCGTGCGCGACGTGCTGGGGTGGCCGCTGGAACGGCAGACGCTTGCCGAAGCGCTGGAACGTGCCGCGGCCCAGCGCCCTGCACGCAATGCGGGCGACACGCACGACACGCAGTTCCTCTCGTTCATTTCGTGCAAAGGCGGCACGGGTACGAGCCTCATTGCAGGCAACGTCGCGTGGGAAATCGCGCAGATGCGCGACAAGCGCGTGCTGCTCGTCGACCTCAACCAGCAGTTCGGCGACGCCGCGTTTCTCGTTACCGACGAAACGCCGCCTTCCACACTGCCGCAGATGTGCGCGCAGGTGGAGCGCATGGACGGCGCGTTCTTCGACGCGAGCGTGCTGCGTCTTTCCGACAACTTCCATGTGCTCGCAGGCGCGGGCGACCCGGTCAAATCGGCGGAGATCCGCGAAGACGGGCTCGAATGGATTCTCGGCGTGGCCGCGCCGCGCTACGACTTCGTGATTCTCGATCTGGGCGTGGCCATCAATCGCCTTTCCATGATCGCGCTCGACCTCAGCGAACAGATCCATCTCGTGCTGCACGCGAACATGCCGCACGTACGGGCTGCGCGCCGTCTGCAGGAAATTCTCGTCTCGCTCGGCTACCCCGTGGACCGCATGCGGCTGATCCTCAATCGCTACGCGCGTTCGGGCGAGCGGGCCCGCGCGGCACTGGAAGAAGTGCTGGGTCTGCGCGCGTGGCAAGCCATTCCCGAAGACGAGAGCGTGGTGACCGAGGCCATCAACCAGGGTTTGCCCGTCTCGAAACTCGCGCGCAACAGCAGCGTGGCGCGCAGCCTGCAACGTTACGCAAGCCAGATCGTCGAGACCGCGCGGCCCGGCAACCAGGCGGCCGCGCGAGGCGAACCGCTCTTTGCGCGCCTGCTCGGGCGCGGTGCGGCGCCCAAGGCGACGACCGGCGTACCGCCGAAGGCCACACCGAAACTCAGAACCATGTAAGCCCGAATCGAGGAGACCGCCATGTCATTGCGTGACCATATTTCGCTTCAGCGTGTGGCGCCCGTCGCAGGGTTGGCCGACGCGCCGCGTCCCCACAATGCCGCCGCGCGCGAAGCGTGGCAGAAGCTGCGCCGCGAGATTCATCTCGCCGTACTCGAACGCGTGGAACTCGAGCGGCTCTCGCGTCTGCCGTCAGAGCAGGTGCGCCAGGAAATCGCCACGCTGGTGAGCCGCATTCTGGATGAACAGAAGCTGCCCACCAACGACCTGGAGCGCAAGCAGCTCGCCATCGATGTGTACGACGAGATGTTCGGTTTCGGCCCGCTCGAAACGCTGCTGCGCGACCCGAGCATTTCGGACATCCTCGTGAACACGTATCAGCACACTTACGTCGAGCGCAACGGCCGCCTGGAACTCACGGACGTCACGTTCTACGACGACGCGCACCTCATGAAGGTGATCGAGAAGATCGTCTCGCGCGTGGGCCGGCGCATCGACGAATCGAGCCCGATGGTGGATGCGCGCCTGCCCGACGGATCGCGCGTCAACGCCATCATTCCGCCTTCCGCGGTGGATGGTCCGCTGCTTTCCATTCGGCGTTTTTCGGTGAACCCGCTGCAGGTGTCCGACCTCGTGCGGCTGCAAAGCCTCACGCCGCCCATTGCCGACGTGCTCGAAGCGCTCGCGCGCGCGAAGGTCAACATCCTCGTCTCGGGCGGCACGGGTAGCGGCAAGACCACGCTGCTCAATATCCTCTCTGGATTTATTCCGGAATCCGAACGTATCGTGACGATCGAAGATGCGGCCGAACTGCAACTGCGCCAGCAGCACGTGCTGCGCCTCGAAACGCGTCCGCCCAACATCGAGGGCAAGGGAGAAATCACGCAGCGCACGCTGGTGCGCAACGCACTGCGCATGCGCCCGGACCGCATCATCCTTGGCGAAGTGCGCGGCGCCGAAGCGCTCGACATGCTCAACGCGATGAATACGGGCCACGAAGGGTCGCTCGCCACCATCCACGCGAACACGCCGCGCGATGCGCTGACGCGCCTCGAGAACATGATCGGGCTCGTGGGCCTCGGGCTGCCGCCGAAGACGATGCGCCAGCAGATTGCCTCGGCCATCTCCGTGGTCGTGCAGGCCGCACGCTTGACCGACGGACGCCGCAAGATCGTGAGCATTCAGGAAATCACCGGCATGGAAGGCGACATGATCAACATGCAGGAAATCTTCACGTTCAAGCGCACGGGGCTCGACGCGAACGGCAACGTGCGCGGCTATTTCTGCGCCACCGGCGTGCGGCCCAAATTCACCGAACGGCTGCAGGCGTTCGGCATCACCCTGCCCGACGCGATCTACGATCCGTCGCGCCATTTCGAAACTGCGTGATCGAAGGAGATTCGTATGGACCCGACCTT
Organism: Paraburkholderia kururiensis; assembly: GCF_034424375.1. Classification (NCBI taxonomy): domain Bacteria; kingdom Pseudomonadati; phylum Pseudomonadota; class Betaproteobacteria; order Burkholderiales; family Burkholderiaceae; genus Paraburkholderia; species Paraburkholderia kururiensis. The sequence continues at coordinate 1,284,432 of NZ_CP139965.1, read as the reverse complement.
CTACGCCTTCGTCATTCTGCTGTTCGTCGCGGTCGTGCTCGCGTTCGAGGGCCTCTACCAATGGTGGAACAGCCGCCACGGCCCCGCTGCGCGGCGTATCGAGGCACGCATTCGCGCAATGTCCGCGGGCGGCCAGGTGCACAAGGAGCAGCTTTCCATCCTCAAGGACCGCATGCTGAACGAGGCGCGTCCGTTCGACCGCCTGCTGCTGCGCGTGCCGCGCATCCATACGCTCGATCTCGTGCTTCAGCAGTCGGGGCTCGGCTGGTCGGTGGCGAAGCTTGCGGGCGTGTCTGTTGCGATGGCCTCCGTGGCGCTGGCCGTGACGTCGATTCTGCCGATGCCCATGCTTTACGCCGTGTTCGCCGCACTCGGCGCCGCGTTTCTGCCCTCGCTCTTCGTCATGCGCAAGCGCACGAAGCGGCTTGCGAAGCTCGAACGTCAGTTGCCCGAAGTGTGCGACATGATTGCGCGCGCGCTGCGCTCGGGCCACGCGTTCACGAGCGCCATCGGCATGGTGAGCAGCGACTTCGCGGAACCGATGGGCGGCGAATTCCGCATCACGTTCGACGAGATCAACTACGGCGTCTCGCTACAGGAAGCGTTGCTGAACCTCGCGGCACGTGTGCCCGTTCGCGACCTGCGCTATTTCGTGATCGCGGTGCTGATCCAGCGTGAAACAGGCGGCAATCTGGCCGAACTGCTCGACAGCATTGGCGCGCTCATTCGCGAACGCTTCAAGCTGTTCGACAAGATTCGCGTGCTCTCCGCGGAAGGCCGCCTTTCCGCCTGGATACTGGGCCTGCTGCCGTTCGGCACGGCGGCGCTGATGATGCTGGTGAACCCGTCGTTTCTCGAAATTCTCTGGAAAGACCCGGCCGGCCTGAAGCTGGTTGAAACGGTGCTGCTGTCGATGGTGTCCGGCGTGCTGTGGATGCGCCGCATCATCCGCATCCGTGTCTAGTGCGTCCCGCTGCGCATTTGCCGTAACCGTCTGCTCAAGGAGTCGCCATGCAAGCCCTCAATTCCACGCAACTGCTCTTGCTGGGCGGTGTGTTCGTTCTCGTATTCGCTGCCGCGTTCGGCGCCATGCTCGTATTCGCACCGCGCAGCATGGAGCGGCGGCTCGCCCAGGCAGGCGCGGCGCCGCAAGGTGCCTCGTCGGCGGCCGGCGTGCCCTCGGGCACGCCGGACTGGATCGCGAAGCTCGCCGAGATCACGCAGCCCGTCTCGAAGCTCTCGCTGCCCAAAGACGGCTGGGAAAATTCGCCGCTGCGCTTGAAACTCATGAACGCGGGTTGGCGCACGCCGCACGCAGCGGGCATCTACCTCGCCGCGAAGACGCTGCTCGCGTTGATCCTGCCCACCATCGCCACGCTCGTGCTGATCCACACGCCGCTCGCGCAAAAGCCGTATGGGCTCGCCGCGATGCTCGTGGTGCTGGGCGCGTTCGGCTATTACCTGCCGAACGGCGTGCTGTCACGGCGCGTCGCAACGCGGCAACGCGTGATCTTCGAAGACTTCCCCGACGCGCTCGATCTGCTCACGGTGTGCGTAGAAGCGGGCCTGGGTCTGGACGCCGCGCTCATCAAGGTAGCCGAGGAATTGCGCCACCGCAGCAAGGTGGTGGCGGGCGAACTCGAACTCACGCTGCTTGAAATGCGTTCCGGCTTCACGCGCGAAACGGCACTGCGCAATCTCGCGCTGCGCACGGGCGTGGAAGACATCGACTCGTTCTGCACGATGCTGATTCAGGCCGAACGCTTCGGCACGAGCGTGGCCGACTCGCTGCGCGTGCTCTCCGACATGCTGCGCACGCGCCGCCGCATGCGCGCGGAAGAACGCGCGGCCAAGATCGCGCTGAAACTGCTGTTTCCGCTGATCTTCTGCATTTTCCCGGCGCTGCTGACGGTGCTGCTGGGGCCCGCGTTCATCAACATCTATCGCGTGTTGCTGCCTACGTTGACGGGGCAGTGATTGCCGGAGATGGGTAACGGGGTGCAGGTTCGCCCCTTACCCGTCGCTTCGGTCCGCACTCAATGCGAGTTCGATGGGTGCTGGACGACAGCCGCCAAAATCTTTCATCATGCCGACACGATCAAGGCCTGGCGGCATGACGTGAAAACGCGAAGTTCTCCTTTCGGCAGCGAGGCCAAGCCTGTTACCAGCCATACCGGGATAGCCACTTGCCTTCCACGCCAACCCGCATGGGCCGACACTATGCCCACTTCTCGCGGACGCGCAAGCGGTAGCAATTCGTCCGGCCGCAATCGTCACCACTTGAACGAGGGTATTTGCCGTGGACCCACAGACCATCGAAACGTACTCGACAAGGGCCGATCTTTTCGCCGCGGAGTGGCGCAACCAGCCTCCCCCCACCGACATGTACGCGCTGTTGCAGCGCTATTTCACGCCGGAAGGCAAGACTGCGGACATCGGTTGCGGCGCGGGCCGCGACGTGGCGTGGCTCAACGAACATGGCTTTCCCGCCGTCGGCTACGATGCCGCCGAAGGATTGCTCGCCCAGGCCGCGGCCGATTTTCCATCGTTCGATTTCAGGTGCGCGGCCCTTCCCGACCTGGCGGGTATTGCAAGCGGCTCCTACGACAACGTGCTGTGTGAAACCGTCCTCATGCATTTGCCGCCTGACGAGATCACGCAGGCCTGCGCCCGTCTGATCGATATTCTCAGGCCCAACGGTACGCTGTATCTGAGCTGGCGAGTGGCAGAATCGGCGTCCACCCGCGATGCTGCGGGACGACTCTACGCTGCGTTCGACGCCGCTCAGGTGAGGAATGGCCTGGGCGATGCGCAAATCCTGCTCGATGCCGAAGCCGTCAATTCATCGTCGGGCAAGCGCGTGCATCGACTTGTCGCCCGGCGATAGCGATCGATACTCACCGGGCTCCACGAGCACCGGTTCATAAAGGAGAAAACAGAATGAGAATGGACGCCTTTGCTTTCTGCACGACCCAGTGGGCCGAAGTCGAAAGAACGGAGCACCAGGGGGAAACCGGCGTCGCGTATTGGCGCACGCAGTTCTTTGGCGAGACGCCGAATCAGATCCGCGTGCGGATGGTCGAATACACGCCGGGTTATCTCGCAGACCATTGGTGCCAGAAAGGGCACATTCTTTTTTGCATGGAAGGCGAACTGGAAACGACGCTCCAGGACGGACGGAAGTTTGTTTTGACCGCGGGTATGAGCTACCAGGTGGGGGACAACGCTGAGCCGCATCAGTCCTACACCAGGACGGGCGCAAAGCTGTTCATCGTTGACTGAGCGACGCGTTGACGTGGTCGGGCATGTCCGCTGTCGGAGGGGCCGCCCGCCATATTGCGCCGATAGGCGAGTCCGCAAAGACCGATGCCCGCACGGCTACGCCGGCAGAAGACCGGCAACCCGGTAACTCTCAATCAATTCGTCGAAGACGGAGATATCCGACCGACTGCGGGCAATGAGTTGTGCGCCCGCCACGGCGGCGAAGATGGCGCGGGCGCGCCGTTCACTGTCTCTCGGGCGGACCACGGCCGCCGCCGAAAGCACCTTGCTGAGCCACGCCACGTTCACATCGGCGAACGTCTGGACCTCTTTGGTCACAGCTTCCGGCAGATCGTCTGATTCCGCGGCCATGAAGCTGCACAGGCACATGCGGTTATCGCTTTCGAGCGCCTTGCGAAACGTCTCGGGATAGCGGCGCAGGCACTCGATCGGATCCGCCGACTCGGCCAGGAGCGCATCCAGTGCGGCCGCCGAGTTCTCCCAATAACGCCGCGCCACCGCTGCCGCAAGATCGGCCTTGCTTTCGAAGTGGTGATAGATGCTCGCAGCCTTGATGCCGACCGCGTCCGCGAGACCGCGAAAATTCAGGCCGCCGTAGCCGTGCGCCTGCGCAATGGTTGTGGCAGCCGCCAGGATTCGCTCCCGGGAATTCAGGCCTGGACCGTTCTTCACTGCGACCACCTCCGCAACGGAATTCACTGTTGACATGCGGCATTATACCTTCTACCGTAAACCTACCTAACGTTAGGCAGTCAAGGCAGATGCCCTTTGGCACTGTCCGATCCCGTACGACCCGCAACATTGAGAGGCACGCATGACTTTCAGCACCGCCGACGTAAGCGAACTCCCGATCATGACCCTCTACGATTTCCCCAAAGGCCCGTATCCGACACGCGTTCGCATCGCCCTGGCCGAGAAGGGCCTGCAATCGCGTGTCCGGTTCGTGATGGTCGACCTTTACAAGGGAGAGCACAAAAGGCCCCAGTTCATCGCCGAAAAAAACTACTCGGGCACGCTGCCGGTGCTCGAATTGAGCGACGGCACCTGCATTGCAGAATGCACCGCCATTACCGAATATCTCGATGCGCTCGACGGTGCGCCCACACTGACCGGCCGCACGCCGCTCGAAAAAGGCGTGATTCACATGATGAGCAAGCGAGCCGAACTGGAATTGCTGGACGCGATCAGCGTCTATTTCCACCATGCCACGCCGGGACTCGGGCCGGACGTCGAGGTCTATCAGAATGCCGAATGGGGATTTCGTCAGCGAGACAAAGCCCTGAGGGGCATGCGCTATTTCAGTGATGTCCTGGAGAAACAACCGTTTGTCGCCGGAGAGGCCTTCTCCATGGCGGATATCACCGTCATTGGCGGACTGCTCTTTGCGTCGATCGTGAATGTCCCCATTCCTCCGGAGTGCGAAGCGCTTATCGCCTGGTACGCGAAAATGCGGGAACGCCCGAGCGTGAAAAACCAGCCGGCGTTCGTTTGAATTCACGGACGGCGGGAAGCTGCTTCTTGCTGAAACGCGCCGCTCAGCGACTGCCGGATCGCAAGGCTGTCGTGTGGCGGCGAAGGCAATGCGCCCTTCACCGTCTGCCGCCGGGCGCCACGTGTGGCAACATCGCGATGAGCCCCACATCACGCTGGGGCCTCGCACCCGTTCCCACATTGCAGGAGAACCCATGTTCGACCACGTCAAATTCGGCGTCAGCGACTATGCAGCCAGCAAAGCGTTCTTCCTCGAGGCACTCGCACCGCTCGGCGTAGCCGTTGTCGGGGAGGGATCGCCGACGTACGGCGTCGAGCTTAGCCCGCCCGGCCCGGCGTCGTTGTGCCTGTACCAGACCGAGGAGAAGCCCGCGCATCTTCACCTGGCATTCGTGGCCGAGAATCGCGAGCAAGTGGAAGCGTTCTATCGCGCAGCCCTGGAGGCGGGCGGCAAAGACAACGGGGCACCGGGTCTGCGCCCGCATTACCACGCGAACTACTATGCAGCCTTTGTCATTGGTCCGGACGGGCACAACATCGAAGTGGTTTGCCACAAACGCGAGGACTGAGCTTTCCGTCGAGGGTGCGCGCGGGGTAGAGCTATCAGGTGCCGCCCTGCCCCGCAGCTCGAATAGTGCTCGACGTGAAAATCACGGAAAGAATCGCCGTCTTCATCACGGCCGCGATGAAAAGCCAGGAGCGACGAAGGCAAGTCTTCAAGAACGGGATTGATCGCGTCCATAGGTCGCGACCAGTCGAGCCCAGCCGTTGTTCTCATGCGATTGAACGAACCACGCCCCCATCGACGCGTAACGCCGCACCCGTCGTGGCCGATGCCTGCTCCGAGCATGCGTACACAACCATGTTCGCCACTTCGTCAGTGGTGGCGAAACGATGGATCAGCGATGTTGGCCGTGACGTCTTCAGGAACTGTTGCTCAGCCTGCTCTTGCGAAATGCCCTGCTCTTGTGCTGTCGCCTTCATCCAGTTCGAAAGAATTTCGGAGTTGGTCGGGCCGGGCAGTACGGCATTGACGGTCACGCCCGTGCCGGCAACAAGCTCGGCTAGCCCCCGCGACACCGCAAGCATCGCGGTCTTGGTCACGCCGTAGTCGATCATTTCTTTCGGGATGTTCAACCCCGACTCGCTGCTGATAAACACCGCGCGCCCCCAGCCCCGCTCCACCATTTTGGGCACGTAATGGCGCGCGGTGCGAACGCCGCTCATCACGTTGAGTTGGAAAAGGTCCAGCCATTCGCTGTCGTCCTGAGAGAAGAAGTCGTTCAGCCGCGCAGTCCCTGCGTTGTTGACGAGAATATCGGCCGCCGGCACTTGTGCGAACAAGGCCGCGCAGCCTTCGGATGTCGCAACGTCTGCAACGACGCCGGTCAGGTCTGCGTTCGGCAGCATCGCGCGCATTTCGCGCAACGTGGCATCGACCCGCTCCTGAGTTCTGCCGTTGACTACGACGGCAGCGCCTGCACGCGCCAGCCCTTCGGCAATCGCGCGACCGATGCCGGCTGTGGAACCCGTTACGATCGCCTTGCGGCCATTCAGTTCGATCTTCATGGCGCTTATCTCCGTGCTATTTGTGCTTCGGCGGCTTGCGCGAGGCATTCGACCCATTCCTGGTGGTAGCGATAAAGCGCACCAGGATGCGTCCTGCCGATCAGTTCCACGAAGAACGGGCCTTGCTGCGTCTCTTCGGTCAGCAGATGGCAACCATCCTGGGTTGGCGTGATTACCCAGCCGTGATATGCGCTTGAACCGGTTTCATCGCCATCGACCGTTGTTGCCCACGCGAGCCGCCGATTCGGCACGCACTCAGTGACGACGAGCGACATCGGATAGCCGACCGTCACGCGGCTATAGCGCGTGCCGAGCGCGAGTTCGGGCTCGCCAGAAAGTATCTTGACCTGGTCCTCGGCAGCGAAATAGCGCGACCACCGCTCAGCGTCGACGAGCAGTTTCCAGACCACTTCCGGTGGCGCTTTCACGTCAATGTCATTGAGCGCGTAAATTGCCGAGGTGCGCGGGTCATAACGTTCTGGCCATATGACTTTGTCGATCATGTATCGGATCTCCGTTTATCGGTAAGGGTTAGCTGCGGGAACGCTCACGCGCCGTGGCGACTTCGGCGAGATTCCTGAGCAGCTTTTCGTGCGTGAGCCAGAACACGTCAGGCGCCTGCTTCGCGAGTTCCAGCCAGTGCGGTCCCTGCATCGTCTCTTCGGTCCATAGATGGCATCCGCGCGCCGTCGGCGTGATAAGCCAGGCGTGATAGGCCATGGACGTTTCCGAGACCTTTGGATAGCCGCCCCACGCAATGCGGGTCATCGGCTCGAACTCCCGCACGGATGCGAAAACGTCCTGGCCCGCGAGGTTCGTCTCGAATCTCGTACCCAGGCCAAAGCTCTCGCCGCCGTCGAGCAACTGCACATGCTGCACACCAGGATAGAAAGCTGGCCACGATTCGAAATCGGTTAGCAGCGACCAGATCGTTTCGACGGATGCCGGGACCTCGAGCTCGTTGGTGAAATGGATCGGAGAGCGGCTCGGTTTCATCTGCTCGGGCCACTTGATTATTTCGTGCATGGGATTTCCTAACGGGATAAGGAGTGGATTCGAATGCTGCCGACGGAAAACAGGCCCGAGACCTATTCAGGTTTGATGAGGTCCTGAAAGATGAGCGGCGCCCAATTGCGGCCCCTTGCCTGTACGAGCGAGCCGCCCTCCCGGAGTGATCCCAGCCAAACCGGCGCGAAGCCGAGCCGTTCAGCGAGCATGGCTACCGGTGCCCCCGCGTCCTCGTCGTCACTGGATAGAAACACGACGCGCCGGCCGCCGCCGACTTTGGGGTCGGCAGCCAGCATGTGTGCAGGCAGGTGATTGAATCCCTTGACGAAGCGGGCACCGGGGAAGGCCCGAGCAATCACGGCCGATGACGGCAGGCCATCCAGTTCCTCGACGGGCACGCCAAACGCGTTCGTCGCGTCGATGAGGGTTTTGCCCTGCCAGTCCGGCAGGATCTTCGCGACGTTGCGATGCTCCCAGAACGGCACCGCGAGGATCAGCGTGTCGGCCTGCACGGCGTCCTGCAAGGTCACGGGACTGACGGTCGGGCCGATGGCGCGGGCTTGCGGCAGCAGCGCATCGGGCGCTCGCCGGCTGGCTACAGCGACTTCAATGCTTTGGCGGGCAAAGGCGCGCGCCAAGGCCTGTCCCACCGGGCCGAAACCGATGATCGAAAAACTCATGATGATTCTCCTGCACAAAATTGGCATGCAGAGAATGGTAATTGCGGCTAAATCGAATGATAATTGCGCCCATTGCCATAAGACCTATTCCACGCTGGAATGAGTTGCAGCGTGCGCAGCCGGAGTCGCGTGATGGATCGGTTTCAGGAATTGGACGCGTTTCTCGCGGTCGTCGAAGCGGGCGGCTTTTCCGCGGCCGCACGCAGGATTGGCGAGTCGCAGTCTGCTGTCAGTAAGGCCGTCAATGCGCTGGAAAAACGGCTCGGTGTAGCGCTGCTTCATCGCAGCACGCGCAAGGTGACGCTGACCGATCAGGGGCAGCTTTACTACGAGCGCATGCGGCCATTGGTGGACGAGATCCAGGTTGCGGATAACGAGCTAGCCAGCGCCACGCTCGACGTTTCGGGGCTCATCCGCATTGCGGCACCCTCGACGTTCGGTCGGCTCCATGTGCTGCCGCTCATTCCCGCCTTGCTGGCGCAATTTCCTGGCTTGCGCATCGATATGGTTCTGTCCGACGCCGTACGCGATATGGTGGAAGACAGGATCGATCTTGCGATTCGCGTGAGCCCCATCGAAGAGCCGGACTCGGTAGTGCGTCGTGTGGCTGCCACCTCGCTCGTGTGCGCCGGATCGCGCGGTTACTTCGAGAAGTACGGCGTACCCCTTACCCCTGCCGAGCTCGCAGATCACAACTGCCTGGTCTATGGCGAGATGACGGAGTGGCCGTTCGTCGGGCCGGAGGGCCGGTTCAATGTGCGAGTGCGCGGCAACCTGTCGTCCAATAGCGTCGAGACGATTCTCGCGGGCGTGCTGGCCGGCGTCGGCATCGGCATGTTTCACCGCGCCTCGCTGGTGGGCGAGTTCCGGCATCCGGACATCGTTACGGTGCTCGACGATTTTTTGCAACAGCCCAGGGAAGTCAGCCTCGTCTGGCCCAAACGAAGGTTTGTGTCCACCCGCGTGCGCAGTGCGACCGATTTTCTGGCCGATGCGCTCGCGCGGCGCATCTAGTTTCATGACGCTTCAATTGCCGCGATTAGCGCGACGCGTAATTGCTCGAAATGAATATCGCGCCCGGCGCTGTAAGGTAAAGTTACTGCCCGGACAAACGAAGCTAGAGAACACGGTTCGATACCTCGCAATCGAGGTCGATGATGCGCTCGAGACGGCTGAGCAAACCGACGTGTGAAGGGACGTAGGCCGGACGGCATCGAACGCTGCCGGGCACAACTGGTCACTCGGCAAGACAACAAGAATTGCAGATAATTTAGTTCGGCCTCTTCTTCAAGATTGATTTTCTGGCACCCGTGGCACGATTTCGATAGCAAAATCCGATGCGAGCACATCTCAGAATCGCCAGACCTGTCAGCGACCTTTCGCGGGCGGAAAGCATGTATTGCGCAGCACTCGGCGTCGCTGTCCTGGCAAAGTTCCAGAACCATCAGGGGTTCGACGGCATGATGTTGGGACGTCCCGGCATGGACTATCACTTCGAGTTCACACAGTGCCGCGAACATCCGGTAGTGCCGACACCAACGCATGAGGATTTGCTGGTGTTTTACGTCCCGGATCACGCTGAGTGGAAGTCCACTTGTGAGCGCCTCGCCGAAAGCGGATTTGTTTGCGTGACGTCGCTCAATCCTTATTGGGACGTGTCAGGTAGAACATTTGAGGACTACGACGGCTACCGCATCGTTCTGCAAAACTCGGCGTGGCCTTCATGACGCGGACGTAATGTCATTAAGCGCAAGCTCGATCGCTTTGCAGCAACTCGTATAGTCGCGCGAAAGGCAACCCATGGCCACGAAGAGAGGTTCCGGTTGATGGCGTTTGGCCGGGCGCTGTCGTGAGCCGACTATATTGGCGTCTGGTACATTCCGTTCGTATCCATTCGGGGACTCGTCATGAAGCTTCGGACCGTGTATTTGAAGGTGAATGAGATGGAGACATCCACTTCGTTTTGGGCGAGGCTCCTCGGATATGAACCGCTTAAGCGGTCCGAGAAGTGGACTGAATTCATGATCGGCACCAACCGGCTGGGCCTGTTGTTAAACGACTTCGGGGACGAGATCAAGGGTAGCGGTTCAGTCCCCGTCTTTGAGTTCGAAGAAAATGCACTTCACGAATTTGTGAAGCGCGCAATAGAAAGCGGAGCTTCGGTCGTGATGGACGGATTAAAAATCGAGTCGATGCAAAGCATCGTACTGAGCAGCCCAGACGGACACGAATTCGAGCTTTGCATGTGCCGTAACTAAACTTGCGGCCCTGCTGCTGCTTCTCGCATTTCCTGACGAACGACTGCCTGGCGTCGCCGACAGGTCGTTTCACGAGCCATGTGGAACGGCACTTCCGGTTCGGTTGGCGCCTTTTGCGCCTTTTGCATTGGATGCATGCTCAAGGACGGTCGGTGCGCTCGATCGTGGGGCGCTGATCGGCCACTTTCGGCCGATCGACAAGGCCATTCAGATCCATGACAATCGCCTCCGATGTCCATCTTTGCTGTTCGACCTCTTTTTATGCGAGTGGAATTTTGAGCAACGAAAGCTACATCGGTTGGTTGAGAAAGCAGGTTGGCAATGAATTGATACTGAGTCCATCGGTCGGTGCCGTAATCCACGATCACCAAGGCAGGCTTCTATTGCAAGAGAAGTCTTCGGGTGAGGCTTGGAGCTTGCCCGCTGGGGGGATTGAACTGGGCGAAAGCCCACAGGAAGCAATTGCTCGCGAGGTGATGGAAGAGACCGGCTATGCCATCCACATTCACGGCATTCTCGGCGTCTTCGGCGGGCGGTCGTTCAGGTATACGTATCCGAACGGGGATCAGATTGAATACGTTGTCATGCTATTTCAGTGTAGGATCATCGGTGGCGACGGAATTCCTGGCGATGCGGAGACCAAATCCACCCGGTATTTCGGAAAGCATGAAATGCCGGAGCTGGCATTACCGTATCCGAACGACGATTTGTTCCGCGCGTTCTAACAGGCTGTTGAAATAGCTTCCGCCATGGTCATCGGACCGGGAGCGGTAAACGTTGAAACAAGGAAGCGGACAACACTGAGACCGAAGCGATGCGCGGAGCGGACGGCTACACCGAGACGATGTTTACGATGGCAAGGCTGGATGACTTCGTGCCGGCCAATCACCCGCTGCGCCCGATTCGCATTTGGCTGAACGACGCACTCAAGCGCATGGACCCGGTGTTCGCTCGGATGTACGAGAGCGACGCGAAGGGTGGCCGCCCGAGCATCGCCCCGGAGAAATTGATTCGCGCGTTGCTGTTGCAGGTGCTGTATTCGATTCGAAGCGAACGCATGCTGATGGAGCAAATCTCCTACAACATGCTGTTTCGCTGGTTCGTCGGCCTTTCGATGGACGATGCGGTGTGGGACCACTCGACCTTCAGCAAGAACCGTGACCGGCTGCTCGAGCACGACGTCATCGTTGAACTGTTCAACGAGACGGTTGAGTCGGCGCATGCGCGCGGTTATCTGTCGGGCGAGCATTTCAGCGTGGACGGCACGCTGATTCAGGCGTGGGCCGGGCACAAGAGCTTCGTGAGCAAGAACAAGTCGGATGACGATGCGCCGCCTGATGGCGGTGCGCGTGAGCGCGAGAACTGGCACGGTGAGAAGCGTAGCAACGAGACCCACGAATCGAGCACGGACAGCCAGGCGAAGCTGTTTCGCAAGAGCCGGCGCACTGGTGCGCTGCTTTGCTACATCGGGCACCTGCTGACGGATAACCGGCATGGTCTGGTGGTGAACGCGCAAGTGACGCAGGCCAGCGGTACGGCCGAACGCGACGCTGCGGCTCAAATGCTCGCGGACGCGGCGCAAGTTGCCAGCGCCCCCATTACTGTGGGGGCGGACAGGAATTACGACACGGCGGGCTTCGTGGCGAGTTGCCGCGCCAATCGTGTGACGCCGCACGTGGCGCAAAACGACGGCCGCGCGGGTGGCTCGGCGATTGACGCTCGGACGACACGCTGGGCTGGCTACGCCATCAGCCAGCGCAAGCGCAAATGCATCGAGCAGGTCTTCGGCTGGGGTAAGACAGTCGGCCGGATTCGTCAGGCGATGTATCGCGGCCGCGAGCGGGTCGAGCAGTTGTTCTTGCTGACACAGGCGGCCTACAACCTCACACGCATGCGTACGCTCGCGAACAGAACGGAGTAGAAGTGCAAATCGGCGAGGAGACGGCATTGGTTCCACCTGAATTAAGGGCGCTCGCTATCAAATCGACACGAACCAAACCGACGCGATGGTTTTTTAGAAAGACATCCCTTGCGTCAGTGAGATGTATTTCAACAGCCTGCTAAGCATCCCCCGGATGGCGCCGCCGCTCGGCCGGATTCCCGAGTTCGGCCAGGAACAGCCACTCGACAGACCTACCTACATTGCTGACAATTGCAGGGGGCGTCTCTGCACAACGTGCAGCGACTCCATCTACCTCGCTCCTGATGGACACGGGCTCCAATGAAGTCGGAACAGAATGAGGGACTGACAGCCATGGATCGATTTTCCATGCTTCATCTTGGGTGGTGGATCGGTTTTCTCGTGCTGTGCCTTGCACTTTGGGAATCCGACAAAGCCGTACTCGGGATATTCCTTGTCTCGCTTCTTCTTGTTCCACCGCTTGGAATCGCCTGGGTTGCCGGGACAATAGGAAACGCTGTCAACCGCCGATGGCGCTGTGCGGCCTCCGCATGCCTGGCACCTCCATTAGCCGGCGCCCTCATAATGGGGCTGTCGCTTATCGGTCTGGACCCCGACCGCATTCATTTTCTTCTAGTCAAGTATCCCCACGAGATCGAAGTTCATTTCTCCCCCTCGGGCGGAAGTGCATTTCGCAGCTGGAGCTGGGGCCTGGACGCTGCGCCATTGTCCCCAGGCGTTGCCTACACATTGAACTACGATCCAAGGGATGCGGAGCTACTGGCGGCAAAGACTCCCGACAAGTCTATTCGTTCGATGGGCGATCATTTTTACCTTGTGAAGCAGTCTGAGGACGGAAGCGCGCTGTGAGTGTAGAAAGCGATAAGGCCATGAGCCGCCGATCGACGGCGACGCCTGTTTCGTCGACAATCCTCTGGAAATGTCGTGAGGGTTGCATGGCGACGATGCACTTCTGGGGATTTACGTGCGAACAACCAATATGCAGACACGCCTTGCGGCCATCGCACGTGAATCGGAATGGTTCTGGTCCGCGCTCGTCGCAGTGCGCAGTCTCAATCTGCCCTCGTGGTGTATAGGTGCTGGGGCTGTTCGCAATCTTGTGTGGGATTCGCTGCACGATTTCCGGACTGCATCTCCGTTGTCTGACATTGACGTCGCACACTTCGACGCTTCCGACCTCACAGGCAAGTGCGACGCGAATATTCAGCGCCGATTAAATAGTATCCGTCCGAACACACCGTGGGAGGTCACTAATCAGGCTGCCGTGCACACGTGGTTCGAAGCGACTTTTGGTCATCCGGTCTCGCCGCTGGCTTCGCTGAAGGACGCTGTCGCAGCGTGGCCCGAGTTCGCGACATCTGTCGGATTAACGCTACGCGAAGACGATTCGATTGACGTAATCGCACCGTATGGGCTTGACGATCTTTTTGCTATGGTGGTCCGGCGAAACCCGGCACGTGTCAGCATCGAAGCTTACCGAAAGCGAATCCAACAGAAGCAGTATCAAAGGCGTTGGCCGCGCGTAACGATCGTGCCGAGTTGACCGGCGCACAGATTGATTGTCTGCTGTGGAGCAGGCGACCGCTACCATCACCGTGCAATATGCTCATCATAGAGGGCGGCGGTCGGCAAATCGCAGCGCCCGCAACGGGCGCTGGCCGGCCACAACCAGTCCATCGACCTCGACAGCCAGATCGTCCACAATCGGCATCGCACATTGCCGCCTGAACCGCTATGACCCTGTACACACCCACGCTACGTCGAATCCACCGTCGATCATCGAATGACATAGCACGTCTGCAAGCTGTGCTCGAAGGTGCGCCGGGCTATAGCCTCGCAGTGGAAGGCAAGCTGCCCGCGCCGAATGCCGCGATCGAGCTACTTGAAGCCCTGCCGCCCGGCAAAAAACCACGCGGACAAATTCGTCTTCGAAATCTCTCACGATGTCGAAGCGGTGGGATGTATCGAGATGGTGCGGGGCTATCCCGAGGCCGACATCGCTTTCATCGGCTTGTTGTTCCGGGAAAGCTCGCAGGGACGGGGCTTGGGTCCGCAGGTTCTGCATCTCGCCGAAGCAATCGGGATGGGCTGGCAATGTCGCGCATTACGCATTGCCGTCATCGACACCAATCCGAGAGCGTTCGAATTCTGGAAACGCGAAGGCTTCATCGAGTTGCTTCGCTAGCCGGCGATGGATTTCGACGGGCAGGCAATCGTAATGGAGCGCGCTCTGGCGGCCGCAATACCTGCCTAACGCAGATCTTGCCCCATCACGTTGCATACGTCGCCTCTGTTTGTCATCAACATCAGTCCGCCATCAGCGGCAGTGCGAACGTTTGTCTGAATTGCCAGCCATCCACGTTCATCCGAACGTTGATGCGAAAAAAGTCGCTACCGTTCGGGCCGCCAACCGGAAACGTCACCGCGCATTGAGTTCTATCGCTACCTTTCCAAAATGCGACGCGCTTTCGAGAAATCGATAGGCGGCACGAGTGTCATTGAACGCGAACGTCCGGTCGATGGCAGGCTTGATACCTGTTTGGGCGATGGCACGAACCGCGTCCGCGAGATTCGCCGTCGAGCCGGTATTGCTGCCGATGATTCGCAATGTCTTCAGATTGATCGGCAACACAGGGATCGTCAGATCCATCCCACTCACAAAGCCCACCACGAAGATCGTTCCTGCAACCGCTGCTGCATTGAGCGAGCGCCGAAAAGTCGCAGTCCCCACGGTTTCAACGATGAGGTCTGCACCGGCACCCTCTGTTTCCGAAAGCACGACCTCGTCCCACGCGGGCGTTGACAGGTAGTTGATGGTTACGTCGGCCCCCAGCGCGCGAGCGCGCTCGAGCTTTTCATCCGATGACGATGTGATGATCACCCGTGCGCCCGCTGCTTTTGCGAACTGCAGCGCAAACAGGCTTACGCCGCCCGTGCCGAGCAGCACGACAACACCCCCCGGGCGAACATTGCCTGCACGTATCGCGTTCCACGCCGTAGTCGCCGCGATGGGCAGGCTCGCGGCCTCTACGAACGTCATTGCTTCCGGTACGCGAACAAGAGAGGTAGCTGGCACAACGGTGTAGTCCGCGAGCGAGCCTGGCATCGTGACGCCTCGCAAACGCTCCGACACGGCGCGGGTAATCGGGCCCGACACCCAGTCCACCATGAGTCCCGGCACGACCCTGTCGCCCACTGCCCAACCCTTGACCCGGCTACCGACTTCGACGATTTCCCCTGCGCCGTCGGTGCCGGGAATAAAGGATGGCGTACCGGCGCTTCCAAACCGCCCGGAGGCCACCATCAAATCGAGGTAGTTCAGGCTCGCCGCCTGCAGACGGATGAGAACTTCGTCCGCTTCGGGCCTTGGTGTAGGCACCTCGGCACGGCAAAGGGAGTCGATTGACAAGGAAGCTAGTTGAAATGCCTGCATGGAAGACCTCCGGTTGGTGTCACCGCGACGGTGAAATCCTAGCTTCGCCCGGGCGTTATAATCGAGCGCAGAAACATAACATTGCTGTGCTGGGTGCACGAATGGACAGTGTTGAAGCGGACCAGACAGAAGCGTTCCTCGCGGTGCTCGAGACCGGCAGCTTCTCTGCCGCTGGACGTCGGCTTGGACGGGACGGCTCGGTTGTATCGCGACGGGTCGCTGCATTGGAAACCCGCCTTGGTATTCGGCTACTCGAGCGCTCAACACGCCGGGTTGCGGCGACAGAAGCGGGCAGCCGTTTTCGCGACCGCATCCGCGAGGCCATGGAGATGGTGCGACTCGCCGAAAACGAGGCTCGCTCGATGTCCTCATCGCCTGAGGGGCTTTTACGGCTCAGCCTGCCCGTCGCGTTCGGACGATTGTGGATCGCACCCAGGTTGCCCGAGTTCCTTGCCAGATATCCCGGAATACGCATCGAAGCGGATTACTCAGACCGCTACGTCGATCTCATCGCTGAAGGGTTCGATGTCGGCATTCGCATTGGCGATATGAAAGACAGTCGACTGGTCGGACGTCGTCTCGCAATGACACGGCGGTTGCTGTGTGCCGCGCCCTCCTATCTTTCCGCAAGCTCGCCGCTTCGCGATGCTGACGATTTAGCGAGGCACGAATGCGTCAGCTTCACAAAACTGGCCACCCACCCAATCTGGCATTTACAGCGCGGTGGTAAGACCCGTGCGATCAGGGTTAGCGGCCGGCTCGCGATGGATGACGCGCAAGCAGTCGTTCAGGCCGCGCTCGGCGGCGTTGGTGTAATCATGGCCGCGGATTGGCTGGTTGGACACGAACTCGCCGAAAGGCGATTAGTGCCTGTTCTGACAGATTGGGAAGTCAGAGGCGAAGCGGGCGTCAATGTGGTTCGGGCATCGGTGAAACACGAACCGGCAAAGACGCGCGCAGTCGTCGAGTGGCTAGTGCAGATATTTTCGAAACCGCCCTGGATTGGCAGGGGCTGAAAATTCCGCGCATTCACGCCGCAACTATTTTCGTCCGCCGATGAACGACCGCTCGCGAGAAATTCGGATGCCCCTTGTGGGTCGGGTTATGCTT
This sequence comes from Paraburkholderia kururiensis, assembly GCF_034424375.1. NCBI lineage: Bacteria > Pseudomonadati > Pseudomonadota > Betaproteobacteria > Burkholderiales > Burkholderiaceae > Paraburkholderia > Paraburkholderia kururiensis. Next base: position 1,267,680 of record NZ_CP139965.1, on the reverse strand, counting down.
TTTTGCATCGCGCGTGGACCATGGCGCCGCACCGGGCCGCCAGGCTCTGGCCGGCCACATGAACGGTCGTTCAAGGCGCCAACCAAAATTGCTGAGAATCTCCAAGGGACCGGCAACGGGCCGAGCATGGCGCACTGATTTAGCTGGTTGCTTTTGAGAATGACTAGTCCTAATATAGTCTCCATGCCTACCTCCGACAGCTCCCGAACCCACGCTCGCTCCCGCCCCGTTCGTCCCGCCGAACGCGGTCGGCCACGGGAGTTCGATGTAGCCCAGGCGATCGACAGCGCTGCCCGCGTTTTTTGGGAGCATGGTTACCACGCGACCCCTGTCGACGCACTGTGCGACGCGACCGGCGTGTTCCGCGGCAGTCTGTACCGGACGTTCGGCGACAAGCACGGCTTGCTCGTCGCAGCGTTCGATCGCTATGCGGACGGCGCCGTCGCGCGGCTGAAGGAGCGATTGGCCGCCGACATGCCGCCCGCTGACGCGTTGCGCGCAGCCCTGCTGCATTACACGCAGGTCAGTGCGAACCTGTTGGATCGGCGCGGCTGCTTCATCACAAACGCAGCCATCGAGTTGCTCCCGGACGACCAGGCCATGCGCTCGCACATCGAATCGACACTGCACCGCATTGCGACACAGTTCAGTCTCGCGATCGCGCGCGGCCAGCAGGCCGGCCAATTCGATCGAAGCCTCGATGCAGAGGACGTCGGACGGTTTCTGCTCTGCATCGTTCAGGGAATGCGCGTGCTCGGCAAGATCGACATGGACAGGTCGGAGCTCACGTCGATCGTTGACATGGCGATGCGGGCGCTGGTCTGACACAAACAGTTCCATCGGCGCACGACTGCTATTTCACGGGTGCCGGCAGCCGCCGGCATTTTTTTACTCTATTTTGAGAACGATTAGTCATGAAATCAGAGTCTGCCTCATCCGCGTCGCGGACGCGTTATTGGAAGGGCGTCGCGTTGTGTCTGTCGGCAACTGCGCTGATGGGTGCAATGTTTCCTGTAATGACCGATGCGCTGAAGCAGATCGATCCATTCACTTTTACGTCCCTGCGCTACCTGATAGCCGGGGTCGCGTTCGCGACGCTGCTGCGGCACCGTGAGGGAGCCGATGCGTTCAGAACCGACGGCCACTCGCTCGTGACTGCGTGGTTGCTCGGGTCTGTCGGCTTTTGCGGATTCGGATCGTTCGTATTTCTCGGACAGCAACTTGCCGGACCGGACGGCGCACTCGATGCCTCGATCATGATGGCGACACAACCGATGATGGGCTTGCTTCTTGGCGCATGGCTACGACGCAGCGCACCACCCGTGCTTTCGCTTGTCTTCGTCGCGGTATCGTTCTCGGGCGTGTCGCTGGTGATTACGAGCGGTGATCTGCTGGCAGCCGTTCATGGCCCCCAACACTACGCCGCCAGCGGGCTCATTGTGATCGGCGCGTTTTGCTGGGTCGTATACACGTTCGGCTCTGCGCGGTTTACGCGCTGGTCAGCATTGAAGTACACGACGATGACGACGTGGCTCGGGCTGACTACGATCGTCACCGTCAACGCGATCTTGATTGCGCTGCACGTCGTGCCCGCACCGACGCTTCCAACACTGCGCTCGATCGCACCGCACCTGCTCTACATGGGACCCGTCGCCGGGTTCGGTGCGATCCTGTTCTGGGTCTCCGGAAATCGGATCCTCGGTCCGATGAATGGGGTGCTGTTCATGGATGTGGTACCGATCACGGCATTCGTTGTGTCAGCGCTGACGGGAGTCGTACCGATGTCCGCGCAGATCGCGGGGGCCACGCTGACCGCCGCCGCTTTGGTCATGAACAACGTATATTTGCGCCGCCGCTCGTTGAGGATCACGGCGTCCGCGGCAGCGTGATGGCGCAGACGCCATGCTGCACATAATGACGGCAGGATGGCCAAAGTATTCGGCGAGTCGCGCTTGCGCAGCAGCGTCCGCGTGCATATCGAATAGCGATCGGCCAGCGTCGGTCAGTCGACCGGTGAAAGAAGCGGACATTGGAAAGTCCGCTACACGCAGCTAAGCGGCGTTCAGTCCATGATTTTGTTCGTCGGGTCAATTGCCGATATCGATGCCTTGGCACTCGTCTGGCGGATGACAGTTGCTAGTCGAGCGAGGACGTTAGCTTGACTGTATGAAGGTGACCAATAAGGGCATCAATGAAAGCGCGGACCTTTGCCGACATGCTGCGGTGAGTCGGATACAGCGCGTGAAGCTCAATGGGTTCCCGTCTCAATGACGGAAGTACCCGCACCAGGGTGCCGGCCGTCAAGGCGGGAGCTGCGAGGTAGCTGGGAAGAAAACCAATCCCGCCGCCGCCTTCAAGAACGATCTTCTGTGCAGCCGCGTCAGGGATGATCGCCCTACCCCGCGGCTGTATGGTCAATTCCGTTTGACCATCCTGAAAAACCCAGCTTGTAGGTGCCTCCCGAACGACGAGCCTATGTCCATGAAGTTCAGCTGCCTCCATCGGAACGCCCGATCGCGCCAGGTAGGATGGACTCGCGCATAGCCACAATTCGACTGGTGGCAGCCTGCGAGCGATAAGCGACGAGTCAGGAAGTGTACCGACGCGCACCGCTACGTCGATCCCTTCGCGCGCAATGTCGACGTAATTTGAGTCCGTGGTCAGCTCGACGACCAGCTCCGGATAGCGGTCGAGAAACTCAGGCAGCATGGGCGCAATGAGTCCCTGTGCGAACGATTGCGTCGTGTTGATACGTAGCAGCCCGCGTGGCTCTCCCGCGTAGCCATCGATGATCGCCTGTGCTTCCTGCAGGTCGTGAACTGCCCGCAACGCGTAGGGCAGTAGCAGTTTTCCCGCGTCAGTGAGCCTGAAATGTCGTGTGGACCGGTCGAAGAGCGCTGATCCAATCTCCGTCTCCAATCGTAAGAGCGCCCGACTTACGGTCGATTTAGGGGACTTCAGCGCCCGTGCCGTGCCCGAAAGACTTCCGCTATCAGCTAATCGAAGAAATATGATGAGGTCAGCCTGGTCCATTTCGTGTCGTTTTCCGGAACAGCGAGTCGCGGTTTAGTCATCTTATATTTAAAACCGGACCGCCCTAGACTTCTCCTCCACGACGAACACCGAGCGTCATGACGAACTGAGGGAGTCATGGAGAACACACACACGAGCTATCTGGTCGCCGGCGCCGCCGGCAATCTTGGGCACCGAATCATCGATGCGTTGCTTCGCACGCGACCCGCCGGGGAGATCCGGGCCGGTGTTCGCGGCGGTTCAGCAGGCAAACACGGCAATCGTGCAAGAGACTGGATCGCGAACGGCGTAACCGTCGTCAATATGGACCTGGACGACCCGCTCAGCCTCAAGCACGCCTGTGCCGGCGTCGGTACCGTTATTTCGGCAGTTCAGGGTGGCCCTGACACGATCATTGATGGCCAGTCCCGTTTGCTTGAGGCAGCGCTCGCGGCGAACGTCCGGCGATTTGTCCCGTCGGACTTTTCTGAGAACCTGTTCTCAATTCCTGAAGGCATTAACCCTTACCTCGACATGCGGCGGACCTTCGATCGCAAGGTCGCCCCGAGTGGCATCGGCTATACCCACATCCTGAACGGTGGATTCATGGAGGCCGTGTTCTCCAACCCCGGCCTGATCGATGCCGAGGCGGGCACGATCACTTACTGGAGAGACGACGAAGTGCCCCTCGATTTCACCTCCATGAAAGACGTTGCAGCCTGGACAGTGGCTGCCGTTGAGGATCCGGCGGCGGTTAACAGGATGGTGTCCGTGGCAGGCGACCGCCGCACCATTGCCCAGATTGCAGGTGACTATGCAGCAGCAACGGGCAAGGAACTTCATCGGGTGCGTCGAGGCTCGATCGCGGACGGATATGCCGAACTACGGCGAATGGCGAAGGCCGGTGCCCATCCGATGGCAATGCTGCCGCTCCAGTATCTGCTCCCGATGATGTCGGGCGAAGGGACTTTGCGCGACATCGCAAATGACCAATATCCGACAGTGCGGCCGACATCGCTCCTTGGCTTCATGAAACGTCACTACATAACGAGGAGCAGCAAGCGATGAGTGATCTGATCAAGCCGTTTCAGCTCAGTGTGTCTGAGCACGAACTGTCCGAGTTGCGTGGGCGACTGCAGAGGGTGCGCTGGCCCGACCGTGAAACCGTCAATGACACGAGCCAGGGTCCGCAGCTTTCAAAGCTGCAGGCACTGGTCGCGCATTGGATAGACGGTTACGACTGGCGTCGCTGCGAGTCGATGTTGAACGACTTCGGGTAGTTCAAGACAACCATTGACGGCCTGAAAGCGACGCTACGCCGGATGAAGAGAGCATGCTCGCCAGTGCCCGGTATTTCTGGAGCACGTTATCTGGATACGCCCAGGTGCAGCAAACCCGTCCGCAGACGATAGGCTACGCGCTCGCAGATTCTCCAGCCGCGCAGGCAGCGTGGAGTTACGCCATGTTCCAGGACACGTGTGGTACGGCAGGCAACGCAGAAACTTCCTTCACGCTCGACGAAATACTCGACGACATCATGTTGTATTGGCTACCCAATGCATCAGCTTCGTCGGCTCGACTTTATTGGGAATTAAAGCGATCCAACTGGTCTTCTGCGGCTCGCATCGAGCGTCCAATTGTCGTGCCATCCGGATTCACCACGCTTGGCGGCGAACAGGTGCGTAAATCGCGACGCTGGATTGAACAACGCTACAGCGATGTGCGGCACTTCGCTGAGCACGAGCAGGGCGGCCACTTTGCCGCGTTGGAAAACCCGCATGCTTCGGTAAGCGATATTCGCTCGACCTTTGCGGACCTTCGTGAAAGCTAACCCAATGGCATGCCTGCGTCGAGGCGTTGTTCGGGTACTTGCTTCATGCGGCGATTAGCTGCGAGTATCGACGAGGCAAGTAGGCTGATTACTCGTCCATCAACTTCGCCTGCGGGGAACGAGCGCTATAGAAAGATCCGCGTTGGAACAGGTCCCAACGCGAGCCGGCACTTCGATTTCGCCGCTGTGTTTGCACAAGCCTACGGCCTGGACTCGTTTATCGACGCTGGTAGACAATGCCCTGAATCAAGACCTGATCTGGCTCCGGCTGCTCGTCAAAACGTTTATGCGCCTCGGCAATGGCGACTTGATTCTCGCTGGCCCAGTTGACCAGCGCCATGACAGGCTTCAACAGCGTTCTTCCCATGTCGGTGAGTTCGTAATCGACGCGGGGAGGAATCGTTGGATACATCGTTCGCGTTATCAGTCCGTCGCGTTCCAGTCCGCGCAAGGTCAGTGTCAGCATCCGCTGCGAAATGCCGTCGACGCCGCGCTTCAATTCGTTGAAGCGCCGCGGGCCATTGGCCAGCATAGCGACAATGTAGAGGCTCCACTTGTCGCCGATGCGATCCAGGATTTTACGGGTTGCCAGGCAGCCGCCCGCGTCAACTGCAGGCATATCAACAGGTGGCTCGGGGTGACTAAGTGACATGCGTGTGCCTTCTTGTGAGGAAACGGCAGTAGCCATACGATCCTTTGTATGAATGAGTAAGTCAGAATGCGTTGATTACTCGGTTCTCATTTTATACTTTGGAGCTTTTATGAGCCACACCCTACTTGTTACGTCCAGTCCGCGCGGGACTGACAGTCTCTCCACCCGCTTCGCCACCGAAATCGCCCAGGGCATCCAGACCCGTTCGGGCGGCCCGCTGACCGTGCGCGACCTCGCCGCGAATCCGCCGCCGCACATCACGCCGGCCTACATCCAGGGCCGGATCACGGTGCCCGAAGATCGCACACCGGAACAGGTCGAGGCGGTTAAGGTCGCGCAAGAGTTGGTCGATGAGCTGAAGGTCGCCGATGTGATCGTGCTCGGTTCGGGCATGATGAACTTCGGTCCGCCCTCACCGCTCAAGGCGTGGTTCGATCACATTACCTGGCCAGGCGTCACTTTCAGCTATGGCGACGCTGGGCCCAAGGGGCTGCTGACCGGCAAGAAGGTCTATCTCGTTACCGCTACTGGCGGCGTGTTCTCCGAAGGGGCCTGGGCCCCGTTCGACTTTCAGACCAACTATCTGCTGCACCTGCTTGGTTTCATCGGCCTGACTGACGTTGAAGTCGTGCGTGTCGAAGGCACGGTTTTCGGCCCCGATGCGGCGAAAGCCGCAATCGCCAACACCGAAACGGCCATCAAAGCCTTGTTGGCGAAGGCTGCGTGACCTCATGGCCGGGAGAAAGGCCATCGCGCTGTTTGGTGGGACCGGGCCGACCGGAAGGCACATCATCGAGGAAGCCTTGACGCAGGGCTACAACCTGTCGGTCTATACGCGCGACGCAAAGAAACTCGCCTCGTTCGCGGGAAGGGTAGAAATCGTTGTCGGCGACCTGCAAGACCAGAGTGCCATTGCAAAGTGCGTTCAGGGTGCCGATGCGGTTATTAGCGCCCTTGGTCCCAACAGTCTCAAGGTGCAGGGCGATAAGCCGATCATGCGCGGCTTGACCAACATCATCGCCGCGATGAAGCACGCGGGCGTGCGCCGTCTTATCCAGATTTCTACGGCTGCCTATCGTGATCCCAAGGATGGCTTTGCCTTCAAACCTCATTCGTTCGCGCTGTTGTTCAAAGTGATCGCGCGTAGTGGGTATGAGGACATCAAGGCGACTGGCGAATTGGTCGCCAATTCCGACATGGACTGGACACTGGTACGCATTCCTAACCTCAAGGATGGCCCCGCCGATGGCAGCGTGGATGTGGGTTGGTATGGAAAGACCAAACTCAGCATGAAGCTCTCCAGAGGCAATCTTGCGAAGTTCCTGGTTGACCAGGTGACCGACAGGAAGTTCGTGCGTGCCGCGCCGGGCATTGCTAACCATTGACCCAGGAACGTCTGGACAAGGTTCATGCCATGAGTGGATTCACCCATGCTGATGTACCCGATCAATCGGGAAAGACCTTTATCGTCACCGGCGCCAACACCGGCATAGGCTTTGAAATAGCGAGTACGTTGGCGGCGCGGCGAGCCAGGGTGCTTCTCGCGTGCCGTGATGAGGCGAAAGCGGAAGCTGCTATTGGCCGGATTCGTCTGAAGACGCCTGAAGCGAATCTCGCATTCCTGCCGCTTGACCTCGCAGACCTGGCGAGCGTGCGGAGCGCAGCAAAACTAGCCGAAAAGGAACCGCGCATCGACGCGCTCATCAATAATGCGGGCGTGCAAGGGCCGAAGCTGAAGCACACGGCGCAAGGCTTCGAACTGACGTTCGGCGTCAATCATCTTGGTAGCTTTGCGCTCACCGCGCTCATGTTGCCCAAGCTCACGGAAACATCCGGGTCGCGCATCGTTGTCACGAGCAGCGGTCTGCACAAGAACGCGAAGATCGAGTGGGACGATCTTAATGCGGAGAAGAGCTACAAATGGATGCCTCGCTATGCAGCCAGCAAGCTGGCGAATCTGCTTTTCATCTTTGAGCTGGATCGGCGACTGCGAGCGGCGGGAGTATCTGTTACGGCGGTGGCCTGTCATCCAGGCCTTGCCGGAACCAACCTTGCGCGCGATAGCTGGTGGGGCGCGATTGCAATGTCGTTGATCGGCCTGTTCTTCAATACACCCGCTCAGGGCGCGTGGAGCGCATTGCAAGCGGCGACCGGACAAATAAAGTCCGGCGGCTATTACGGGCCGACGAAAACTTTCGAATTGCGAGGCCCTTCTGGTGAATGCACTCCGTCGCAGGACGCGCGGAATCCAGAACTCGCAAAACGACTGTGGGACGTATCGGTTCAACTGACCGGAATCGATGCCGAACTACCTTCAAATTCATAGCGCGAAGATCAGATCACGAGAACAGGGTTATGCAAATAGACCTCTATACTGAAATCACATGCCCGTGGTGCATCGTCGGGCATCACCGTCTCGATAAAGTGCTGGCGGAGCGTTTCCCCAACCTGGCCGTCGACATTCGGCAGCATCCCGTTCTGCTGCTGCCCGATGCGCCGGCAGGTGGCCTCTATATTCCCGACTTGCTGCGTTCGCGCTACGGTATAACCGATCCGAAGGTGGCCTTTGCTCGCCCCGAGGGAGAAGCCCGCGCTTCGGGCTTCGACCTGGATCTGGGCCGCCAGCTCTGGACCTATCCGACCCAGGCCGCTCATGCCGTGATTCTGGCAGCCGCAGGGCTTAACATGCAGCATAGGCTCGCCGTTGCAATCACTGACGCTTACTTCATCGAAGCGAAGAATATTGCCGATGCCGATGTACTGGCCGACATCGTAGCCGACTACGGTTTTGACCGCCATCAGGCTCGCGCCATCGCGCTTGATCCTGCACAGCACCATCGCGTTGAGGAGGAAGCGATCAAGTCGGCGGATGCCGGTGTCCGTTCGGTTCCTCACTTTGTCTTTGGGGGAAGCATTGCCATCAATGGCGGCCGCACCGAAGACGAGATTGCTGCAGCAATACAAGCAGCTTCCGGCGCAATCTCTCTGTAACGCGGCATCCTCAAATTCAATGACCCTGAACTCGGCGTACGCCAGGTCGATAAGGTTCTGCTGAGCTGTTGACTGTATTGGCCGATGCCGACCAAAAAGACCGGCCGTCGGATGACCGCAGTACTTCAAGAAGCGACGAAGGGACCGCGATCTGACGACCGGCCGCTTACGGATCGCTTCACGCCCCCCATCACACCCATACCCACCGACAATCCCCGCGCTCGCTCCTCGCACCCCAGTCCACCGCAAGCCCCTCCTCCTCACCCAAGCCCGAACTATCACCAATCACTTCGACAACAATCACTCACAGAACAGGTAAGCTTTCACCGCAACGCTTACGATCAGAAATCAGAAGCCCCTCCCGATGAACATCTCCTTCGTGAATACAACGCAGTCCGATGCCGACACACTGGTCGCCATTCGTATCGCTGCGATGCGCGAAAGCCTGGAGCGAATCGGTCGGTTCGATCTGCAGCGTGCTCGCGATCGCTTCCTCGCATCGTTCGACCCGGCGCTGTGCCGGTTCATCCACGTCGATGGCGTTCGGGCAGGCTTCATCCTGATTCGCCCACAGGTCGACCGCTGGCTCCTGGACCACCTTTATATCCTGCCGGAGCACCAGGGGAAGGGAGTCGGCGCAGCAGTCTTGCAAGACGTTATCGCAAACGCTGACGCGCAACGCATGCCAATCCGCTTATGCGCGCTGCGCGGCAGTGCTTCAAACCGCTTCTACCAGAGACATGGCTTCGTGCAGACCGACGAAGCAGAATGGAACATCTACTATGTGCGTTAGCCGGGCGCCCATGCTCTGGACGACATAGCGAATGATGCTTTGCTCCTGAACGTTCGCAACCAGTTCGTCCGCGCGAGACAACAGCCGCAGCAGCAATGGATTCGTATTGGCGTCGTTGTACCCGAGCACGAGATCGATCGTCGGAGGCACGCCGTCCAACGCCCGGGCAACAACGTTCGGTGTCAGCATGTTGTGGCAGTCACGTGCCGATGCTGTCCCAGCCTGATGTCGTTATCGACGTCATTCGCAAGGCCGCGCCCGCTGTTCAAAAGGGCTGACAGATGCGCGTCGTCAGAGATGCATCGGGCGCTGCCCTGTCAGCCGCGCCCACGCGAACGTGCAGGCACGCGGCGACAACGAAGAAAGGATCAGCGCGACTGCAGCTTGAATCCGTCGCCGCCGATGCCTGCGCGATCCACCGCTGCGATGCGGTTGCGTCCCTGGTCCTTGGCCTGATAGAGCTGTGCATCCGTCAGGTTGATGAACGCCGTGACGTCGATGCCTTCCTTCGGCACGACGGTGCCCACGCCGAAACTCGCCGTGACTCGCTGACCGTGCGGCGAGCGCAGATGCGCGATGTCTTCGTCCGCGATCAGCGTGCGGCAACGCTCGGCCACGCGCACGGCCTCCTCGGCGTCCGTTTCAGGCAGTACGAGCACGAATTCCTCGCCGCCAAACCGGCCCAGGAACGCGTTCGGCCCGGCCGCTTCGCCCAGCACGCGCGCAATGCGCTTCAGACATTCGTCGCCCTGCAGGTGACCGTAATAATCGTTGTACGACTTGAAGAAATCGATGTCGACCATCACGAGCGAGAGCGGCTTGCCCGATGCAGCCGCGCTCGCCCATTCGCGCGCGATGACCGTGTCGAACATGCGACGGTTGCCGATGCCGGTCAAGCCGTCGGACAGCGACAGGCGTTCCAGTTCGCGCTGGAGTTCCGCAAGCCGTTCCTCCGTGCGCTTGCGTTCGCTGATGTCGAACATGAAGCCGATCAGCGCGTCGACGTCGCCGTTCTCTTTGCGCACGACGTGGACCACATCGCGAATCCATACGTAGTCGCCGTCGGCGGTCAGGGCGCGATAGTCCGCTTCGTGATCGGTGCCCGCCTGCGACTGCGCAACGCAAAAATTCACCACCGACTCGCGGTCGTCCGGATGCATGCGCGCGGCCCAGTCCTCGACCGTTTTCCACGTGGAGGGCGCGTAGCCGAGCAGCGCTTCGATCTGCGGGCCGATATAGGCGAACTGCATCGTCGCCCAGTCGATCTTCCAGGGAATCGCCCGGGTGGACTCGAGCAGCGTGCGATAAACGGCGGGGTTGTCCTCCCCGGGCACGCGGCCGGGCGGTGCAAGGCTGTCCTCGTGGCGCAGGAAAGCAGCCTGAAGTGAACTGCTGGCCGGATCTTTGTCGTCGTGGCTCATCGTATTCGTCCAGTAACGCGTCAGTGCGTTATCGGCAGATAGCGGCGGTGCCTTGAACGCGGCGCGGAAGATGGGTCGCAAAAAAAGCCTCATGGTGCGGTGCTTCCTTCACTGCCTGGAAGCATTGGTCAAGCGCCGCCGTCGTGGTTGCCCTCCATGCCGCGGCGAAACCTTAGCACGCCGTGCCTGAAGCGACCAGGCGCCGGACGATGACCCGCATCGCATGAGAAAGGCGCGGCCCGGCTACAACACACCGTCGAACCCGAATGCCGTCACGGCGCTGCCACAGGCACGCTGCACGATGGAGAACGTCGAACGCGCAGGAACAGGCCGGCCGCGCCGCGCGCCAACGTGCGCCTGCGAAGGCCGCTCATCGTCCAGGAAGGAGACTGCCATGTCCGCATCGAACGTATCCAACGCATCGAACGCACTCGGCGCACTGCAAAAGCACCACAGCACCTTCGCGAAGCAAGGCGTGCTGTCGGTGCGCACGGGCCTCGTCTGGCGTGCCGCCGCGGCGCCGGCCCAGCACGCCATCGTCGTCACGGCGCAGCCCGATCACGTCGCCGCCCTGCGCGCGCAGTTGCCGGCCACACTCGAGAACGTGCCCGTCGACGTGCGCGCCGCCAACCCCATGGAACAGATGCGCGCGCTCGATCCCGCGCGCTATCTCGCTCTGGCAGAAGCGCGCCAGGAGCTTCGGCAACCCGATTTCGACGGCGAGCTGTTCTTCGACGGCAAAGGCAACGCCGCGCCGCAGCACCCCGCCCCGCTCACCGCCTTCGCCGTTACGCGCGCCCGCAAACCGCAGGAGCCGTACACCCCCGCGCCGGATGCAAGCCTCGATGAAGTGACGGCGCCCGTCACGCTCGTCCTGCACGCAAGCCCCGACGCCGGCTGGGCGCAGCTCTCGAATTTCCTCGCGGGCGTTCGCGAGAATCTCGTGGTGGGCATGTACGACTTCACGTCGGCGCACGTGCTCACGGCCGTGGAAGCCGCGCTCGCGGGCGGCAAGACGATGACGCTCACGCTCGACCATCCCGCGAAAAACCACACGGCGGACCAGACCGACGAGGAAACGCAAGCCGACCTGCACGCGTCGCTCGGCACGCATTTCAACGGCACCTGGGCGCTGACGAATTCGGACCCGAAGGCGCCGGTGTGGATCTATCCGAACGCGTATCACATCAAGGTCGCGGTGCGCGAAGACGATACGTTCTGGCTCTCGTCGGGCAACTGGAACAACAGCAACCAGCCGCAGATCGATCTTTCGGACCCGGCATCGGCACAGAAGATCGCCGCGGATAGCGACCGCGACTGGCACGTCATCGCGACCAGCGACAAACTGGCCGCCACGTTCCGCGCGTTCTTGCAGCACGACTACGACGTGGCGAGCCAGGCCATCAAGCAAGCGGAGGGCGCGGGCGCCGGCGCGATGGCACGCGCGGCCATGCTCGACGAAGGCGTGCCGCCCGACATGCTGGAGATGTTCGCGGCAGGCAAGGCGCCGCGCCAGTTCTTCGCGCCGCTCACGCTCGCCGACACCGTGCGCATCCAGCCGCTGCTCACGCCGGACAACTACCACGAGCACGTCAAGACGCTCATCGACTCGGCGCAGCGCACGTTCTACATGCAGACGCAGTACATCCACCCGAGCGGCCGCGCCGGGGACGAAGCGCACGACGCGCTGATCGCCGCGGTCAAAACGCTCGTGGAAAAAGGGCTGGACGTGAGGCTCATCACGAGCCAGTACCAGACCGACGCCTGGGTCGAGAAGCTCGCAGCCGCCGGCGTGCCTGCGTCCGTGCTGCGACGTCAGCCCAACGTGCACAACAAGGGCATCGTGGTGGACGGCAGCACCGTGATGGTGAGCAGCCAGAACTGGTCCGCAGACGGCACGCTGCGAAACCGCGACGCGGGGCTCATCATCCATCACGCCAAGGCCGCGGCCTATTTCGAGCAGATCTTTCTGTACGACTGGACCAATCTCGCCTCGCCGGTGGAAGGCTGATCCATTCGCCGGGCGTTACGCCCGCGCTCAGGTTTTCCCCGCGGCAGCCGTTAACCGTGCATCAGCATTCGTACGGATACGGCCTCGCACGGCACGCGGCGAGGCAGAGCACCGCCACGCCGCATGACGCTTTCCATCTCAGCCTTTGTTTCGCTGCTGTTCGCGCTCTGCGGTGCGCTGCTGCCCGCGCGCGGCAGCGCGGCCCTGCCCGAGCAGGTGTCGTCCACCCAACCCGGCGCGCCGCTCAACGAACGCGTCGTCATGGTGCCGGTGCAATCGTCGCCGCCGGTGCGGCTGCAGGTCACGCTCTACATGCCGGGGCGCGGCGGGCCGTTCCCGCTCGCTCTCGTCAATCACGGCGCCTCGCACGACCCAGCCAACGCGCCGCGCGTCGCAGATGAATTCATCCCGTACTACTTCCTCTCGCGCGGCTACGCCGTCGCCATGCCGATGATGCGCGGCTATGCCGGCTCCGAAGGCGAGTTGCTGCCGCACGGCTGCGACGTGACGGCCATCGGCATGGACGCCGCGCGCGACATCCGCAAGGTGCTCGACGACGTGAAAGACCTGCCCGGCATCGACGCCTCGCGCATCGTCGTGGCGGGCAAGAGCATGGGCGGCTGGAACACGCTCGCGTTCGGCTCGCTGAATCCGCCCGACGTGAAGGGTCTGCTCAATTTCGCGGGCGGCGTGAAGGAGTCCGACTGCCGTTCGCCGGATGCGAGTCTCGTGGCCGCCGCAGCGCAACTGGGCGCGCGCACGAAGCTGCCTTCCATGTGGTTCTACGGCGACAACGACCAGACCTTCGCCACGTCCACATGGCAGGCCATGTTCCGGCAATACACGGCGAACGGCGGACGCGCGCAGCTGGTGGACTACGGCCCCTTCCAGAAAGACGCGCATGCCATGACGGCCTCCGGCGCGGGCTTGCCGCTCTGGGTGCAGAAGGCCGACGCGTTTCTCGCGAGCATCGGCATGCCGGGCCGCGAAGTGAACCCCGAGTATCTGCCGGGCCGCGGGCCGCGCGCCACGTCGTATGCCGAGATCGGCGACCTCAGTGCCGTGCCCTATCTGGACGATGCGCAGAAGGAGACGCTCTATCGCGGCTTTCTCGCGGCACCGCTGCCGCGCGCGATCGCCATTGGCGTGACTAGCGGCGCGTGGGCCTCGGGCGGTTTCGATGCCAGCGAGGCCGCAATGAAACGATGCTGGGCCGTCACGCAGTATTGCCGGCTTTACGCCGTGGACAACGCGGTGGTGTGGCCGCGCGACGCGTCCGCGCCGCCGCGCACGAACTTCGCGGCGCTTGCCGACGCGAACGCCGTGCCGTATCTCTCCGCCATAGGACGCGCCGCCTACGCGGACTTTCTCAAGGCGCGCCGGCCACGCGCGTTCGCGATTGCGCCCGATGGCGCGTGGGGCGCGGCATCGGGACTCGACGCCCTCTCATCGGCGCTCGTGCAGTGTGCGGCCGGGCATACGGGCTGCCGCCTCTATGCCGTGGATAGCGACGTCGTCTGGAGCACGAACCGCTGAGCGCGCACCGTCGAACACGATGCCGCTCACCCGGGCCGGCACGACTTCACGCCGGCAATCGCTTCGAGCCGCGCACACACCGTCTGAAATTCGCTTTCGGTGACGCGCGAAAAGGCGATGGAGACATCGTCGAGATCGGGATCGTCGTCCGACTGTTGAACGATGAACTGCTTGACGCGCACGCTGCCCGTGTCGAGCACGCTGTGAACCGTATCGAGCGAAACGCTGCCGCGTTCCACCACCAGCTCGATGCTGCGCCGCTGCCGCACGGAAATGAAGCGCCGTTCGAGCGGCTTCACGCCCGCCAGAATGGCCAGAATGATGACCGTGGCGCCCACCGACGCGGTGTACATACCACCGCCCACGGCCAGCCCGATACCCGCGACGGACCATAAACTCGCTGCCGTCGTGAGCCCGCGCACGATCTCGCCGCGCAACAGAATGGACCCGGCACCCAGAAAGCCGATGCCCGAGACCACTTGCGCGGCGATCCGCGAAGGGTCGAGCACCACGTCCTTCTGGCCGCGCACGTCGGCAAAGCCGAACGCGGACACCAGCATGATCAACGCGGAGCCCACGCATACCAGCATGTGCGTGCGCAGGCCCGCGGCCCAGTTGAGTCGTTCGCGCTCGAAGCCGATGACACTGCCGAGCAGAGCCGCAAGCAGCAGGCGCGATAACAGTTCGATGTTGCCGATCATGTGCGAACACCCCGGGTCATGGCCATTGCGGCATGGTACGGCAGCAGGCCGCATCTTGCAGGCCATTTCCATGCTGTGCGGCCCTCGCAGCGCAGCATGCGGAGTGCCCGCATGCGGTTACGCGAGTGCCACCACCGCGATCTCCACGAGCAGATGCGAGGCCGCGAGTTTCGCCTCCACGGTCGCGCGCGTCGGGGCGCAGCCTTCAGGCACCCACGCGTCCCACACTTCGTTCATGCCCGCGAAGTCGCGCTCGATGTTGGCGAGCCACACCTGCGCGGAAACGAGCCGCGTCTTGTCGATGCCGGCTTTCGCGAGAAAGCCGTCGATCTTCTCCAGCACCTTCGCGGTCTGCACTTTCACGTCGGGCGCGGGATCGGCCGACGTCTGGCCGCCGATGAACACGAGCCCCGCGGCCTTCACCACGCGGCTCATACGCTGATTGGTTTCGATACGAACGATGTCGGACATACGCTTGTGCGCTCCTTCGCCGTGACGGCGAGACGAGGTTGAACGATGCCGCGCCGGGAATACGCGACGGCGCAGCGGAGAACGGCATGCCGCGTCGCGGAACGACGCGGCGCGGCACGCACGGAAAAGGGCCTAAAAAGAGGGGCGTTCTATCGCTCAGTGCGCCGCGACGTGCGCGGTCGAATCGCCCGAAAGCGCCGACGCACCAGCCTCGAAGCGATCGATCCTGAACGCGTCCAGCGGCAACGACGCCTTGCCGTCCAGCATCAGTTCGGACACCAGACGTCCGCAACCCGGGCCTAGCTGGAAACCGCTGCCGCAATAGCCGAACGAGTAGTAGAGGTTCGACGCGGTACGGCTTGCCGAGATGACCGGCAACGAATCTTCCGTGAACGCTTCCACGCCGGCCCACGCGCGGTTGATGCCCAGATGCCGCAAGTGCGGAAACAGATCCACCACGGTCTGCGCGCTCTTCACGAGCCGCAGAAAATCCACTTCGCCGTGCCGCCCCGGCAAATCTGCGATACCGATCAGCTTGCCGCCAATCACGACCGTGCCGTTGTCGAACTGCTTGAACGACAGTGGCCGGCCCGTGGCACCCAGCGTCGCGCGACAGAACGGCGCCACGCGATGCGTGACCATCAGCATGAGCCCCTCGGGATGCACCGGCACCGGCTCGCCCGTCTGACGCGCCAGCTCGCCCGACCACGCGCCCGCCGCCACCAGCAGCTTCTGCGCCGCGAAGACACCGCGCGACGTATGCGCAATCCAGCGCGAGCCGCGCGGCTCGATGCGCGTCACCGCCGTGCCTTCGTGAAAGCGCACGCCGTTGCGCTGCGCCGCGAGGCGAAACGCGGTGGTGGTGCGAAACGGCAACGCGTAACCGTCGCGCTCCACCCAGATGCCGCCTGTCACGTGCTTCGCGAGCGCGGGTTCCAGTGCGAGCACGGTCTCGCGATCCACGATCTTCTCGTGCGTGAAGCCGTGCGCTTCGAGCAAGGCCACGCGTTCTCGGCATTCGTCGAGTTCGGCTTCGGTCTCGGCGATCTTCAGTTGCCCTGACGGTACGAAGCCGCCGTCGTCGCCCACCGTTTCGCGCAGCGTGTGCCAGATTTCGCGCGACATGAGCGCAAGCGGAATCTCAGGCAACGGACGCCCCAACGTGCGCACGCCGCCTGCATTCACGCCCGACGAATGGCGTGCCACGTAGTCGGCTTCCAGCACGATCACGCTCGCGCCGCGTCGCGCGAGATGAAACGCGCTGCTCGTGCCGTGCAGACCGCCGCCGATCACGAGGACGTCGGCTTCCTCCACACCGTTCGCAGCCACAGCGATGGCGTCATTCACCGGCAAGCTCTCCCAACGTGAGCGGCTTGATGGGCGGACGAATGCGGTAGTAGCCCACTTCCTCGGGCGACACCTTGCGTGCATCCGCGATCACCTCGGTCACGGTGAGCCCGCACATGCGCCCCTGGCACGGGCCCATGCCGCAGCGCCCAAACGACTTCGCCTGATTCGGTCCCACGCAGCCCAGCGCCACGAAGCCGCGCAATTCGCCGGCCGTCACTTCTTCGCAGCGGCAGACCACGGTGCTGTCCGCGGGAATGCGGTTCGCGTCGCGCGGACGGTAGAGGCTGTCGAGGAACGGACGAATGCGCATCACCCGTTCCAGCGCCGCGCGATGCACGGCGGCCTCGCGATCGCGCGTGGCGGCATCGATGGCACCCAGTTGCGCCGCGGCGGCCAGCGCCGCCAGCGTGCCCTGCTCCGCCGCGGCCTGGGCGCCGCCAATGCCGGCGCCATCGCCCGCCACGAAAATGCCCGGCACGTCGAGTTCGCCCCACGCGTCCACCTGCGGCGTGAAGCAGAGTTGCGCGTCGTTCCAGCGATGCGTCGCGCGCAATGCCTGCGTGAACTGCGTATTGGGCACCACGCCCTGATGCAGCAGGATCACGTCGGCCTCGACACGATGCGTGCGGCCCTGGCTTGTGAACGAAAGCGCGGCGGCACGCTGCACGCCGTTGCTATCCGCTTTGCCATCCACGCTGAGGTTGTCCGCGGCTTCGTAGATAGGCACGCGTGCCTCGCGCAGCGTGCGGATGAGATGCAGGCCCTTGCTCAGGAACGGCCACGCGCGCAGCGCCGAGAGCAGATGACGCTTCGCGCGCCAGCGGTCCTCGTGCCGCGTCGTATCGACGAGCGCGCGAATCGGCACGCCTGCACGCACGTACTGCCAGCCGAGCAGATACAGCAGCGGCCCGCAGCCCGCGAGCACAGGCGCCGAAGACGGCACCTCGCCCGCGCTCTTCAAGAGGATCTGCGCGGCGCCTGCCGTCATGACGCCGGGCAACGTCCAGCCCGGAATAGGAAACGGCCGCTCCAGCGCGCCGCTCGCGAGAATCACGCGTTGCGCCGCGAAGCTGCCCACCTTGCCGTCCTTCAGGTAGTGGACCGCGTGCTCGCGCGTGACCTGCCACACCGACGCATTCGCCACGTGCCGCGCGCCCGATTGCGCAAACGCATCGGCAATCGAAGCGCCGATCGCGTAGTCGGGGCCCAGAATCTCTTTGCGCTGCGCGTCGGCGCGACCGATGGCGCGATAGATCTGGCCGCCCACCGCGTCCTGCTCGTCGAGCAGCACCACCGAAAGCCCGGCACGCGCCGCGCGCGCGGCCGCGCTCATGCCTGCGGGACCGGCGCCTACCACCACGACGTCGACGTTCTCCGAAGCGAAATCAGCGGCCATGAACAGTCTCCGGCAAGTCGGCATTCAGCGGCGGCAAATCGCGCGCGCCTTCCTGGGAACGGATGCGCATGCCGTCCTTCACTTCCACCATGCAGCTTTGGCGGCTCGGCACGCCGTCTATTTCGACGAGGCATTCGAAGCACGCGCCCATCATGCAGTACGGCGCGCGCGGCGAGCCCGAGACGGGCGTCGCGCGAAACCGCGACACGCCCGCGGCCAGCAGCGCGGCGGCCACGGACCGCCCCGTGGGCACGGCAAGCGGCTGATCGTTGAACCAGATGCGCGCGAGCGCGGCGGTAGCTGATGCATCGCGCGATGCATCGTCGGCCGGCAACGGCTTGAAGAGCGGATAAGCAGTTTGAGAAGTCATGTCGGTGTCAGTGAGCGAGGATCGGTTCGGCCGCGCCTTCGAAGCGGCGCGCGGAAAAAACCGGCAGTTCGTCGGGCATGGGCTGCGCTCCGGCAATCCACGGCGCAATGTGCAGCGCGTGGGCCGCCGCGAGCGTCACACCGCTGTGACAGGTCACGACGAACGCGCCTGGATGCGCTTCGGACTGGTCGTAGATCGGAAAGCCATCGGGACTGTAGACGCGCAGCGCAGCCCACATCCGCACGAGGCGCACGTGGCGCAGCATCGGAAACGCACGCACGCCGCGTTGCGCGATGTCGCTCAGCACGCGCGTGGTGGTGAAGTCGTTGAAGCCGACCTCTTCCATCGAATCGCCGAATTGCACGGTGCCTTCGTCGGTCTGCCGCACGTTGAGCGTGGGGTAGTGAAGGAACGGCGCAACGCGCTCGCTGACGAGCACCTGGCCGCGATTCGGCGCCACGGGCGCATGGAGTCCGACCAGCGGCGCGAGCGCGCGATTGCCGAGCCCTGCGGCCAGCACGAGGCGCGCCGCGCGATACGTGCCATGCCGGCCGTGCACGACGAAGCCGCCCTGCGCACCCGCCGCCGCGTCGATGCGCGCAACGTGCTCGCCCGACACGAGCCGCACGCCGCGCCGCTGCATGCTCGCATGCAGCGCGCGCAGCAGCTTGAGCGGATTCACGTGGCCGTCCATTGGCGTGTAGCTCGCGCCCAGCACGGCGGGGCCGATGTCGGGCAGGCGCTCGCGTACTTCGCGGTGATCGAGCATCTCGAACGGGTACTCGCCCAGCTCATCGCGCAAGGTGGCGAGGCGGTGCTCGCGCTCGGCGAGTTCGTCGTCGGAAAAGCAGAAGTGGAAGCCGCCGGGCTGGCGCAGCGCGACGTCCACGCCGCTCTCTTCGAGCAACGCCGCCGCAAGCGACGGCCAGCGCACCGCCGAGCTACGCGACCAGCGCGCATACGGCGAAAGCCCATAGCCCTTGCCCTGAATCCACACGAGCCCGAAGTTGCCGCGCGAGGCGCGAAAGCCGCCGTCGTCTTCATCGAGCACGGTCACGCGCGCGCCTTCGCGGGCAAGGCCATACGCCACCGCCGAGCCGACGAGGCCGCCGCCCACCACGAGCACGTCGGCGCCGGCATCTGCGTTCGCGATCAACGTCATCGAACTTCTCCAATCAGGATGCGATCGAGTCCCACCAGCCGGTCGAGCACCACCATCAGCACGATGGTGCCGACGATCAGCACCGCCGACACCGACGTGACGAGCGGATCGATGGTCTGCGCGATCTGGTTGTACATGGCGACCGGCAGCGTCGTAGTGCCCGGCGTCGCGACGAAAATGGTCATCGTGAGTTCGTCGAAGCTCTGGATGAACGAGAGCAGCCAGCCGCCCGCCACGCCGGTGCGAATCATCGGCAGCACCACGCGGCGAAATGCCGTGAAGCGGCTGGCGCCACACGAAAGCGCGGCACGCTCCGCGTCGCGATCAAGACCTACCGCCGACGAAAGCGCCAGCCGCAACGCATACGGCAGCACGATCACCACGTGCGTGGCGACGAGCGCCCAGAACGAGCCGCCCAGTTTCAGCAGCGACAGAAAACGCAGGAACGCGATGCCGAGCACGACGGTAGGAATCATCATGGGCGAGAGGAAGAAGCCCATCAGCGCGCCCCGGCCCGGAAAGCGGTAGCGCGCAATCGCGAGCGCCGCAGGCACCGCCAGCACCACGCCGATGGTGGCCGCCGCGAACGCGAGCCGCACCGAAAGCCAGAACGCCGAAACGATATCGCCGTTTTCGAGAATCGCGCGAAACCAGCGCAGCGAGGCGCCGTCGAAGGGCATCGAGATATAGCCCTTGTCCGTGAACGCGACGAGCATCACGACGACGAGCGGCGCGAGGATGAAGGTGAGAAACAACGCGTTGTAGGCAAGGCCCAGGAATCCGTTCTGTTTCATGGCGTCACCGTGGCGCTAGTCGAAGATGTGCTTGAAACGGCGCTCGGCAAGGCGGCTGCAGCCCATCACGATCGCCACGTTGGCCACCAGCAGCAGCACCGCGATGCTCGCGCCGAGCGGCCAGTTCAGCGTGCCGAGAAATTCGTCGTACGCAGCCGTGGCCACGACCTTCAAACGACGTCCGCCGATCAGCGCCGGCGTGGCGAACGCCGAAGCCGACAGCGCGAACACGATGATGGAACCCGAGAGCACGCCCGGCAGAATCTGCGGCAGCACCACGCGCCGGAACACGCGCAGCGGCGACGCGCCCAGCGAACGGCCGGCC
Organism: Paraburkholderia kururiensis; assembly: GCF_034424375.1. Lineage (NCBI taxonomy): Bacteria > Pseudomonadati > Pseudomonadota > Betaproteobacteria > Burkholderiales > Burkholderiaceae > Paraburkholderia > Paraburkholderia kururiensis. The sequence continues at coordinate 1,246,864 of NZ_CP139965.1, read as the reverse complement.
CACTCCACCTGCGGATCGAGCTTTTGCAGCGTGGCCCACACCGACATCACCATGAACGGCACCAGCACGTGCGTCAGCGCCACGATCACGCCGGTCATCGTGAAGACGAAGCGGATGGGCTCGTCGGTGATGTCCAGTGCGCGCAGCACGCTGTTGATCACGCCGTTGTTGCCGAGCAGGATCTGCCAGCCGAGCGTGCGCACCACGACCGAGATCAGCAGCGGCCCCAGCACGATCAGCAGACAGATGGACTGCCACGGCCGGCGCATGCGCGCGAGCACGATGGTCTCCGGCACGCCGAGCACGATGGAAAGCAGCGTCACGGCAAACGCGAGGCCGGCCGTGCGCAGGAAGATCGTGCCGTAGTACGGGTCCGTCACGACTTCGAGGTAATTGCTCCACGTATAGCCGGGCTGCACGCCGGCCACGTCGCTGAAGACGTGGAACGACAGCATGAACGTGAGCAGCAGCGGCACGAACAGGAGCCCCACGAAAAGCAGCAGCGCGGGCGCGGAGAGCAGCCAGGGCGCGGCGCCGCCCCGCGGGTCGTCAAGCGTGGCCATGCGTGTCCTCCCGGCCCAGCACGCGCAGGTCATCGTCGGTCCAGGCGAGTGCGACTTCGTGGCCTTCGTCCGGCGGCGGCGCGCCGTAGTTCGGCTGCGCGACGTGCATGCGGCCCAGCGCCGTCTCCACCACGAGCAGCCACTGATTGCCGACGAACACCCGCGTGACGATGCGGCCCAGCAACCGTCCATCGCCGGCACGCGCATCGCCGTTCACGAGCCGCACCTTCTCGGGCCGGATATAGACATTCACGGCGCCGTCCACGTGACGGCCTTCGTGCGGTACGTGCAGCGTCGTGCCCGCCACTTCCACTTCGGCGCAGCGCGGATTGCGACGCAGCACTTCGCCTTGCAGCGTGTTGGTGCGGCCGAGGAACGTGGAGGCGAACGGCGTGGCGGGCCGCTCGTAGGCATCGAACGGCGTGCTCAACTGCGCGATCTTGCCGCCGTGCATGACGGCGATGCGATCGCTCATCGTCATGGCTTCCACCTGATCGTGCGTGACGAGGATCGTGGTGATGCCGAGGCGTTTCTGAATGGCGCGCAGTTCGATGTGCATCTCCTCGCGCAGTTTCGCGTCGAGGTTCGACATGGGTTCGTCGAGCAGCAGCAGTTCCGGCTGCATGGCGATGGCGCGCGCAATCGCCACACGCTGCCGCTGGCCGCCCGACAGTTCCTTCGGATAGCGCGCATCGAGCCCGCGCAGCCGCACGAGTTCGAGCGCCTCCGCAATGCGTTCTGCGCGCTGCGCACGCTTCATCTTGCGCATTTCCAGGCCGAAGCCGACGTTGCCCGCCACCGTCATGTGCGGAAACAGCGCGTAGCTCTGGAACACCACGCCGATGCCGCGCTTTTCGGGGCGCTCGTGCGTGATGTCGCGACCGTCGAGCGTGATGCGGCCCGTGGTAGGCGAGACGAAGCCCGCCACCATCTGCAGCGTCGTGGTCTTGCCGCAGCCCGAGGGCCCGAGCAGCGAAAGGAACTCGCCGCGCTCCACCGAAAGATCGATGTGCTCGATCGCCGTGAAGTCGCCGTAGCGTTTGGAAATACCTTGCAGGGTCAGGAAGCTCATCGACGTTCATCCTTGCCAAAAGCACAGGCGCGCGCGTGGCGCGCGACTGCATGCAACGCGCTGCTCACCGCTCGACCGAACGGTTCCAGCGCTCGGTCCACTCGGCACGATGCTGGTTGATCGTGGTCCAGTCCATCGTCGTGAGCTTCGCGATCTGTTCGGGGCCATACGGCACGCGCGCGGCAACGTCCGGCGCAAGCTTCACGGTCTTGTTCACGGGACCGAGGCCAATGCCCTGCGCCTGCAATGCCTGCACTTCAGGGCTCAGCAGGTATTGCACGAACTGCTGCGAAAGCTGCGGCTGCGCGTTTTCCGCGAGCACGCAGGCGGCCACCTGCAACGCGACGCCGCCTTCCTTCGGGTAAATGAACTTGAGCGGGAAGCCCGTGTTTTGCAGCGCCACCGCGCGACCGCTGCCGTACGGCGCGACGATCACGTCGCCGGACTGCATGAGGCCGTCCATTTCGCCGGGCGTGGGCGCCCACGAAAGCACGTTGGGCGCGACCTGCTTCGTCATTGCGGTAAAGCCGGGGTCGATGTTCTTTTCGCCGCCGCCGTTCATGCGCGCGAGCATGACGAGCGTATGCAGACCATAGGTGTTCGTGATGGGCGGCACGCCGAGCTTGCCCTTCACATGCGGGTCTTCGAGCACCTTCCACGAATCCGGCGCGGGCAGGCCCAGCTTCTTGAACGCCTGTTCGTTGTAGCCGATGCCCGTTGCCACCATACCCACGCCCACCGCCGTCGGGCCCAGCCGCGCGAGCGGATAGAGGTCTTTCATCACCGGCGCGTCTTCCACCTTCGCGCACAGGCCGAGTTGCATGGCCTGATACATGGGACCGTCGTCCATCACGGCGACGTTGATCTGCTGGTGGCCCTTTTGCGCCTGCAGTTTCGCGAGCGTGTCGCTGGAATTGCCCGCGACGTAGACGATCTTCACGTCGTGCGCTTTTTCGAACGGCGGAATGATCTTCTGGCGATAGAGCTGCTCGTTGGAGCCGCCCACGTTGGCGACGTACAACGTCGTTTCGGCCTGCGCGGCAAGCGTCGTGGCGAACAGGCCGGCAACGGCAAGCCCGACCGTGACGGCCTGCGATATGGAAAGGGAACGCTGGCGCAACGCTTTCTTCATGACGACGATCTCCATTCGTATGGGGGAGCGGTGGTTCGGCGTATGCGCCGATACATCGAAGTCTCGCGCGCCGCAATCCATATCGTCCAATACGAATAAAATACCGACCTATGCACGGTTGATATACCCCAGGGTTTGCCCCGACGCAGGCCCATGCACGCGCGCGGTCGCGTCGAAAAAGGAGAAGCAACATTGAATCTCAAGCACATCGAGGCATTTCGGGCGGTGATGGTGGCGGGGTCCATGACCGCAGCGGCCAAGGCGCTCTTCACTTCGCAGCCGAACGTGAGCCGCCTGATTTCCCAGCTCGAACGCGAGACCGGGCTCACGCTGTTTCAGCGCACAGGCGCGCGGCTCATTCCGACGAGCGAGGGCACCGCGTTCTTTCGCGAAGTGGAGCGTGCATATGTAGGGCTGCAAGGTCTTACGAATGCAGCGACGCAGATCCGCAACCTGGGCACGGGGCGTCTGCGTATCGCGGCCATGCCGTCCGCGGGGCTCACGCTCGTGCCCCATGCCATCAAGCGTTTTCAGAGCCTTTATCCCGAGGTCACGGTGTCGCTGCACGTGAATACGTCGGGCACCGTGAACCACTGGACGGCCTCGCAGTTCTGCGATCTGGGCGTGGCCGTCTACATCAGCGAAGCGTCGAACTGCGAGGTGGAGCCGCTTTCGAAGGTGCCCGCGTTGTGCGTGCTGCCCGCCAACCACCGGCTCGCGAAGAAGGCCGTGATTCGCCCCGCGGATCTGCAAGGCGAGTCGTTTATTTCGCTATGCCAGGGGGACGGCACGCGCACGCAGATGGACGAGGTGTTTCTGCGTGCGGGCGTGGAGCGCGTGCTCGCCATCGAGGCGCAGTACACCGCGATCTGCTGCGAGCTGGTGCGCTGCGGAATGGGCGTGACGCTCGCGCATCCCATCGTGGCCCGCGACTTCGCGGGGCCGGACATCGCGATTCGTCCGTTCTCGCCCGCGGTGCTGTTTCCCACGTACCTGCTGTTTCCGCCGAACCGGCCGCGCGACAGGCTGGCCTCTGCATTCGTCAAAGTGCTGCGCGAATTGCACGAGGAATTGCTGGACGAGATGAAAGCGACGATGACGGAGGGCCGCGCGCGTCAGCAGCGCAGCGGTAGCAGCCGTGCGCTGAAGTCTGCGCCTGCGCGGCGTCTGCGGTCCGCCGGTTGAACGCGGCGGCTATAGCGGATGCGTGCTGCCCGCCTGGGTCATCATGGAAACAGCCGCGGCGTCGGGCATGCCGTTGGAGTCGATGGCACCGGCTTTCGCGAGCGCATCGAGGTCGCTGTCGACACCAGGCTGCCCCACGACGAACGGCGTCGTGAGAAACGAGGGCTGCGCAAGCGTGACGGCGTAGCGCTGCTGAAGATTCGTGACCACGGCGGATTGCGCGGCCAGCACGTTGGTGCCGTTCGAAAGCGCCTGCTGGAAGCGCGTGTTGTTCGGCAAGCCGGCGACGAGTCCGCTCACCGTGGTGCCAAGTTGCGCGGCGAGATAGACGAGCATGAGTTCGGTTTGCGGCGTCGTGTTGAACGTGCCGCCTGCGAACATGACCGAATGCAGCGTCGTGCCGCCCGAGCTTGCGGCCAGAATGCAGGGCAGCGAGGCATTGAACGTCACGTTGTAGCGGCCGCCGCTGTCCGAGGTGGTGGAGGCGGAGCCGTCCGCACAGCCGAAACTCACGACGGCGCCCGCGAGCGCCCTGCCCGTTGCAGCCGTGCCCGACACGCCGACGCTCGGCAATGGACCAGTGCCGCCGCCGCAGCTATCCATGCCGAAGCACGCGGTGCCGTTGCACGAACCGAGCGTCACGAGCGCAGCCGCGGACAACGCCGCGGCGAGGGGTCGAACAAAATGGGCGTCTCGAGCATTCATGGCTGCCTGTCCTCAGGAGAAGAACCGGGGTGCCGGATGATCGGTTCGAACCGGCGCTGTTCCTGATTTTAGGCGTCATGCGGGCCGTCGGGTGCGTCTGAAAAGAGGCTTGGGTGGCGCGCCACGCGCTTCTCTGACGAAACACGGCGTGACGCGCGGTCGCGGCTCAATGATGCAGGAAGAGCGACTGCGTGCCGGGGGTCGTGGCGGATGCGACGGCCACACCGGATTGCGCGCTGCCCGTCGCCACGCCGCCCATCGACTGCGCGGCCAGCGTGTTGTCGTCCTGCGCGGCCACCTTCGCTTCGGCAGCCTGAATGTCGGACGGGTAGTTCACGTCGTTGTTGCCGGGACGATAGCCGGCCTTTTCCACCTGGATCAGATCGGCACGCACTTCGGCACGCGTGACGGGCGCATTGGCGGTCTGCGCGAAAGCAAGGACGGGCGCGCTCAGGGCGCAGGAGAGCAGCAGGGCACGGATCAGGGTCTTCATGGTATTCACCTCCGGGAGCATAGCGGCCGTGTCCACCATGGACCGGCCTTCGGGCTCTCCACGCTGGTTGGTGAAGAGTTGTACCCATTCTGGTAGGGACGCACTGTCCGGAAGCTGACCTGTGGATTACAAGTTTGTTATCTGCATAGAACGCCGCGGGCCAGGGCTCCGCGTCTACTCGACTTCCTGCCTCCACACCCCCACCCCCTCCGCTTCGATCACCACCCGGCAACGCTCCTGCTCCACAAGCGTCGCGTCACCCGCCGCGAAATCGAACGGCGCGCCCTCCACCTCCACGCGCGCGAAGCGCTCGCCGTTGCGCAGTTCGACGGACGCCACGTGCGCGTCGAACGCACGCGGCCCTTCTTCGAGCCGTATAGCGCGCGACGCCACGCGCCACATCACGCGCTCGCCCACTGCGATGGAGCGGTCCGACGTTTCGATGACGAGCCGCCCGTTCACCTCGATGAGCCCCGGCGCGCGCATCACGCCGCTGCCCACGTTGCGCAGGCCCAGCAGTTCGGCCACGCGCATGTTGGCCGGCCGGCTGAAGACGTGCTCCACCGTGCCCGCCTGAAGCATGCGGCCACGTTCCAGTACGAGCACTTCGTCGGCGAGCAGCGCGGCCTCGTCGGGGTCGTGCGTGACGATCACCGTCACCGCCGATATCTCGCGCTGCAATTCGCGCAGCGACTGCTGCAAGCGGCGACGGCGCGGCGTATCGAGCGCGGAAAACGGTTCGTCGAACAACAGCACGTGGCTGTGACGCGTCAACGCGCGCGCGAGCGCCACGCGCTGGCGCTGGCCGAACGAGAGTTGATGCGGCAGCCTGCCCAGCAACGCGGCAAGACCGAGATGCTCGACCCAGTAGCGGGCGCCCGCGGCATCGGCATCCACGGGAAACGCGAGTTGCTGGGCCACGGTCATGTGCGGAAAGAGACCGTAGTCCTGCGGCATGTAGCCCACCTGCCGGCGCTCCGGCGGCAAGGCGCCCAGGTCGCGTTCGCCCAGTTGCACGCTGCCCGCTTCGTTGTGCTCGAGGCCCGCAATGAGGCGCAGCGTGAGCGACTTGCCGGAGCCCGAGGGGCCGATGATGGCAAGGCGGCGCGTCGTGGGCGTCCAGTGAACGTCGAGGCTGAACGGGCCCAGGTGCTTCGTGAGACTCAGCCGCAGGTTCAGCGGCGGACGCTGCGCCGCCGCGTCCGCCACTGCATCCGCCGGGGCGAATGCGGCCTCGTCGCCGTTCGCGGGCCGTGCAAGGGTCGTCGCGTCGCGCACGCCGCGGCTGTACACGGAGAGCATGGCGCACGCCACGGCGATCACGAGCGTGGGCAGCAGCAGCGGCATCATCGCGGGCAGCCCCTGGCCGCCGAAGACGACATACGTGTACACGGGCAGCGAATACGGGTGATACGCGACCATCACCGTCGCGCCGAATTCGCCGAACGCGCGCAGCCAGGCCAGCGCGAGGCCGGCTCGAATCGCGGGCCATGCCACCGGCAGCGCCACGCGGAAGAAGCGGCTGCCCGCACGGTGCCCGAGCGTGGCGGCCACGTCTTCGAATACAGGATCGATGGACGCGAACGCCGAGCGCGCCGCCACGATCAGAAACGGCGCGGCCACGAAGGTTTCGGCGAGCACGATGCCCGCGAACGAATCGGTCAGCACGCCGTTCGTCACGCGGCCAATCCAGCTATACGGGCCGAGCAGAAACAGCAGCAGCACGCCGCTCGTGAGCGGCGGCAATGCGAGCGGCAACTGCACGACGAAGCCGAGCAACGCCATGCCGCGCGACGACGAACGCGCGAGCCAGTAACCGAGCGGCACGCCGCCCACCAGAATGACGAGCGCGGCCACACTCGCGCTCGCGGCCGATACGCCCACCGCCGACCATGTTGCCCGCCAGTCCACGCCCGCCCAGTCCGCGTGCCCGATCTGCGGCACGCTCGCCACGAACGGCGCGCACAGATAGACCGCGAGCAGGATGGCGAGCGCGAAGAGCGGTCGCCCTGCCGTGCGCTTCATTGGGCGGCGTCGATGACGGCCTGCAACGAAGACGGCACGGCCTGCACGTTGCCGACCACCTTCGGACGAATCACGTCGACGCCATGCTCGCGCAGCAGCGCGCGGCCCTGCGCGCTCAGCAGGAAGTTGACGAAGCGCGTGGCGCCGGCCTGGTTCGGCGCATCGGAAAGAATGGTGAGCGTGTAGCTCGCCTTGATCTGCAACTCAGGCGCCGGATGCACGGCGGGAATCTTGAGGTCCGAGGTTTCCGTCGAATAGAAGAAGCCGGCGTCGAGCTGACCCGACTGCAAGCGGCCCACCAGGGTCTCTTCGGGCAGCACCTGGTTGGGGTTCTCGGGCGCACCGAGCGTCTTTTCGACGAGGTCGGGCTGGCCATACAGCTGCGCGGCCTTCGTCATGAGTTCGACGGTGAACGCGCCCTTCGGATCGAGCTTCGGGTCCGTGCGGCCAATGCGGATGCCCGGTTCCTGCAGCACCTGGTCCCAGCGCTTCGATTTGAACGCGGCAGCAAAACGGCTCTGCGGGTTGTAGCCGACGAGGAGCGGCGACTCCGCGAAGTTCACGTACCAGCTCACGTGGTCGCCGTTGGCCGCGCCCGTCAGACTCGCGTTGACCTTCGGGCTTGCGCTGATGAACACGTCGCCGCGCCGCAGCTTGCCGCGAATCTCATTGGCGATCTTGTTCGAACCCGCCGCGTAGCCGCGAAAGCGCAAGCCGGTTTCCTTTTCGAAGGCGGGGCCGACGCTGCGCTCCATGAGATTGACGAGCGACCCTGCATAGAGAACGTTGACGGTGTCTTCGTCGGCCGCACGGGCACTATTCGCCGCCCCGAGACCCAACACCGAACTCAACAACACGCCGCAAACGACGAGCTTGCGCAACATGGCCTTCCCCGTACCGTTATAGAGAGCGATATATTACGACGCTTCCGCATTCTGTCGCGCATTCCGCGCACATCCGGCACACATCCCCGCCCGCCTTGCCCGTCGCCCGGACGGTCGATCATGCCGCCACTGACGCAGATCAAGGGTCAAAAGTCAGACCACGCAAAAATTCAGTTGCGCCGTCCGCTCCTGCGCTCGATCGAACCTGTCCATCGGCAACGACCCGGTCATGACCCTCCTCCCGCACGCCGCCTCCGAAACACCGCACGTGACCCGCCGCTGGCCGCAAGCGCTGTCGCGTCAGGCTACGGCATCTTCAGAGGCCGGCTCAGCGACCTCGCCCGCGCCTCGCGCACGGGCCGTCACGCTCGCCACGGCACTCGCCGCCGCACTCGCCGTCTCGCTCACCGCGTGCTCGCTCGCGCCGCATTACGAACGCCCCGCTGCACCAGTGCCTGCGGCGTGGCCCGCCGATACGTCGGCAGCAACGTCGGCAGCAACGTCGGCATCATCCGGCGGCTCGCCGGTGAATCAGATCAGCTGGCGCGACTACTTTCCGGACCCGCAGCTGCAAGCGCTGATCGACGAAGCGCTCGCCCACAACCGCGACCTGCGCGTGGCCGTGCAGCGCGTGGAGGAAGCGCGCGCGAGCTACGGCATCCAGCGCGCGGACCAGTTGCCGACTGTCGACGCCGGCGCGACCTATGGCCGCTTTCGCGCGCCCGGCGGCTTCCTCGCGGGCACGCCTCTGCTGGGCGGAGGCTCCACGATAACGGGCAGCGCCTATAGCCTGAGCCTCATGGAAAGCAGCTGGGAACTGGACCTCTGGGGCCGCGTGCGCAATCTCAAAGACGCGGCGCTGGAAAACTTCCTCGCGAGCGACGCCTCGCGCCGCGCCGTCTCCGTGAGCCTGATCGCCCAGGTGGCCGACGCGTACCTCGCCCTGCGCGAATACGACGAACGCATCGCATTGGCGCGCGAAACCATGACGACCCGCCAGGAGTCGCTGCGCATTGTCCGGCGCCGCTTCGAAACCGGCGCCGTGGCGCGGCTCGATCTCACGCAGGCGGAGATTCTGCTGCAACAGGCCGAAACGCTCGACGCCCAGCTCGAACAGGCACGCGCCGCCGAGGCCCACGCGCTCGACCTGCTGCTCGGCGCGCCCGCGCAGTTGTCGCCCGCCACCGCGCCGTTGAACGACGCCAGCGTGCGCCCCGACCTAGGCGTCGGGCTGCCGTCCGATCTGCTCGAAAACCGGCCCGACATCGCCGCCGCCGAACATCAGCTGCGCGCAGCCAACGCGAACATCGGCGCGGCGCGCGCGGCGTTCTTTCCGCGCATCACGCTCACGAGTTCCTACGGCACGACGAGCAGCGGCCTGCACGACCTGTTCAGCTCGGCCAACGGCGCGTGGCTGTTCCTGCCGAATCTCTCGGTGCCCATCTTCGACGCGGGCCGCAACCGCAGCAATCTCGCGCTCGCGAAGGCGCGCGAACAGGAAGCGGTGGCGCAATACGAAAAGACCATTCAGGCCGCGTTTCGCGACGTGGCCGACGCGCTGTCCGCACGCGACTGGCTCGATCAGCAGACGCGCATTGCGCGCGCCACGCTCGCCTCGCAAAGCGAGCGGGCGCGGCTCGTGAAGCTGCGCTACGACACGGGCGCCACGCCCTTCCTCGAAGTGCTCGACGCGCAGCGCGACCTGCTCGCCGCGCAGCAACAGCTCGTGCAGACGCGCCGCGCGCTGCTGGCGAGCCGCGTCGCCCTGTTCGCGGCGCTGGGCGGCGGCGTGCCGGCCGGCGCAGATTCCAATCAAGAGGGTTCCACGCCATGAAGCTTCAACCGAGGAAACTGCTGCCCGCCGCCGCGCTCCTGCTTATCGCGGCCACGGCCGGCTATTACGCGTGGACGCGTCTGCACGATACCGGTCCCGGCGACGGCTTCGCGAGCGGCAACGGCCGCATCGAAGCCACGCAGATCGACGTGGCCACCAAGCTGGCCGGCCGCGTGGACAGCATCTTCGTGCACGAGGGCGACTTCGTGAAAGCGGGCCAGCCGCTCGCGAAGATGGACGTGAACACGCTCGACGCTCAACTCGACGAAGCACAGGCCAGGCAGCGCGGCGCGGTGAACAGCGCGGCGAGCGTGGAGCAACTGATCGCGCAGCGCGAAAGCGACGTGGTAGCCGCGCAGGCCGTGGTCACGCAGCGCGAAGCCGAACTCGATGCCGCGCAACGCAAGCTGGCGCGCTCCGAAACGCTTTCGCGCGAAGGCGCGTCGTCCATGCAGGAACTCGACGACGACCGCGCCCGCATGCGCAGCGCCGACGCCACGGTGCGCGCGGCGAAAGCGCAGGTGGCCGCGGCGAAGGCCGCCGTGGACGCCACGCGCGCACAACTGGTGGCGGCACGCTCGGACGTGGCCGCGGCACGAGCCACCGTGGCCCGCGTGAACGCCGACATCGACGACAGCCAGCTCACGGCACCGCGCGACGGACGCGTGCAGTACCGCGTCGCGGAGCCCGGCGAAGTGCTGGCGGCTGGCGGCACCGTGCTCAACATGGTCGATCTGTCCGACGTCTACATGACCTTCTTCCTGCCCGAAACCGTGGCCGGCAAGGTGGCGATGGGCGCGGAAGTGCGCCTCATCGTAGATGCCGCGCCCAACTGGGTCATACCCGCCACCGTCACGTTCGTCGCGAGCACGGCGCAGTTCACGCCGAAGACCGTGGAAACCACGAGCGAGCGCGAAAAGCTGATGTTCCGCGTGAAGGCACAGATCAGCCGCACGCTGCTGCTCAAGCATCTCGAACTCGTGAAGACCGGCGTGCCCGGCGTGGCGTGGGTCAAGATCGACCCGAAGGCCGCGTGGCCCGCGAAGCTCGCGGTCAACGTGCCGCAGTAAGGCCGGCTCATGAGCGTTCTTTCGCCCACGCCCGTCGGCGCCGCGCAGGCGGCTTCCGTCGCCAGCCTCACCGACGTCTCGCTCACCTACGGCGACGTGCGCGCGCTCGACGCGATCAACGTGCAAATTCCCGCGGGCTGCATGGTGGGGCTGATCGGGCCGGACGGCGTGGGCAAGTCGAGTCTGCTCGCGCTCATCGCGGGCGCGCATGCCATCCAGACGGGGCACGTGGCAGTGCTGGGCGGCGATATGGCCGACGTCCACCACCGGCGCATCAGCTGCCCGCGCATCGCCTACATGCCGCAGGGCCTGGGCAAGAATCTCTACCCCACGCTCTCGGTGTTCGAAAACGCCGACTTCTTCGGGCGGCTGTTCGGCCATCGGCGTGCGGACCGCGAGCGGCGCATTCGCGACCTTCTGCAAAGCACCGGCCTCGCGCCGTTTGCCGACCGTCCCGCGGGCAAGCTCTCGGGCGGCATGAAGCAGAAGCTGAGTCTGTGCTGCGCGCTGATCCACGACCCCGATCTGCTCATTCTCGACGAGCCCACCACCGGCGTGGACCCGCTCTCGCGCCGCCAGTTCTGGGACCTCATCGACGAGATTCGCCGCGCGCGGCCCGGCATGAGCGTGATGGTGGCCACCGCCTACATGGAAGAAGCCGCGCGCTTCGACTGGCTCATGGCCATGGATGCCGGCCGCGTGCTGGCCACGGGCAGCCCGGCCGCGCTGCTGGAGCGCACGGGCACCGCGACGCTCGACGCCGCCTTCATCGCGCTCTTGCCCGAAGAGAAGCGCCGAGGCCATCACGCCATTCAGATCCCGCCGCGCGATCCGTCGAAAGAGGCCGACATTGCGATCGAAGCCGACGACCTCACCATGCGCTTCGGCAACTTCGTGGCCGTGGACCACGTGAGCTTTCGCATTGCGCGCGGCGAGATCTTCGGCTTTCTGGGCTCGAACGGTTGCGGCAAGACCACCACGATGAAGATGCTCACGGGCTTGCTCGCGCAGAGCGAAGGCCACGCCACGCTGTTCGGCCGCACCGTGGATGCCAATGACATCGACGTGCGCCGGCGCGTGGGCTACATGTCGCAGTCGTTCTCGCTCTATACCGAACTCACGGTCAGACAGAACCTGGACCTTCACGCGCGCCTTTTCCGGCTGCCGCGCGAGGCCATTGCGGCGCGCATCGAAGAAGTGGTGCAGCGTTTCGATCTGGCGAGCGTGCTCGACGAACTGCCCGACGCGCTGCCGCTCGGCATTCGGCAGCGCCTTTCGCTCGGCGTCGCGATGATCCATTCGCCGGAGATGCTGATTCTCGACGAGCCCACGTCGGGCGTGGACCCCGTTGCGCGCGACGCGCTGTGGCAGATCCTCATCGACCTCGCGCGCAAGGACAACGTGACCATCTTCATCTCCACGCACTTCATGAACGAAGCGGAACGCTGCGACCGCATCTCGCTCATGCATGCGGGCAAGGTGCTGGTGAGCGACACGCCCGCGAACATCGTGGCGAGCCGTCATGCACCGACGCTGGAAGAAGCGTTCATCCGCTATTTGCAGGACGCCATGGGCAACGAGCCGCAACCCGCGCCGCTGCCGCCGCCCGAACCCGAAGCGCAGTTGCCGCGCGGACTCGAACGCATTGCGGCGTCCCGGCCAGACAGCCTGTTCGACGTGCGCCGCATGGCGAGCTTCGCGCGGCGCGAAACGCTGGAACTGCTGCGCGATCCCATTCGCCTCACGACCGCGCTGCTGGGCAGCGTCATCCTCATGTTCGTGATGGCCTACGGCGTGAATCTGGACGTCGACAATCTTTCGTTTGCGGTGCTGGACCGCGACCAGACGGTGGCGAGCCAGAACTACGTGCTCAACATCGAAGGCTCGCGCTACTTCGTGAAGAAGCCGCCGCTCAAGGACTACGCGGACATGGACCGCCGCATGCGCAGCGGCGAGATCAGCCTGGCCATCGAGATTCCGCCCAACTTCGCGCGCGACGCCGAACGCGGCCGCCACGTGCAGATCGCCGCGTGGATAGACGGCGCCATGGCGCAGCGCGCCGAAACCATTCGCGGCTATGTGGAAGGCCTGCAAACCGAATGGCTCGAAGCGCAGATGCGCGAGCGGCTCGGCAAGCACGCCATGCCGGGGCAATACCAGCTGGAAATCCGCTATCGCTACAACCCGGGCGTGGAAAGCCTGGTGGCCATGGCGCCCGCGATGATTCCGCTTCTGCTCATGCTGATTCCCGCGATGCTCGCGGCGTTGAGCGTGGTGCGCGAAAAGGAGCTGGGCTCCATCGTCAACTTCTACGTGACGCCCGCTACGTCGCTCGAATTTCTGCTCGGCAAGCAGGCGCCCTACGTCGCGCTCGCGATGATCAGCGCCATGCTCTTGTGGTTCGTCACGCTCACCGTGTTCCAGGTGCCGTTCAAGGGCAGCCTGCTTACGTTCATGCTGGGGTCGCTGCTCTACGTGATGGCGTCGACGGGCATCGGCATCTTCATCTCGTCGTTCATCAGCAGCCAGGTGGCGGCCGTGTTCGGCACGACGATCCTGACGCTCGTGCCCGCTGTGAACTTCTGCGGCATCATCAACCCGGTTTCGGCCATGCAGGGCTCCGCCGCGCTGGTGGGCACCGTGTTCCCCACCACGTACTTCGTGACGATTGCGCGCGGCACGTTTTCCAAGGGGCTCGGCATCGAAGTGCTGGGCGGCTCGCTCGTGCCCATCGCGATTGCGGTCGTGGTGGTGCTCACCGCCAGCGCGCTGCTGCTGAAAAAACAGGCCCGCTGACATGCGCCTCGCCAACATCCTGCAACTCGGCATCAAGGAACTGCGCGGCCTCGCACGCGACCCCGTGCTGGTCGTGCTGATCATCTACTCGTTCACGCTCTCGGTCTATGCGGAGGCCACCGCGATTCCCGACGTGCTGAACAACGCGGCCATCGGCATCGTGGACGAAGACCAGTCGCCGCTTTCGGAGCGCATCGGCGGCGCGTTCTACCCGCCCTACTTCACGCCGCCCTCGATGATCACGCCGCCGGAGATGGACCGCCGCATGGACATCGGCGCCGACACCTTCGCGCTGGACATTCCGCCCAACTTCCAGCGCGACCTGCTGGCAGGCCGCTCACCCACCATCCAGCTCAACGTGGACGCCACGCGCATGACGCAGGCGTTCAGTGGCAGCGGCTATGTGCAGAACATCGTTCACGGCGAGATTGCGGAGTTCATGCAGCGGTATCGGTCCGCGGCGCCGCAGCCCGTCGATCTGAACGTGCGCGTGCGGTTCAATCCGAACCTCACGCACCTGTGGTTCGGGTCAGTGACGAGCATCATCGATGCCATCACCATGCTCGCCGTCATTCTCACGGGCGCCGCGCTCATTCGCGAGCGCGAGCACGGCACCATCGAGCATCTGCTCGTCATGCCCGTTACCCCCGTGGAAATCATGTTGAGCAAGATCGCCGCGATGGGGCTGGTGGTGCTCGTGGTGTCGAGCCTGTCGATGCTGTTCGTCGTGGAGGGGATACTCAGCGTGCCCATCGAAGGATCGCGCTGGCTCTTCATGGCGGGCGCCGCGCTCGACCTGTTCGCCACCACGGCCATGGGCATCGCGCTTGCCACCGCGGTCGAATCCATGCCGCAGTTCGCGTTGCTCGTGATCCTGATTCTCGTGCCGCTTCAGGTGCTCTCGGGCAGCGTCACGCCGCGCGAAAGCATGCCGGAGATCATTCAGACCATCATGCTTGCGGCACCTAACACGCACTTCGTGATCCTCGCGCAGTCGATACTCTTTCGCGGCGCGGGCTTCAGTGCCGTGTGGCCTCAGTTTCTCGCGCTCGCGGGCATCGGGCTCGCCATGTTCGCGCTGGCGCTGCGGCAGTTCCGCGGTTTTCTGAAGTGAGCGGGCGAAACGCGGCTCACGCCATGCACAGGCTCAGGCCGTCTTGAGCGTGGCGGCGTCGCGCCGGGGCGGCGCGCCGAACATGCGCGAATATTCGCGGCTGAACTGCGAGGGGCTTTCGTAGCCCACGCGATACGCGGCCGCTTCCGCGTGGATGGCACCGTTCGCCATCAGATGACGGGCTTCTAGCAGACGCAGCTGCTTCTGGTATTGCAGCGGCGTCATGGACGTCAGCGCTTTGAACTGCCGATGAAACGCCGACGGGCTCATCTGCGCTATGGCCGCCAGCTCTTCGATGCGCAGCGTTTCCGAGAACTGGTCGCGCAGCACGTGGATCGCGTTCACCACCCTCTCTGCATGGCTGTTGGCGAGCACGACCTTGGCCACTTCGTTGCCGTGCGGCCCCACCAGCAGCCAGTAGCAGATCTCGCGCATGATGAGCGGCGCGATGACGGGAATCGCCTTCGGCGTGTCGAGCAGGCGCACGAGACGCAGCACGCAATCGGCAAGCGGGCCCTCAAAGTCGGTGACGAACACGCCGTGGCCCACGTTGCCATGCGACATGGCGGGCGCCCGCGGAGTGTCGAGGCAGGCCAGCACGTCGCGCATGACGGCCGGATCGAATTCGATCGCCAGGCCCAGATAGGGCTCGGAGGGGCTCGCCTTCACCACGCGGCTCAACGCCGGCATCTCGACGCTCACGACGAGCGCCTGTCCCGCGCCGTATTCGTAGTGCCGGCCGCCGAACGTGGTGCGCTTGGCGCCTTGCGCAACGACGCAAAGCGCCGGCTGGACGATATGGTGCGAGGGGTGCCGCTCGTGGTCCGAACGAAGCAGGATCAGGCCATCCACGGCCGTGGCGAACGGGCTGGCCTTACCCGGCCCTTGAGCGTCGGTCTGGCGCTTGAGAAGTGCGGCGAGGGTTTGGGACATGGGTGAAACCTCGGATGGAGCCTTCCGGCAGGCATTGGGAGGCATGTTACAGCGGAGCGGACGGGCCCGCTGGCGTCGCGCGCCCTTCGAGCAGGATCAGGCAAGAACGCGGCGAGTTCTGGCATTCGGTTCACGGCCGCTGCGTCCTATGCTGGCGCCTTTCCAGCCAGACGAGGAGTCAGCATGTCAGCAGGACAATCGAATCCCGGCGCCACGAAAATCGCCATCGTCACGGGAGGCAGCCGCGGCATCGGGCGCAGCACCGTGCTTCAGCTCGCCCGCCGCGGCGTGCCATCCATCTTCACGTACCGCGCCAATCGGGCCGAAGCGGAGAAGGTCGTCGCGCTCGCGGCCGAGGCGGGCCAACGGGCCATCGCGCTGCCGCTCGATACGGGCGACGTCACGAGCTTCGACGCGTTCGTCGGTCAGGTGCGCGCCGCGCTCGACCAGCTTGGCGCGCAGCGCTTCGACTACCTCGTCAACAACGCGGGCACGTCGCACCACGCGGCCTTCGCCGAAGTAACCGAAGAAGCGCTGGATAGCCTCTACCGGGTCCATTTCAAGGGTGTGTTCTTTCTCACGCAGAAGCTGCTGCCGCTCATCAACGACGGCGGGCGCATCGTGAATATCTCGTCCGGGCTTACGCGCGCCACCTACCCGGGCAGCGCGTCGTATGCGTCGATGAAAGGCGCGGTCGAAGTGCTCACGCGTTATCTCGCCAAGGAACTCGGCCCGCGTCGCATCGCCGTGAACGTGGTCGCGCCGGGCGCGGTCGCCACGGACTTCAGCGGCGGCATGGTGCGCGACAACCCCGAGGTCAACAAGATGGTCTCCGACATGACGGCGCTGGGCCGCCCGGGTTTGCCCGACGACATCGGCCTTGCCATCGCGTCGCTGCTCTCGGAAGACCAGCGCTGGGTGAACGCACAGCGCATCGAAGTATCGGGCGGCATGGCGCTTTAAGGTGTTGCGGGGCGGTTCGCCGGAGGCCATCGCGCTTCGTGTATAAAGGGGCAACCCTGAACACGCGGAGACTGCCGTGGCGACCACCCCACCCTCTAACACCCCACCCACCGAAGAAGGCGCGGGCACCGATGCGCCGCGCCGCGCGCGGCGCTGGGCCATCGGCGGCGGCATCGCGCTGCTGGTCGTCGTGCTGCTCGCGCTCTGGCGGCCCTGGCACGGCACGGCCGACCTGCACGCGTTGAACGAGCTGGGATTCTTCACGGGCGGGTGCAGCGAGAACGGCGGCCCGGCCAGTTCACCCGATTCCGAATGCCTCTCGTTGCGCGCGAAGCCGGGCCTCTCGGCGGCTCAGGTGGCCGCCGCACTGCCGCAGCTTGCGAAGATCGACCGCAAGCTCGAACTGAACCTGGCGAATACCGGGCTCGACAGCGTGGACGGGCTCACGACGATACGGAACCTCGAAGCGCTCGACCTCTCCGGCACCGCCGTCTGGAACCTCGCCCCGCTCAAGGACATGCATTCGCTCAAGCGGCTCGTGCTCCATCGCACGAACGTCGAGAACATCGATGCACTGAAGACGCTGACCGGCCTGCAATCGCTGAACCTCTGGGACACGCGCGTCGCGAACCTCGGCGCGCTCAAAGACCTGACCGACCTGCGGCAACTCGATCTGCGCGACACGCAGGTGCGCGACCTCGACGCGCTCGCGAGCCTCTCCCAACTCGATACGCTCAAGCTGGGCGGCGCCCGCAACGTCCGCAACATCGAACCGCTCGCCGGCCTCACGGCGCTGAAGACGCTCGACCTCAACGAAACGCAGGTGGAAAGCATTCGTGCGCTCAGGAAGCTGCACGACCTCCAGGCGCTTTATCTCGCGAATACGCCCGTGCGCGACATCGACGCGGTGAGCGGCATGCCCGCGCTGAAAACGCTGGTGCTGGACGGCTCGAAGGTGGACGACATCGACGCCCTGCACGGACTCACGCAACTCGACACGCTCGTGCTGGCGCGCACGCCGGTCACGAAGATCGATGCGCTCGCGGGGCTCACGAGTCTGCAACGGCTCAATCTGTCCGACACCGAAGTGGAGAACATCGACGCGCTGAAAGGGCTCACGGCCCTGCAGGATCTCAACCTCTTTCGCACAGAGGTCAGCAACGTGGAGGCGCTGAAGAATCTG
Source organism: Paraburkholderia kururiensis (assembly GCF_034424375.1). Taxonomy (NCBI): domain Bacteria; kingdom Pseudomonadati; phylum Pseudomonadota; class Betaproteobacteria; order Burkholderiales; family Burkholderiaceae; genus Paraburkholderia; species Paraburkholderia kururiensis. Next base: position 1,228,912 of record NZ_CP139965.1, on the reverse strand, counting down.
CACGGCCTGCAGGAGCTTTATCTTGCCAACACGCCGGTGCAGGACGTGGATGCGCTCAAGGGTTTGACGAACCTGCGCGAACTCGTGCTGTACGGCACGAAGGCGACCAACGTGGATGCGCTGAAGGCAGCGCTGCCGAATACGCGCGTGGTGTGGTGAGGGCTGCCATGTGCGCCGCGTGAAGTGAGCGCATGAGGCGAGCGCGTGGCTTTTCGCCATGCGCTCGCTGGCCGCAGGCTTCAACGCGGCTTCAACCCGCCATCACAGATCGGTAAACACGGCTTCGGCCGCCATGCGCGACTTCGGCAGCTTGCGATTGAAGTCCGCTTCGGCGCTGTAACCCAGGCCCACCACCACCACGCTCGTGAAGCCCTTGTCGCGCAGGCCCAGTTCCTGATCGAGCACCTGGGCGTCGAAGCCTTCCATCGGGCATGCGTTCACTTCGAGCGTGGCGGCGCCCAGGAGCAGCGTGCCGAGCGCGAGATAGACCTGCTTTTCCATCCAGTGCTGCGCGTCTTTCAACTGGTAGCGGTGCAGGTCCACGTACGACTGACGCGTCTTCTGCTGCCCCGCACGCGCCTCCGGCGCGACGAAGCGGCCATCGCGCTCCTCCTGGCCGAGCACGGCTTCCAGATGCGCGCCGCTCATTTCAGTGCGCGCGCAGAGCACGACGACATGCGACGCGTTGAGAATCTTCGCCTCGTTGTACGAGTAGCCGCCCTGCGCGGCCCTGGCGATGCGCGCCTTGCCGGCCTCTGTGGAAGCCATCACGAAGTGCCACGGCTGCGAGTTCACCGACGACGGGCTGAAGCGCAGTAGTTCGCGCAGCTGTGCGATGGTCTCGTCGGGAATCTTGCGCGCGGCGTCGAAGGCTTTCGTGGAGTGACGCGTCCGGGCGTAATGGGCGATGTTCATGTGTTGTTCCTTGCTATGAGGCTTGAAGTAAAAGCTGCGGAAAAAACGGAAAAAGAAGGCCTAAAACCCTTCGAGCACGATCTTGCCGCGCGCGCGGTTCGTCTCGATCAGCGCATGCGCGCGGCGCAGGTTCGCGGCGTTGATGGTGCCGAGCGTTTCGTTGAGCGTGGTGCGCAGCACGCCTGCATCGATCAGCGACGCCACGCGATTCAGAATCTCGTGCTGACGAATCTGGTCGTGCGTGGAGAACATGGAGCGCGTGTACATCAGCTCCCAGTGCAGCGACACGCTCTTCGCCTTGAGCTTGCGGAAGTCGAACAGCTCGGGGTCGTCGATCAGGCCCACGCGACCCTGCGGAAGAATGGCCTCGACGATCTGGTCGAAATGACGGTCGGTCTGGTTGAGGCTCGCAATCAGATCCACGCCCGCAAAGCCGATGCGCCTGAGTTCCTCCGCAAGCGGCTTCGTATGGTCGATCACGTGATGCGCGCCCAGGTCCTTCACCCACTGCACCGTTTCGGGCCGCGACGCGGTGCCGATCACCGTGAGTCCCGTGAGCTGGCGTGCAAGCTGCACGAGAATGGAGCCCACGCCGCCGGCCGCGCCGATCACGAGCAGCGTCTGCGGTTGCGAGCCTGCTGCTTTGGCCGCGGCGTTGGTCGTCCCCTCGGCCGCGCCCAGGCGATCGAACAGAAGCTCCCATGCGGTGAGCGACGTGAGCGGCAGCGCGGCCGCTTCGGCGAAGTTCAGCTTCTCGGGCATGCGGCCCACCAGCCGTTCGTCCACGAGATGCAGTTCGCTGTTCGTGCCGGGCCGCAGCAGCGAACCCGCGTACCAGACGCGCTCGCCCGGCTTGAAGAGCGTCACGCCGGCACCCACCGCGCGCACCACGCCGCTTGCGTCCCAGCCCAGCACCTTGGGTTGACCCGCCTCCGGCGCCTTGCCCGCGCGCACCTTCACGTCGACGGGATTCACCGATACGGCGCGCACTTCCACCAGCAGATCGTGCGCGCCCGGCTGCGGGTCGGGCAAATCGAGATCGACGAGCGATTCGGGATCGCTGATCGGCAGGCTGCGGTAATAACCCATCGCTTTCATCGTTGCACTCCGTCAGAAAAGAAAGGCGAGGCGCGGCACGCCGCGCTCATGCGTGCGGGGCAGCCAGCGGCTCCCGCGGTACAAGCGGTTCGAAATGGAACAGCTCCGGGTCCGCCGCGAAGTGCGGCCAGAGCATGTGCAGGAACGGACGGAAATCGGCATGCAGCAAAAAGGCGCTGTGGGCGTCGATGCTGTCCCACTCGATTTCGAGCACATAGCAGCTGCGGTCTTCGCATTGCGGGCCGAAGCGGTGGCCGAGATAACCGCGCTTGCGCACGAGAAACCCGCTCGCCTCGCGCCATGCCGTTTCGAACGACACGGCGCTGTCTGCTCTCAACTGAAAACGCGCAATCGCGATGACCATGCCTGCTCCTGCCGGGCGAACCCCTCGTTTGAGGCTCGATCATGGGTCACGGCACGCGCTTCACCCAGTGGGCAACGGCGATATCAGTTTCAAAGAAACGTTGAAAGTGGCGTGGCGGTCAGCTTCTGCACCGCTGGCGGTCAGCCGGCGTACGAGGCAATGCGCTCCAGCAGAAAGTCGCGCAGCGCGTTGACGGTGGGCGAAAGCATCGTGCGATGCGCGCACACCAGATGAAGCGGCGCGCTCTCGCCGTCGAACGCGGGCAACGCCGCTTCCAGCGCGCCGGATTCGAGGTCTTTCAGCACGTCGAGCCGCGATTTGTAGGCCACGCCCAGGCCCGCCAGCGCCCAGCGGCGCACGAGTTCGCCGTCGTCCGAACTGCGGTTGCCGTTCACCGTGACGACAGTGGGCTCGCCGTTCCGGAAGAAGGTCCAGCGGTCGTGCAGGCGTTCGCTCAGCGTGAAACGCAGGCAGTTGTGCCGCGCCAGGTCCGCGGGCGTGGCGGGACGCCCGTGGCGCGCGAAATAGTCCGGCGAGGCGCACAGCACGCGCCGGTTCTCGGGCGCAAGCGGCAGCGCGACGAGCGTGGAGTCTTCGGGCACGCCGTAGCGGATCGCGAGGTCGATGGGGGCGCGGAACATGTCGGCCACGCGGTCGCCGATGCGAACCTGCAGCGACACAGCCGGGTGCTGCGCCTGAAACGCGTCCAGCCAGCCGGCAAGCACATGGCGGCCGAGGTCCGAAGGCACCGAAAGCGAGACCGAGCCGCCGATCATCTTGCGCCCATGCGCCACCGCGTTGCGGCCCGCCTCCACCTGTTCGATGACGTTGCGCGCGTACTCGATGTAGCGCTCGCCATCGGGCGTAAGGCGCAGGCTGCGCGTGGAGCGCGCCAGCAATCGCGTGCCGAGTTCCGCTTCGAGGCGCTTGAGCCCCGCGCTCGCCACGGCGGGCGCGAGGTCGAGCTGGCGCGCCGCGGCCGAAAGGCTGCCGTTGTCCGCAGCCGTGAGAAAGATAAGAAGGTCTTCGAGTCTGATCATGTCCGCTTGCGCCGCCGGGTCGGTCTCTCGCGCGGGCCGCACGAACGCGCGCCGTGCGCGGTGCCTGCGAGAGCGTGACGCGGCGGCATGGCGCCGCCGCGTCGCGAACGCATCATACAAGTGCGGTACGAAACGCGCAGCGCGCGGACCTGACCTTATGCGGCAACGCCCACGCGGAAGAACGACACCGCACGCGTCAACTGCGCGCCCTGGTTTTCCAGCGACTGCGAAGCCGCAGCCGCCTCTTCCACGAGCGCGGCGTTCTGCTGCGTGACCTGGTCCATCTGCGAAATGGCCTGACTCACCTGGTCGATGCCGCGGCTCTGTTCGCCCGAAGCCGCGGCAATCTCGCCCATGATGTCGTTCACGCGCGCCACGGCCTGCGTGACTTCGGCCATCGTCTCGCCGGCCTGGCCCGCCAGCGCCGCGCCCTCCTGCACCTTCTGCACCGAGGCGCCGATGAGATCCTTGATTTCCTTCGCCGCGCTCGACGAACGCTGCGCGAGGCTGCGCACTTCGCTCGCCACGACCGCGAAGCCGCGGCCCTGCTCGCCGGCACGCGCGGCTTCCACCGCGGCGTTCAACGCGAGAATGTTGGTCTGGAACGCGATGCCTTCGATGATGCCGGTAATCTCCGCCACCTTCGACGAACTCGCGCTGATGTCGGCCATCGTTCCCACCACTTGCCCCACCACCTCGCTGCCCTTCTGCGCCACGCCCGACGCGTTGGTGGACAACGCGCTCGCCTGCTGCGCGTTCTCGGCGTTCTGCTTCACCGTGGACGTGAGCTGCTCCATGCTCGCCGCCGTTTCCTGCAGCGACGAAGCCTGTTGCTCCGTGCGCGACGAGAGGTCCTGATTGCCCGAGGCGATCTGGCTCGCGCCCGTGGCAATGCTGTCCGCGGCCATGCGCACTTCGCCGATCAGCTTCGTGAGGCTTCCCTGCATGTCGCCCATCGATGCGAGCACGCTGCCGCGCGGCGCCGAAGCTGCGCCGCTCACGGGGCTCAGGTCACCGGCCGCGACGCGGCGCGTCACGTCGCTCAACCGGCCGGGCTCCGCGCCCAACGCACGCATGAGGCTGCGCGTAATGAGCAGCCCGGCGCCCACCGCAACCGCGAGCGTCAGCAGACAAACGCCGATCAGCAGCGTGCATTGCCGCCGGTACTGACTCTCGGCTTCCGTGATGCGCTGCTCCGCGCGCGACTGCGTGTATTCGGCGAAAGCGTCCGTGGCCTTCACGAGTTGCGCGAGCAACGGACGGCAACGCTCGTTCAGCGCGACGACCGCTTCGTCATGCTTGCCGTTCAACGCGAGATTGACGATATCGACCGCAACCGGGCCGTACTGGCTCTCCACACGACTGATTTCGGCGGCGAGGCTTTTGGCCTTCCCGGTCGCATCGCTCGAAGCGATCAGGTCATTCAGCACTTTCAACTGGCTCTGCACGTCCTGTTGCGCCTGCGCTTCAGCGGCCTTCTCCGCCTCGATATCCGCGGGCGCCGTGACGAGCGCGAGATTGCGCGCCGCGATGGCGCGGCGGTCCACGGCCTGCCGTACCTGCGCCGCCGCCAGCGCCCGTGCATTCACGCCATGCACGTATTGCGCGAAATTGTCGTTCGCATCGCTCAACGCATTGAGCGAAAAGGCAGACACGAGCAAGACCAGTCCTACTAGCACGCTGAAGGCGGTGGCAAGCTTCATCCGTACGGTCATGCGATTCCAGTTCATCGAATTTCCCTTTGTCGTAACGTCATACCTGAACAGCGAACGGCGGCAAATATCCGCTTCGCATATCCCGTGTTATCGACAAACTTTCTGTACCGTTTAGGGAAAAATCTGGCGCAATCGTTTGCGCGTGAAACTGAAATGATTAGACGCAAGCCGTCCGGCTAGAACGGACTTTCGTCTGATTTAATGCTCGATTAAATTCGCGGCAGTCGATTCGCGCGCCACTCTAGAGCGGCACGCGAAATCTCCATAAAAATCGGCGTAGCCGTCCTCGTCAGAACAAATGCTTCACGCCCACCATGGCGCCGAGTTGCCCCATGCCCGCGCCCGGCGTCGTGCCGGCACCGCCGCCGCTCACCGCGTACTTCGCCTTCGCGCTGTTCCACAGATACGAGGTCTGCGCGTAGACCGCGGTGCGCTTCGAGAACGAATACGTGGTGCGCAGCGTGGCCATCGTGGCGCGCGTGTCGTGTGCGGCGTTGACGATGCGATAGCCTTCGCCGTCCACGGTCAGGAACGGCGTGACGGCATACGAGGCGCCGAGGAAGAACAGGTTGGAATGCGCGCCGGGCGCCGCGGCCGAATCGGTGCTCACGCGCCGGCCGACCCAGCCCGCGCCGATGCGTGCGCCCGCCACGTTCGCGTAGGCGCTCACGTGCACGCGGGCGTCCTTGTCCGCACTGCTCGTGAAGGCCACGGGCGCCACGCCGTCGAAGAAGTTCGCCGCCGCGCCCGTGCCGCCGCGCTGTTCCTCATAGGACGCCGCGGCGCCAAACCACGCGCCGTCGTACTTGAGCATCACGGACCAGTCGCGGCACTGCACCGCCTGGCCCGGCACCTGGCCTGCGCACGTGCCCTGCCCCGGCGAATTGCCCGTGCCGGCGCCGTCGCGGCCGAACGAATAACCGGCGCCGAGCGTCACGCCCTTGTACGAGCCGATGTAGGTGACGGCGTTGTCCGCGCGTCCGTTCGGCACGTAGGCATCGAACGAGCCGAGACCGTAGATGTCGGGGCCGATGATGTCGGCGCCTTGCAGCGCGAGGTAGGTCATCATGTACTGGCGACCGAACGCGAGCGTGCCGTAGCTGTTGCGCAGGCCCACCCAGGCTTGCCGGCCGAACAGGCGTCCGCCCTGGCCCAGGTCGCCGCCGCGCACGTTGAAGCCGCTTTCCAGCGTGAAGAGGGCCTGGAGTCCGCCGCCCAGGTCTTCAGTGCCGCGCAGTCCCCAGCGCGACGGCATCTCGCCCGTTACGCCGGGCATGCGCACCACGTGATCGCCGGCCGCGTTCGCGTGCGACACGAATTCGACGCCCGTATCGATGATGCCGTACAGCGTGACGCTGGACTGCGCGTGCACCGTCGACGTTGCAGCGAGCGCGCAGCAAGCCCCTGCGCCCAGCAGACCGTTGAGTCTTTTCATGTTGATGTGTCTCCAATCCTGATTGATGTCGCGCTCTGGTGGCGCGTGCGAGGTTGCTTCTCTGGTTGCTTCTTTGGTTGCCTCTGGAACGACGTGCGAAAGCGTTGCTGACGAGCGCGAATGCGGCTACGTATCAATCGCTTGCCTGCGGGCGCCGAATGAGCAGCAGCGCCGCCGCGGCCGCCACCAGCGTGACCGGAATGCTCGCGCCGATGACCATCGTGGCGCTCTTGCCCGCTGCGAGCAGCGTAGCGGCCGCGAGCGGCCCGACCACCGACCCGAGCCGGCCCACCGCCACCGCGGCGCCCACGCCGGTACCGCGCATCACCGTCGGGTAATACATCGCGGCGAGCGCATACAGCACCGATTGCCCGCCCACGATGAACATGCCCGCCGCAAACGCCGCGGCCGAAAGCATGGCGAGGTCGGGCGCAGCGGCAAGCGCGGCCAGCGAAAGCACGATGCCCAGATACATTCCGCCCACCACACGCGTGGGCCGCATGCGGTCGAGCGACATGCCGATGCCGAGCGCGCCCAGCGCGCCGCCTACGTTGAAGAAGATCTGCACGATGCCGATCTGCGGACGGCCGAGGCCGCGCGCGGCCATCAGCGAGGGCAGCCAGTTGAGCAGGAAGTACAGCACGATGAGCGTGCAGAAGTAGCTGATCCACAGCGCGAGCGTGGGGACCGTGCGCTCGCCGCCGAACAGCGTGTGGGCCACGCCGGGGCGATCCACGCCCGACGTCGATGCATCGAGGAACGCGCGCGACTCCGGCAGCAGACCGATCAGCAACGGCACAAGCAGCAGCGGCCCGGCGCCGCCCACGTAGAAGATGTGCCGCCACTCCGTATCGCCCGCCAGCAGCACGCCGATCACGGATGCAATCACACCCCCGAGCGGAATGCCGCAATACATGGTGGCCACCGCGCTGCTGCGCAGCCGCGGTTCCACGGCTTCGGACGAAAGCGCGATCAGGTTCGGCAGCGCACCGCCCAGACCCAAGCCCGTCAGCGCCCGCACGATCACGAGCATCGGAAAGCTCGACACCTGCGCAGTGGCAATGGAAAGCAGCCCGAACAGGCACGCCGAAATAATGAGCACGCGCTTGCGGCCAATGCGGTCGGCAAACCGTCCGCCCAGCATTGCGCCGGGCAGCAGACCGAACGTGCCGGCGCTGAACGCGAGACCCATCTGCGCAACCGTGAGGCCGAATTCGTGTGCCATGCGCGGAGCGGCCACGCCCACCGACTGCAGGTCCAATCCTTCGAGCAGGGCCAGGGCGAAGCACAGGCCGAGCGTGGTGGCCGGCGTGCTTCTCTGCGCAACGTAAGTGTTCATCTCGTCTCCTAAGGCCGCGTGCTGCGCTGTTGGGTACACGGGCGAATATCGTTCTCGTTACAACCGGTAGCGGCCGGTCGTTGCGGGCGGCGGCGCGTGTTGCCGCCGCACCCCACAATATCAGGCAACCTGATTAATCGACCGAAAAAAAGTCCGCCTGACAGAAGGGCCGCCTTGACGCTTCAGACGACGCCTTCATGCAGCAGGGGACGGGATGATTTAATAACAGGCTACCTGAGATTTCAAGGGCAACGGCGCCGGTGTTAACCCGCAAAGACCCCTGAAAAAAGGCGGCAAAAAGAGAAGTGACGGTGGACGAAGGATCAATCGCGCAGGTTGCGCGCGAACGTTTCCATGGTGCGCTGGATCTGCGCCACGTCTTCAGCGCTGAGATCGCCCAGCATGCGGCGCTCCAGCGGACGCAACACCTGCTCGCACTCGCGCAGCATGGCCGAGCCGGCGTCGGTGAGACTGAGCAGAATCACGCGCCCGTGGTTCGGATCGCCCTCGCGCGTGACGAAGCCGCGGCTCGCCATCGCGCTCATGACCTCGTTGGCCGACTGCGGCGTGATGAACGACCGCACGGCGAGCTGTGCGTTGGAGAGCGCGCCCCGCGCTTCGAGCACCGAAAGCGCTGTGTATTGCGCGAGCGTGATGCCGAGCGGCGCGAGCGCTTCGGTCATCTGGCGCCGCAACAGCCGGTCCAGATTGCCGATGACGTAAGTGAGCCGTTGCGGCGAGCGCGCCTTCGGCTTTTCAGCGGCGGACCGTGCGGTGTTCTTCGTGCCCCTGGTACTTTTCGTGCCGTGGGTGCTCTTCATGCTTGCCGGCTTGGCGGATGTCGAACTCATGGATAGGCCTGATGGAAATCGCGGGCCATCTTACCTCACGCGTGCGCGGCAGCGGCATGGGTGTAATCGCGGCGTCGGGTCGCGCGGTCGAGCGCAATCAGTTGCGATCGGGCGCCGCCACGGCACGCGCGTCGGCGGCATCTTTGTATACATGAATCACAATACGTCGCCACACCTCCTCTCGTTTACCCGCAATTTCGCGGGTTCCATGTTGATTCATCGGCGTCGCTGTATACAATCATTGCCAATCACGCCTCTCACCGCGCAGAACATGTCCATCACCGACGCCCCCGCTCTCGACACCAAGGCAGCCACTCCCTCGCAGACCGTGCGCGCGCTGCTGGGTCTGCGCGAACTCGTGCTGGGCGGCGAACTCACGCCGGGCGAGCGCATCTCCGAACTGTGGGTGGTGGAGCGGCTGGGCGTGTCGCGCACGCCGGTTCGCGCGGCGCTCATTCGCCTTCAGGAAGAAGGGCTGATCGAACCGATTCCCACGGGCGGCTTCGCGGTGCGCGCGTTTTCCGAAGCCGAGATTCGCGACGCCATCGAACTGCGCGGCACGCTGGAAGGACTCGCCGCGCGGCTCGCCGCCGAACGCGGCGTACCCGCGGCAATGCTGCGCGAGCTGCATGACTGTGTTGACGAGATCGATACGCTGCTGGTCGGCGCGCTGAACGAAACTACGTTCTCGCACTACGTAGACGCCAACATGCGCTTTCATCGCCTGCTCGGCAAAGCCGCGGGCAGTGAAGTGGTTGCGCGGCAGATCGAGAAGGTGGCCACGCTGCCGTTTGCATCCGCGAGTGCGTTCGTGATCGTGCAGTCGCTCGATCCGCGTGCGCGCGAAACGCTCGTGGTGGCGCAGGCGCAGCATCGCGCGGTACTGGAGGCCATCGAGCAGCGCCAGGGCGCGCGCGCCGAAGCGCTGATGCGCGAGCACTCGCAGATCGCTCACGAAAACCTGAAGCGCGTGCTCGACAACCAGCGCGCGATGACGAAGCTCACGGGCGGCAACCTGATTCGACGCAACGCACGCTAACGCCACCCGCTCTCAGCACCGTGCTTGCGCCGGTGCCTGAAGGAACGGCATCGCGCAACGGTGATCGCGGCGCCTGGACGGCACACGCAGGCACCGCACCTGTCGGATGTGACTCGTGGGTTCGCCCCGAGCGGCCCACGCTTACGGCGTAAGAACACGCCAGGAGGAGACGAATGTTCCTGAAAGACACGTGGTACGTAGCCTGTACGCCCGATGAAATCGAAGGCAAGCCGCTCGGCCGGCAGATTTGCGGGGAACGTATGGTGTTTTTTCGTGACGCGAGCGGCAGTGTCGCAGCGCTCGAAGACTTCTGTCCGCATCGCGGCGCGCCGCTTTCGCTCGGCACGGTGCGCAACGGCCAGCTCGTCTGCGGCTATCACGGGCTCACGATGGGCGCCGAAGGCAAGTGCGTGAGCATGCCGTGCCAGCGCGTAGGCGGCATTCCCGCGGTGCGCCGTTACCCCGCTGTCGAGCGATACGGCTTCATCTGGGTCTGGCCCGGCGACGCGGACAAGGCCGATCCGGCTGCCATCCCTCACCTCGAATGGGCCGGGCATCCCGATTGGGCCTATGGCGGCGGGCTGTATCACGTGAAGTGCGACTATCGGCTCATGATCGACAACCTCATGGACCTCACGCACGAGACCTACGTGCACGCCACGAGCATCGGGCAGCCCGAGATCGAGGAAGCGCCGCCCGCAACGAAGGTGAACGGCGACACAGTCACCACAAGCCGCTTCATGCACGGCATCCTGCCGCCGCCGTTCTGGGCCGCCGCATTGCGCGCCAAAGGGATGGCCGACAACGTACCGTGCGACCGCTGGCAGATCTGCCACTTCACGCCGCCCAGCCACGTGATGATCGAAGTCGGCGTTGCGCACGCGGGCAAGGGCGGCTACGACGCGGACGCGAGCGACAAGGCATCGAGCATCGTGGTCGATTTCATCACGCCGGAAACGGAGACCTCGATCTGGTACTTCTGGGGCATGGCGCGCAGCTTCGCCGTGCACGATGCCGCGCTCACCGACAGCTTGCGCACGGGCCAGGGCAAGATTTTCGCGGAAGACCTGGAGATGCTCGAAGCACAGCAGCGCAATCTGCTGGCGTGGCCGGACCGCCCGCTGCTGAAGCTCAACATCGACGCGGGCGGCGTGCAGTCGCGACGCGTGCTTGAGCGGCTAATCAACGAAGAGCGGGCCGCGAGCGCTCAGGCCGCCTGACTTCGTCAGACCTCGCTGAAATTCGCACGAGTTCAGCTGAGTTCCCCGCTCACGATTCGACTCGCCGCCGCGCGTTCGTATGCGCCTCTTCTCGCGAGATGTGCTCATACGTTCGCGCGGCAAGCCCCTGCCTGCCCCGGACAACGCCTATGAAGGTCACGCTTACCCGCAAACTCGCCGTCGCCACGGACATCTGCCTCTTCGAACTCGCGCCCGCCGAGGGCACGACGCTGCCGCCGTTCACGGCCGGCGCGCACATCGACGTCCATGTGGGCGGCTTCGTTCGCCAGTATTCGCTGTGCAACAGTCCAACGGAGCGCAACGTGTACCGCATCGGCGTGCTGCGCGAAGCGGCCTCGCGGGGCGGGTCTGTCGCGATGCATGCCTGCGTGCCGGGCACGACGCTCGACATCAGCGAACCGCGCAATCACTTTGCGCTCCCCGCTGAAGCTGCGCACAGCATCCTGCTGGCGGGCGGCATCGGCATTACGCCGCTCATGAGCATGGCGGCGCATCTGCACGAAACGGGCGGCTCGTTCGAGCTGCATTACTGCACGCGCGAGCCGCAACGTGCCGCGTTTCTCGATCAATTGGAGACGCCGCCGTTCCGGCATCGTGCGCACTGCTATTTCGACAACGATCCCGCCGGCAGGCGTATCGACTTCGCGCAGGTGCTCGCGCGTCCCGAGCGCGGCAAGCATCTCTACGTGTGCGGGCCGGCGGGTTTCATCGATGCCGCGCTGACCGCGGCCGCGCAAGCGGGGTGGGCGAGCGGCAACGTGCATCGGGAATATTTCGGCGCTGCGGCCACAAACCCGCCGGCCGTGGGCTCTGCGGGCAACGAGAGCCCCTTCCAGGTCTCGCTTGCAAGCTCGGGGCGCGTGGTGGACGTACCGGTGGGCACGTCCATCGTGGAGGCGTTGCGGGGATGCGGCGTCGAGGTGCCCGTCTCGTGCGAGCAGGGCGTGTGCGGCACCTGCCTCACGCGCGTGTTGTCCGGCACGCCCGATCACCGCGACGTCTATCTCACGGACGAGGAGCGCGCCGCGAACGATCAGATGCTGCCGTGCTGTTCGCGCGCGCTCACGCCGATGCTGGTGCTGGATCTTTGAAGTGATGCGCTGAACGCGTGGGCTCGCGTTCAGCGCAATACACACGCTATGCACGCGTTACGCACGCGCGCCTGAGGACTATCAGGCGGCAACGTGCCCCGCAGCGGGCAACGCCGCCTTGCATCCCGCTTCGACGAGCGCGAGACGATGCTCGAACGCGGTGAGCGGATAGTCGAAGAAATACGCACCTGTAGCCCGTTTTTCGACATAGAACGGATCGGCGTCGCCGGCCGCAGTCGCAGCACTCACGATACGCAACGTACGCGCCCACGCGAACGCGAGCAGCAGCCAGCCCAGCAGCGCGAGATAGTCGCTCGCCACGCGGTACGGCAGCTCGGCGTCGTCGTTGCCCACGCGTATCACGTCGCGCGTCACACGTTCCACGTCCGCGCACAGCGCGTCGAGCCGCTCGCCTGCGGAAGCCGTGCGGCTGTCCGCGGCGTGCGTGCACTCGCGGCAACGCGACGCTTCTACGCGCAGATGAGCCAGCAGCGTCCGCAAGCCCTCGCCGCGATCGGCCATGACCTTGCGCGCGAGCAGATCGATGGCCTGAACCTCGTTGGTACCTTCGTAGAGCATCGACACGCGGCTGTCCCGCACGGTCTGCTCGATGCCGTATTCGTGGATGTAGCCGTAGCCGCCGAACACCTGCAACGCGTTCGACGCCGCGGCAAAACCGTTCTCCGTGAAGAACGCCTTCGTAATGGGCGTGAGCAGCGAAGCGAGCGTGGCGGCCTCCTGCCGGGCCGACGCATCCGGATGATGCGCGGCCACGTCGAGCCAATGTCCCGCCCAGTAGCCGATGACGCGTTCGCCCTCCACGATGGCACGACTGTCGAGCAGCAGGCGCCGTATCGCGGGATGCGAGGCAATGGGCGCCGAAGCGCGCGCCTCCGCAACGGAGGACGAAGCCACGGCGCGCCCCTGCACGCGTTCGAGCGCATACGCCGACGCCCGCTGCCACGCGCTCTGTGCATGCCCCACGCCCTGCATCGCGACCTGCAGGCGCGCCGCGTTCATCATCACGAACATCGAGGCGAGCCCGCGATGCGGCTCGCCCACCATCCAGCCCAGCGCGTTTTCGAAGGCCATCGTGCAGGTGGGGCTCGCCTTGAGCCCCATCTTCTTTTCGATGCCTTCACAGCGCACGCCGTTGCGTTCGCGTCCCGCGGGCGTATCGATCCACTTCGGCACGACGAAGAGCGAAAGCCCTTTCGTGCCCGACGGCGCGTCGGGCAAGCGGGCGAGCACCAGATGCACGATGTTCTCCGTCATGTCGTGCTCGCCGCCGGTGATGAAAATCTTCGTACCGCTGATGCGATAGCCGTCGCCGGAAGCGTCGGGCACGGCACGCGTGCGCAGCAAGCCGAGGTCGCTGCCGGCCTGCGGTTCGGTCAGGCACATCGTGGTGAGCCATGCGCCGCTCGCCACCTTGGGCAGGAAGTCGCGCTGCACGCGCTCGGACCCATGCGCCTGAAGGCACGCGGTGGCGCCGTGCGTGAGACCGGGCGACATGAGCCATGCGTGGTTCGCGGCCGCCAGCATTTCCTGGAGCGCGACGTCGAGCAGTTGAGGCAGGCCCTGGCCGCCGCAATCGGTATCGAGCGCGAGCGTCGGCCAGCCGGCCTCCACGTATTCGCTGTAGGCCTCGGCAAAGCCGGCTGGCATGGCGACCTCGCCGCTCTCGAAGCGGCAGCCTTCCAGGTCGCCGCTCGCGTTGAGCGGCGCGATGCGTTCCTGAACGAAACGCGCGGCTTCGTCGAGCACCTGCTGCGCCGTGGAAAGATCGAGATCGCTCCATTGCGGCACCGTGCGCCACAGCGATGGCGCATCGAGCCACTCGCCGATCACGAAACCCATGTCGCGCAGCGGCGCGCGGTAATCGAGACTCATCGTGCAGACCTTTGCGCGAACTCAGTTGGGTGCAGCGTGGCTGGCGAGGATCACGCCGGCATCGGCGGCATCCGTCGCATACATCGCCTCGATCTGCGCCGCGCGATGCGTGAGCACGGCGCGCTGGTTGATCGAGCCTTTGTCCGTGATCTCGCCCAGATCGAGCGATGGCGACACGTCGAGCAGCAGCATGCGCGTGATCAACGTCGCGCTGCCCGTCGCGCTGCGATTGAGGCGCGCGAGCAGGTCCGCGAAAAACGCGCGCACGGCGGGCGCCGCCAGCACGGCGCGCGCATCCGCGTCGGGCGGCATGGCCGCGAGACGCCGGCAATCGTCGAGACGCGGGAAGATCATGGCGCCCACGTCGTCGCGATTCATGCCCGTGATGACGGCGTCCTGCACATAAGGCGCGCCCGTCGACACGATGCGTGCCCGCATGGGCCCCACGCTCACGAACGTGCCCGACGAGAGCTTGAAGTCCTCTGCAATGCGGCCGTCGAACATCATGCCGATCTCGGGACGTTCGGGGTCCACGAAGCGCACGGCGTCGCCCGTGCGGTAGTAGCCCTCTTCGTCGAACACGTCGCGCTGCTCGGCCTGCGTGGCGCGCCAGTAGCCGGCCATGACGTGCGGGCCGCGAAAGCGCGCCTCCAGCTTGCCGTCCACGGGCACGAACTTCGCCTCGCAACCATGCGCCGGCAGCCCGATATATCCGGCGCCCGAATGCGGACCCGTGGTGAACATGCACGACGGCGACGTCTCCGTCATGCCGAGCCCGGCCATGATGCGGATGCGTTCGCCGCAGTACTGCTGCGTCACGCGTTCCAGGCGGTCCCAGGCG